>CADASN010000007.1 GCA_902790635.1 uncultured Bacteroidia bacterium | reverse complement strand
GTTCCAGCGGTAGGGGCTGTAGCAGTCCTTCACGAAGGCCAGGCGGTTGGCACCGAAGCGGTTGTCCTTGGAGCCGTAGAGGTTCGTCAGTTTCGGGACATTCATGATGTTGCCGCCGAGCACGTAATTGAAGGCCATGTTGAAGTCGAGACCCTTCCAGCGGCCGCTCAGGGCGAAGGAGCCGGATGCCGGCGGAACCATGCAGCCGAAGTTGTAGGTATCGGCCGTGGTGATCTTGCCGTCGCCGTTGAGGTCCTTGAGCTTGAGGGCGCCCGGGAAGGCGGCCTGGCCCTTCGGCAGGTTGAAACTGGTCCAGTAGGAATCCTCACCCCAGTCAGGGATGCCTTCCCTCAGGGTGTACACGCCGTTCGCGTAGTCGAAGTCGGCCGTGGTGTACCAGCCGTCATACTGGTAGGCCTTGATCATACCCATCGGGGAACCTTCCTCGATGTAGTATTCGCCGTCGGACGGACGGTGCTCGGAGTTGGCCCAGGAACCGTACTTGGTGGAGGTCACGGACGGGCTGATGTACTCGACGCGGTTGGCGTTGTACTGGAACACGGCGCCGTTGACCGGCGTGCTCATGAGCAGGCCGTCGGTGACCATCCAGTAACCTTCGATGCTACCGTAGATGCGCTCCTTGAGGAAGCCGAAGTCGATACCGACGTTGGCCGTGGAAGTCGCCTCCCAGCGCAGGTTCGGGTTCTGCATCTGGCTGCCCGGATAGTAGGCCTGGCCGTAGTCGTTCTCCGTATCGGTACGCTTGGTGCTGATGGTGGTGTTGGTGTTGCCGCTGAGGGCCCAGGTCTCACGCCACAGGTTGGCGTCGATGTTGTCGGAACCGGAGATGTTGGCGGAACCGTCGGCGCGGAACGTCAGGGTCAGCAGGTACTTGTCCATCAGCGTGTAGTTGGCACGGGTGAAGAAGGACACTACGCGGCCCGGCGTATTGTAGCGGGTGGTGAAGGTAAAGTCCTTGGTGTACTGGTTCATGAACGCGAAGGTGCGGGCGCGGTCGAAGTTCTCCGGATACTCGTAGCCGTAGAAATACATGTTCGAACCGTTCGTGGTGCGCATTTCGTTACCGATCATGATGTCGGCGCGGTGGTTCTGGTTCTTGAACGGGATCTGGTACTGGGCGGTGGTGGTCCAGTTCAGGCGGCTGCTCTCACCGCGGGTCAGGCTGGCGGAACGGGTCTCGTTGCCGAAGCCCTTGTTGTAGCCTTCGTTGCGGCTGAAGCCCTTGTTCAGACCGAGTTCGGTGCGCAGGGTCAGGCCTTCGATGGGACGCCAGTTGATGGCGCCGATACCGCGGAAACTGTGGTTGATGTTCGCATCCTCGGTGTTGTAGGTGAGCTCGATCGGGTCATAGGCCGTGCTCACGTAGGACATACCGTTGCCGAAGCCGGTGTAGTTGTCAGGCTCGGGTCCGAGCGGTTCGAGGGAGCGGTACTGGTAGGCGTTGCCCTGGCGGCCGTTGTTGCGGGAAGTGTGGTTGTTGTAGGTGAGGTTCAACTCCAGGTCGAGGTTGTCGGTCAGGCTCTGCGAGCTCTTCAGCGACGCGTTGATCCGGCGGAAGAAGGAGTTGATGACCGTACCGTCATCGTACATGTAGCTGAGGTTGAACAGCGTGCGGTTACGCTTGGTGCCCGTGCTCACCGACAGGTTGTGGCTGTGGGAGATGGCGGTCTTCAGCAGGTCGCGCTGCCAGTTGTGGGTCTTCGCGGCGGCATACTGGCTGTAGTGGTTGCCGTACTGGGCGCCGATGCCGAAGTACTTCAGCATGTTATCGTAGTTGGTCGCGTTATAGTCGCGGGCATAGCCGAGCGTGAACTTCAGGTAGTCCAGCGGTTCGAGCACGTCGTAGATCTCCGTCGAGGAGTCCTTGACCTGGACATAGCCGTTGTAGGACACGCTGGTCTGGCCCTCAAGCGCACTCTTGGTCGTCACGATGATGACGCCTGCGGCACCGCGGCTACCGTAGATGGCCGTGGAGGCGGCGTCCTTCAGGACGTTGATGCTCTTGATCTGGTCGGCAGGTACGTTGGTGAGGTTATCCACCGGGAAACCATCCACGAGGATGAGCGGGTCGTTCGAACGGGAGATGGACTTGGAACCGCGGACGCGGATGGTCGGGGCTGCTCCCGGGGACTGGCTGCCCACGGACACCACGACGCCGGCCATTTTGCCCTGCAGAGCTTCGGCCACGTTGGACACCGGAATCTCCAGGTCTTTCGCGCCGACGGCCGTCACGGAACCGGTCAGGTCGCGGATCTTGACGGAACCGTAACCGATGACCACGGTCTCTTCGAGCATCTCCGCGTCATCCGCGAGGGTGACGGTCATGTTGGCAGCGGCAGCGACCTGCTGGGTCGTGTAGCCGATGCAGGAGACCTCGAGGGTTGTGCCGGGAGCCACGCGGATCTCGAAATTGCCGTCGATGTCCGTCACCACGCCGTTGGTGGTTCCGGGGACGACAATCGATGCTCCGACGATCGGCTCTCCATTGGAATCCAGGACTTTACCTTTCGAGACGGACTGCGCATAGGCCATTCCGCCCGACAGGAGCAAAGCCACGACAGCCACAAGCGCCATCAGCGCCCTGCGGCTCACTGTGAAAATAGATTTCATCAAGCTTTGGATATTTGGTTAAACTATAATGGTTAATAAATATGCGGTTTTTTGGTTTTAGCACTCGTTAGCAAATACAAATGTAGCAAATATTTTCAAATAACGCGCATCACGTAACAAAAACACCACCGGGTCCGTCTGATCCGGGCCCGGCGATAAAAAAACCCGGACCAGGACCGGTCCGGGATTGAAGAATGATAATGTCCGGGAAAAACCTGCTACAGTTCGCGGAACTTGGCGGCGCTGATCTTGGTCGGCTTCAGGGTGATCGTCTCCTTGATCTTGTCCAGCACCTTGCGGTCCTCGACCTGCTCGACGAGGCGCTCGACCTGCTTCTGGTCATGCAGCATGTTGACGGCCATCTCCTTGACCATCTCATCGGGCACATTGCCGATGCCGTACATGGCATACTGATAGCGGGCGAAGCCCTCGGCCTGCTCCTGCAGATCCTGGTCCTCAACCTTGAAACCCCACTTCTGCATCAGGGTGCCACGGACCAGCTGCCACTTGAAATCCTCGGCAAATCCGGGGAAATCCTTCTCGACATCTTCCTTGCTGACCTTGCCGTCATTGGCCTGGACCAGCCAGCGCTTCAGGAACTCCTCCGGGAGCTGAACGTCCGCCTTCTTGATGAAGTAATCGCGGATGTCGCGGGTCAGACGCCACTCGGCTTCGTTCTTATACTGGCCCTTGAGTCGTTCGGTGACCTCCTTGTCGATCTCCTCATCGGTCTTCTCTTCTTTCTTCTCCTCGTAGTATTTCTTGAGATTCTCGATCATCGGAGCCTTGTCTTTGGCAGCGACCGTGACGGTATAGCTCGGGACGGTGTCGCCCTTCTCCACCTCCACGGACACCTCCGGGGAGAGGCCCAGGTCGAAGACAAAGGTAAAATCGTTACCGTCCTCCCACTCGATCTGCGGCTGGTTCTCAGAGGAGAGAGGCTCGCCGAGGATCCGGAGTTTCTTTTCATTGATGTGCTGGTCCAAAGCCTGCCCGATCACCTGGTTCACGGACTCGACCAGGGCCTGGTCACCGTACACCCGCTTGATCAGCGAAGCCGGCACCATGCCCCTGCGGAATCCCTTGAACTCCGCGGTACGGCGGCGCTCCGCCAGTTTCTTCTTCTCAATCTCTGCATAATCTGCAGCAGCCACCTCGATCGTCAGTTCGAGGTTCAGTTTGTCAATCTGTTTTTCTGTTACGTTCATTTCTTATGATTTCTTTTGATCTTTTTGCGGATAAACGATACGCTCGTGGTGAATCTGCGCCAGATACTGCTTGAGCGTCTCCTTGATGATCCCCAGCTCGCTGATGGAGATATCGGCATTGTCGAACTGGCCTTCATCCATCTTCCCGGTCACGATCCCTTCCACGAAAGCGGAGAACGACTCCGGCGTGTATTCCGTGAGGGTGCGGGACGCCGCCTCGACGCTGTCGCACAGCATCAGGGCAATCTGCTCCTTGGAGACGGGTTTCATGCCGGGATAGCGGAATTCACCCACCAGGGCGGGATCCCCGCCGTTTCGCAAGAACTGGTTGTAGAAGTAGCCGGTCGTGGTGGTGCCATGATGGCTGCGGATGAAATCGATGATCATGTCCGGAAGCCGGTGCTTCTGGGCGATCTCGACCCCGTCCGACATGTGGCGGATGATATCGCGGGCGCTCTGCTCCGGACTCATGCCGGCGTGGTAGCGGGGCGCTCCATCGCTGGAGACCAGCGACTCGTTCTCAATGAAACAGAGCGGGTTGTTCATCTTGCCGATGTCGTGGTAGAGTGCACCGGCACGGACCAGGTCGGCATTGGCACCGATGGCCCGGGCGACTGCATCCACCATGTTCATCACCTGCAAGGAGTGCTGGAAGGTCCCCGGAGCCTTCTGCTCCAGCTCCCGGATCAGCGGATTGGACACATCACAGAGCTCGATCAGGCGCGAATTCGACACCAGGTTGAACATCCGCTCGAAGAGATAAATCACCGGATAGAAAGCCACCGTCAGCAACGATCCGACGAACAGGTCCAGCAGGACGCGCCAGACGTTGCCGGCGACCATCTCCGCCGCCCGGAAGCCCAGATACATCAGCGCCAGCACGGCAAAGGTGATCAGGGCCGTGATGAATTGCTGCCACCCGCGGTTGAAATAGCGGAAGGCCAGCACAGCCACCATCCCGGCGACGAAAAACATCACGAACAGCACGACCCCGTCGTGGCTGAAAATCAGCAGCGGCAGCAGCGAGACCACATAGACCGGCACGACGACCCGGTTGCGCATAAAAGCCTGCAGCAGCAGGGCGGACAACGTGAACGGCACGAACAGCAACAGCCGTTCGTTCACGCGGACCAGGATCAGCGTGGCCACGGCGATCAGCAGGAACACCACCACGAGATACGGGAAACGCGCATCCAGGAAAATCCGGGGATTGTTGAAATAAATGGAGAGGTAGAGCAGGACCACGATGGCCAGGGCGATCAGGACATTGCCCACCACCATCATCGCCGGCGTGCCGGCATAGCCCATGTTGGCCTCGAACTCACGCTTGTAGGAATCCAGCATCTGCGCCACCTCCGCCGTCACGAGTTCGCCTTCCTGGACAATCAGCTGCCCGGAAGACACATAACCCGAGGTCGGGGAAATGGAAGTAGCCGACTCGGCATGGACCAGCTCCGTCGTCTGCTCGTCGAAGAGCAGATTCGGGACCAGCAGGTCATACACACCCGCCGCCCGGAACAGCGAATCCACATTCGCCCCCGACACGTCGGAAATATCCGACAGCAGCCGGGCCCGCGCCTCCGTGAGGCGGTACACCTCGGAGATTGGATATTTGACAGCACGCTTGTCGCGCTGGATATAAATGACTTCCGGCTCTTCGTCGGCATGGCGCCGGCTTCCCTCGTCTGCCATCACACCCTTCTGGTAGATGGCACGCATCGAGGACACTACGGCGCTCCGGAGATTGCCCAGTTCCAGCCGTTCCGCCGAACGGAGGTTGCGGCTGGCAATCTCTTCCGAGAATTTGTAATAAGGAATGGCGTCCGTGGACATCCGGCCACGCTCTTCGCGAATCTGCTCATCCGTCTTGTAGATCGGGAAATCGAACTGGGCATACAGCGTCTCGTATTTCCAGGGCCGTCCCTTGCGGTAGTCGTAGGCAAACTTCGCATTCCTGGGCATCAGCAACACCAGCAGGAGGAAAGCCAAGCCCAGGGGGACGATGATACGGATCAGATTCTTGTTGGTCGGCACGGACTGCAAACTATTTGATGGTCATCTCGGCGATGTCGTCGCCATCGTACAGGCCGGCGTCGAGTTTGGCCTTGATCTCCTTGAAGGCGCGGAGGGTATATTCCACATCCTCCATCGAATGGGCGGCCGTAGACACGATACGGAAAATGATCATGCCCTTCGGGATGACCGGATAGATGACCATCGAGCAGAAGATCTTGTAGTTCTCCCGCAGGTCCTTGGCCATCTTGGTCGCCTGGGCGACACCGCCGAAGATGTGGACCGGCGTCACGCAGGCCTGGGCCTCTCCGATGTCGAAACCTTCCTTCCTGAAGCCGTCCTGAATCGCATGGGTGATCTGCCAGCACTTGGCACGGAGCCGGTCGCCTTCCGGGGAATCGATGATCTCCATCCGCTTCATGTTGCCGATGACCAGCGGCATCGGAAGGGACTTGGCGTACATCTGCGAACGCATGTTGCAACGCAGGTAGTTGATGATCTTGTGCGGGCCGGCGACGAAGCCGCCGATCGAAGCCATCGACTTGGCGAAAGCGCCGATATACAGGTCGATATCATCCATCACCCCGAAGTGCTCGGAGGTGCCGCGGCCATGCTCGCCCAGCAGGCCGAAGCCGTGGGCGTCGTCGATCAGGATGCGGAACGGGTATTTCTTCTTCAGTGCGGCGATCTGGTCCAGGATGCCGAGCGCACCGGTCATGCCGAACACGCCTTCGGTGATCAGCAGGACGCCGCCGCCGTTCTCCTCCGCCACCTTGCAGGCGCGGGCGATCACTTTCTCGCAATCCGCGATGTTGTTGTGGCGGTATTTGAATTTCTCGCCGATGTGCAGGCGGATGCCGTCCAGCAGGCAGGCATGGCACTCCGCGTCATAGACGATCACGTCGTGACGCGCAGTGAGCGCGTCAATCGTGGACACGATGCCCTGATAGCCGAAATTGTACAGGAACGCGTCTTCCTTCTTCTCGAATTTGGCGAAGGTCTGCTCCAGCTGCTCGTGATAGCGGGTATGGCCGCTCATCATGCGGGCGCCCATCGGATACGCGAGGCCCCACTGGGCAGCCGCCTCGGCGTCCGCCTTGCGGACCTCCGGGTGGTTGGCCAGGCCGAGGTAGTTGTTGAGGCTCCAGTTGAGCACCGGCACGCCGTTGAAGACCATGTGAGGTCCCAGCTCGCCCTCCAGACGGGGATACATATAGTAGCCGAAGCCCTGCTCGAAGTACTGGCCGATCGGGCCGCCGCTGTCGCGTTCAATCCTGTCGAAAATGTCTAACATAATGAATGTAGGTTAAGGAATATCGGTTGATGATGGTTAAGCGTCAATATTGGCGTAATGGGCATTCTCCTCGATGAACTGCCGGCGGGGCGGGACATCGTCGCCCATCAGCATCGAGAAGGTCCGCTCGGCAGCGGCGGCGTTGTCGATGGTGATCTGGCGGAGACGCCGGCGGGCCGGATCCATCGTGGTCTCCCACAGCTGGGTGTCGGACATCTCGCCGAGACCTTTGTAGCGCTGCACGTTGTAGCCCTTGTCCGTGCCCTTGCCGAGCCGCAGGGCCGCCTCTTCACGCTGCTCCTCGGTCCAGCAATAGACCTCCTCCTTGCCCTTGTAGACCTTGTAGAGCGGCGGAGTGGCCAGATAGACATAGCCGTTCTTGATCAGGTCGAACATATAGCGGAAGAAGAATGTCAGGATGAGGCAGGCGATGTGCGAACCATCCACATCGGCATCGGTCATGATCACCACCTTGTGGTAGCGGAGTTTGCTCAGGTCCATGTGCTTCTCGCCGGTCTCATCTTCCTGGGCGACAGTCACGCCGAGGGCGGTGTAGATGTTGCGGATCTCCTCGGAATCGAAGGCCCGGTCGCCGGAAGCCTTTTCGACGTTGAGGATCTTGCCGCGCAGCGGCAGGATGGCCTGCGTCTTGCGGTCGCGGCCCTGCTTGGCCGTACCGCCTGCGGAATCACCCTCCACGAGGAAAAGCTCGCACTTCTCCGGATCGCGCTCGGAGCAGTCCGCCAGCTTGCCGGGCATCCCGGCGCCGCCGAGCGGGCTCTTGCGCTGGACCATTTCGCGCGCCTTGCGCGCAGCGGCACGGGCCGTCGCGGCCAGGACGATCTTGTCGATGATGGTCTTGGCGAAGCGGGGATTCTCCTCCAGGTAGATGTCCATCGCAGCAGCCGTGGCCTGGGAGACGGCGGACGTCGCCTCCGGGTTGCCGAGCTTCGTCTTGGTCTGTCCCTCGAACTGCGGCTCCGCGATCTTGACGGAAATCACCGCCGTAAGTCCTTCGCGGAAGTCCTCCGGAGCCAGGTCGCCCTTGAATTTCTCCAGCAGTTTGTTCTTCTCGGCGTATTGCTTCAGCGAGCGGCTGAGGCCCATCTTGAAGCCCTGCAGGTGCGTACCGCCCTCGATCGTATGGATGTTGTTGACGTAGGAATAGATCTTCTCGGAGTAGCCGTTGTTGTACTGCAGCGCGATGTCGATTGGGATGATCTTGTCGGAATTGACGCAGACCGGCTCCGGGATGATCGTCTGGGCGCCGGCGTCGAGGTATTCGATGAACTCGCTCAGGCCCTTTTCGGAATAGAAGGTCTCGGAGCGGTAAACCTGGCGGCCCGTAGCCTTGGACTCACCCGCCTCGTCGACGACGAACTCATCCACCAGCTCCCGCTCGTCCGTGAGCCGGATGTGGATCCCCTTGTTCAGATAGGCCAGTTCACGGAGACGATTGGCCAGGGTATCGTACTTATAGACAGTGGTCTGGGTGAAAATGGTGGGATCCGGATGGAAGGTGATGGTCGTACCGGTGTCGGACGCCTCACCGACGACTTCGACCGGACCGAGGGGCTTGCCCTTCGAATAGTGCTGCTCGAAGACCTTGCCCTCCCGATGCACCTCGGCGATCAGCGAATCCGACAGGGCATTGACGCAGGACACGCCCACGCCATGCAGACCACCGGAAACCTTGTAGCTGTTCTTGTCGAATTTTCCGCCGGCGTGAAGCACGGTCAGAACCACCTCGAGGGCGGAACGATGCTCCTTCTCATGCATCCCGGTCGGAATGCCGCGGCCGTTGTCCCGGACCCGGATGGAGTTGCCCTCGAGGATCCGGACGTCGATCGTGTCGCAGTAGCCGGCCATGGCTTCGTCGATACAGTTGTCCACCACCTCGTACACAAGATGGTGCAAACCGCGTTCGGCGATGTCGCCGATGTACATGGAGGGACGTTTACGGACCGCCTCGAGTCCTTCCAGGACCTGGATACTGTTCGCGGAATACTGCTCTTCCGCCTGCTTCATCTCTTCTTTTTCTATCATCGTGTAAGTCTCAATCAAAAAATCCGACAAATTTACTAAAAAAAGCCGAAAAAGACCATCAGGTTTGAAGCCGGTCTCGCTAAAAAAGCGCTACAGCTTCAAGCTGATGCCCAGGGTGAAGTACGGGCCCTTCTCGACCAGGCCCGGAATGCGCTCGATCGCCATCCCGAGGAGGTTGCCGCCCTCTGCCCAGACGCCGAAATATCGGCCGAAGCGGTACTCGCCCGTCAGTCCGACATTGGCGTAGCCGGGGATTGCAGCGACGTCAGCCGACGTCGACTTGCGGGAGGAGGCCGCCTCCACGAAGGCTCCGGCAAAGATCTTCCGATCCCAGTTCCACGTGCCGCGCACATCCGCGGTGAAAGCGGCGGGAGCGAAAGCGTACACTCCTTCCGGCAGGACATGATAGGCATACGAAAGTGCCCCGTCCACGGTCAGGCGTTCGCTCGTCCAGCCCATCGTCGCCTTGGCATACGCGGTCTTGTAATCCACGAACGAGATCCTGCCCAGGAAGGGAAGCGGCTTGTTCGCATAGGACACATACCCAGCTTCGAAAGCATACTGCAGGCCGGCCTTCCAGTGTCCTTCCAGGCCGGCAAGGACACGGAGCTTCTCCCGGGAGATCGTGGCGCCGGCACTGGGACGCGAGACGAAGTGGTTGATCTGCTTGAGGGTGAAATGCCCTTCCATCACCTGGCCGCCGCTGACGCCGGCATACAGGTCCATATCGGCATCCAGCAGGGCCATGCGGACGGTCACGTCAGGAGCGAAAGTAAAAGGCTTCTTCGTGCTGTTGTCGTATTCCGTCCAATCCAGGCGCACGCCGGCATCCACCCGGACGGGGCCCAGCAGGAAGTCCACGTGCGGGCGCAGACGGGCGAAATTGACATTGGACCCGTTACGGAACATGGTCTGATAGACACCCAGGGCTTCCATCTCGAAGACACCGTCCAGCAGGATGCGATATTTTTCCTGCAGCACGGGACCGGTCGACACGCCGACATAGAGGTTGGTCTCGTGGGAGTTATACAGCCCCATCCACTCGGGCAGCGTCTCGGCGGAATGCCGCAGGCGCAGGTCGAAATCGTAGAACAGGTGGTTCTCCGCACGCTCCCGGGACTGGATGCGTCCCGTCACGAAGCCGGAATTGAACGCGGAACGGAAAGAGGTATTCGTCCCGTCCTGCAGGTCGAAGATGCCGTCATAGCCCAGCTGGTAGGACAGGCGGGTGGCAGGCCGGATCGCCTGTCCGTTGATGACGACATGCCCGTTCAGGTCGCGTCCCTTGAACGCTTCGCCGCCAGCATGTCCCTGATACTTACCCGCATATCCGCCCAGATCGGCGAATACGCCGATCGTGAAATCCTTCTCCTCCAGCAGCTGCCAGGCCATCTCGAACTGGGGGTGGAAAGTATATCCCGCCCCGGCCCGCATGAAAAACTTGCTGCCGTCATACAGCCGCGCCTGCGGCGTGACCCGGATCCGGTACGGAGAGAATTCGTAGGATCCCTTATAGGGCGTATCGAAGACCGAATAATCGAAATTGTAGTCGAAACGGTATAGCGAATCCGGGACGGACAACGCGCCGCCCTGCTTCTGGAAATCCGCGAAACGGGTGACATAGTCATTGGTCACCTGGACCGTCTGGTTGATGTTCTGCGCAAATAGCGGGGCACAAAGAACCAGTGCCGCAAGGGCGTGAATGGACTTTCTCATACTGTTATTTTTGCATTAAGGTAGCGAGACGTTCGAGTCTCATCTTGACATTTTCTGATACATCATCCGAGCCGTTCTCGGGCTCGTAGCCGTCACGCAGGCTCTCAAACGTGGCCTTGGCCTGGGCGTACTGGCCGCGCTCGGCGAAGGCGTCTCCCAGTACCACATAGGCGCGGGCCAGCCAGTAGGACTGGCCGCCGGCCTTCTGGGAGAAGGCATAGACCTCGTCATCGACAGCGGAGAATTTACCCGTGTCATAGAGGTTCTGGATGACGCGGTACTCGGATTCGGCGCCGATATCCGTCGTCGGATTGGCGCTGAGCTGCTTGAACAGGGCAATCGCCTCGTCCCGGCGGGAGACCGCAAGGCAGGACTTGGCCTTGGTATAGAGGGCTTCCTGCTGCACATCGGCAGACAAGCCGCTCTCCTCCTTCAGGACATCCGCCGCCTGGATGGCGGACTGGTAGTCCTTGCTGCGGTAGGCGGAGCGCATCATGCCCACACGGGCCGCCTGCTTGAGCTCGTCCATCCGTGCCATGGAAAGCAGGGTCTGATAGCCCTTGTAGGCATCTTGATACCGCTCGAGGCCGAAGGAGAGGTCCGCGTACCGGGCCCGCGCCATCTCCGCAAACGAATATCCCGATTCGGAAGCCGCCGCCCTGGCATAATAGTCCACGGCCTTTTCCTTCTCGCCCAGGGCGTTATAGGACTCGGCGAGGTAGAACTCAGCCTGGTGCAGGTCCGCGCCGTCCGGATAGTTCTCCAGATATTTGCGCAAGGTGGGGATCGCCTGCTGGTGGTTGCCGCCCAGGTAGAGCTGCTCGGCGGTGTTGAAATACATTTTCTCGCGGTCGGAATCGCTGCGGTTCTGCGCCAAGGAATTCTCTTCCACGTATTCGAGGAACTTCTCCGGCTGGCGGCGGGTCTGGTAGATGGATTCGATCGCCAGCATCGCCTCCTCCGCGTATTCACTCTGCGGCATCAGCGAGACCACTTTCTTGTAGTTCTCCAGGGCCGCATCATAATCGGACATATTGCGATAGACCATTCCCAGGCCGATCAGCGCCCGGGCGACATAGGTGTTGTCGCCGGTGTTCTCGCGCAGGCGGGTGAAGGTCCGGATCGCGTCGTTGTTCGTCTTCAGGTCCATCTGGGCGCGGCCGAGCTCGTAGCACGCTTCGTCATAAAGCGGCGCCTTCGGCGATGCGTCCTCGACGTGCAGCAGGGTGCTCACCTTGCGGCGCCGGTCGCCCGTCAGGCCGTAGGCAATCGCCTGCTGGTAATACGGATAGATGTCGTCCGGGGAGAAGAACTCCGTCAGGACCTTCTGGTAGGAAGTGACGGCCGAGCGGTAGTCCTTCCGGCCGAAATCGCAGTCGGCGCGCCGGTTCAGGGCATCCTCCCGGTACAGCGGTTCGCCGGTAGCGATGTAGGTGTCGAACCAGCGGGCGGCGTTGGTATAGTCGCCCTGCTTGAAATAGCAGTAGCCGATGTTGTAAGGCAGCAGTTTGCCTTCGTCCGTGCCGTACAGACCGGAGGCGTTGTGCAAGTCGGTGAAGGTGCTGGCGGCCCCGTCATAATTGCCGGCCCGGTATTCGGCTTCGCCGGTCCAGTAGCGCGCCAGCTGGTTGAAGCGGTCGGTCCTGGGGACATAATAGGCCGTCGCCCGGAAGAACGGGACCGCATCCCGGTACGAGCCGTTGGAGAAGAGCTGCTCGCCCCGGAGGAAATTGGCTTTCGTGTAATTGCTGCGCATATCGGGCGTCAGCTCCTCGATGTTGTCGTAAGCCTCCACCGCACCGGCATAGTCCCGGTCCACCAGGGCGGCCAGGGCCATGTAGCCGTAGATCTGGTCGCCGCGGGCCTTGGTGGACCAGCGCCGGATGTAACGGGCGAAGCCGGAAGTGTCCTTGTTGAGGTCGAAGGCCAGCTTGGCATAGTTGAACGCGGCGTCTTCCGTGATCTCGGGGTCGAAATCAACCGAGGAGGCATCATAGAAGGCCCCCATGGCCGACACCTGGTCGTGCGTCCGGTAGTAGGCATTGGCCAGGTGGTAATTGGCCACCTGCCCCAGCGAGTCGCTGCGGTCCTCCATCTTCGTGAAATTCTCGATCGCTCCGGCATAATCATCCACCGAATAGAGCACCGTGCCGGCGTAGAAATAATCCTTGCGGTTCATCTCCTTGCGGGAGAGATCGTCGTAGTACATCCGGGCCTTTTCGGGTTCGCCCTTGATCAGGAAGGATTCCGAGAGGATGCGGGCCAGGCGCTCGCGCCGGGCCTCCGGGAGCGTGGGATAGAGCTTCTCCCCTTCGCTGATGACGTAATCGTAGTTGTTCTGGTTGAATTCGCAGTCCACGATGAAGAAGTCCGTCAAGTCCTTGAAACGCTTGTCGGAAGCAGCCTTCTTGAACAGCGCTTCGGCCTCGGCGAACTGCTTGTTCTCATAGAGCATCACGCCGCTGAAATAATTCCCCGAAGGGGTGTATTCGGACGCCGGCAGGGCATCCAGCTGGGAGAAAAAGCGGGAAGCTTCGGCGTACTGTCCCAGGGAGAAAGCGGAGAAGCCGCACTTGAAGAAGTATTCGGGGCGGTCTGCGACCGGCAGGTCTTCTGCCGGGACGAACGTGAATTCGGTCGCCGCCTGCTGGTATTTGCCGTCGTCAAAGAGGATCCGGGCGTTCTCGAAATGCAGCAGGCCCGACAGGCGGGAGGACGGATAGCGCAGGCGGTAGGCAGAGAAAAGTTCCTGATACTCAGCCGAACGCATCTTGAGCGCACAGAGGACCGCATAGCCGTCGCAGAGCGGGTCTCCTTCCATCGTGGCGAAAAGGGTCCGCGCCTGTTCGTACATTCCGTTCTCGTAGAGCCGGACTGCCTGACGGTATGTCCGGAGCCCGCCGGGGGCCCCCGCCGTCAGGGAAGCTGAGCAGATCGTGACCGCAAGCAAGGTGGCCACCAGTGATTTCACGTTCATAAATTTTCCAATTTGACAAATTTACTCATTTTTGCGCTATATTTGCAGGGTGCATCAAATTATTTTTACCCGGATATGGAAGAAAACAGCACCCCGGTCATTTCCTTCACCGACGCCGACATCCTCAACGGTGAGAGTGTCGTCGTTTACGGACTTGATCTCCAGGTTTATCCCGGCCAGATCGTCTATATCGTAGGCAAGGTCGGCAGCGGCAAGACCTCCATCTTCCGCACGATCACGGCGGAGAACCGCCTGGGCAAGGGCGAGGGGCAGGTCTGCGGCTTCAACCTGGCCAAGATACGCGCAAAAGAAGTGCCACGGCTGCGCCGCCGTCTCGGGGTCGTCTTCCAGGATTTCCAGCTCTTGATGGACCGGAGCGTCGAAGACAATCTCTCCTTCGTGCTCAAGGCGACGGGCTGGAAAGACGCCTCCGCCATCGCCCGGCGGATCTCCGAGGTACTGGATGCCGTCGGCATGCAGACCAAGGCCCACAAGATGCCACACCAGCTCTCCGGCGGAGAGCAGCAGCGCATCGCCATCGCCCGGGCCATCCTCAACGACCCTGAACTCATCCTCGCGGACGAGCCCACCGGCAACCTGGACGGCGAGACCGCCGAGGAGATCCTCCAGCTGCTCAACCAGATCAACCGGGAGAAAGGCACGGCCATCGTCATGGTCACCCACAACCGTTCCATCTGCACCCGCTATCCAGGCCGCATCTTCGAGACCCGGGATGAGACCTGCCGGGAGATCACATTATGACCCTCGCTCAGCGCTACAAATCCATCTTTGGCTATTTCCGGGACCATGTTCCCATCGCAGAGTCGGAACTGCATTTCGACTCCCCTTTCCAGCTGCTCGTTGCCGTGATCCTTTCCGCCCAGTGCACGGACAAACGCGTGAACATGACCACGCCGGCCCTTTTCTCCGCCTATCCCACCCCGGAAGCCCTGGCCGCCGCCACCGAAGAGGAGGTCTATGAGCTGATCCGTTCGATCTCCTACCCCAACAGCAAAGCCCGCCATCTGGTCGGGATGGCCCGCATGTTGATGGCGGATTTCGACGGCCGGGTGCCGTCGGACATCGATGAATTGATGAAACTTCCCGGTGTGGGGCGCAAGACAGCCAATGTCGTCGCTTCGATCACCTGGGGCGAGCCGGTCATTGCCGTGGACACGCATGTATTCCGCGTCTCGCGGCGCCTGGGCCTGTCCCGCGGGACAACCCCGCGCGCCGTCGAACTGGACCTGGAGAAGCACATTCCCGCAGAGCTCCGGCCCATCGCGCACCACTGGCTGATCCTGCACGGACGCTACGTCTGCACCGCACAAAAACCAAACTGCGCGAGCTGTCCGCTCACGCAGTGGTGTAAAGAGTTTACCGGGGCTTGACCCGGGGGTTTCCCTTATTTCTTCAGGATCCCGCCGAGGATGGAGGTGGCTGCACCGAGGATGCCGCCGCCACCGCCTCCGAGGATGCCGCCGCCGGCACCGCCGCGCAGCGAGAGGAGGATGTCGTTGAGATCCACGTCGCCGTCCCCATCACGGTCGCGGATGATGGTGGACAGGCTGGACATGATCTTGGGGACCAGACCGGAGAGGGTTCCGTTCATCGCGGTTCCGAGGTTGAGATTCTTCAGCACGTTGGTGGTGAAGAGGCTGCCGGCCAGCTTCGTCACGGGGCTGGTAGCGGCATTCGCCTTGCCGGAGAGCAGGTTCTTGATCAGGTCCACGCCGCCGGGCTGGGCGGCCGTCTGGGTCAGGCTCCCGAGAATGGAGGAAGAAAGGCCGTTGAGGACCTGGTTCTGGGCGGCGGAAGGGATCTGGACAGCGGCAGTCGAAGATTTGACTTGCTGCAGGATAAGGTCGGAAATAGATGCCATATTGCTATAGGGTTAAAGATTATTCGCAAAGCTGTTTTCTGAGTGCCGCGATCTTGTCGTCCGCATCGTCGCCCTTGGCCCCGAAGTAGAACTTGATCTTGGGCTCGGTCCCGGAAGGACGCACCGACACGACGTCGCCCGCCGCGTTGAAGAACTGCAGGACATTGGAGGACGGCTGGCCGGTCTTCTCCGGCTCCAGGTAGTCGATCACCTTCGTGACCGGGGAACCGGCGAGCTCCTTGGGCGGGTTGGCCCGCAGGTCTACCATCATCTGCTGGATCTCCCGGGCACCGGAGATGCCTTTGCGCACCACGGACACGAGGCCCTCCTTGCGGTAGCCGTATTCGCGGTAGATCCGCTGCATCAGCTGATAGAGGGACAGGCCCTGCTCGGCGGCCCAGGCGGCGCACTCGGCCACCATCATCGCGCTGACCTGCGCATCCTTGTCGCGGACGAACTCGCCGACGTTGAAGCCGTAGCTCTCTTCGCCGCCGCAGATGAATTCGCCGCCTTCGGATTTGTTGCGCTTGACCACTTCGGCGATGTATTTGAAGCCCGTGAGGACATTGTACACGGGGACGTTGAAGCTCTTGCAGATGTCAGTGATGAGCTCCGTGGTGACGATGGTCTTGACCACGTATTTGCCTTCGCCGAGCTTGTGCAGGTCATTCCAGCGGTTCAGGATGTAGTAGGTCAGCATGGCGGCAGTCTGGTTGCCGTTGAAGAGGACCATCTTGCCTTCGTTGTCGCGCACGGCGATGCCCAGGCGGTCGGCGTCCGGGTCGGACCCCATGACGAGGTCGGCGCCCGTCTCGTCAGCGCGCTCCAGGGCCATCTTGAGGGCTGCGGGCTCCTCGGGATTTGGGGAGACGACCGTCGGGAAGTCACCGTCGGAGATGTCCTGTGCGGGGACATTGATGACGTTCTTGAAACCCTTGCGGTGCAGGATCTCCGGGATCAGACGGACACCGCAGCCGTGAAGCGGGGTATAGACGATCTTCATGTCGCCGTGCTTGCGGCAGAGCTCGGGACTCAGGCTCAGGGAGAGGAGGTCGCGCAGGTAGCACTCGTCCACGTCGGCGCCCATCGCCTCGATGCCGCCGCAACGCAGGCCGGCTTCGAACTTGACCATCGAAGGGTCCGTGATCTTGGCCACCTCGGCCACGATCTCCTTGTCCACCGGGGAGGTCACCTGTCCGCCGTCGGACCAGCTGACCTTGTAGCCGTTGTATTCTTTGGGGTTGTGGGAAGCGGTGATCATCACGCCGGCCACGGCCTCTTTCAGCCGGACCGCATAGCTCATCTCGGGCGTCGGGCGGATGTTGTCGAAGATATAGACATGGATGCCGTTGTTCGACAGGACGTCGGCGGTGATGCGGGCGAATTCCTTGCTGTTGTTGCGGGAGTCATAGGAAATGCACACCTTCGGGTCATCGCCATCGTAGTGGGAGAGGATGTAGTTGGCCAGACCCTGGGTGGCCATGCCGACCGTGTAGCGGTTCATCCGGTTGGTACCTACGCCCATGATGCCGCGCAGGCCGCCCGTGCCGAACTCCAGATTCTTGTAGAAAGCATCCTCGAAGCCCGCGGGATCGCTGTTGCGGAGCTGGATGATCTTGAGTTTGGTCTCCTGGTCGAAGTCACCGTCGAGCCACTTCTGGGCTCTCAGTTCAAATTCTTTCATACTGGTTATCTCGTTTTGTGTTCGTTCTTTTCTGCTCGCATACAGATTTGTCAAATATAAGAAAAAATCGGAGAAAATGTTACTTTTGTGATGATGAAACGGAGTTTTGCGGATATTTTGCAGGACTTGGACGGCGACCGGGCACACAAGGTAGCCCGGAAGCTGCCCGAATGGGCCGCCGCGGATGCCGCGCGCCGTGACGCCGGACTCGACCCGCTCGAATTTCCCTCCGCCCTCTCCCTCGAACAATGCTCCTCCTCCGCCACGGCTCTTTACAAAGCACACTTAGCCGGACAGGCAGTTGCTGCCGCAAAACTATGCGCTTCGCGCTATCCCTCCCAACCTGGTGGTTGGGCTCCTCCCGTTCACGATGCCACGGGCGGCACGGTTTTGCGTGCAGCACTGCCTGCTCCGGCTGAACATGGCTACGACAGGTTGAGCGACGCGAAGGCGCCTATAAGGTCAATTCTTGACCTGACCGGAGGCTTGGGGGTTGATTCGTGGGGGTTATCAAAGGTGGCGGAGCGGGTGGTGTACTACGAACGGGATGCGGAGCTGGCGGCGGCAGCGGAGCGGAATTTCGCCCGGCTGGGCGCCGGGAATATCGAGCTGCGTTGCGAGGCAGTGACGCCGGAGACTGATTTGCCGGAGGCGGACCTGATCTATGCCGATCCGGCGCGCCGGGACGCCGCCGGACGCAAGGTTTTCCTGTTGGAGGACTGCACCCCGGACATCCTGACCCTGCTCCCTTTGTTGCTGCAGAAGGCCCCGGCCGTCCTGCTCAAACTCTCCCCGATGGCCGACCTCTCGATGCTCGCCGACAGGCTCGGACCTGCCTTGCAGGAGATCCACGTCGTGGAGCTCGACGGCGAGGTCAAGGAGCTGCTCTGCCTGCTCCGGCGGGATCCGGCCACGGCCGCACTCGAGATCGTCGTCTCTTCTTTGCGTTCTCCTTCCCCGGAAACACCCGCACCGGACGCGGCCACGATGCGCTTCCGTCCTTTCGAGGAGCGGGCGGCAGCCGTGAGCTATGCCGTCGGGCTGCAGCCGGGCGACACGCTGCTGGAGCCTTGCCCCGCCCTGCTCAAGGCCGGTGCCTTCCGCCTGCCCTGCGAGCGCTGGGGGCTGCGCAAACTGGCACACTCCACGCATCTGTACCTATTTCCTGACCCGCCAGGGGCAGAAACGGCCCCCTGCGCCCCCGGCAGCGCAGTTTTCTCTCCGCCAGGGGCAGAAACGGCCCCCTGCGCCCCCAGCAGCGCAGTTTTTCCTTCGCCAGGGGCAGAAACCCCTCCCGGCGCCCCCGAGGACTACGACGTCCCGCCCTTTTTCAAGGCCTGGCGCATCCGGGACGTGCTCCCTTTCGGCGCCAAGGCGTTCAAGGACTTGCGGAAACGCTACCCCCGCGCCGAAGTCACCGCCCGCAATCTCCCGCTGGGCAGCGAAGCCTTGCGGAAAAAACTGGGCATCGCACCCGGAGGCGACGCCCACCTCTTCGGCTGCCGCCTCGCCGACGGCTCCTCCGTGCTTCTGGTCACGGAACCGCTCTCCCGCGCTGGCAGGTAGCTGTTTTCGCCGGTGGGAAGCGGCGCGGAAATGAAACCTTTTGACGCATTTCTGCTATCCCGTCGGCCCCATTCTTGCTAACTTAGGGGTGCAGATTTGCAATCTCACAACCAACTAATACACCATGATGAAAAGAATCACTGTTTTCTTGCTGTTCCTCCTCGCGGCCGTCACCCTGTCCGCGCAGGTAAGGGAAGATTTCAAGCCCGCGACCACCAACCAGCCGGGCCACCAGTATCCGATGGTCAACTCGCAGCGGATGGTTCGCGCCCAGATCAAGGCCCCCGACGCCAAGAGCGTCAAACTCGACATCGGCGGCGTGAAATACGAGATGGTCAAGGATGCCGAAGGCGTCTGGACCGGCGACTCCGCCCCGCAGGACGAGGGCTTCCACTACTACCAGCTGGAGATCGACGGTGCTTCCGTGCCTGATCCGGGCAGCCTCTACTACTACGGCGCCAGCCGTTGGGGTAGCGGCATCGATGTCCCGGCCGCCGATGAAGACTTCTACACGCTCAAGAACGTCCCGCACGGCGAGACCAGCGAGGTGTACTACTATTCGAGCGTGACCGGCTCCGTCCGCCACTGCTACATCTACACCCCTGCCGAGTACAAGAAGAACAATAACAAAAAGTACCCCGTCCTCTACCTGCAGCACGGCGGCGGCGAGTCCGAGCATGGCTGGGCCCAGCAGGGCCGCACCGGCATCATCCTCGACAACCTCATCGCCGAGGGCAAGGCCGTCCCGTTCATCGTCGTGATGGACAATGGCAGCGACACCTACGGTCCCAACAACCCGCGCCCCGAGCGTCCGGCACAGGGACAGCGTCCTCCGCAGGGCCAGCAGGGTCCTCAGGGTCAGCGTCCGCCCCAGGGTGGCCGTCCGGGCGGTTTCGCCGGCATGAACTTCGCCGGAGCCTTCCAGAACATCCTGGAAAAAGACCTCATCCCGATGGTGGAAGCCAACTATCGCGTGTACGCTGACAGCCAGCACCGCGCCATGGCCGGCCTGTCGATGGGCGGCATGCAGACACACTCCATCGCCCTCGCCAACCCGAAGCTCTTCTCCTGGGTCGGTATCTTCAGCGGCGGTGTCTTCTCGAAGGAAGAAGTGGACCAGACCCCGGGCTTCCGCGAGAACAACAAGCTCATTTTCATCAGCTTCGGCAGTCGTGAGCTCGTCAACCGCTTTGGCGGCGCAGCCGATCCCAAGCCCATCACGGAAGAACTGGGCCAGAGCGGCATGAACACCGTGTTCTACGTCTCCCCCGACACCGCCCACGAATGGCAGAGCTGGCGCCGAGCCCTCTACCAGTTCGCCCAGCGGCTCTTCAAATAAAACATTGTAATCAGCAAATTCGCTGATTCTCAACGACAAGTAAAAACACGGGTATCTATTTCAGACACCCGTGTTTTTGTCGTTAATTGATAATCAATGGCATGAACCACCACGAATCCACCTTGCATCAAGCATCGAAAAAACCGTGATGGATTAATCAGTTGCTGTTCAATAAATACGGTAAACACGGGTGCTGTTTTCTGCTACCCGTGTTTTAGCAAACTATTGATTTTCTGAACGCTTGACTGTTACGCTTTTTTGTTTATAGCAGTCAGCACAGTGCATCCGGATCTTCAGCGACGCAGGGGTGCTCAAAGAGAACGCAACCAACCAATCTTTCAATTGTCCATCAGCACAGTGCATCCGAAGCGCAGCGACGCAGGGGTGCTCGAGGGGGTACGCCCCCTCGTTCATTGAGCCATGGCTTCTGGCTCGTCCAGAAGCCATTTTTTCCACTAGAGCGCAGCGACGCAGGGGGTCTGGGGGGAACGCCCCCCAGTCGTTAATCCAGAAGCCATTTTCGCCAGAAAATGGCTTCTGCGGCAGCATCGTGCTCATGCTGCTTGCCGCGGTATCCGTGCATGCCGTCGGGATAGATCCGCAACTCGAACTGGTAACCGGCCCGCTGGAGGGCGTCGATGAGCTGGAGGGTATTCTGGAAATGGACATTGTCGTCGCCCGTTCCGTGCGTAAGGCAGAGGGCATTCGGCAGCGGCTTGGGCCCGTCGCCCGAGAAGACAGCAGGTACCCAGGTCATCACAGAAGCCTCGGCATAGCCGTCAGGATTGGCCTGCGGCGTATCCATGAAGCGTTCGGTGTAGTGCGTGTCGTAGAGGTGCCAGTCGTACACCCCGCCGCCGGCGATGCCGCAGCGGAAATACTGCGGATAGCGCAGTACCAGCATTGCGGTCGTCGTGCCGCCGAAGGAGAAACCCTTCACCCCGATGCGGGAGCCGTCCACATAAGGCAGCGCCTGGAGCCATTTCGCCCAGGCGATATAATCCTGCAGCTCGATCACCGTCATCCTGCGGAATGCCTGGTCCATGCCCCGGCGGCCGTTCTCCCCGGAGGATCGGGGATCCACGACGATGTAAATGACGCCGTTCTCGTAGCACCAGGCGTCGGAAGCATCCCGGTCCTGCCAGCTGTCGCGCACATAGGGCGTGCCCGGGCCGCCGTAGAGCTGCATCTGCACGGGGTATTTCTTCGCAGGATCGAAGTTCGCAGGAAGCGACATCAGTCCATAGAGGTCAAATCCATCATTTTCAATCTTCACCACCTCCGGGACAGGACGGTCCGCTTTTGCTTCGACCAGCACGGAATCAATCTTCATGGCATACTTGTCCGTCCGCCCGGACACAATCATACTGGGTTTCCGGGCCGTGGACGCCACGGCCTCAAAGGTCTTCCCGTCCTCCGAGATCCGGGCTCCGGACAGGTTCAGCTCCGGATCCGTCAACGCCGTGACCCGCCCCTTGCGGTCCAGGCGGTAGAACGCCGTATGCAGGCGGGAATCCCGCTTGGCCGTGAACCACACGTCGCCCTTTTTCTCATCCACCTTCAGCAGTCGGATGCCCCAGTTCTCCCCTTCCGTCAGGCGTTTGAGCGTGCCGTCGTAGCCAAGGAAATAAATCTGTTCCCAACCCGTCTCGAAGTTGCGCGCCATGTACAATCCCTTGTCAGTAAAGATCATCCCCTCGATCCATTCCACCCACGCATCCGGATACTCCTCATGGTAAACCTGCCGCCGGGAGCCGTCCGTCACGCTCACCGCATACAGGTCCAGCACGCTCTGCCGGCGCGGCTCGCGCGACACATACAGCTCCTTCGAATCCGCTCCCCAGAAAGGCGTACCGAAATACTGCTCCGGCGAATCGTCGAAATCCGCCCAGACGGGCTCCGCCCCCGCACGCGCCTCGATGATGCCGATCCGCACGGAAGGATTGGACTCGCCGGCCTTGGGATAACGCGTCTGGTGCAGGGTCCCGTCCTGCCCGAAGGGCGAATAAATCGGAAACATCGGCACGGCCGTATTGTCAAAACGATAGAACCCCAGCCGCTGCGAGTCCGGACTCCACCAGAAGGCCTTGTAGCGGGACGCACGTCCGAAAATCTCCTCATAATAGACCCAGGAAGCATAACCATTGAGGATCAGGTCGGATCCGTCGAAGGTCAGGCGCGTCTCCGTGGAGTCGGGCAGGGAGCGTATCCAGAGGTCTCCCCCGCGGGTGAACGCCTCCATCGTCCCGTCCGGAGACGGAGTCACATTGAAGTCCTGCGCCCCGAGGACGCCCGCTGCCAGGCAGCAAAGCAGCAGCACGGTAGTCAACTTTCTCATACAAAAAAGCGGTCTTTGAAATTCACGAGATACACTTTGTGCACGGCACGGGTCAGCGCCGTATAGAGCCATTTGAGGTCATCGAGCGTCTGCTCGTCCTGCCAGAAGGGACAGTCGATGAAGACGCAGTCCCACTGTCCGCCCTGGGACTTGTGGCAGGTAATCGCCTCGGCATATTTGAGCTGGAGGGCATTGAAATAGGGGTCTTCCCGGACCGCCTCCCAGATCTTCTTCTTGGTCTTCCGGTCCGCATAGTCCGCCGACACGCCCTGGTACAGCGCATTCTGCTGCTCGTAGGTCAGCGACGCCGACTCGGACTCCAACGTGTCCAGGCAGACCTTGGCCTTGAGTTCTACGTCGTCGTAGTCCGGGAAGCAGAGCGTCGCATCCGCGAAATGCAGGCCGTAGCGATCTTCATAATTCCCGATCCGGACCAGTTTGGCGATGTCGCCGTTGGCGATATAGTCCATCCCCGGGACGTCTTCCACGAACTGGTAGCAGTTCTTGACGATCATCAGTTTGTCATCACGCACCAGGCGCTCCTCCTTGAACTGCACCGTCGCACGCACGCCGAGGTTGTAGCGGATCGCCCGCTTGTTGGAGCGGCACAGGATCACGGTGCCGTCCTCCCCGTAACGCCCGTACGCGTCCGACAGCGCCTCGATCAGTTCTCCGCCGCCGATGCGCTCGATGTCGTCCGCGCCGGCAAGGTCAAGCCGCCAGCCGGCGAAGGTCTCCTCGCCGGCACTGCCTGCGATCATTTCACGCAAGTGCGTGGCGTTGCGCAGGATGCCCGACTCGGCCGCCTGGCGCACCACGGACGTCAGTTCGCTGTAGCGGACGCCGCCGAAGCCGTCCATGAAGGACGGCGAAAGCGCCGGAGACGCGTCCAGCCCCACCGGGGGCAGCTGGGCGGCGTCACCGATCAGGATCATCCTGCAGTCCAGGCCGTTGCGCACGAAGGAAACCAGATCCTCCAGCAGGTTGCCGGAGCCGAAGGCCGTAGTGCCCTGGGCCGAAAGCGCATCAATGCCGATGAGGGAGACTTCATCCACGACGAAAAGGGTTCCTTTGGCCTTGTTGGGGGCCAGGGAGAACTGTCCGAAGCCGTCGCTGCCAACGGATTTCTGGCGGTAGATATGCTTGTGGATAGTATATGCCGGACGGCGGGAGATGCCGGACAGGACTTTGGCGGCCCGGCCCGTCGGCGCCAGCAGCACCGAGGGGGTCCCCACGTCCTTGAGGGCGGCGATCACCGCCGAGATGGCAGTCGTCTTGCCCGTGCCGGCATAGCCGTTGACGACCAGGATGTCCGCATCGTCGCAGGTCACGAAGTCCGCTACCTCCCGGAACAGCCGGGCCTGGCAGGGTGTGGGCTCCGCCTTGAAACGTTTCAGAAACTGCTGCTCCAGAAAACCCGCACGGTCCATCATTCGCGGGTCCGTTTGTCGAAAATCATCGCCACCACGGCCAGTACCGGATAGATCTCGATACGGCCCAGGAACATATCGACCGAGAAAAGCAATTTGCCCAGCATGGGCACGCTGTTGAACGAGCCCATGGTCCCCAGGTCACCATAGGCCGGGCCTACATTGCCCAGGCTCGTGACCGAAGCGATGAAACTGTTCTGGTGGTCCACGCCGACCATCAGGCTGATCAGCACGGAAACTGCCAACAGCAAGCCGTAGATGGCCAGATACAGCAGGTGCGGCGAGACTTCCTCGTCCCGCAGGATGCGGTTGCCCATCCGCACCTCATTGACCGAAGAAGGGTGCAGGATGCGGTTCACCCGACGGCCGATCGCCTTGAACAGAAGGATGACGCGGTCCACCTTGACGCCGCCGGAAGTGGATCCGGCACTGCCGCACATGACGGCCGAAAACATCAGGACCATCACGATCCAGAGCGGCCAGTGGGCATTGTCGAGGATGGCAAAGCCGGACGTGGACGTCACGCAGAGCGTCTCGAAGAAGCCGTTCCAGACAGCATTCTTCCAGGTCGGGCAGATGCCGTTCAGCTTGAGGCCCATGCCGACGACCAGCGCCACCAGGATGATGGACAGGGTATAGAACTTGACCACGGGATTGTTCAGCGGCTTCAGCGAGCGGTTCACCACCGACAGGTACACCAGGCCGAAGTGGATGGAGGACAGGTACATGAACACCATCGTGATCCCCTCGACCCAGCGGGAATCAAAGGCCGCGATCGAAGTATTGCGCGTGCTGAAACCACCGGTCGCACTCACGCTCATCGCATGGCACACAGCATCGAAGACCGGCATCCCGGCCAGCAGATAAGCGATGAATGAGAGCACCAGCAGGGCCAGGTACACATAGGCGAAGATATAGACTGTCTTGTTGGTACGGGTGGAATAGCCGCCGCGCGACAGGGAGGTCAGCTCCATGTTGGTGAGCCGGATCTTCATCTGGTTGGAGCCGGGGATCACGAGCAGCAGGAAGACAACGACTCCCAAACCGCCGATGAAGTGCGTGGAAGAGCGCCAGAAGAGCAGGCTCTTCGGCAGGCCCTCCACGTTGTCCAGGATGGTGGCGCCGGTAGTCGTGAATCCGCTCACGGACTCGAACCAGGCATTCTGCAGGGTGAAAGGCCCGCCCCAGAGGGCATACGGGAGCATCCCGAAAATGAAAGAAAGCAGCCAGGACAGGAAGATGATCACATAGCCTTCCTTCAGCGTGATGGCCGGCACGTTCCGGACGAAAATGAAGGGAAAAATCCCCACGATGAAGGTAATCAGGAAGGAAATCGAAAGCGCCGCCAGGGCGGAGTCATGGCCGTTCAGCAGCGACACCCCCACCGACAGAAGCATGAAGAGCGCGCTGACGAGGAGGGCGAAACCGATATTCCTGCTGATGACCTTCCAGTTCATTGCCTGCCCATGGTCTTGATCCTGCTGCGGAACTGCCGGTTCTCGTTCGCCAGCTCGGTGATCCCGTTGTTGAGTTCGGTCAGCTGGTCGTCTCCGTCGAATTTGACGGTATATTTCTTATCCTGGGAGCGGTAGGCGTTCAGGCCTTCCAGCATCCGGTAGAGCGGATTGACGTAGAAGGCCAGCAGGAACAGCAGCAGCATCAGGACCAGCAGCAAGCCCACGCCCACCGCCACGATGCCCGGGATGATGCTCCGGTAGAACCCGCGCTCGAAGGTCGCGGAGTTCCGCTCCAGGTCCAGGTAGATGGCGTGCGAAAGGTGTTCCAGGTCACCGCGGAGCCGCTCGTAACGCGGCTGCAACCGCTCGAAATACCACGAACGCGAATCAATGAAATCCGACTGCATCACATCCTCCAGCTCCAGCGAGGTGAGCATGTACGCCGAATAGGAATACATCACCGAATCCGCCAGCGGACGGACCTGGTTGGAGGCGACGCTCATGCGGAGCGAATCGCAATGCGACTTGAAATAACCGTCGTCAAAATCCGGCACCCGCAGGGACGTCTCGTCCCCGATCACCTCCAGGATCTGGAGGTTGTAGGTATTGCTCATATCGGCGAGCCGGTTGGCTACGTTGATGCTGCTGATGTCGTCCGCAATCAGTTCAGAGACATAATTGCTCATGCTGCTGTACTCCATCACCGAGATCAGGGAGGAGACCAGCAGGATCACGGCGATCGAAGAGAGGCTCAGGATCAGCTTCCCCCGCATGGAGAGCCGCGCAGACCGCAATCGTTTGAAGAATTTCCGGATCGACATTATTAAATTTCTTCAAGAATTATGACAAATATACGATTTATTTTTATATTTTTGCGTTGACCATACCCGAACCGTTTTATGACCACCACTTTCCTCAACGATACGTCCAGCAAGAATGCTACCGTCAAGCGGGAGATTCTCCGGCTGTGTATCGCGCACAACAACTACAGCATCGCCGACTTCAGCCGGGCGTTGGGGATCAGTGTGCCTACCATCACCAAGTTCATCAGCGAGCTGATCGAGGAGAATTTCCTCAAGGATGAAGGCAAAGTCGGCACTTCCGGCGGACGGCGCCCCAGCGTGTACGGGCTCAACCCGGATGCCGGGTATTTCGTCGGCGTGGATGTGGCGCGGCACCATTTCCACATCGCGATCAGTGATTTCAAGGGTGAGGTCATCTCCTATATCCAGGACATCGAATTCGTGCTCGAAGCCACCGAAAACTCCTTCCGGACCATGTGCCGCATGGTCATGGACCAGGTGATCTCGAGCGGCATTCCCTGGATCAAGGTCCTCGGCGTCGGGGTCAGCCTCTCCGGACGGGTCAATCCCGAGAAGGGCTACAGCCTGACCTATTTCGTCAGCGACGACCTCCCGCTCAAGAACATCTTCCAGAAAGAATTCAACGTCCAGGTCAGCATCGAGAACGACTCGCGCGCCATGGCATACGGCGAATACATGTGCCTGGGCAAGAAAGCCGACCCCAACATGATCTTCATCAATGTCAGCTGGGGCCTCGGCATGGGCATCATCATGGACGGCCACCTCTACTACGGCAAATCCGGCTATTCCGGCGAACTGGGGCATTTCCCCGTCCTGGACAACGACATCATCTGCCGCTGCGGCAAGGTCGGCTGCCTCGAGACGGGCGCTTCCGGCTCCGCCCTGCACCGGATGATCCTCGAGAAGCTGGGCAAGGGCCTCGCCTCCTCGATGACCGCCACCTACAACAAGAAAGGCGACGTGGAGCTGGACGAGATCCTGAAAGCCGTCGAGGAAGGTGACGTGCTCGCCATCGATGCCATCGGCAAGATCGGCGACACCCTGGGACGCGGCATCTCCGGCGTGCTCAACGTCTTCAACCCCGGTCTCGTCGTGATCGGAGGCCGCTTGATCGTCGGCAAAGACTATCTGCTGCTCCCCATCAAGACGGCGGTCAACCGCCTGTCCCTGTCGCGTGTCTCGCAGGACACCACCATCATGCTCTCCCAGCTGGGCCGCAAAGCTGCCTCCGTGGGCGACTGCCTGCTCTCCCGGGCCAAGGTGCTCGGCCTGATGTAATGCCCAGCTATCTCCAGATCGAGAACATCTCCAAGGCCTACGGGCCCAAGGTACTCTTTGAGCATATCGGCTTCAATATCAACGAAGGCGACAAGATCGCCCTGATCGCACCCAACGGCACCGGCAAGACCTCCCTTCTGCGCATCCTCGCGGGCGAGGACAATTCCGATTCCGGCGGTCGCATTCTCTTCCTCAGGAGCATCCGCATCGCTTTCCTCAAGCAGGAGTACGACTACGACCCCGCCCTCACGATTGAAGAGCAGGTGCTCCGCCACAGTGCGCCGCAGAGGGCGGATTTCCACGAAGAGGAGCTGCGCGACTATCGCCAGCGCCTCCGGGAACTGCTCACCAGCTTCCGGCTGCCGGACCCCTCCAAGCCGATGGCCGCCCTGTCCGGCGGCGAGGTCAAGCGCGTGGCACTCAGCGAGTTGCTCGCCTTGCAGGCGGATTTCCTCATCCTGGACGAACCGACCAACCACCTCGACATCGAGGCCATCGAGTTCCTCGAAGGCTACCTCAGGCGCAGCCGCTGCACCCTGCTGATGGTCACGCATGACCGCTACTTCCTCGACCGGGTCTGCAATACGGTCATGGAGCTCGACCACGGTGCCATCTATACCTACAAGGGCAATTACCAGATCTTCCTGGAAAAGCGCGACGAGCGCATCGCGCACTACAACGCCGAGACCGACAAGGTCCGCAACCTGCTCCGGCGCGAGCTGGAATGGATCCACGCCACGCCCTGCGCCCGCAGCGGCAAGGCCCAGTACCGCATCGACGCATTCCACGAACTCGCAGACCGCGCCGCGCAGGTCTACCGGACGCAGCAAGTGAGCTTCGAGGGCGTGGGTGGCGCTTCGCGGCTCGGCAGCAAGATCATCAACTGCAAGGAAGTCAATTACACCTGGGAAGGCATCCCGATGCTCCGGGATTTCAGCTACAATTTCCAGCGATTCGACAAAGTCGGCATCGTGGGGCGCAACGGTGTCGGCAAGACCACCTTCCTCGACTTGCTGACCGGCGCGATCGAGCCGGACAGCGGCGTCATCGACCGCGGAACCACCCTGAAAATCGGCTACTACCGCCAGCAGGGCATGGATTTCCGGCCCGGCGACACGGTGCTGGACATCGTGCCCGACACCCGCCTGCTGGGGCGTTTCCTCTTCCCGCACGATATGCTCTCCACCCGGGTGGAGCGTCTGTCCGGCGGCGAGAAGCGCCGCCTCTACCTGCTGACCATCCTGCTGCAGGAGCCGAACCTGCTCATCCTCGACGAGCCGACCAACGACCTGGACATCGTGACGCTCAATATCCTGGAGGAATATCTCAAGGAGTTCCAGGGCAGCCTGCTCATCGTCAGCCACGACCGCCATTTCCTGGACCGCGTCACGGACCACCTGCTGGTCTTCTGCGGCGAGGGAATCGTCAAGGACTTCATCGGCAGTTTCTCCGAGTACCGGGCCTATGTGCGCGATGTCGAAAAAGCTGCAAAGGAGACATCCGGAAAGCCTGCGGACGGAAGGCGGCCCGGTGTGCCTGCGGCTCGGCGTCCATCCTCGCTTCCCGCTGACGCGGGAACCGGATTCGGCGTTACGAATCCTGCTGCGGCTGAGCTTTCGCCGTCAGGCAACACCGGCGCCGCTTTTTTCCCGTCCGCAGGTCAGCCCGACAAAGCCTCCAAACCCCGCAAACTGACTTGGAAGGAGCAGCGGGAGCTGGAGGCACTTGAAGCGGAGCTGCCAAAACTCGAAGCAGAGAAAGCGGAACTCGAGGCGCGGATGTCTTCCGGCGCCCTCCCCTACGCCGAGCTGCAGGCGGCCTCCGAGCGTATCCAGACGCTGATGAACGAAATCAGCCAGCGCGAGGAGCGCTGGCTGGAACTCTCGGAATAAAAAAGGAGACCTTTACAGGATATTCATCGACTGCTCGCGGATCTTCTCAAGCTCGTCCTTCATCTGGACGACGAGTTTCTGGATCTCCGCATGGTTGGCCTTGGATCCGGTGGTGTTGATCTCGCGGCCCATTTCCTGGATGATGAAACCGAGCTTCTTGCCGGGATACGGCTCCCCGTCGATGGTGTCCATGAAGTATTTGCAGTGCTGGCGCAGCCGGACTTTCTCTTCGTTGATGTCGAGTTTCTCCAGATAGAAGATCATCTCCTGCTCGAAGCGCTCGGGGTCCAGCTTGACGCGGAGCTCCTCGGCCGCCTTGAGCAGACGCTCGCGGACGGCATCCAGCCGTTCCGTCTCGTGGCGCTCGACCTCGCCGTAGAGGTCGAGGATCTTCGCCACGCGCGAGGTCACGTCGGCATAGAGGACGGCACCTTCCTGGGTGCGGAACGCATCCAGCGCCTCCAGCGCCTCCTGCAGGGCCGCTTCCACGACAGGCCACTCTGCCTCGGGGACGGTCTCCTGCTTCCCGGCGTCGAAGACATCAGGGAAGCGGAGGATAGCCTCCAGGTACTCCTCTTTGGGCATCGCGATGCCGACCTTGCAGCCGATGGCGTGGATCTGGCGGAAATAGTTCTCCACCAGGGCCGCGTCGATCTGGCGGGCGGCGGCGCCGGCCTTCGGCTCGAACGTCAGAAGCACGTCCACCGTGCCGCGCTGCAGGGTGTCTGCAAGGGTTTTGCGCACGGACAGTTCCTTGTCCTTGGGAAGCAGGGAGGATTTGATATTGATATCGCAGTTTTTCCCGTTGAGGGTGCGGATCTCAAGCGTAAGGCGCCCGGTGGTAAGTTCGGCAATACCCTTGCCGTAGCCGGTCATCGATTTAATCATCGTCAATCACTGTTTGTCGCGCAAATTTACAGATTTATTCGTAATTTTGTACGATTTTACGGACAGCAGGCTGCCGCACCTTCGACCATTTTCCCGGGTAGGGTTGCGAAGCAACAGGGAGAAGGTGCGGCAGCCTGCTGTCCGGAGCGACTTACAACAATATGGAAGAAAACGAGAAGAGACTCAATTTCCTGGAAGAGATCATCGAAAACGACCTCGCGAGCGGCAAGGTGCCGTCCATCCTGACCCGTTTCCCGCCGGAGCCCAACGGCTACCTGCATCTGGGGCACGCCAAGTCCCTGTGCATCAACTTCGGCCTGGCGATGAAGTACGGCGGCAAGACCAACCTCCGCTACGACGACACGAACCCCGTCAAGGAAGACGTCGAGTACGTGGACTCCATCAAGGAGGACATCAAGTGGCTCGGCTTCCAGTGGGAGAAGGAATGCTACGCCTCCGACTACTTCGACCAGCTCTACGAGTGGGCCGAGGACCTGATCAGGCGGGGGCTTGCCTACGTGGATGACCAGACTCAGGAGGAGATCTCCAAGGGCCGCGGCACCGTGGACAAGCCGGGCGTCGAGAGCCCGTACCGCAACCGCAGCGTCGAGGAGAACCTCCGTCTCTTCCGCGAAATGCGCGACGGCAAATACGCCGACGGCGAAAAGGTGCTCCGCGCCAAGATTGACATGGCGCACCCCAACATGATGATGCGCGACCCGCTCCTCTACCGCATCAAGCACGCGTCCCACCATCGTACGGGCGACAAATGGTGCATCTATCCGATGTACGATTTCACCCACGGCCAGTGCGACTCGATCGAGCACATCACCCACTCCATCTGCACGCTCGAGTTCGACGTGCACCGTCCGCTCTACGACTGGTTCATCGAGACGCTCGGGATCTATCCGTCCCATCAGTATGAATTCGCCCGCCTCAACCTCACCTATACCCTGATGAGCAAGCGCAAGCTCCTGGAGCTCGTGCAGAAGGGGCTCGTAGCCGGTTGGGACGATCCGCGGATGCCGACGCTGTGCGGCGTGCGCCGCCGCGGCTACACCCCCGAGGCGCTCAAGATGTTCTGCGACAAGATCGGCGTCAGCAAGCGCGACCAGCTGATGGACATCCAGCTGCTGGAGTGGTGCGTGCGCCAGGACCTCAACGCCCGCGCGAACCGCTACATGGTCGTCCAGGACCCGGTCAAGGTGACGCTCACCAACTGGCCCGAGGGTCTCGTGGAGTGGTACGACTGCCCGCTGAATCCGGCCGAGCCGGAAGGCGCGACCCGCAAGGTCCCCTTCACCGGCACGCTCTGGATCGACCGCGCCGACTTCATGGAGGATGCGCCAAAGAAATTCTTCCGCCTCAAACCCGACGGTGAGGTGCGCCTCAAGTACACCTATATCATCAAGTGCGAGAAGGTCATCAAGGATGCCGAAGGCAATGTCGTGGAGCTGGAGTGCACCTACGATCCGGCCACGAAGCCGGGCGGCGGCGAATGGCGCTCCGTCAAGGGCACCATCCACTGGGTGTCCTGCGACTATGCCAAGGAGATTGAACTGCGCAACTACGACCGGCTCTTCACCCTTGCCGACATGAGCCAGGTACCTGAGGATAAGGATTATAAGGATTTCCTGAATCCCGAGTCGCTCACCCTCGGCCGCGGCCTGGCAGAGCCCGCCCTGCTGGAGGACGCCTCCGGCATCGCCGTTCAGTTCGAGCGCACCGGCTACTACATCAAGGACACGGACTCCACCCCGGAGAAAGTCATCTTCAACAAGACCGTCTCCCTGAAAGATTCCTACAAGCCGGAGTAGTATCTTCTGCCATTCCAAAAGAAACAGGGTAGCAAGCGGCACACTTGCTACCCTGTCTCTTTTGCACTTCGTTCCAGTCTAGGAAGCAGGCTGGGATGTCTCCGGGAATGACGGAGCCGAGGCCGGCTTCTGGGCCGAAGCAGCAGGCTTCGGCGCAGGCGCTGCCGCGACGGGCTTCGGGGCGACGGCAGGCTTCTGGACTGCCTTGGCGGGAGCAGGTTTGCGGACCATGGTCGCCACCAGCTGGTCGTACTCCTGCTCGGTGATCATCTTGAAGGAGCCGTTGATCTGGGCTCCCATCTCGACCTGGATCTTGCGGACATGGATATTGCCGTTGACCACGGCCGAGCTCTTGAGGGAAAGCTGGTCCTTGACAAAGAAGTCCCCGTCCATCTTGCCCCAGAAATCCACGTTCGTGCAGAACAGCTTGCCGGAGAGCTGGGCGGATTCGCCGACCACGACCTTGCCTTCGGAGTAGAGAGAACCGTCCACCTGCCCGTCCACGCGGATATCGGTGGAAGAAGTCAGATCGCCCCGGATAATGGTCCCATGGGAGATCCGGCTGATGTCGTTGATATTAGGCTCCATGGTCTTCGTGGTTTTTGTCGGAAGAAAATTCTTGTTGATGTTCATAGTGTTATCAATGATTAGACCAGGCCTTTGCCGTGGCATTGCTTATACTTCTTGCCGCTGCCGCAAGGGCAGGGGTCATTGCGGCCCACCTGCTTGTCCACCTTGACCGGCGTGTTGGCTTTCTGTTCGCCGTTGGTCGTGAGGTCACTGTGGCGGGCCTGGTAGCGGGACATGTCCGTCTTCGGGCGGACAGCACGCTGCGGCTGCTGCGGGCGGTCCTGAAGCGGGACGAAAGCCTTGAAGAGGAAGGAGAGCACATCTTTGTTGAGCGTCTCCAGCATCTCGGCGAAGAGGTTGTAACTCTCGAGCTTGTAGACCACCACCGGGTCCTTCTGCTCGTAGGAAGCGTTCTGGACGCTCTGTTTGAGGTCGTCCATCTCGCGCAGGTGCTCCTTCCAGTGCTCATCGATCTGGTAGAGGATGATGTTCTTGCTGAGGGTCTTGGCGATCTCGCGTCCCTCGGAGTTATAGGCGCGCTCGAGGTTGACGGAGAGGGTCATCTGCTTGCGGCCGTCGGAGATGGGGATGGCGATGTTCTGGTACATCGTACCCTGCTTCTCATAGACATCCTTGATGATCGGATAGAGCCGCTCCACGAGGGTATCCATCCTGCGGCGGTACACCTCCTGCATGTGCTCGACCAGCCGGTCTTCAAGCTCGGCGGGCTTGGCCCGCTCGAAGGTCTCGGCATCCATGCCGGAATCGATGGAGAGCTGCGCCATCAGGGTGACCTCGAACTCCTCGAAAGGCATGCCTTTGCAGCGGTCCACGAGCAGGGACGCCGTGTCCTTCATCATGTTCTGCAAGTCAATCTCCACCTTCTCGCCGCTGATGGCATTGCGCCGGCGGGAATAGATGGCCTCGCGCTGATAGTTCATCACGTCGTCGTACTCAAGCAGGCGCTTGCGGACGCCGAAGTTGTTCTCCTCGACCTTCTTCTGCGCATTCTCGATGGCGTTGGAAAGCATGTTGCTCTCGAGCGACTCGTTCTCTTCCATACCCAGCTTGTCCACCATCCCGGCGATACGCTCGGAGCCAAACAGACGCATCAGCTTATCCTCCAGGGAGATATAGAAGGTCGAAGAACCCGGGTCACCCTGACGTCCGGCACGGCCGCGCAGCTGGCGGTCCACCCGGCGGGAGTCGTGGCGCTCGGTGCCGATGATCGCAAGGCCGCCGGCCTTCTTGACATCGTCGGAGAGCTTGATATCCGTACCGCGGCCTGCCATGTTGGTGGCGATGGTCACAGCCGAAGTCTGGCCCGCCTGGGCGACGATCTCCGCCTCGCGGGCGTGCTCCTTGGCGTTGAGCACATTGTGGCGGATGCCACGCATCCGGAGCATGCGGCTGAGGAGCTCGGAGGTCTCGACATCCGTCGTACCGACGAGCACCGGGCGTCCGGCTTTGGACAGCTCCACGATCCGGTCGATGACGGCCGCGTACTTGGCTTTCTTGGTCTTGTAGATCAAGTCATTCTGGTCGTCGCGGATCACGGGACGGTTGGTCGGGATCACCATCACGTCCAGCTTGTAGATGCTCCAGAACTCGCCCGCCTCGGTCTCGGCCGTACCGGTCATGCCGGCCAGCTTGTGATACATGCGGAAGTAGTTCTGCAGGGTGATGGTCGCGAAGGTCTGGGTCGCACCCTCGACCTTGACGTTTTCCTTGGCCTCGACGGCCTGGTGCAGACCGTCGCTCCAGCGGCGGCCTTCCATGATACGGCCCGTGGACTCGTCCACGATCTTGATCTTGCCGTCCATGATGACGTAGTCCACGTCCTTCTCGAACATCGTGTAGGCCTTCAGGAGCTGGATGACGGTGTGCACGCGCTCGCTCTTGGTAGAGAACTCCGCCATCAGCTCGTCCTTCTTCTGCTGCTTCTCCAGCAGGGACAGGTCGGTATGCTCGATCTCCGCAATGCGGGAGCCCACGTCCGGCAGGACGAAGAAATCCTCCTCGCCGACGGCCTTCGCCAGCACATCGTGGCCCTTGTCGGTCATGTCCACGGAGTGGAGTTGCTCGTTGATCACGAAATACAGCGGGTCGGTGACTACCGGCATCTCCTTCTCATTGTCCTGCATGTAGTAGTTCTCCGCCTTCTGCAGGAGGACCTTCATGCCCGGCTCGGAAAGGAACTTGATGAGCGGCTGGTACTTCGGGAGACCCTTCATGGCACGCAGGAGGAGCTTGCCGCCCTCTGCCTCGTCGCCTTCTGCAATCTTCTTCTTGGCTTCGTTGAGCACCTGGTTGACCAGGGCGCGCTGGGCCTGGTAGAGCCGCTCCACAAAGGGACGGAACTCCATGAACTGGGCCTCGTCGGCTTCGTTGCGCGTGATCGGACCGGAGATGATGAGCGGGGTACGGGCATCGTCGATAAGCACGGAGTCCACCTCATCCACGATGGCGAAATGGTGCTTGCGCTGCACCAGGTCCTCCTGGCTGATGGCCATGTTGTCGCGCAGGTAGTCGAAACCGAACTCGTTGTTGGTACCGAAGGTAATGTCGCATTCGTAGGCCTTGCGGCGGGGGTCGGAGTTGGGCTGGTGCTTGTCGATGCAGTCCACGGACAGGCCGTGGAACATATACAGCGGGCCCATCCACTCGGAGTCACGCTTGGACAGGTAGTCGTTGACGGTCACCATGTGCACACCCTTGCCCGCGAGGGCGTTGAGGAACACCGGGAGCGTCGCCACGAGAGTCTTGCCCTCGCCGGTCGCCATCTCCGCGATCTTGCCCTGATGCAGGGCGATACCGCCGATCAGCTGGACGTCGTAGTGGACCATGTCCCAGGTGATCTCGTTTCCGCCGGCGACCCAGTGGTTCTGGTAAACCGCCTTATCGTCCTCGATGTGCACGAAATCGTGGTTCACCGCCAGGTCCTTGTCGAACTGGGTGGCCGTCACGGTGATGGTCTCGTGCTCCTTGAAGCGGCGGGCCGTCGATTTGACGATGGCGAACGCCTCGGGAAGGATCTCGTCGAGGCACTTCTCGATAGCCTCGTCCTCATCCTTGACCAGCTTGTCAGACTCCCCCGCCAGCTTTTCCTTCTCGGCGACGGGAATGTCTTTGTCGAGTTCGAGTTTGATCTCGGCGATACGGTCTTCGAAAGGCTTTTCTACTTCCTGCAGGCGGGCGCGGAGCGCCGCGGAACGGGCACGGATATCATCGTCGGAGAGTGCGTCAATCTCCGGATACACAGCGAGGATCTTGTCCAGGATGGGCTTCACGGCCTTGTAGTCCCGCTCCGACTTGGAGCCGAAGATCTTGCCGATGAAAGAAGCAAATGACATATTTACAGCGTTTTTTTATCCAAACAAACAATAACGCATGCGCATGTGCGCATAATCGTGCAAATATAATCAATTCCTACCAATTCCGCAAAACGCCCCCAAACCAAGGGAGGATGACCTCGGATCCTCTCGGATTCCGGTCATCCTCCCGCTAACCAACAGATAAATAACCTGTTTACTTTTTCGCTTGCTGGCGGTTACGCCACAGCGCAGACATGTCCTCCAGGGTCTTGCCCTTGGTCTCGGGGACCATGCGCCACACGAAGAACGCTGCCAGCAGGCACATCGCGCAGTAAAGGCCGTAGGTGAAAGCCGGACTCCAGGTGTAGAGCGGCACGAAGGTGGAGCTCACGATGAAGTTCGAAATCCACTGGAAAGCCACGGCGATGGCCACGGCGGCGCCACGGATCGTGTTCGGGAAAATCTCGGAGATGAGCACCCAGCAGATCGGACCCCAGCTGAACATGAAGGAAGCGGAGTAGATCATGATGCTGAGCACGCCGACGATACCGGGCACGCCCGGGACCGCATCGGCGAGTGCCACACCGAGAGCACCCACGGCCATGCCCAGGGAGCCCGTGATGAGCAGCGGTTTGCGACCGAGCTTCTCGACGGTGAAGATGGCGACGAGCGTGAAGCTGATGTTCACGATACCCATCATCACGGTCTGCGTCATCGGGTTCCCCATGCCCATCGACTCGAAGATGCGCGGGGCGAAATACAGCACCGCATTGATGCCGACGAACTGCTGGAACACGCTGAGCATGCAGCCGATGAAGATGACCACGAAGCCGTAGGCCATGAGCTTCTCTTTCTTCTCGACGACCGTATTCTTGATGTCGGAAAGGATCTGGGAAGCCATGCTGCTGCCGTTGATGCGCGTCAGCACGTTCAGGGCCTTGTCGTCATGGCCGGACATCACGAGGTAACGCGGCGTCTCCGGCACGAGCAGGATCAGCAGGGTGAACAGGCCGGCCGGTACGCATTCGGAGCCGAACATCAGACGCCAGCCCACCTGGTTCGTCCACTCGACGATGGCAGGGTCATTCTTGTGCGACTGCAGGATGAGGAAGTTCACGAAATACACGACCAACTGGCCGAAGATGATCGCGAACTGGTTCCAGGACACGAGCGTGCCGCGCTTGTTGGCCGGAGCCACTTCGGCAATGTACATCGGGCAGATGGCGGAAGCCATACCCACACCGATGCCGCCGAGCACGCGGTAGAGGTTGAACGCCACCCAGAGGGACTGCGTCGGGACCCCCTTCTCAAAGAAGAGAAACTCCGGATAGTAGGACCCGGCGGCGCTCAGGAAGAAGCAGACACCTGCGAAGAACAGGCTCTTCTTGCGGCCGAACTTGCCGGCGAACAGACCGGACAGCGCGCTGCCGATGATGCAGCCGATCAGCGCACTGGAGGAGGTGAAGCCGTGAAGGACATCGGTGTAAGTGAAGTCTGAGGCGCCCTCGAAGAACGCCTGCAGACCCCGCTCCGCACCTGAGATCACAGCCGTATCGTATCCGAACAGCAGGCCGCCGAGCACGGCGACAAGCACGATCGAAAACAGATACGCACCGGATCCTTTATCTTGCTGGACAGCCATTACTACTTCGCGTAGAGGTTCAGGAAGGTCTCATACAGCTCCTGCTTGCCGGACTCGGCGACAGGGTTGCCGTTCTTCTTGGCGTACTCGTACAGATCCTCCAGGGTGGCCTTGCCTTCTTCGAACTTCTTGCCGAGGCCGCTGTCGAAAGAAGCATAGCGCTTGGCGACCATCTCGCAGAGCGGGCTCTCTTCGAGCATCGCGGCAGCGTTCAGCAGGGCGTGGGCAATGGTATCCATACCGCTGATGTGGGCGATGAAGATGTCCTCAGGATCGGTGGAAGAACGACGGAGCTTGGCGTCGAAGTTGAAACCGCCGTCCTTCAGGCCGCCGTTGCGGATGATCTGCATGAGGGCCTGCGTGAGGTCGATGGCGTTCACGGGGAACTGGTCGGTATCCCAGCCGTTCTGGGCGTCGCCGCGGTTGGCGTCAACGCTGCCCAGGAAACCGTTGTCCACGGCCACGGTGAGCTCGTGCTCGAAGGTGTGGCCGGCCAGGGTGGCGTGGTTGACCTCGATATTGACCTTGAAGTCCTTGTCCAGGCCGTTGGCGCGCAGGAAGCCGATCACGGTCTCCGTATCGACGTCGTACTGGTGCTTGGTCGGCTCCATCGGCTTCGGCTCGATGAGGAAGGTACCCTTGAAGCCCTTGGCGCGGGCATAGTCGCGGGCCGCGGCGAGCATCTTGGCCAGGTGGTCCTTCTCCCGCTGCATCTGGGTGTTCAGCAGGGTGTAGTAGCCTTCGCGGCCACCCCAGAACACGTAACCGGTGCCGCCCAGCTTGATGGTGGCGTCGATGGCGTTCTTGATCTGGAGAGCGGCGCGGGCGACAATGTCGAACTGCGGGTTGGTGGCGGCGCCGTTCATGTAGCGCTTGTTGCCGAACACGTTGGCGGTGCCCCACAGGTTCTTGATACCGGTAGCCTTCTGCTTCTCGAGGAGATAGTCGGTGATGTCCTTCATGCGGGCCTCGTACTCCGCGATGTCCTCGGTGTCCTCGACCAGGTCGATATCATGGAAGCAGTAGTACTCGATGCCAAGCTTCTGCATGATTTCGAAACCGGCGTCGGCCTTGGCGCGGGCGCGCTCGTAGGGGCATTCAGGCGTATCCCACTCATAGCTGCGGGTCTGTCCGCCGAAGGGGTCGCCGGAAGCCTGGCCCAGGGTGTGCCACCAGGCCATCGCAAACTTCAGCCAATCCTTCATCTTCTTGCCGCAGACCACCTTCTCCGCATCATAATAATGGAATGCGAGGGGGTTCTTGGACTCAGTGCCTTCGAATTTGATTTTACCTACTTGGGGAAAATACTCTTTGTTTGCCATAATGATTTGAGATAAAATTGATTATAGTTATTTAAGCGAATTACTGACTTCTTGTTTCCAGCGGCTGTAGGACTGCTCCAGTGGCTGCTTCCACTCGGTCTCGGGCTCGATGACGTCGAGCCGCTCGAGGGTCGCGAAAGCTTCCGCCGTGGTCTGGTAGATGCCGGCGCCCAGCGCAGCCCCGCGGGCGGCACCCAGCGAGCCGTCGGTGTCGAAGAGCTCGATGCGGGCGTCGCACAGGGTGGCGAGCGTCGAGCGGAACAGCGGACTGAGGAACATGTTGGCCTTGCCGGCGCGGATGACATCCGGCTTCAGGCCCATGTCCTTCATGATGTCGATACCGTAGCGGAAGGAGAACGCGATGCCCTCCTGGACGGCACGCAGGATGTGTGCCTTGTCATGGCGCACCAGGTCCACGCCGACCAGGCGGGCGCCGATGCTGCGGTTCGCGAGGACACGCTCCGCACCGTTGCCGAAGGGCAGGACCAGCAGGCCGTCGGCGCCCACGGGCGAGGTGGCGGCCAGCTCGTTCATCTCCGGATAGCTGAGCTCCGGGCTGATGTTGCGATGCGCCCAGGAGTTCATGATACCGGTACCGTTGATGCAGAGGAGCACGCCCAGACGCGGCTCCGTGGCGGAGGCGGTGACGTGCAGGAAGGTATTGACCCGCGACTGCGGGTCCGCTTTCGGGACGTCGGTCACGCCGTACACCACGCCGCTGGTACCGCCCGTCGCGGCGATCTCGCCCGGCTCGAGGACGTCCAGGGAGAAGGCGTTGTTGGGCTGGTCGCCGGCGCGGTAGGACACGGGCGTGCCGGCGGCGATGCCGAGCTCGTCCTGGATGGCGGCGGTGGTACGCCCCTGCTCGCCGATGGCCGGCACCACCGGGCAGAACTTGTCCGATTCGATGCCGTAATAGTCTGCGACGAAATGCGCCCGGCGCTTATCGACGAAGTCCCAGAGGATGCCCTCGGACATGCCGGTGGCCGTGGTGGTGGTCTCGCCGGTCAGGCGGTAGGCGATGTAGTCGCCCGGGAGCATGAAACGCCAGATCCGGGCGTAGTTGTCCGGTTCGTTGCGCTTCACCCAGGCCAGTTTGGAAGCCGTGAAATTGCCCGGTGAATTGAGCAGGTGCTCCATGCAGCGTTCGTAGCCGATGGCCTGCAGGGCCTCCGAGCCGATCGAAACGGCGCGGGAGTCGCACCAGATGATGGCGTCGCGCACCGGCTCGCCATCCTTGTCCAGCGCCACGAGGCCGTGCATCTGGTAGGAGATGCCGATCGACACCACCTTGCCCATGTCGAAGCCCGCGGCAGCCATCTCCTTGATGCCCGCAGTCATATATTTCCACCAGGACTTGGGGTCCTGCTCCGCCCAACCCTTGCGGACCGCCTTGATATGCGCCTCGGTTTTGGGGTTGGTGGCCGAACAAACACATTTACCGCCCGCTATGTCAAGCAGGGCTACTTTGACGGAAGAAGATCCGACATCTATACCCAGAGAATACATGGTTCAGTTTTGTTTCAAGTAGCCAAAATTACGAAATAATTACTATATTTGCATCGTAGTTGGATATCACTGCTGTACCAAACAGTTTCGAATATGGTTCAATTACGCACTCGGCAGGATTAGCACATCGGTAGTGCATTGGCTTCCCAAGCCAAGGAGGAGGGTTCGACTCCCTTATCCTGCTCCACGGTCCGGTCCCAGAGCCGGACTTTTTCGTAAGTCATGCCCAGCAAAAACAAGATCCGGCAGATGTTCGACGGGATCGCTCCCGACTACGACCGCCTCAACCACCTGATGTCCCTCGGTGTGGACCGCAGCTGGCGCCGCCGCGCGCTGCGCGGGATCGTCACGCCCGGCCGGCCGCAGCAGATTCTCGACATCGCCTGCGGCACGGGAGACTTCAGCCTGGCGATCGCGCGCGCCGCACACCCGGACACGCAGGTGACCGGACTCGACCTGTCCGAAGGGATGCTCGCCGTGATGAAGAAAAAGGTAGAGAAAGCCGGATTGCAGGAGCGCATCAGCTGCCTGCAGGGCGACAGCGAGGCGATGCCCTTCGCGGACGGCACTTTCGATGCGGTCACCATTGCCTTCGGCATCCGCAATTTCGAGCACCGCGAAGCGGCGCTCTCGGAGATCCTGCGCGTGCTGCGTCCCGGCGGGCGGCTGGTCATCCTCGAACTCTCCGTCCCGGAGAACAAGCTGCTCCGCTGGGGCTACAACCTCTATTTCATGCACTTCGTACCGTGGATCGGCGGGCTCATCTCCGGCGACAAGGCAGCCTACCGCTACCTGCCCGCGTCGGTGCAGGCCTTCCCCGGCCGCCGCGCGTGGATGGCCACGATGGTACGCTGCGGCTACACCGAGGTGCACCACAAGGCATTCACCTGCGGACTCTGCCGCATGTACTCAGGGGAAAAGAAATCCGATGCCGCCCAGAAGGGCAAAGGCGAACGTACTGATAACCAGTAGCGGGAGCATCGGGTCCAGCGCCCGGTCCCGCAGCGTCCAGACGCCCTTGAGGTGCCGGATGAAACCCGGCAGCGCCAGCACATAAGCGAAACGCCACCACGACGGCTGCCCCGTCAGGGCGAAAGCTGTCATCAGCACCCAGCCCGCCGCGATCAGCACCGTCTGGTAGATCCGCGCGCGCTTCTCCCCCAGGCGGATGGCCACGGTGGTGCGCGTCTGCGCATCGCTCTTCATGTCCCGGATGTTGTTGACATTCAGCACTGCGACACTAAAGCAGCCGATGGCTGAAGCCGGCAGCAGGATGAGCCAGGACCAGTCCAGGCAGGTCAGGAAATACCCGCCGCACACGGTCGCCAGCCCGAAGAAAATGAAAACGAAAAGGTCCCCCAGCCCGCGGTAGCCGTAGGGGTTCTCGCCGAGCGTATAATGCATCGCCGCCCAGACGGCGGCTCCGCCGAGGGCGAGAAAAGCCGGCGGCAGCGGCGCCCACAGTGTCCCGAAAGCGCTCCAGACCATACCGGCGCCGAAGAGGCAGCTCAAAACGGCGAAGCAGGCGATCAGCCGCTTCATGTCCGCCACCGTCATCTCTCCGTCCTGGATAGAATAATGGATACCCTGCCGGTCGGAACGATCCGTACCGTGCAGGGTATCCCCCAATTCATTCGAAAGATTGCTCAGGATCTGCAGGCAGACCGTAGTCAGCGCCAGCAGCGCGACGGTCAGCCCACTGAAATCGTGCCCTCCGGCCGCCAGGAGCACCCCGAGGGTGATCCCGGCGAGCGAGAGCGGCAACGTGCGAAGCCGCATCGAGCGAAGGCAGGCTTTCGCGGTCATCCTTGATTAATAACCGAAGATTTCTTCAAGGCTCACCTGCTGGATGGGCCCGAGCGTAGAGAGGAACTTGGTGTCCAGGTCCTTGATGTCACCCAGGATCAAGTACGTATAGTCGCGATCCTCGACCCATTTCTGCTGGGTTGCCACCACATCGGCGAGGGTTGCACCCTGCGCCTTCTCGAAGACAGCCTTGTCGGACGGCTCGGCGATACCGAGACGGCGGCAGGCCAGGTAGCTGCGCAGCACGTCCATGCCCGTCGTGCGCTGCGTGCGCAGACGGCTCAGCAGGGCCTCCCTCGCGACGGCAAAAGCGGCCTCGGACTCCGGCATGTCATTAATGATCTCGTCGAATGCTTCGACCGCCTGGCGCATCTTGTCGTTCTGCGTGGCGATGAAAGCGAGGAATATGTAGTTGTCATCCTTGAAACTCGGCTCTTCCAGATCGGCATACGCGCTGTAGGCCAGGCCACGCGCCTCGCGCATCTCCTGAAAGACAATCGTGTTCATGCCGCCGCCGAAATACTCGTTGTACAGGGCGATATCTCCCGCCTGGGAAGCGTCGTAGGTCTCCCCGCGGTTGGAGTACTGGATATAGTACAACTGCGCCGCGTCATACTGTGCCAGCAGCACGCGGTCGGACGGGGTACGCTGATAGACCGGGTACTGCTCGGGCAGCATCCGGGCGCCTTCCGCCACATAATGGGCATCCGCCAGGACGGTCTTCACCTCACTCTCGGACATCGGGCCATAATAGAGAATCTCGTGTCCCTGCTGGAACACCTCGCGCACCTTGGCGAGGAGTTCCTCGGACGTGAGGGCCATCAGCGCCTCGTTGTTGAGGGTCGTGGCCTTGATGAAGTCCGGACCGTAGAAAGCATAGCTCTCCAGGGCGCTGAAGCAGCTGCTCTGCGATTTCTTTGCGTCGGCACGGTCCTTCAGCATGTCCGCTTTCAGGTTCGCCAGGATGGCTTCGTCAGGCACGGCGTTCTGCACCAGGCTCTCGACCAGGCGCAGCGCCTCGCCCATGTTCTCCGACAGACCGCTGATGCGGATCGAACTCTGGGAGGCACCGGCTCCGCCGCTGTAGCTGCAGGCCAGCCCGTACATCCGGGAAGCCATCTCCTCGGCGCTCATCTCCGGCGTGCCCAGATAGCTCAGGTAGTTCATGGCCAGTCCGAGCGCGGGATCCTGCTGCGTACCGCAATTGTAAACGATCTGCAGGTTGAATACGTCATTCAGTGCATTCTTCTTATAGAGCACCTCGGCCCCTTCGGTCAGGGTGAACTTGGCCATATCCTTGTCAAAGTTGACGAAGACCGGCTCGATGGGCTTCACCACGCTGTTCTGGATCTCCGTCAGGAAGGCGCTGGTCTTGTCGCGGTTCGTCACGATCGGGGTGATCTTCGGGGCGGAGACCTTCTGGACGGTCTTGTCCTCGCCCTGGCGCTTGTACACCACGGCGTAGGCTTTCTCCCCGAGGTACTCGTTCGCGAAAGCGACGACATCCTCCTTGGTCACGGCTTCCAGGCGCTCGATGTCCTTGCAGGCATCCTTCCAGGGAATGCCGTTGATGAAAGCGGTCACATAGCTCCGAGCACGGGCGCTGTTGCGCTCCAGCTGACGCATCTTGTTCAGCTTGATGTTGTTGACCGTAGCGGCCAGGAGTGCTTCGTCGAAGTCACCGCTGCGCAGCTTGGCCACCTCGGCGAGGATCAGGTCGCGCACTTCCTCCAGGGTCTGGCCCTGCTTGGGGCTGCCCATGGTCAGGAAATAGCTGTAGTCCGCCTGGGCCTCATAGCCGCCATAGACGAAGAGGGCTTTCTGCAGCTGGTTCACGTCCAGGTCCATCAGGCCGGCCTGGCCGTTGTAGAGCACGGAACCCGCGATCTCCGCGACCGCGGCAGTCTTCAGGTCGGACGGGGCGGGCAGGCGCCACGCCAGGGCCAGGTTTTCGGCCTCCAGGCCGAACACCTCACGCTCGATCGGCTCCGTGATGGGGGCCTCCGGCTCAAACTTCAGCGTCGGGATCTCAGGATTGGGCTCCCAGTCGCCGAAATACTTCTCGATGGCCGCCACCATCTCGTCCGGATTGAAGTCACCGGACACGCAGACCGCGATGTTGTTGGGGACATAATAGACATCGTGGTACTTCTTGACGTTGGTGATGGACGGGTTCTTCAGGTGCTCCTGGCTGCCCAGGGTGGTCTGCTGCCCGTACGGATGGTGCGGGAAGAGGGCCTGGTCGATGGCCTCCCAGAGCTTGCGGCTGTCCTGGGTCAGGGACATGTTCTTCTCCTCATAGATGGTCTCCAGCTCCGTGTGGAAGCCGCGGATCACTCCGTGGCGGAAACGGTCGGCCTGGATGCGGGCCCAGTTGTCGATCTGGTTCGAGGGGATGTCCTCGGTATAGACGGTCTCGTCGGAGGAGGTCCAGGCATTGGTGCCGTCGGCACCGATGACCGCCATCAACTTATCATATTCATTCGGAATCGCGATCTTGGAAGCCTCGTAGCTCACCGAGTCGATCTGGTGATAGATCGCCTGGCGCTCCGCTTCATCCGTCGTCACGCGGTACACTTCGAACAGGCGTTCGATTTCATCCAGCAGCGGCTTCTCCGCCTCAAAATCCGTCGTACCGAACGACTCCGTGCCCTTGAACATCAGGTGCTCGAAATAATGGGCCAGGCCCGTGGTCTCGGAAGGGTCGTTCTTGCTGCCGACCTTGACCGCCATGTAGGTCTGGATGCGGGGTTGTTCTTTGTTGACGGACATGAAGATCTTCATGCCGTTGTCGAGGGTGTAGATCTTTGTCTGCAAGGGATCACCGGAAACGGTTTCATAGCGCTTGCAAGAACCGAGTGCCAGCAACAGAAGCACGGCCGACACGAGCCAAAAGAGTTTCTTTTTCATAATAAATGCGTTATAAGCTAACCAACGGCTGCAAAAATACGAAAAATTCAGACCAAAACTTGCATTTATCCGAAAAACTCTCTACTTTAGCATCGAAGTTTTTCATAGTTTAAGTTTAGGTTAAGTAACGGGCCAGTCGCAGGGATGCAACTGGCCCGTGAATTTTCATTCACAGTCCAGTTGCATCCGCGTTCCACTATGACTGAGGGGCGATCCCCTCAGACTCCCCCCCATCGCTCCGCTCCGAATTGGCCCGTGAATTATGTTCACGGACCAGTTGCATCGCTCCGCGATGCTTTCCTCTATCCCCCGCCGCTCCGCGGCTGCCCCCAGGGGCATGCGGTCTCCGCTACGCTTCGACCGGTGCCTTTCGGTCGTCGCATCGCTTCTCCCTTCGGCACGCGCCTGTAAGGCGCCTCGCTACGCTCGTATGCAATTCCAGCTCCGACAGTGCAAAACATTGCGGAAGCTTTCCTTCATCCCCCGCCGCCGCCCCCAGGGGCAATAAAGGGTTGATTTGCCCCTGGCGGCTTCTTTTTTGGCGTGCCAGGGGCGCAGAGAGCCTGTTTTGCCCCTGGCGGCAGGTGTTCTACTCCTGGAGTCCATCATTAGAAGCCGGGAAAGGCGGCAGCTTGCTGCCGGGCAAGCTTTTTCTGCTTGTCCGGCGGCAAGCCTGCCGCCTCCGGCGAACAAGACCTTCGCCACGACACCGGGAACACCAAAACCGAAAAGCCCCGGAAGCCGGCGGCGAAACGCTTTTTTCGCGTTTCGCTGACGGCGCAATTGCCATTCGCCGGCAGCAAGAAGTATTTCTACTGACGGCGCAATTGCCATTCGCCGGCAGCAAGAAGCATTTCTACTGACGGCGCAATTGCCATTCGCCAGCAGCAAGAAGCATTTCTACTGACGGCGCAAACAAAGAGAACATTGCGGAAACGGAAATGATCGTGGAAAAACGGCAGCGGCGGAGCGATTTGTATGATTCTGAATGGACAGTATGGAGTTTTTGTGCATCTTGCGGCCCGAAACAACGATCAAAGGTAAACACTATGAAAACGACCCTCCAACTCCTGGCGATCCTCGCCACCTTCCTGCTCCTCCCCGTCTCCTGCCAAGACCTTTTCCGCCAAGGAAAAACCGGCACCCTGCTCATCTCCCTCCGCAACCTCCCCGCCTCCGGCACCCGCTCCGCCTCCGGCCTTCCGGACACCGGCACCTTCCTCCTCACGGTGACCGGCGCCGGCGGAGACATCCTCTATAACGGCCCCTATGCCCAATCTCCCGACATCCTGACCGTCCCGGCCGGCTCCTACACCGTGAGCGCCGTCTCCGCCCCGTTCGACCAACCCGCCTTCGACGCGCCCCAATGGGGTGACACCCAAGTCATCAGCGTCGCGGCAGGCAGCAGCATAGCCGTCACGCTCGAATGCCACCAGCTCAACAGCGGCCTCCGGCTGGAATGGGACAACTCCTTCCGCCAGGCATTTCCCGAAGGGTCCCTGTCCCTGAAAAGCAGTGACGGCAGCCTCCCCTACGGCTACGACGAGACCCGCACGGCTTATTTCCGGCCCGGGACGGTGTCGCTGCTGATGGACGACGGCGGCTTCGTGCAGACCCTCTTCACCCGCACGCTCGAAGCCTGCCAGGTCCTGTCGATGCGCGTCTGCGCCAATGTGGACACCAAGTCCGGCAGCATCTCCCTGCAGCTGGACACCAGCCGCACCTGGATCTCAGACCGCCTGGTCTATGGCAGGCAGGCTGCCGGCGAGCCCGAAGGAGCCTACGACGTCGCTGCCGCCCGGATGCATCCGGACGAAAAGGGCGTCTGGGTCTGCGGCTACATCGTGGGGGTGGCCACCGGCACGGGCAAGATCAGTTTCACGGCGCCGTTCACCAAAAACACCAACCTCGCCCTGGGGACGCGCGCAACCACCCAGGACAAGGACCACTGCCTCACCGTGGAGCTCCCGAAAGGCGATCTGCGCGATGCGCTCAACCTGCAGGATCACCCGGAACTCCTGGGACGGAAAATCCATATCAAAGGGGACCTTGTGTCCGCGTATTATGGAATACCCGGACTCAAGGCCCCCTCGGAGTATCAGTTCAACTGATCAGATGCGCTTGAGGATCTCCTCTGTCTGTGCCTCATAGCCCGGCTTGCGGAGCAGGGCGAACATGTTCTTCTTGTAGGCTTCCACGCCCGGCTGGTTGAACGGGTTGATCCCGAGCACGTAAGCGCTGATGCCGCAGGCGAATTCGAAGAAATAGAAGATGGCGCCGAGATGCTCCTCGTCGAGGCGCTCCACGCTCACCTCCATCTGCGGCACGCCGCCGTCGATGTGGGCGAGCTTGGTGCCCAGCTGGGCCATCTTGTTGCAGTGCTCGACGCGCTTGCCGGCCAGGTAGTTGAGCTGGTCCAGGTTCTGCTCATCGGAGCCGATCACCACCTCGCGGGCGGCATTTTCCACGGTCACCGTGGTCTCAAACATCACGCGGTCGCCCTCCTGGATGAACTGGCCCATGGAATGCAGGTCGGTCGTGCAGACGACGGAGGCGGGGAAGATGCCCCGGCCTTCCTTGCCCTCAGACTCGCCGTAGAGCTGCTTCCACCATTCACCCAGGTACTGGAGCTTGGGGTTGAAGGTCACGAGGATCTCCACTTTTTTGCCCAGTTCGCGGTAGAGCAGGTTGCGCATGGCGGCGTACTGGACGGCACCGTTGTCGGCGGACTTCTTCAGCAGGGCCTCGCGCTCCGCGGCTGCACCCTTCAGCATGGCGCGCATGTCGAAACCGGCCAGCACGATCGGCAGGATGCCGACCGGGGTCAGGACGGAATAGCGGCCGCCCACGTTGTCGGGAACGACGAAGGATTTGTAGCCCTCCTGGGTGGCCAGGGTCTTCAGCGCACCCTTCTTGGCATCCGTGATGGCCACGATGCGGGATGCGGCTTCGGCTTTGCCGTAGGTCTTCTCGATATATTCCTTCACGATGCGGAAGGCGACGGCCGGCTCGGTGGTGGTGCCGGACTTGGAGATCACCACGCAGGCGGTGTTACGCATCCGGGCAAGGTCCATCAGTTCAGCAAGATAGTCTTCGGAAAGGTTGCTGCCGGCGAAAGCGATCTGCGGCACGCCGCTCTTGCGCACGAAACCGTGGGAAAGGGCCTCGATGGCGCAGCGGGCGCCGAGGTAGCTGCCGCCGATGCCGATGACGATCACCAGGTCCACACCCTTGGCAGACCAGTCGTCGCGGATCGCCTCGCAGTCGGCGATCAGGGACTCGGGGATATCGACCGGGAGGGTCTTCCATCCGAGGAAATCATTGCCCGCCCCCGTCTCGGAGTCCAGCACATCAAAAGCCGCCAGGGCCTTCTCTACATACTTCTGATAATCTGCATCTTTGACAAAGGAGCTGCAGCCTCCCACATTGACTTTGACCATAATTGTATCGAGTTAGTATTAGTTTCATTGAATTTACAAATATAACAATAATCCGGGACAAAACCGAATCACGCATTCATTGAAAATTATCAATGAAAACAACGATATCGTAGAAAAATTTCTATATTTGCAAGACCGAACACGACAAACTATGAAATACGCCGAACTGCATAGAATCATTCGGAAGAACCATTGGCGGCCCCTGCCGGAACGCGGAAAAGGCAGCCATATCCGATACGAGAAAGACGGCAAGGTTTACACGGTCCCGTTTCATAAGGGAAAAGAGATTGACGACATCTTTGCCAGAAAGATACTGAAAGACTTGAATATCAATTTAGCAAAATGAAAAAGGTTGACATTACCATCAATATTGCCCAGGATGGTTTCTACAGCGCCTATTGCAATGACCACCCCGCCCTGTTCGGCAGCGGGCACACGCCGGATGCCGCCAGGAAAGAACTCGAAGAGACCTTGCGTCTGACCCGGGAGACGGGTCGGGAACATGCCTTGATCTACCCGGACTGGCTGGATGACGCGTATGAGTTTGTCACCCACTGGGATGTCCGAACCATGCTGGAATATTATTCGGGAGTCATCACCCCGACCGCCCTTGGGCGCCTGTCCGGCATCCATCCGAAACAGCTCTGGGCCTATCAGCACGGGATCTCGAAACCTCGGAAAGCGCAGGTCGCCAAAATCGCTTCAGCCCTCCACCAACTCGGCCGGGAGCTGGTCAATACGGTCTTTTAGCAGGGATGATGATCGCCTGGGAATTCCGTCTCCGCTACAGGACGAACAGGGGCGAGGGGGTCATGCGGGGAAGGGGGCAGAGGCGCGGGATGCGCTCGTCCTGCAGGGCGGTGCCGGGGGCGAAAAGTCCGCTCAGGACTTCCGAACTGGCCCGGAGGGCGAGTTCGGGCGTATTGTTGTGCTCGCTCAGGTGGCAGAGGAAGATGTTGCGCAGGCCGGGATGCGCGAAGTCCCCGATCGCTTCCGCGCATTCGGCATTGGAGAGGTGGCCGTTCCCCCCGCAGATGCGGTCCTGCAGCTCCCGGGGATAGCTGCCGTGCCGGAGCATGTAGAGGTCGTAATTGGACTCGATCACGACCGTGTCCGCCTGCCGGGCAAACGCCAGCGCCTGCGGCACCATCCGCCCGATGTCCGTCATGATTACGAACTTATAATCATCCAGCAGCAGCGCATAGCCGACGGTGTAGGACGCATCGTGCGGCACCTCGAAATACTGTGCCCGGATGCGCCCGGGGACCAGTTCGTTCCAGCCGGGGGCGAGCTCCTGCCGGCAGCCACCGTAATACTCCCCCGTGATGAAATGGCGCGAGAGCGCGCCCGCCAGTTCCGGCGGCGTCCACACCGGCTTGCGCAGATGCTTGCAATAGGAACCCAGCGAACGGATGTGGTCATTGTGGTCGTGGGTGATCAGCAACCCGGCGAAATCCCCGAACCCCAGATGCTCCCGCTCCAACTCCTTCCTGAGGCGGCGCGGGCTGAAGCCGGCATCCACCAGCACCCCGGCCTCGCAGGTGTCATCCTCACCGAAAATCCCGATGAAATAGCAATTCCCGCAGCTGCCGGAGGTGAAGGACTTGAACTTAATTGTTGTTTTCATCCGTACAGTACTTGGAGATGACGCTGTAGGAGTCCGCTACGCCGAGCTCCCCGGCGCGCGACAGGTCGATGCACCCTTTTTCCTTGTCTTTCAGATAGATCAGCACGAGCCCGCGGTTGTAGTATGCATCGCCCATCCCCGGATAGAGCTTGATCGCCATGTCGTAGTTCTCCAGTGCCTCGACAAAGCGGGACGACAGGCACTCCAGGTTGCCCAGGTCGAAATAGAGATACGGGATGTCGGGCAGGATCGACAGGGCTTCGCGGATATCCGCGACCGCCTCGGAATAATCGTAGGTCCGGGCCACCCGGTCGCTCACGCGGGCCCGCGTGGTACCGTCCGTATCCATCGAAAGCGTCTGCACATTGCCTTCGAGCGAAGCGATGAAATCGATCATCTCCGCCTTCAGCACGCCCCGGTTCATCAGGTAGAACGCCTTGTAGTAACGAGCATACCGGTCGCGCTCGCTGTCGTCTCCGGCCGCGGCCACGGCCTTGTCGAACCAGTTCAGGGCGGAGTTGAACTGCTTTCGCTGCAGCTCCTGGAGGCCCTTGACGAAATACTCCTCCGCATTGGCCGTGAACAGGTAGTTGTCCGTGCCCTTGCTCTCCGTATTGCCGAGGGTGATCGGAGTCGGCGCCGCGTCGATAAAGCGGTCAATCAGGACATTCTCGTAGCGGTGCGACAGCGCGACGCTGCGGTTCTCCCGCTCGGGCGCGAGGCTGAAGCGGTAGAGCGGCCGCAGGCGGATATCGATGTCGCGGTGCTGCAGGAGCTCGTTGTCGAAGTCCTTTTTCGCGAAGTCCGCATCCAGCGCCAGCAGCGAATTGTACTTGCGGGTCGTATCGGCAAAAGAGGCCTCGCCGCTCCGCGCACGGTAGTCCCGCACCTTCTGCTGCGCGGTCTGGTAGTCCGCGCGGGACTCGCGCATGCGCCCGAGCATATTCTCCACGTAGGAGCGGTTCAGGTACGCTTTCGCGAAATCGGGATACAGCTCGATGGACTTGTTGTAGTCCTCCAGGGCGTCCTGCCAACGGCCCATCTCCACGAAGATGGCCGCCCGGTTGTAGTGCGCCAGCACGTTGCCGGGATTGATGTTGATCACGCGGTCCATGTCCTCCAGCGCCTGCTCGAAGGCGCCCACCTGGGCATAGATGAGGCTGCGGTTGTAGAGTGTCAGCGCATTGCCGGGCTCGTAATCGAGCACGGTATTGAGATCGGCCATCGCCTCATTGTAGCGCTTGGTCTCATAGTAGAGCAGGGCCCGGTTGAAATAGGCGAAAGTATTCTCCCGGTCCAGGCCGATCGCCTGGTCCAGGTCGGCGATCGCCTCGTCGTAACGCTTCTGCGAAGCATAGACGCGGGCCCGGCGCACATAGCCCTCGGGCTCCAGGCGGTCGAGCCGGATGGCCCGGTTGTAGTCCGCCAGGGCCCGGGTCGTGTCCGTCAGGAAAAGGTAGCAGGCACCCCGGTTGAGGAACGCGGCAGGATCCCGGGGCTCCTTCTTGATATAATAGTCGAAATCCGCAACGGCGTCCTCGAACTTCTGCGCCAGGAAATTGGCCACCCCGCGGGAGAAATAGATGCCCACCTGCCCGGGGCGCAGTTCGAGCGCCCGGTCGAAATCCCGGAACGCCGCCTCGTAGTCGCCGAAACGGCTCTCCGTGATGGCCCGGTAGTGGAAGCCATTGGTAAACACGGGGTTGAGCCGGACGGAAGTATTGAAATCCGTCTGCGCGCCGCGCAGGTCGCCGAGGTTGTACTTGGCGATGCCGCGGAAGAAGAAACTCCAGTAATCCGTGGAATCCAGCCGCGACAGCACGTTGAAATTCTCGATGGCCAGCGCATACTTCCCATCGGACAAAGCCTGCCGCCCCCGCCACATGAAGACATCCTTGTCATACTGCGCGAAAGCGAAAGACACTCCCAGCAGGAGGCCCGTTATGGTCAGCAGAAACTTTTTCATTAACTTTGCAAAGATAAACAATTATCGGACCCGAATTGAAGCGACTCCTCAAAATCGTATTGCCCGCCCTGCTGTTTTCCCTGTCCCTGTCCGGACAGGACGGGACGGCCGGGCTGCGCGCGGAAGTGCAGTTCTTCGCAGACTCCCTGCAGACGGGCCGCGCCTGCGGCAGCGCCGGGGCACAGTCGGCAACCCTCTACCTGCTCCGCGAGCTGCGCAATGCCGGCCTGCGGACCACGGTCCAGAGTTTCCCCGCAGGGGCGAAAGCCGGCCACAACGTCGTGGCCGTGACGCCCGGCTGGTTCCGCTCGTACATCGTCGTGGGGGCCTATTCCGACGGGCTGGGCACGCTTGACGGCACGCTCTATCCCGGAGCCGACGCCAACGCCTCCGGACTCGCCGCCCTGCTCGCGCTGGCCCGCTCGCTGCCCGGGGCCTGCACCGGCCCGACCGGGCTGATTTTCGTGGCCTTCGACGGCCACCACGCCGACCTTGCCGGCTCCAGGGCCTTCCTTGAGCGTTTCCGCCAGGAATACCCGATCCGCGCGATGGTCAACCTCGACCAGATCGGATCCACCCTCGCCCCCATCCGCAGCAGCCGCCCCGACTACCTGATTGCACTGGGCGGAGCGGCCTTCCGCACCGGCCTGGAAGCCGCCAACCGGGGGCCGGGTCTCGACCTGGCTTATGATTATTATGGCAGCGCCAATTTCACGGAACTCTTCTACCGCCGGGTCGGCGACCAGCGCTGCTTCCTCGAAGCCGGCATCCCCGCCGTCATGTTCACCTCCGGCATCACCCTCAACACCAACAAACCCGCCGACACCGCCGCCTCCCTCGACTACGCCGTCCTCGCCCGCCGCATCGACCTGATCGCATCCTGGCTTCTCAGCCTCCTTTAACACCCCGGCAGCCGGTGCGTTCGCCATGCGTGAGCCAGTGGCCGTTTGCCTGTGCCGTCGGGGGCCGTGCGGAGGGTGGGAAGGTCGGCTGCCGGATCATACGATGAGCCAAAGACAAGCGGGACCGGTTGCGAAGCGTTTTTGCGGAGCAGCCGGTCTTGCTTGTCTGGCGGATTATTACAGAATATTATTATATTTGTAGGATAGTATGAAAGCCTTCTGGAAGATACTCAGGCGCTACGTGGCCCCGTACAAGGGCTACGTGGGCGGATCGGTGGTCCTCAACATCCTGTCGGCCATCTTCAACGTCTTCTCCTTCTCGCTGCTCATCCCCATCCTCCAGATCCTCTTCAATGTCAGCGAGACCCGCTACGAATTCATCCCCTGGCACCGGGGGATGCCCTTCAACGAGATCTCCAACAACGCCTACTACTACATCTCGCAGTTCATCGCCGACTACGGCCAGAGCCACGTCCTGCTGATGCTCTGCCTCATCTTCATCGGCATCGTGGCCATCAAGGTGGCCTGCTATTTCGGCGCCGCCGCCGTGATGGTCCCCATCCGCACCGGCGTGGTCAAGGACCTGCGGATGGAGATCTACCGCAAGATCCTCGCCCTCCCGCTCGGATTCTTCAGCCAGGAGCGCAAGGGCGACATCATCGCCCGCATCAGCGGCGATGTCCAGGAGGTGGAGACTTCCATCACCAGCACCATCGAGATGCTGATCAAGAACCCCATCCTCATCATCATCTACCTGGGCGTCCTCTTCCGGATGTCCTGGCAGCTCACCCTGTTCGTGATCATCTTCGCCCCGCTGATGATCGGCATCATCAGCGCCACCGGACGCCGCCTCAAGGCCGACTCCGTCGAGGCACAGAAATACTGGAGCGACACGATGAGCCAGGTCGAGGAGACCCTCGGCGGCCTGCGCATCGTCAAGGCTTTCCGCGCCGAGCGCCGCATGGACACCCGTTTCGACAAAGTCACGGAGTCAATGCGCCACAAGAACACGCAGGTGGCCGTCCGCCAGGCCAGCGCCCACCCGGTCAGCGAGTTCCTCGGCTCGGCGATGATCGCCATCGTCCTGTGGTTCGGCGGCACCCTCATCCTGGGCGACCACGCCGTCATCGACGCCCCCTCGTTCATGGCCTACATGGCCATCCTCTACAGCGTTATCCAGCCCATCAAGGACCTCTCGAAAGCCGCCTACGGCATCCCCAAGGGCCTGGCTTCGATGGAGCGTATCGACGTGATCCTCCAGGCGGAAAACCCCATCCGGGAACCTGCGGATCCCAAGCCGCTCGACGGCCTGCATGAGAGCATCCGCTTCAGCGGCGTCAAGTTCCGCTACGAGGACGGGCGCGAAGTGCTCCACGGCATCGACCTGGAGATCCCGAAAGGCAAGACCATCGCCATCGTCGGGGCCAGCGGCGCCGGCAAGTCCACCCTCGTGGACCTGATCCCCCGCTTCTACGACGTCGCCGAAGGCTCCATCACCATCGACGGCACCGACATCCGCGACGTCCGCCTGCGCGACCTGCGCGCCCTGATGGGCAATGTCAACCAGGACCCGATCCTGTTCAACGACACGGTATTCAACAACATCGCCTTCGGCAAACAGGACGCCACCCGCGAGGAAGTCGAGGCCGCCGCCCGCATCGCGGGCGCACACGAATTTATCCTGGACAAGGAAGAAGGCTACGATACCAACATCGGCGACCGGGGCGTCAAGCTCTCGGGCGGTCAGCGCCAGCGCATCAGCATCGCCCGCGCCATCCTCAAGAACCCGCCGGTCCTTATCCTCGACGAGGCCACCGCCTCCCTGGACACCGAGTCCGAACGCAGCGTACAGGAAGCCCTGGAGAAGCTGATGCAGAACCGCACCACCATCGCCATCGCCCACCGGCTCAGCACCATCAAGAACGCCGACGAGATCATCGTGATGGATGACGGCCGCATCGTCGAGCGCGGCCGCCACGACGAACTGATCGCCCGGGGCGGTTACTACCGCAAACTTCACGACATGCAGGCCCTGTAGTATGACGCCCAACACCACCCGCAAGCTCCTGTTCCGCATCGCGATGATCCTCTACATCGTGGGAGTGGCATACTTGTGCTTCGCCAATTTCCACAAGCTCCCGGACGTCCCGAAGATGCTGTTCGGGATCCGCATGGACAAGATCGTGCATTTCTGCATGTTCTTCCCCTTCCCGGTGCTGGCGTTCCTCGCCTACGACCACCTGACCGAGACGCCCTGGCAGGCCCTGGCGGCACTGATCAGCATCTGTGCCTTCGGCTGCATCTTCGCCGGCATCACCGAGATCATCCAGGGATCGCTCCCCTACCGCCGCCAGGACATCAAGGACTTCGGAGCGGACTGCCTGTCCATCTGCATCTCATCGCTGATGGTCTTCATCATCGATGTCTCCAAAATGAAGAAAAAGAAGACCCCATGACCCGACACCTCCCCGCCCTGCTGCTCAGCCTCCTGCTCGCATTGCCCGTCTCCGGGCAGACCGTCCCCCGCACGCGCGACTTCCGCACGATCTGCGACACCCTGGGCGCCCGGCTGGAGCGGCGGACCAGCGTCCACCAGCGGATCTCGGTCACCAAGGTCACCCAGAGCGGCAGCACGCTCGACCTCACCTTCAACGCCGACCTCTCCTACTACCCCTGGCACACGGCCGACGTCGAATGGTTCCGCGCAGAACTGAACAAGGAGTGGACATTCAAGGACTTCACCCCCGGCAAGCTGATCACCAACCGCTATGAGCTCGACGAGCTCGCTACCCCGACGCTCGGCTCCGACGGCAAGCCCTCCGACTACGTCCACAAGACGGACGACCCCCGGCAGTCCCGTCCCCGCTTCATCGAGCAGGTCGGGGCGCGGAGCTTCCCCAAGGGGCTGTCTGACCGCTATATCGTCCTCTGGCAGAGCCACGGATACTATTATGACGAGGGGATGGACCTCTGGACCTGGCAGCGCGCCTGCCTCCACCGCACGGTGGAGGACATGTTCACCCAGACTTTCGTGCTGCCCTTCCTGATCCCAATGCTGGAGAACTCCGGCGCCTATGTGATGACCCCGCGCGAGCGGGACACGCAGTGGCGCGAGATCATCTGCGACAACGACCGCGCCTTCGACGGACCGCGCGAAGGCCGGATCCGCAAGGCCGGGCGCTATGACGAGACCGGCACCTGGACTGCCGCCGGCGAGGGATTTGCCGACACCAAGCCCGTTTACACCTTCTCCGACCACCCGTTCAAAGCCGGCACGGCCCGGCAGACCCGCTGCTCCGGCAACGAAGCGACCGCCAAGGCCATCTGGACGCCGCGCATCGAGCAGCGCGGGCGCTACGCCGTGTACATCTCCTACAAGACCCTGCCCGGCTCCACCCGGCGGGCGCACTACACCGTCAGGCACCTGGGCGGCGAGACCGAGTTCTCGGTCAACCAGCGCCGCGGCGGGGGCACCTGGATCTACCTGGGCACGTTCGAATTTGCCGAAGGCACCGAAGGCCAGGTGATCCTGGACAACCGGGGCGCCTCCGGCGAAATCGTGACCGCCGATGCCGTCAAGATCGGCGGCGGGATGGGCAAGATCGAACGCGGCGGACGCATCTCCGGGATGGCCGCCTCCGTGGAAGGCGCCCATTACTGGATGCAGTGGGCCGGCGCCGACAGCACCCTTACCCGGGGCTGGGAGACCGACTATACCAACGACTACGCGGCCCGCGGCGCCTGGACCGTGATGATGCGCGAGCAGAAAGAGATCCCCGTCGATCTCGCCCTCGCCTTCCATACCGACGCGGGCGTGACGCCCAACGACAGCACCATCGGCACGCTCGCCATCTACACCCTGCGCTGCGACGGCGAGCGGGAGTTCTCCGACGGGCGCGACCGCATCATCAGCCGCACCCTCTGCGACTATGTCCAGAGCCAGGTCGTGCAGGACCTGCGGCTTGACTACGACCCCAAGTGGACCCGGCGCGGCCTGTGGGACCGCAGCTACAGCGAGCCCCGCACCTCCGGCGTCCCGGCCATGATCCTGGAGCTGCTCAGCCACCAGAATTTCGCCGACATGAAATACGGCCTCGACCCGTCCTTCCGCTTCACGGCCAGCCGGGCGGTCTATAAGGGCATGCTCAAGGCGCTGAGCGAGATCTACCATTGTCCCTATGTCGTGCAGCCCCTGCCGCCGCAGGCCTTTGCCGCCCGGCTTCCGGGCTCCGACAAGGTCGCGCTGAGCTGGAAGCCCACCCCCGACCCCAAGGAGCCGACGGCCCGGAGCGATGGCTACATCGTCTATACGCGCATCGACGACGGAGTCTTCGACCAGGGCGTCGAGACCACGGAGCCGTCCATTGAGCTGCCCATCCGCCCCGGACATGTCTACAGCTACCAGGTGGTCGCCTACAACGACGGCGGCAAGAGCTTCCCTTCAGAGATCCTCTCCGTGGGCATCCCGGCGGGAGCCTCCAAGGCTCCGGTACTGATTGTCAATAACTTCGACCGCGTATCCGCCCCGTCCTGGGTGGAGAGTCCGGGGTTTGCCGGCTTCGAGAGCCGGCTGGACACGGGCGTGCCCTATATCAACGAGATCGGCTACATCGGCGAGAACTATGAGTTCCGCCGTTCCGCCCTCTATGTGGACAACGCCTACCCCGGTTTCGGCGCGACCTACGACGACCAGGCCGGGAGGATCATCGCGGGCAACACATTCGACTACCCGGCCGTCCACGGCAAGGCCCTGCTGCGGCTGGGCTACCCCTTCTATTCGATGTCGCGCGAGGCTTTCTGCGCCAGCAGCGAGCCGGTCTATGCCGTGGACCTGATCTGCGGCAAGCAGGGGCGCACCCCCACCGGCCGCGGGGCGAAGCCCGAGCGCTTCCCCGTCTTCCCGCAGCCGCTGGTCCAGGCCCTGCGCAAGGTCGTCCAGACCGGCGGCAACCTGCTCGTCAGCGGAGCGATGATCGCCTCGGACAACGAAGGCGACGCCTCCGCCGCCGCTTTCGCGGAAGAGGTCCTCGGCTACCAGCTGGCCAACGCCTTCGGCACCAACACCGGCTGCATCGCCGACATGCCGTTCAGCAAGGACATGAATGAACTGATCTATTGCGTGGAGCGCCCCGACGGGCTCAAGGCCGCGGGCAAGGGCGCCAAGATCTGGCTCCGCTACCCCGGCTCGCTGTATGCTGCCGCCGTCTGCAACCAGGGCGACAACTTCCGGACCGTCTCCCTCGGCGTCCCGATCGAGACGGTGCTGAAAGACACCGACCGCGAGTGGATCCTGAAGCAGGCCCTCGACTTCCTCTACAACGGCAAGAAACCGGCCGTCCGCCGCTAACCGTCATCCCCGACCCGATCGGGGATCTTTTACAACTGTGCTTTAATAGTTGTTTTTGCGGATGATCTTGACAGGAAGGTTCGGGAGCTTAGGGTAGATACCGCCAAAGCCGTGATAGCTGCTTATCAACTTGCTGGCATTGTCGCCTTTGATTTCGATGTACAATTCCAGGGAATCCTCTTTTTTCTTGATCTGCTGCTTGCTCACCCGATAGCCGGACATAGCGTAATAGGCACCAACAATCACGGTGTGGTTCTTAAAATCAATCTCGGGCCATTGTGCTATTATTCCCGCCTCATATTCAATATTCTTCAACAGAGATGCATCATTGATCACGATGGCAAAATCGCCCCGATCTTCCGCGATGGAGCCGCCGCCGAACTCCTTGGAATTGTCCTGCAGCGTCTGTAGCGCCAGCTCCATCATCAGGGGATCCTGAAACAACGTAGCATTATCTATGCCTCCTGCATCTTCCAGCCCAATCGGATCAATGTAGGAACATCCCACCAACAAAAAGAGACATCCCAGCAAACTCAGATAAAAAACTATTATGTATTGCTTCATAGCGCATCTTGAATCTCAATATACAACATCCTTCTACAAGAGTTCGGCACCGATGAATTTGAAAGGTAGCTTTGATATGTACTTCCAATTTTTATCGACGAAACGAATAAAAACCAAATCTTGGCGCTCAACCAGGTATATTTTTTCATCAAAATAATAATAAAACAACTCTGATTCTCCTTTTGTTTCCAAAATGGTCGACTCAAGATTCAACGGTTGAGAATCTGATATGCTTTCAGAAAGATTCAAATAGGAACAAGCTGTGAATAGCAAAAGCACTACAAATAGGCAAAAGCAATGTGTCGCTTTCATAAACTTTCTTTAACAGAATCAAATATATACGTTTTTGTTTTCTCACACAAATGTATTTATTGTATGCAAATATAAACAAACTTGATAAATATAATAGCTGTTTATCGGATTACCAGGAAGAAACCCGCCGTCCGCCGCTAGATTTGCCTCCCTGGCAGTCGCCATCTCTCGCTTCGCTCGGGTCGCCGGTCAAGCCGGCGAATGACGATGATACGTCATCCCCGACTCGATCGGGGATCTCTTACATTCTGATTTTTACGAACTTGACCCTCCGGCGCCGCCAGGTGTAGGTGATGTCCAGGGAGCCGTCGTCATCCTGGATGACGGCCGGATAGGAGTATTCGCCGACCGGGCTGTCCTCGAGGGTGATCAGGTGCTTCCAATGGATGCCGTCCTTCGAGAGCGACACGCTGAGCGGCGTGCGCGGGCCCTTGGTGGTCCCGGGATAGGGGCCGACGTTGTTGTGGACCATCGCAAAGCTCCCGTCGCGCAGGGTCACGGCGTCCAGGCCCGACTGGTTGTGCGGCACATCGAGCAGCTCCACCTCGCTCCAGGTCTCGCCGCGGTCGCGGCTCCAGCTCGTCCCCACGAAGGCGTTCTTGGTGCGGCAGAGGGCCTGCAGCGTACCGTCCGGGTGGATGAGGAGGGTGGGCTGGATGCATTGGAAGCCCTCCGGCTGCGTGACAGGCCCCACCTTGCGCCAGCTGTGGCCCCCGTCGTCCGAGATCTCGAAATGGATGCGCCAGGTGCCGTCCTCGGTGCTGGACGGGGCGATGATACGCCCGTCGGGAAGCTGCACCGGCTTGTCCTTGATGGCCCCCAGCAGGCCGTCCGGCAGACGCTCCGCCTCGCTCCAGGTCCGGCCTCCGTCGCGCGAACGGCGGATGTAACCCACCCACTCCTGGATGGTCGGCGCGACCTTGTAGAAGAGCAGCAGCTCGCCAGGAGATTCGCCGGTCAAGCCGGCGAATGACGAAGTGGAGCCGGCGAATGACGACGTGGGGCCGGCGAATGACGACGAACCGTCATCCCCGACCCGATCGGGGATCTGAAAGAGGACCGGATTCCAGCAGGCGACGGGGGTGCCGTCCGGCTGGACGCCGTCTTCGACGAGCACCGGCTCGCTCCAGACACGGCTCCCCGCCGGCTTGTGGCTCACCCAGATACACACGTCCGGGTTCTTCTCGCGCGTCCCGCCGAAATACGCCGCCACCAGGTCCCCTTCCGGGGTCTGGGCGACGGTCGATGCGTGGCACTGCGGGAAGGGCGCCTGCTCATACAGGAAAGACTGCTCGACCATGCGTCTGTCGTGCGGCAGGGCGACTTCGTAATGATAACTGCCCGGGCGTACCCGCAGCGGCCGTCTGCGGCCCGGAAACCACACGCGCGCCGTGGTGCCTTCCGGCACGGTGATGTCCCACACGACGCGCTCCAGGTCCTTCTTCCAGCGGGACTCCACCACCCCGAAGGGCGTCCGGTAGGAGGCGTCCACCCAGTCCAGCCCCTCGATGGAGAAGTCGGGCTTCAGGCCGATCTGCCGGTATCCCGGCTTGAGCGGACGGATGCCCACCAACTCGTGGTAGTACCAGGAGATGAGGTCGCCGAGGAGCATCACGTGGTTGCCGCTGTTCATCGACGGGTCGGCCGTGTCGCCGTTCCAAAGCTCCCAGATCGTCGTGGCGCCGCGCGCGGCCATATAGCCGTAGCTCGGGTAGGTATCCTGCGAGGCCAGGAGGAAGGCCACGTCACTGCGGCCCATCCGCGAGAGTTCATGCTGGATCCACTGCAGGCCGATCACGCCGCAGCTGATGTGGCCGCCACCGTCGCGCAGGATCTTCGAGACGATACTCTGCTCCACCGCCGCGCGGCATTCTTTCGGGACGATATCGAAAGCCAGCGGGAGGACGTTCGCCGTTACCGTATTGTTGCCGTAGTATGATTGTTCGTGCAGGAAGCGCCGGTTGAAGGCCTCCGCCGTGCGCTCCGCCTCGGCGTCCCAGTGGCGCGCCTCCCGGCGCAGGCCCTGCAGGCGCGCGAACTTGGCGAGCAGCCGGGCGATCTTGACGTAGTAGGCCGTCGAGATCAGCGCCCCGTCCGTGATACGGTCGGAATCGGCACTATGCACCAACTCCAGCGACTCCGGCGGCATACACCAGTCGCCGTAGCGATCCTTGGTGATGATGCCGTCCGCATCTCCGTAGGTCTCCCGCATATAGTTCATCCACTTCACGATGGAAGCGTAGCTGTCGCGGATGGGCTGCAGGTCGCCGAACTGCTCCCAGAGCAGGTCGCAGCCCATCGGGAGCGCCGCCGGCCAGGTCATGTTGTCGGAATAGTAGTTCCAGAACGCCGGGGCGACGTCGGGGATGGAGCCGTCCTCGCGCTGCGCCTCACGGATGTCGCGCATCCATTTCGCGTAGAGCGCGTGGGTGTCGAAGAGGAAGCTTTCGCCCAGCGAACCGGCCACGCGGTCGCCCAGCCAGGGCATACGCTCGTCGCGCTGCGGGCAGTCGATGGGCATCCCCTTGTAGTTGGACGCAATCCCCCACCAGGCGTTGTGCCAGACGGCATTCAGCACCTCATTGGAGCATTCGAACGTCCCGATGGACGCGATATTGTCGTAGATCAGGTCCGCCAGGAAGTCCTCAGGCACCGGGTTCTGCAGCCCGCTGACCTCCACATAGCGGAAACCGTGCGTGGTGAAAATGGGATGCCACCAGTCACTCGCCTCGCGGCCGGAGCAGATATAGGTGTCCGTGCTCTGCGCGTGGCGCAGGTTGTCGGTGTAGAGCCCGCCGTCCGCCGTCAGGGTCTCGGCGAAGCGTAGGCGGACCGTCTGCCCAGGGCGGGTATCGCGCAGGCGCACCCGCACCCAGCCCGCCATATTCTGCCCGAAATCAATGATCCACGCGTCCCCGTGCCGCATCAGGGCCTTGGGCGCGAGCGTCTGCATTACCCGCATCGCGGGCGAAGGCGAAGGCCGCAGGGTGCCGTCCGGCAGGGAGGAACGGCGCGCGGGCAGCCAGGCGCCGTCGTCATAACCCGGAAGGGTCCACGCCCCCAGCTCCCGCCGGGCGTCGTAGACCTCGCCGTCGTATTCGTTCGCGCTGCGGACCGGGCCTTCCGCCGTCAGCGTCCAGCCCTGCTCCCGCGAGACCAGGGTCGTGTCCCGACCGTCCGCAAGCGTCACGTGCAGCCGCATCCAGAGTTTGGGATAGCCGAAGTTGCGGATCTTGTGGGGCTTGTAGTGCTGCTGCATCGTGTAGAAGCGGCCCGGACCCAGCGCCACGCCGAGCGCGTTCGCCCCTTCAGCGAGCAGGCCGCCCACCTCGTAGGTATTGTAGAGGATGGTCTTGCGGTAGTCGGTCGGGTTGGGCGTCAGGACGTCCTCGGAGATCTTCTCCCCGTTGATGTAGCATTCGTACAGGCCGAGGCCGCAGATGTCCAGGGTGGCTTCCCGCACCGGCGCATCCAGGGAGAACTCCGTGCGCAGGTAGCGGGCGCTGAGGCGGCTGTGCTCCGTCTCGACGTCCCAGGGAAACGCCTCCTCCCAGCCGATCCAGTCCGGGACGAGCGCCAACAATAGCGTTAAAAGTATGGATGTCATAGAATTAAAAGCGAAACGCGAGTGTGGTCCCAAAGGAACCGCTGAACGGGTCATAGCTCGGAACCACCGACACTTCGGGGGCAGCCTTCACGGAATCGCCGGGGCCCGTGACGATATTCAGCAGCCTCTTGGTCGGATCCAGCAGCCAGCGGCCCACATGGGCGCCCAGGATGCCGATGCCCGCACCCAGAAACAGGTCGCTCAACCAGTGCCAGTCGTGATACAGGCGCAGGAAGGCCACCGTTCCGGCCACCGCATAAGCTCCGGCTCCCCAGCCCCATCCATACTCCATCCGGATCAGTTCCGCACCCATAAACGAAATGCAGCTGTGGCCCGACGGGAAGGAATGCATATCGGATCCGTCGGGACGCGGCGAGACGATGATCTTCTTCAGGATCAGGGCGGATCCGCCAACCAGCACCGACGCCAGGCCCGCCTCGATGAAACGGTCGTGCAGGTTGTGCACCGCCGGAACTCCGGTCAGACCCAGGCCCAGATCCACGATGAGCGGAACCGCAGGCATATAGCGGAGAATCTCCTCATAGAACGGCACTTCGCCCCCTTTCGCCCGCCAGTTCTGCATCCCTTCCCGCACCGAAAAATCCCAGCTCTCATGCGCCAGGCCGTGGATGGCTATGCCCGAGACAATCAGCGCCCCGGGAGCAATCAACTGCGTGGGCCGGAACACCGTCGTGTCCAGCCGCACTGCCTTCTGCGCCCAGGACTGCGGCAAGCCGCACAGCGTCAGCAGCAGGACGGCCAGCAGGCTCCTGCCCCAAGCGGATATGCGGGCGGGACGGGCCATCGTGAACGGTTAAAAGACAAAAGCCAGGGAAGCGCAGACGGTCCCGCTCACGGGATCGATCGTCGGCATGAATGCGGTCTGGACCGGTGTCCGGCGGCCATCCCAGGAGATCGTCGGGATGTGCAGCAGGTTCTTGGTCGGCTCCAGCAGCCAGCGCCCCGCATGGGCCGTCAGGATGCCCAGTCCGGCTCCCATCAGGCAGTCGCTCATCCAGTGCCAGTTGTTGTAGTTGCGCATCACCGCCACGGTCGTGGCGACGGCATAGGCACCTGCGCCCCAGCCCCAGCCGTACTCCATGCGGACCAGCTCCGCGCCGAAAAAGACCCAGTCCGTATGGCCGGACGGGAAAGAACGAGCGTCCACCCCGTTCGGACGCGGGGAGTCGATCACCTCCTTCATCGTCCAGGAGACCGCACCCAGGGTGAGGGCCCCCAGGGCCGTCTCGAGGGTCCGGTCCACGAAGGCATGCTCGGAACGGGCGCCGACCAGGCCCAGGCCCAGATCCATGGCGAGGGGCAGGTATTGGATGTAGTTGTCGAAATTCCGCTCGGGACGGCCACGCCGCCACTCCTCCTGCGCCCAGCGGTTGACCGGCACGTCGATCGCATCGTGGCCGAAGCAGTGGATCAGCACACCGGAAGTCATCAGCACCCCGGGCGCGATGAGCTCGGTGGCGCGGAACACCGGCGTGCTGACCGCCGCGCTGTCCCGGCGCGCAGCATACTGCGCACTGGCGTGCGGGGCACCCAGCAGGGACAGGACCAGGATCAGCGGCAGCAGTCTTCTCATCGGCCGGCGTACATTTGTTCGTAGTATTTCTCGTACTCGCCGCTGGTGACGCGGTCCATCCATTCCTGGTTGTCCAGGTACCAGCGTACGGTCTTCTCGATGCCTTCCTCGAACTGCAGGCTCGGCTCCCAGCCCAGTTCTTTCTGCAGCTTGGAGGAGTCGATGGCATAGCGCAGGTCATGTCCGGCACGGTCGGTGACGAAGGTGATCAGGTCCATGTCGGCCCCTTCCGGACGGCCCAGCACCCGGTCCACCGTGTTGATGAGCACCTTGATGATGTCGATATTCTTCCACTCGTTGAAGCCGCCGATGTTGTAGGTCTCCCCCGTCTTGCCTTCGTGGAAGATGAGGTCGATCGCCCGGGCGTGGTCCTCGACGTAGAGCCAGTCGCGGACATTTTCTCCCTTGCCGTACACGGGAAGCGGCTTGCGGTGACGGATGTTGTTGATGAACAGCGGGATGAGCTTCTCCGGGAACTGGTAGGGGCCGTAGTTGTTGGAGCAGTTCGTCACGATCGTCGGCAGGCCGTAGGTGTCGTGGAAGGCCCGCACGAAGTGGTCGCTGCTGGCCTTGGCGGCGCTGTAGGGGCTGTGCGGCTGGTATTTCAGGTCCTCCGTGAAGAACTTTTCGCCGTAGGCGAGGTGGTGCTGGCCGCTGGAGGCCTTGGTCGTGAACGGCGGTTCGATCCCTTCCGGGTGCGTCATCTCCAGCGCGCCGTACACTTCGTCGGTGGAAATGTGGTAGAAGCGCTTCCCGGCCCAGTCACCGTTCCAGACGTTCTTCGCCGCCTGCAGCAGCGAGAGCGTGCCCATGACATTGGTCTGGGCGAAGGTGAAGGGATCCTTGATGGAGCGGTCCACGTGGGACTCGGCGGCGAGGTGGATGATGCCGTCCACCCGCTCGTCCTGCATCAACTTCAGAATGGTGTCGAAGTCACAGATGTCCGCCCGGACAAAGCGGTAGTTGGGTTTGGACTCAATGTCCCGGAGGTTTTCGAGGTTGCCGGCGTAGGTCAGCTTGTCCACGTTGATGATCTTGTACTGCGGGTATTTGTTCACAAACAGCCGGACGACGTGGCTGCCGATGAATCCGGCGCCACCGGTGATGATCAGGGTCCTTTCGTAATTCATAGACGGTAATGCTTCAATTATCAGACAAAAATAGTTAATTTTGCACACAATGGCAACGAGACCTCCCATATATCTTTACACCGACGGCGCGGCCAGCGGCAATCCCGGCCCCGGCGGCTGGGGAGCGGTCCTCCGCTGCGGTGACGCCCGCAAAGAACTGTCCGGCGGTTTCGCCCGGACGACCAACAACCGGATGGAACTGCTGGCGGTAATCAAGGGACTCGAAGCCATCCGATGGGAGGGCGCGGACGTGCAGGTCTTCAGCGACTCCACCTACGTGGTCCGGACGGTCACCGAGGGCTGGAAGCGCAAGAAGAACCACGACCTCTGGGCGCAGTTCGATGCGCTCGCCGCCCGGTTCCGGCTGGAGTTCCACTGGATCAAGGGGCACGCCGGCCATCCCGAGAACGAGCGCTGCGACCGCCTGGCAGTCACCGCCTACTCCCTCCCCGGGCTTCCGCCGGACACAGGATACGAATCTAATCAATAGAAGATATGCAAAACGGAAAAATCATAGTGGGCATCACCCAGGGCGATTCCAACGGCATCGGCTACGAAGTCATCATCAAGGCACTCGCCGACCCGCGGATCCTCGAGCAGTTCACCCCGGTCATCTACGGATCCTCCAAGCTCTTCGGCTTCTACCGCAAAACCATCCCGGAAGTCGAGCAGATGGACACCAATGTCATCCATTCCGCCTCGGAAGCCCATCCGAAGCGCGTCAATATCGTCAACTGCCTGCCTGACAGCGCCTATGCCGAGCCGGGACAAGCCACGGCCGAGTCCGCCAACGGCGCCATCCTGGCCCTCAAGTCCGCCATCGGCGAGCTGAAGAAGGGCCTCATCGATGTGCTCGTCACGGGCCCCATCAACAAGAAGGCCATGTCCAACGAAGGCTTCGGCTTCCCGGGCCACACCGAATATATCCAGAACGCTTTCGGCGCCCCGGATTCGCTGATGTTCATGATCAGCCACCGGCTCCGCCTGGCCGTCGTCACGGGGCACATTCCCCTCAAGGACGTCGCCGCCCAGATCACCGAAGAGCGCATCCTGAGCAAGCTGCGCCTGATCAACGCGTCGCTCAAGCAGGACTTCGTGGTGGACCAGCCGCGCATCGCCGTACTCAGCCTCAACCCGCACAGCGGCGACGGCGGCCTGCTCGGCACCGAGGAGCAGGACATCATCATCCCCGCCATCCGGAAAGCCACCGAGGAGGGCATCCTCGCCTTCGGTCCCTTCTCCCCCGACGGCTACTTCGGGATGAGCCAGTTCGAGAATTTCGACGCGACGCTGGCGATGTACCACGACCAGGGACTCGCGCCGTTCAAGGCCCTCTCCTTCGAGGACGGCGTGAACTTCACGGCAGGGCTCCCCATCATCCGCACTTCGCCGGACCACGGCACGGCTTTCGAACTGTCCGGACGCGACGAAGCGGATCCCCGCTCAATGCGCGCCGCCATCTTCGCCGCGATCGACATCTTCCGCAACCGCCTCGCGTGGGAGGATCTCCAGGAAGGGAAAATGCCCGAGCGCTCGCTGGGGCACGAAAAGCCCCGTAACCCGGGAAAGCCGCAGATCGCTTAACGCAATCTGCGGCTTTCGCTAAACCGTCATTTCAGGCAATGTCATCCTGAGCTTGTCGAAGGATCTCATCCCGGGCTTGACCGGGGATCTCCTACCATAGCGAAGCTGTCTGCTGCTCTGCCGCGTCCTGTAGCGATTTTGGCACGTTGGCGTAGAAGTCAAATCCAGTCCGCTCCTCAATCGCATCGATGGTGGTACGGAACTTCGCGTCCGTGTACTTATCGCCGCTATGTGCTTCATTCGTGAAGATGTAGGCCACACCCTTGGCCGCAGTCATCGTGCCGGAAGTGTCAAACGAACACTTCATCAGCAATTTGTAGAAGTGGCTCGGGATGGGTACACCGCTGCTGGTCTGCGAAGTCTCATACAGGACGCCGACCACCACGTAGAGCGTATCCCGCCCGGAAGGGGCATTGCTCTTCACCGCCTGCTCCAGGGAGTTCCAGCAACCATCGTTGAACGAGGTCTGGTACTGCGGGGCCTGGTTGGTGTGGTAGAAGGTCGCACCGTTGGCATCATCGTTGACCTGCCGGTAGTTGGATGCCACGAAGTGGCCGCGGCTGTACGGACTGTCCACGCCGCTCTGCTGCCATCCGGAAGGGATGGCCGGATCGTCGGTCCAACTGCCGGTCCGTCCGACATTGTTGTCCGGATAGACGTCCTTGTGCATAACGAACGCGCTCCAGAGCGGGGCTTTCTTGGTCTTGTCCACCAGGCAGGAATAATTGCGGTAAACCTTGTTGTTGTACTTGTACGTATGCGTAGCCACCTTCTGGTTCGCGTTGGACGTCTCGTGGTTGTACCACTTGTAGCCGCAGCCCGATTTCTCGCTACCGCTACCGTAGGTGGTGCCGGCCTTCAGGTTGATGGCAGGCATCTCATAGCAGTACAGGTAGGGCCGGTAGCCCCCCTGCCCCGTGGACGCAGCCGTGGTGAAGGACTTGACGGCGCCCTTGTATTCCTTCAGCTGGCCACCTTCAAGCTGCTGCACGTAGGCCTGATAATAGTAGGTCTTGCCGGCCTCCAGGCTGGAAATGACCGAACTGAAGCTGTCGGCGTTCTTGGCAGAGCTGTTCAGGTGTGTCTGGTTCGTCAGCGCGGTGGACGACGTGCCCCAATAGAAGCCGTAGTCCCGCACATCCGTCATGTTAGCAAAACTACCGGAGAGGGTTGCGCTGGCTGTGGTCACAGAGCTAACCGCTCCCGTCGTGACCGTCGGATCAGCGCCCCCGGTCCCGGTTGTTCAGTAATAGACGTCGATGTGGTCGATATAGGTCGCGCCGCCTTCGGCAATCAGCATGAACTGCGTGACACTGCTTCCGCTAGGGAAATCAATGACAACTGTTGCACCCTTCTCAGCACCAGTCCGGACACAGCCATACTCGTTGGCCCAAAGCGTAGAAGTATACGCGTCATCACCTGTCGGGACAACAGTCGATGCCGGAACGGCGTGCAACGTACGGTCGGCAAGCGTCACGCCCTCCTCACTCGTCAGCGTCACCGCCACCTTGCTGATGGCGGAAGAGAAGGTCGGCGAAGTGATGAAGGCGCCCTTCTTGTTGCGAAGTTGAAGGAATTTGACACCGTCCTTGTGCTTGGCGAAATTACCCGTCCAGGTGCCCGACGCGCTGTTAATGGTGCCGGCCCGGTAAGAAGGATTATCACTGGTGATTTCTGCATCTACGGTCGCAGCACGAATCTCCGCATTCGTCAGCGTCGCATCAGGCGTGCCAAGGTTCTCGTTATCGCCGCCCTGGCCGCCGCTGCCCTGAGAAGAGCCCGGTTCTGCGATGGAGAATTTATCCACCTCCCAAGTGCCGGCTTTGGTCGCGGTACTGACATACTTGAAGGCCACCTGGATCTTCTTTCCCTTGTAGCCGGACAGATCTATCTCTCCACTATCGACAAAACTCCACGACATCGAGGCAGGATAGGAAACGCCGGTCAGTTGTGTCCAGGTACCATTCTCCTCACGCACCCAGACGGTAGCTTCCTCCTTGGCTTTATCAATCGATTCAAACTGATTGACAGCGTGTCGGAAAGTCAGCACCGGATGCTGGGCGGAAGAGAGGTTGACGACAGGAGATACCAGCCAGCTCTCGGAAGCATAGGCTTGCTGATTATAGGCAGATGCCTTCATTCCGTATCTGTTGTCATAACTCCAGACATAAGTCAAAGCCTCGGGAAGCGTCTTGTTGTCGATGGTGAAATCACCCTGTCCGCTTGCCTTGAAGTCCTGGCTGTACGGAAGTGACTTGACGGTATCGCCACTCTGGCCGCCACCGCCACCTTGCTCACTGCCGCCGCCGGACCCGCCGGAGTCACCGCCGCCTTCATAGTACACTTTGACTTTCTGCAGGCGCCAGTGGCCCGTACCGGTTTTGCGCTTGAGAACGACCGACGTGGCAGAACCCGTCCAGGTTTGCGTAGTCAGATCATAACTGCCGGGCGTGACACTGTCGAAAGTCGCCTCATTAGGCAGGTAAGTTACCGTATTATCTCCGTCCTTCGTCTCGGTCGTATCGAAGGTAAATTCGATCTTGACGATATTCTTGCTGGAAGCGACCGTGATGGTACCCTCGCCATACGTACGGATACCGGAACCGGTGGTGTAGTACTTACCGTCATTATTGCCTCCGGCAAACGTGACGGACATATCACCCTGGGTAAACGGAGCTGTATACTGTTTGCCGTTCTCCAGGTTCAGATCAGCAAACACGATCGTGTCACTGCCGCCTCCCTGGCCGCCACCGCCGCCGGACATGCCTTCGACCTTGACGGGGATCTGGAAACTCGCACCCCGATAGTCAGTCTTGGTATAGGACGGAGTTGTGACGGTGACGACCGTCTGGCCGTTGCCGACCGGCGTGATCACCACATCGTTGCCGCTGACGGAAGCCGTCGCTACGGCCGTATTGGCAGAGACAGCGGTGATGGCCGCCCCCTGCGCAGCACCCGCCAGCACTTCGGTGAAGCTGTGGCCATTGACCCGCAGGGTCACATTTTGCGGCGCAGCCGCAGCGGAGGCGTTGATTGTCAGCGGGTTGGCCTCCGTGTAAGTACTGTTGTCAGCCAAGGTAATCTCCGTCTGCTGGCCGATCACCGGCTCTTCTCCTTCGGAGTCGAAACCAGGACCGATCTGGACATTGAAGTTGAACTCGGCCGACAGGTCATAGATGTTGCCCACCAGGTTGGTACGGCCGTTCATCTTAGCGGGAACCTTGCCCGGCACGATGGCAGTCGCCATTCCGCTTTCCTGGAAGGAAGTCACTTCCACCGTGTTGGCGGAATTCACCAGGACATAGTTCATGCCGACCCACTTGTGCGTCGTGGCATATTTCCCGAAAGGCACCGTGTTGATGGCGCTCGAGGAGAACTCGACCACCGACTCCGCCCCCGTCGCCGCACCGGCGAACAGGTCGAAGGTCGTCGGTGCCTTGACCTTCATCGCGGAACTGAAGGCGGTCTGTCCGGTCGGGACGGCCGCCAGGGGCACCAGCACGTTGACCTGGGCGAAGGGGCGCTTCAGCGTGACGCTGTAGGCCGTCGTCGAGGCGTTGACGTCCACGGTGGCGTAGAATGCATCCAGCCCGCCGCTGTTCGCCAGCAGGCCCGCCTTGTAGCTGAACCTGGCGACATTGTTGTTGGCAAAGGACACATCGTATGCACCCGCTTTCTCCGCAAAGAAGACCACCTTGTAAGAGGCGCCCCTGGAGAGGGTCAGCGTGACCGTCTTGGACGTGGTGCTGCTGAGGGTCTCCGTCGGCTCATAACCGGTCCCGCCGATCTTGGAAGTGGAGATCAGGGCACCGTCAGCCGTGCTGAAGGCGGCGATATAGAGGCTCCAGGTACCGGAAGCGTTGTCCAGGTCGGTGTTGTCCGCCTTGGTCATCACGTTGTTCAGGTCCACCTGGAAGGACACCTCGACCGGCGATCCACCCGTGGCGGGATCGGGGGAAGAGACAAGCTCCTTCATACAGGAAGGCACAAGCGCGAGGGCTGCCAGGGCCAAAAGGGAAAAAACGAATTTTTTCATTTCGTATGAGTTTTATGCATTAATCAAACAAGTCAACGTGAATATCCAGGGTGACCAGGAGGATCCGGCCGTCCTGCAGGGTTACGGCAGCTTCGACGGTATGGTCGCCCGCCTGCGTGAAGTTCACTTTCCCGGCGGTGGTCGGCTGGTCGTCGAAAGACCATGCCACGGAACTAACCGACATTCCCTCGGGGACATCCAGTACCAGATCCAGGGACCCACCGGTCACATAGGTGCCTTGCTGCGGATTCCGGATTACCGGATAGTCCAGCCCCGCTTTGGCTACCGAGGCGGTGAAAGTCACCTTCGAGTCGTCATAAGCGATCCGGCTCAGCGAAACGGAGGACGACACTCCGTTCCAGCTCTTTGCAGTGAAATCCGTGACGCCCTCACTGCCCGGGAATGGCATCTGGAGGGCATAGCCTTTCCCTTTCGGATCGAAATAATAACCATATCCAGACACGTACTCATAGCCGAACATCAGGTTCTCCTGGTCATAGGCGGACACGACATAGAAGCAGGGATGGGAGCCGTTCTCGTTGATGGAATTGGTCTCATTCCAGTTGCTCCACAGGCTGGCCGCCGTGGGAGCAGGACTGATACCGCTGATCGCGACAGTGCGGTCAGACTTATCTACGTGGTACACGATCATGCCATGCGCCGGCTGTCCGGCATCCCAGCCGGTGTTGGTCCGGCACTCATAGACGAAGTACTCACCTTCCTGATCCGTGGCGGTCCGGAAGGCTTTGTCTGATTGGATGGAAGGGAGGACATAGTTGCCGGACTCGGTGATATCCTCATAGGCACTATCGTCCAGCCACCCCAGCAGGATACGCTCCTCTATGTTGAAGTAAGGAGGGGTGCGGCCGTCATTGTTGTAGCTGCCGCCGCACATCAGGGAAAAATAATACAAGCCTCCGCACTCGCCGTTTTCATCATAATCCGTATCGTAGAAATCCGGCAGGCCCATGGCATGGCCGAATTCGTGGCAGGCCGTACCGATGCCGACCATCTTATTGGTAAACCCATCCAACTCGTTGGTGCAGGCGTAGCTGTCAATCGTCACGCCGTCCAACGCCAGCTCTTTGCCGCCGGAAGAAAGCGCCCACTGATGCGGCCAGATGGTATCCTCGGCATCATCCCCGTGGTAATCCGCCTCGCCGTGGCCGGCATAATACATGAACACCAAGTCCACATTGCCATCGCCATCGTTGTCGTACCTGGTGAAATCGATCTGCCCGTCCAGCAACCGGCAGGCATCCACGACCGCCTCCTCCGGATATTTGTCATAGCCCGAGTCATCGTTACCGCCATAATAGGCCATCTTTTGGGACAAGGTCACGGGACCGTAAACGTCGAAAACGGGCTCGAACGCCCCTTTTGAATTCTCAAAATAGTAGTCCCGGGCGGAACCGGTGGCACCATTGACAGAATACTTTTCCTGGTTCATCATATTGGAGAATGCGGACTGCGCATCTGAACTCGCGAACGAGAGATCCGCGAACTCCACGAGGATCACCAGGAAGTGCTTTTTGCCAAAGGCGACGTAGTTGGTGCCACGCCGCGTGCGGCGCTGGCGGTTGGCCTGCTGGCGCTTTGCCAAGGCAGCGCGGCGCAGGGAGGCGAGGTCCGCCGTGGCGTCCACGCGGTAGAAGCCGGAGGCGTCCTTGCGGACGACCCGCCCCTGGTTGTCCGTGAGCCAGTGGCCGAATTCGTCGCCGTGGCGCCAGAGGTTGATGACACTGCCGTCAGGCTGGGTATATTTGAAACTGCCCGGTTTGGCGGGGACACCCAGCAGGCTCAAGGCCGACAGCAGGCAGACGAGGGTAAGCAATATCTTTTTCATCATGACTCCTTACTTTTTGATAACGAAACCATTGCCCTGCCGGTTGGCAATCCAGACCTTGCGGTTCTCCACCTTGACCACGGTCATCTCGTAATCCTGGAGGAGGACCCAGGTCGTGCCTTTCTTCCAGTCAACCGAGACAGTGACGGGATCGCCCGCGCCCATCGAGTCCTGATAGCCGCGGATGATGACCTGCTCGTTCTCGCCGGCATTCAGCAGGACGAAATCGAGGGTAGAGGGAGTCCCCTTGTACTCGCGCACGTACTGGTCGACGCCGGCGACGTAGGTCCGCTCGTGGTCGGGCAGGTAGCAGCCGAACTTCTCGTGGGTCAGGATCTTGTCGGATTCGTCCTTCGCATTGTAGTGGATGGTGACGCGCTGCAGGCGCCAGTGGCCGTTGCCGCTCTTGCGGGTCAGCGTGACCTCCTTGGCCGTGCCGGTCCAGGTCTGGGTGGCAAGGTCATAGGCTCCGGTCGCTATGGTGTCCAAAGTATTGCTGGATGGAGCGTAATCGCTTCCGGAAGCGAAAGCGTATTCGACCTTGGTGATCTCATAGGCGGAACTGACGACGATGGAGCCGCCCCCGTACGTGCGGATGCCTTCACCCGTGTCGTAGTATTTGCCATCGTTGCCCCCGCCCGTGAAGGTCACGGAGACGTCATCCTTGACGAATGGTTCTGTGTACTGCTGGCCGTTGGTGAGCTTGAGGTCCTTGAAGATGATGGTCGCAGTCTCCGCGATGGTGTCGCCGGAGCCGCTGTCCATCCCCTCGACCTTGACGGGGATCGTGAAGGAGGAGGCGCGATAGTCCGTCTTCGTGAAGGCCGGGGTCGTGACCGTGATCGTCGCGTCTCCGTTCCCCTGCGGGGTGATCACCACGTCGTCGCCGCTCACCGCGGCTGTCGCCACCGCCTCGTCGGACGAGCTGGCCTCGATCGTGCCGTTGCCGGCAGCCGCTTCGGCCACTTCCGACAGGCTGAAACCGGCGACCTTGAGGGTCACGTTCTGCGGGGCGGGCGTGGGTGAGGAACCGGCGTTGATGACCAGCGGGTTCTGCGGGGTATAGGTAGAGTTGTCAGCCACGGTGATCTCCACCTCCTGGCCTCCGACCTGCTCTTCGCTCTGGGAGTCGAAGCCCGGGCCGACCTGGACCGTGAAGGTGGCGTTGAAGCCCGTCGTGTACAGGCTGCCCACCAAGTTGGTCCGGCCGTTCTTCTTGACGGGGACCTTGCCGGGGGCGATCGGCGCCGACATCCCGGCCTCCTTGAAGGAAGTCACATCCACCAGGCCGTCGGCGGGCACGAGCACGTAGTTCATGCCGATCCATTTGTGCGTCGTGACATACTGCCCGAAGGGGGTCTCGGCGATGGCGTGGTCCGCAAAGGTGATGGTGGCCAGATCGCCCGTCGCCGCTCCGGCGTACAGGTCGAAGGTCGTCGGGGCCTTGACCGTCATCGTGGAGCTGAAGGAAGTCAGCCCCGTGGGGACGTCTTCGTTCTTGACCAGCACGTTCAGCTGGGCGAAGGGACGCTTCAGGGTCACTTCGTAGCTGGTCTTCGTCCCGGATACATTTACCACATCGTAAAAGGCGTCCAGATCACCGTCATTGGCATTCAAGCCGCTCTTGTAGCTGAAGCTGGCAGCGCCGCCGTCTGCAAAGCTGACATCGTAGGCGCCCGTCCGCTGTGCGAAGAAGATGACCTTGTAGGAGGTGCCCTTCGAGAGGGTCATGGAGATATTCTGCGCCCCGCTGCCGCTGATGGTGGCCGTCGGGTCGTAGTTCCCGCCAATCCTGGAGGCAGGCATCAGGGTGCCGTCGGCCATGTTGTAGGCGGCCACATAGAGCTGGAAGGCGCCGGAGGCGTTGTCCAGCCCGGTGTTGTCCGCCTTGGTCAGGTCGCTGCCCAGGGAAATGTCGAATGTCACCTCGACCGGCTTGCCGCCCGCGGCGGGATCATCCAGCTCACGGATGCAGGAGACCGCCGACAAGACGGAGACGAAGTATAGGAGAAGCAGGATTATTCTTTTCATGGGACCCTTGTGTGTTATCAGTATTTGGTCGTGTAGCCGATTGTCGTATGGACGTCCGAAGGCAGCCAGTAGTCGGAATCAGCCTGGATGGAGATGTCATACATCGTGCCTTTCGGCAGGTTGCCATCCTCGTCGTCAATGTATGTGTAACCAATGAGCCGGCCTACTCTTTTGGTGGCCGGAGTCTCTCCGGAATCTTTCTTGACGTAGGTGATGATGTATTCGGAGGCATTTTCGGATTCGTGCCAGTTCAGAAGGATCCGATTGTTCCACCAGCTATATACGATCAGGTCCGGTGTCGGGCATTTCGGGATGTTGAATGTCCGGCTCGCCACCTCGCTGGTGGTCCAGCCATCGTGATAGGCGATGGCCTTGAGGGTGACCGATGCTTTGGCCGGCATCTGGTACATGGAGTCCGTGTATTTCTTGCCGTTGGTCTTGGACGGGGTGGATCCGTCGTCGGTGAAGTAAATCTCGGAATCTTCCGGATAAGTACGTATGCCGATATTCGCGCCCACGAACACCTGGTCACCGGAGCAGCCGACGTCATTCGCATCAAAAATCGGCGTCTCGACCTGACCGTTATCATTTCGGACTGCACCGAGCTTGTTGTGACCACCCGTGCCCGTGACGTCCTTTTCGCAGGACATAACGGCCACTGCTGCCGCTAGCGCTAATATGGCGGATAAACTCTTTTTCATATGGTATACTTGGAACTTTAAAGATACAAAACAAATGATGAAAAAACTACGTTTTTTCATCATTTTTTGCGCCCTCCTCCCCCGCCGCGGAGAGGCCCGTCAGGCAGCCAGCTCCTGGCGGAACTTCGTTCGGCCGCCTTCGGCGTCCTGCACTCCGGCCCCTCCCATTGTCTCCTACGTCCTCGCTGCGCGAGAACTTGTATCCAACGGGCCCCGCCCCCTACCCGTGCGGACCAGGTCCACTTTTCGGTGCCGGACCTGGTCCGCGGCACTGACCTTCCAAGGTATTGCGCCGCACATTCGGTGGACCGGGTCCACCTGCTTTAACCGGACCTGGTCCACCCCTCCGAGGCTTGACCCGTGATCTCCATCCTCTCGGATCAACCGCCGATAAGACAAAACGAAAACGCAAAGATTCTTGGCTATTTTGTAGACAATCGTCCGGAATGGATGAAGGGGCGGTTTTCGCTTGCAATGTTTTGCTATGTTTGCGGCAATGATCAAACGCAAACAAATTATGAAAAACTTACCCAAAGTTCTCAAGTACATCGACCCGATGGTCGATTTCGGATTCAAGAAGATCTTCAAGGAATCCGGCAACAAGAATCTCATCATCCGACCCCTCAACGCTTTTTTCGATCTCAACATCGTCGATATCGAGATTCGCGAAAGCGAATTGCTCGGGCTCACGGATGAAGAGCGCAAGGCGTCTTTTGATATGTACTGCACGACGCAGGACAATCAATCATTCATTATCGAGGTGCAGCTCGCCCAACAAGAATTCTTTATGGAGCGGGCCATCTTCTACTCTTCACTGACCATTGCCCACAATGCAAAGCGGGGTCCTTGGGATTTCCACGTCCAGCCGGTTTTCTTTCTCGGGCTACTCAATTTCGACCTTCGCCACCTCGAACCGGAAAAAGCCAATCCCGACCAGTTCATCCACAAGTTTTCGCTCCGTGAAGACTCTACCCACGAGCATATGAGCCGGGCGCTGCGTTTCGCCTTTCTGGAAATCGCCCGCTTCAACAAGACCCAAGAGGAATGCAACAGCTTCGAGGACAAATTCTTGTATATGATGAAGAATTTACCTACTTTTGTTGAGACCCCCGAGTTGTGGGATGACGATTATTTCCATGAGATGATGCAAGAAGCCGAATACGCCAATATGACCGAGCAGGAGCGCTGGGAGTATGCCCTTGCAATGAAGCATAAGTGGGACTATCAGAATACCATCGACTTTGCTCGGGAGGAAGGCAGAGAAGAAGGAAAGATCGATGTCGCCAAGGAGATGCTGGCGGACAAAGTCCCTGTTGAGACCATTATAAAGTATACCGGTCTCACCGAAGAACAGGTCCGGGCGCTGTAGAAGACAGGCCTTTATCAGAAGAAAAATGCGGAGCTACGACTCCCGGGAGCCACGCCCTGGATGGGTGTGGCTTCTTTGGTAAGATTCCCGCCAAGGGCTATTGTGGGCTGATTTGCCCCTGGCAATGCATTTTGGGGCCTCCCCGGGGCACCAGAGCACTCCTTTGCCCCTGGCAGCAGTCGCGTCCATCCCCATCTTCTCCTCCAGCTTCTCCTTTCCCCTTCGGTGCCGGACCTGGTCCGCGGCACTGACCTTCCAAGGTATTGTGCCGCACACTCTGCGGACCAAGTCCACCCGCTTTAACCGGACCAGGTCCACCCCTCCGAGGCTTGACCCGTGATCTCCATCCTCTCGGATCAACCGCCGATAAGACAAAACGAAAACGCAAAGATTCTTGGCTATTTTGTGGACAATCGTCCGGAATGGATGACGGGTGGTTTTTCGCTTGCGATGTTTTGCTATGTTTGCGGCGTTGTTTAAACGCATAATGATTATGAAAAACTTACTAAGAATTCTCAAGGGCATCACCCAGGTGGTGGACTTCGCACAATCTTCCAGTTTTGCTGAACGAGTCTTATCCAACATAGGATATATCACAAATATGTGCTATATTTGTAGCGTCAGGGCCACATTATGACCTGGAATGAATTACTGAAGCTGGCCCGCAAAAACGGTTGATACCTTGTCCGGCACGGCCACAAGCACGACATCTATGGGCACGATGGTCGGGACGACGAAATGCAGTTGGAACGACACGGCTCCCAGGAAGTCCGACCTGGACTGCTTAATAAGCTGATCAAACAAATCGAGGGCAAATAGCCCGATATCAAATAAAAACGACGATGAAAGCGAGAGTCATTATCGAAAAGAACGAACACGGATATGGTGCATTTATAGAGAATCTCAAGTCCACGATCATCGGGGAAGGCAAAACTGTCGAGGAGGCGAAGAAGGATCTGCTGAATTCTTTGGATGAAGTGCGCCATTATTACGCGGAGTCTGGCCGGAAGTCTCCTGACAATCTGGATCACCTCGAACTCGAATACAAGTACGACATATCTGCTTTTTTCAATGCTTTTGATTTTCTGAACGCTTCCAAATTCGCGAAGCGCATCGGAATCTCGCCTAGTCTGATGCGGCATTATAAGGGCGGGAATACCTATATCTCTCCAGCACAAGCCAAGAAGATAGAAAAAGGCCTGCATCAGATTGGTAACGAGCTTTTGTCGGTCAATCTGTGATTATTATAAATACGCAGGCGTCCCGGCGCGGCGGCACGGAGGAAGGCAAGGAATAATCGCCGTTACTAAATTGCGTGGAAAATCGAAACAGGGCATCTTATCATGGGTTCCTTTCTTGCAATTCTAGAAATACTCTTTATCTTTGCCCTTGGAATTATTGAAGCCAACCATTGGCTGCTTATTGTGATCAAACTATGGAGAACGCCATTCCTGCGAAGGCGTGGCGTTCTCTTTCATTTATAGACGGACGATGTACTCTTCCCACAAGATCTCCAACGATAATTCCCTTTATAATGATTCCAATAAGCAAGATCTTTGTTGGCATATTTGTACAAGGTACAAGTGTCAGACGCGTTCGTGTCCACGCTTATCGGCGTGTCCGCAACGGTAATACAGAACAAGTGAGAGCTCATTGGCGCTATGTGAAGCGTTAGCTGAGCTTGTCCGGTTCGATCGAACTGGTGCTATCCGTTCGTCCGCCTGTTGGAGCTGCGGCTCCCGGGAGCCACGCCCTGGATGGGTGTGGCTTCTTTGGTAAGCCTCCAGCCAAGGGCTGTAGAGGGCTGATTTGCCCCTGGCAATGCTGTTTTGCGGCCTGCCCGGGGCCCCAGAGCCCCCTTTTGCCCCTGGCGGCAGTCGCGTCCATCCCCATTTCGGTGCCGGACCTGGTCCGCGGCACTGACCTTCCAAGGTATTGTGCCGCACACTCTGCGGACCAAGTCCACCCGCTTTAACCGGACCAGGTCCACCCATCCCGGGCTTCCCCTGCCCATGTGCTTCCACCCTTTCTTTTTCTACGCCCTTCTCTAAAGGCCATTGGCGGAATCTTCTGCCCGCCCACAGGACCCCCGATGCAACTGACAGTAAGTAATGTGTTATAACAATCGCGTAACGGCAACTGACAGGTCACTTCCTGAAAGTTGCCGTTACTTGCATATAACGGTGTCACCACGTGGTTGGTAAGATGCTTACGGAGGAATAAGGAGTGGCGTGAAAAAAGTTCAGCAGGGCGAACCCTGCTGAACCCGGATTATCAGTCCCCAGTGGTCACATAAGCCGTGGCCTGTGGGGTGGGTGGATTTTATTCCCAGACTATTTCGACTGAGGTCACGTAGATGGCGCCGCTGTTGGAACGGATGCCGACATAGGCATAATCATCCGTGAAAGTGATCGTGCCGGTCGCGGACAGCGAGCCGATCTTGGTGCCCTGGTTGCTATTATCGCCCGTCGCGTAGAGGTCAGCGGCGCCGGTGTAGGCCGTGTTGCTGCCGTAGACGTCGATGGTGTTCGAGCCGGACTCGACCGTGATCGTCACGGACTTGACCCGGCCGCCGGAGACCGTGGACACGATACCGGAGTTGCTGTTCTTGGAACGCATCTGGATGCCACCGGATTCGCTCTTCGCGCTATTGCCGGCATACCGGGCGCTGGACGTCGCGGCGACGTTCGAGAAGTCGGTATAGGTCGTGCTCGTAGCGGTGAGCAGGGCGGACGTGATCGTATCGGTGATGTCCGAAGAGCTGCCCGCGGCGCTCTGCGTGATGGTGATGGTCACGTCGTCGCAGCCCTTGGCGCTGACCGTGGCCGTGTAGGTCGCGGCCGTTTCGCCCGTGTTGGCGGCGAAGGAGAGGGTGACGTCGGCGTTGCCATTGCCGGAAGTAGCGGAAGCGGTGACGCCCGTACCCGTGGCGATCGTCCAGTCGGTGTTGGAGGTGATGGTCCAGGTGACGGAAGTCGCCGTGGCGGCGACGGTCGTCGCGGCAGGCGTGGCGGAAAGGACCGGAGCAGCAGCCGTGACGGTCAGGTCAGCGGCCTTCCAGACCTTGAGTTCCTCGGTCGTGTTGTACTTCGTCACGGTGCCTTCGGCCGTGAAGACGTCGCCGGTGTTGAC
>CADASN010000006.1 GCA_902790635.1 uncultured Bacteroidia bacterium | reverse complement strand
TGACGAAATCCCGGGATTTCCAAACGACGGGAGGGCCGGAAGTTTCCAGTCCCTGTCCATAGCCATCCGTGGTAACGTAGCAGTAGAATGTACCGTCGTGGACAATGATGCTCGGGTCTCCGGCCATATCAGGAATCAGCGGGTTGCCGAAAGGGTTGTACGGTACGGAATGGTTGTCCGGGAAATGCCCCTGACAGAGCAGCGACAGGATTAAAGCTTTGGCGAGAAATGTCATATTGCAAAGGTACGCTTTTCCCTTGATAATGTCGTATTAACGAATGCAAGTTCTTTTTTTGAAGGGTTTTCTTATATTTGCTTTATGGAAAAGCATTTCACCCTGCCCTACGAAGGCGGTCTGATCGAGGAGAATCTCCCGGACGGCATCCTGCACAATTACGAGAAGATCTGGACCCAGATATATCCCGAGTCGCATCAGGCGTCCGTGGCCGTGGCCGATTATATCGTCTCTGCCATCAAGGACTGCTCCGGGCGGCTGTTCCGCCTGGGCCTCTCCACGGGTATGACGCCGGTCACGCTTTACGAAGAACTTGCCCGGCGCTGCCAGGAAGGGGGAGTTTCTTTTCAGGACGTGGAAGTCTTCTCGATTGACGAGTACTACCCGTCTTCGCAGGACGAGTACCAGAGCCGCAACCACCTGCTTCGCGAGACGCTCCTGGACCAGGTGGATATTCTCCGCGAGAACATCCATATCCCTGACGGCGCCGTGCCCCAGGCGCAGGTGTCGGAGTACTGCGCCCGCTTCGAGAAGCTCGCCAGGGGGCTGGACCTGCTGGTGCTCGGCGTGGGCGAGCAGGGCCAGCTGGGCTTCAACGAAGCCGGGAGCAACGAAAAAACGCGCACCCGCACGGTGCGCTTGTCCTACTCTTCCCGCAAGCGGCAGGCCCTCCACTTCAACCACGACCTTGCCGCCACGCCCCAGAGCGCCATCACGATGGGCCTCGGGACCATGCTCTCGGCCAGCCGCATCGTACTGATGGCCTGGGGCGAAGACAAGGCGAAAGCCGTCCGCGCCATCGTTGAGGGAGACATGACGACCGCCTGTCCGGCCTCACTCATGCAGCGCCACGACCACATCCGTTTCATCGTGGATGCCACGGCGGGCAGTCTGCTGACCCGCGTGGTTGCGCCCTGGCTGGTGGGACCTTGCGACTGGACGCCGAAGCTCCGCCGTAAGGCCGTCGTCTGGCTGTGCCAGACCGTCGGCAAGCCCATCCTCAAGCTCACCGACCAGGACTATCTGGAGAACTCCCTGGGCGAACTGATTGAAAAGGAAGGCACCTTCGACAAGATCAATATCGACGTGTTCAACGACCTTCAGCATACGATCACCGGCTGGCCCGGCGGCAAGCCGAACGCCGACGACAGCACGCGCCCCGTGCCGGCGAAGCCGTTCCCGAAGACGGTGCTGATCCTCTCGCCCCACCCCGACGATGACGTGATCTCGATGGGCGGGACTTTCATCCGCCTCGTCTCGCAGGGGCACGACGTCCATGTAGCCTACCAGACCTCCGGCGATGTAGCCGTCCACGACGACGTGGTGCTCCAGCAGATGGATGCCGCCTCCCAGCTCGGCCTGGCCGATCAGTTCAAGTCAGTTAAAGCGCTGATTGAGAGCAAAGTACCCGGTGAACCGGAGCCACGTGACCTGCTCAGGCTCAAAGCAGCGATCCGCCGCAGCGAAGCCCGCGCGGCCGTACGCTCCCTGGGCCTGGATGACAACACCAACGCCCACTTCCTCAATCTTCCGTTCTACGAGTCCGGCGGCATCGAGAAGAACCCCAGCACCCAGGCCGACGTGGATATCATCAAGGCGCTGATCGTCCAGTTAAAGCCGCAGATGATCTTCATGGCAGGCGATCTGGCCGATCCGCACGGCACGCACCGCGTGTGTACGGAAGCGGCGCTGGAAGCGGTGGAGCAGCTCCGTGCCGAAGACGCAAGTCTGCTGGCCGACACCCATATCTGGCTCTATCGCGGCGCCTGGATGGAGTGGGAGCCCGGCCGGGCGGACATGGCCGTGCCGCTGAGCCCGGAAGAGGTAGTCAAGAAGCGCCACGCCATTTTCCGCCACTTATCCCAGAAGGATATAGTCCCCTTCCCGGGCGAGGATTCGCGGGAGTTCTGGCAGCGCGCCGAAGAGCGCACCCAGCACACCGCTCAACTCTACGACCAGGTCGGCATGGCCGAATACCAGGCGATAGAACTTTTCCTGAAACTCTGTTGACGGAGGCTTTCCAGGCCCGGTGATCATACCGCGCGCACGCACAGACATATTCGCTCAGGAGACACCACGAGAGATTTGCGTGAAACACTACGGCCAGTCGGGAGAGATGCAGGAGCTGTGGAATTCCGGGGCACCGCTGTCGCGGGCGATGGCGGTGATGTTGCCGGGGCGGACACCGCAGCCGGCGAGGATAACCAGACGCCCGGCGGAGCGGGATACAAGCGTTCCGATCATTTCCCGGCCAGTGTACGCGTCGGGGGCGTGACCGGAGGTCAGCAGGCGCGTGCAGCCGAGGGCGATGATATCTTCCAGGGCAGCCACCGGATCAGCGGTCTCGTCGAAAGCGCGGTGAAAAGTCACCGACAGACCCTCGGCTGCGGCCATCAGGCGGTGCATCACCGGCAGATCCACGGCACCTTCCGGCGTCAGCGCACCGATGACCACGCCCCGGGCGCCGAGCGCACGGCTGCGGGCGATGCTCTCCAGCATCGCGTTCACCTCTGCCGCATTATACACGAAGTTGCCCCCGCGCGGCCGCACCAGCACGTGGACGGGCAACGGGCTGCCACCATCCTCGGGAATCTGCGCTTGCCGGGTCCAGTCCAGCACCTCCTGCAGCAGGGTATCCGAAGGTGTCACGCCCCCGACATCCAGCCGTTCGCAAAGTTCGATGCGGCGTGCTCCGGTCCGCCAGGCAGCCTGCACGGCTTCCAGCGAAGTGCAGCACGCTTCGCGGAAATGGCATTTCGCGCCTTCACGCGCAGTGGGATCGATCATCGGCATTGCGGCAGGATGCGGCGCAGGTCGGCCGCGAGGGAGGTGTTGTAGCCCTTGGAGAGATAGACGATGCGGCCGAAACTGTCGCACATCGCCACGAGGGGAAGCGCGTCGCCGGGCGCGGCGAGCATGGCGCGGATGCGTCCGTCAGGGTCCGTGCCGAAGACGGCGCCGGAGAGTTGTTCTGCGCCGGGATGCCCCAGCAGGCGAAGCGTCCCGGGGTTGCCGCCCAGCACGACCACCGGACGCCCCCAGGCGTTGAGGTCCGCGGCAGCTGCCGCCATTTCACGCACCGCGTGCAAGGTCGGCTCATCCTGGCCTCCCAGGACGGCCAGCAGGAAATACCCGCGCCCGGTGGCGCTGAGCAGGCTCTGCGGCTGCCGGCTCCCTTCGCGCAGGAAGAGCGCTTCGGCGTCCATCGTGCCGATCACTGCCAGCTTGTCCGTCGTCCGGCGAAGCACCAGCGGCACCGGGGTCGTGGCGCCTTCGGTGACGGAGAAGAATTCAAGGTGCACCAGCGCGCTGCCGTCCGCCAGGCGGTTGCCGGAGGTCAGCAGGTAGTAGCCTTCGTCCAGGGTATAAAGATCCCGCGCGGGGCCGTTTTCTTCGTATTCCATCAGGCGGGTCTGCTCCGGCTGCAGCCGCGAGAGGGTGTAGTGCCGGTAGTATTCCGGGACGCGGACGGGACCGCCGGAGGCATATTGGAGGCGGACGGTCCCCTGCGGCGCCACCTGCTCCCGGCCGGAAGCGCCGAAATCCACGTCCACCCAGGCGCCGTCCTGCAGGTACTGGGTCTTGCCGGTCACCGCATCCAGCCGCGCCGGGAATCCGAAGGTCCGGCAGAGGGCGACCCAGAAGATGTCCCGGCCGAGGGCATCGGCCCGGCGGGCGCGCCAGACGGCGACCGGGGCGGTACGGAGCTGCTGCGGGTTGCGTCCTTCGACCAGCGTGATGCTGTCGCGTACCCAGCGGGTCACGTCCTCCGGACTGCCCATCCGGTCACCCAGGCCGGAGGCGAGTACCTCGCCCCGGAAAGGCCGCAGGGGCTCCAGCTCCACCCGCGGGGAGAAAACAAAGGGATCAAAGCTGTCCGCATGGTTCTCCATGGCATCCTCCAGCACGTCGCGGGTCACGTCGCCGCGGTCCTTCTCCGTGAGCAGTTCCACCAGGGCCACCCCGGCGAAACCATACTCCGCCACGAAGTCCTTAACGTCGGGGTTGTCGTGCGGATGGGCGGCACGGATGGCATCCTCCGCAGCAAGCCGGCGGTCGTTGGCCTCCGTCTGCTCGCGCGTCGCCGTCACCGGGATGGGATCCTCTGCCGGGGGGATGATCTCCAGGTCGGTGCTGAAACGCTCGCCGAGCCGGTGCTCCAGCGAGAGCGTGACCGCCTCGCCGCCGCAGACGGCGAAACCGAAACGGTCGCCCTTGCGCGCCCAGACGAGCAGGTCGCCCAGACCCGTGTCCAGGGCCGCCTTTCCATCCGCTCCGGTCACATACGAGGCCACGGGATAGAACTCCGCATAGTTGTAGATATGGAAAGAGACCGCAGCGCCCTCGACCGGTTCGCAGCCGTCCACCACCGTGACGACGCTCCGGCGGGCGGGGACATAGCCGCGGATCACGTTGATCTCCGTGTAGCAGGGGGTTCGCTGGATGATGTCTTCGTCTCCCTGGTAGTCGCCGTACACCTTGGTGTGCAGGAGCAGGGCGCGGGAGACGGGGGCGTTGAACCAGGCATTGTCGAGGGTCGCCGCCGGTTCGCAGGCCCCCATGAAGTGCCAGCGGCCGTCCACCCAGACTTCCACCCATGCATGGTTGTCGTCGGTGTGTGCCCAGCGCGGGGTGTAAACCTGGCGGGCCGGGATGCCGGCCGCGCGCAGGGCGGCGACGGCCAGTACGGATTCCTCTCCGCAGCGGCCCACGCCCCGGCGGACCGTCGCCATCGGCGCGCTGGTGCGCCCGTCCGAAGGCTGATAGGTCGCCTGCTCGTGGCACCAGTGGTTGATCTCCAGCGCCGCCTCGGCCAGGCTCATCCCTTTCACGCGGCGGCAGAGCGTGTCGGCATAGACCGTCCGGAAATCATCCAGCGTCTCGTTGTTGACGCGAAGCGGCAGCACGAAGTGCCGGAACTCCCGTTCGGGAATGTTCCAGCCCATCCGGCGCCGGACTTCGAGGGTCTTCGCCACGTTTTCCTCCCAGAAACTGCGGGGATATTGGAGGCTGTCCGGCAGGGGCATCGAACGGTAGAGCCAGTCGACATAGGCCTGCCTGCTGCCACCGCAGGCGGAGACCAGCAGGACCGACAGCAACAAAAGGATCCTTTTCATACCGCTAAGATAGCAAAAAATCCCCCGGAAAGTATTACATTTGTCCAAGCCCAAAAGCGCATGACCATGAAGCCCTTTGTCCGCCTCGCGGCCTCCGTGGCCGCCCTCTGCCTTTCCGGCATCACTGCCGGGGCGGCCAATCCCTACCTGCCCCTCTGGGAGTACATTCCGGACGGAGAACCCTATATCTTCGAAGATCCCGACAACCCGGGGCAATACCGCGTCTATATCTACGGTTCCCACGACATCGAACGGAGCGCCTACTGCGGCCGCGACCAGGTGGTCTGGTCCGCTCCGGTGGATGACCTGACCCGCTGGCGCCTCGACGGGGTGATTTTCAGGTCCGACTTCGACGCCCTCGGCCGCCCGCTGAACGCCGACGGGAAGGCCGACATCCTCTATGCGCCCGATGTGGTCGAAAAGATCGGCCCCGACGGCAAGAAAACATACTATCTGTATCCCAATACGCAGGCTCCCGGGCGCAATTCGATGATTGCCCGTGCCGACCGGCCGGACGGTCCCTTCACCGTCTGCAACTGGGATCCGAAGGATCCGACCCGCACAGTGGGTGTGCTGGGCTTCGATCCGGCCGTCTTCGTCGACGATGACGGCAGGGTCTATGGCTATTGGGGTTTCCAGGAGTCCTGGGGCGCGGAGCTCGACCCGGAAACGATGTGCACCGTCCGCCAAGGCACCCAGGCCGTCAAGGACATGGTATCCAGCTGCAAGCAGGACGGTGTATTCCGCTTCTTCGAAGCCTCCTCGATCCGCAAGGTGGGCGACAAATACATCTTCGTTTACAGCCGCGTGACCGCCGAAGGCGAATTCGGCCTGCCGGCCGCGAACGGCAACCTGGCTTGGGCCTGGAGCAACCATCCGCTGGGTCCCTGGACCTACGGCGGCACCCTCATCGACGCCCGCGCCCGGGAAAAGGATGAAGCCGGCAATACCATCTGCACGGCCGCCCCGGGCGGCAATACGCACGGCGGCCTCTGCCGGATCGGTGACCAATGGTATATTTTCTACCACCGGCAGACCGGCCTGGGCGGCTTCGACCGCCAGGCGATGGTGGCTCCGGTGGAAGTGAAGGTCACGGAAGGGCCGGACGGCAAGGTGGAGATCTCCGAGGCGGAATACACCTCAGAAGGCTTCGAACTCCGCGGACTGGATCCGAGGGAGCGGCACTCCGCCGGCATTGCCTGCTGGTTCACGGGGCCCCGTCCGGCCGAGAAGGATGGCTTGGGCAACCGCTATTCCGGTTCCTATGTCCAGCCGTACCGGCCGGTCTGGGACGGCGTCTCCGATCCCTATGACCTGTCGGTCAATCATAACCCGGTGGTCAACAATACCGCAGGCTCCGTGGTGGGTTACAAGTATTTCAACTTCGACCGTCTTCGCCCCACCCTGGCAAAGACCCTGCGTCCGCGCCTGATGGCGAACCGGCTGCTCGTCCGGCTGAAACCGCTGGGTGTCAAGGGCCGCATCGTGATCATGGCTGACCATCCGTACCACGGTACGCGGCTCGGCGTGATCCGCCTCCGCCGCCGGGAGCGGCAGGAGATCGTGCAGAAATGCGTCCGCGTGCCCGATGCCCCCAGCCTGACGGGCAAGCACGCACTCTTTTTCGTCTTCGAGTCCGACACGCCGGACCGCTCGCTCTGCGAGTTGGAGGACTTTGTTTTCGTCCGGCGGGCGGATGTAAAATAAGCGGTCCGGGCCTTATGAAGAAAGTTTGGTTGCTGCTGGTGCTGTTCGCCGTCGCCTGGTGTGCGACGGCGCAGGAGGCCGACAAGTCGCAGGAGAATCCGCGCAAGCTGGCCGACGCCATCATCAAGGAGGCCGGCCGGCATCTCGGCAAGCCCTATGTTTACGGCGGCAACGGCCCCCAGAGTTTCGACTGCACCGGCTTCACCTGCTACGTCTATAACAAGGTGGCCGGCTACCACCTGTCCCGCACCTCTGCGGACCAGGCGCACAACGGCCGTGAGATCAAAGGCGGCTACGACAAGCTGCAGAAAGGGGACCTGATCATCTTCGGCGGCCGGACGCAGAAGAAGACCCCGGGCCACGTAGGCATCTTCATCGCTGCGGACAGCCTTGGCAAAAGCTTCACTTTCATCCACGCCTGCAACTCGGGCGTGACCATCTCCCATATTGACGAACCTTACTACGCGCAGCGCTTCATCGGCGTGCGCCGCATCCTGCCGGACTTCCCGCCCGAAGAGCGGGAACGCAAGGGGCTGTTCAATCTGCAGGAGCTCTTCGCCGGACGGAGCCCGGCAGCCCGCGATTCGGTGCTCAACGCCATCCAGGAACGTCACGTGGTCCTCTTCGCGGACGGCACCTGGGCGATGATCGGCGAGAACGGGGAGTACGTCGCACCCCCGGGCGACCGGGATTTCATCCTCAATGCGGATGCTACCTGGCGGGCTGACGAAGCCACGTCCGCCGAGTTCTACACCGTCAAGTCCGGCGACACCCTTGCCAAGATCGCCCGCCAGTTCAACATCACCGTGGAGTCGCTCCGCGAGATGAACGGCCTCACGCCCCGCTCCGTCATCCGACTGGGCGATCGTCTCCGGGTGCAGTAACTATTCCCCGACGGCACCGAGCGTGGCGACGGAAATGCGGACCTGGGGCCCGTAGGCCCGGCGCAGCGCGGCGTGGCATGCCGCCAGGGTCGCGCCGGTGGTGAAGACATCATCAATCAGCAGGATATGGGCGGCGGCAGGTTTGCGTCCGTGCCGGAGCGAGAAGGCGCCGGAGACATTGCGGGCCTTGGCCTCGCCGGACAGGTGCGCCTGGCTGCGGGTCCGGCGCGCCCGTCGCAGCAGATGCGCCGCACAGGGCGCCCCCAGCAACTGTCCCACTTCCCGGGCGATCACGGCCGCCTGGTTGTAGCCCCGCTGCCAGTGGCGCGTCCAGTGCAGCGGCACCGGCACCACCAGGTCTACGTCCGCGAAAAGCGGTGACGCGGCCAGCCGGGTGCCCAGCAGGCGCGCGGCCCAGCGTCCCGTGCCGAAATCCCGGTGGTACTTGAGCGCCTGCGAGATGCGTTTGTATCCCGCATCCCCCCGATAATGGTAAAGAGCCGCAGCATAGGCATACGGCTCATATTCATCGACCCGGATCTTGGCGTTGAAGCGGTCGGCCATCGGATTATGGCCGAGGGTGGCATAGCGGGTTTCCGGCAGGTCTCCCAGGCACTCCAGGCAGAGATGGTGCTCAGAGGGCATCAGCGGGCGGCCGCATACCACACACACTCTCGGCAGGACGAGGTCCAGCAGGGCCGAGAGGGAAGTTTTCAAGTCAAGTCCGGTCAGGCGGGGGTCCATCCTAGCAGTTCATCGCACCGCAGCAGTTGATGACCTGTCCGCTGACATAGGAAGAAAGGTCGCTGGCCAGGAAGAGAGCCACTTTGGCGACCTCGTCCACAGTCCCGCCGCGGCGCAGCGGAATGGTCTTGACCCAGGCGTCGCGCACCTCCTGCGGGAGCTTTTCCGTCATGTCGGAGATGATGAAGCCGGGGGCGATGCAGTTGGCACGGATGCCGCGGGGTCCCATCTCCTTGGCGATGGATTTCGCCAGGCCGATCAGGCCGGCCTTGGAGGCGGAATAGTTGCACTGGCCGGCGTTGCCGCTCACGCCTACCACGGAGGACATGTTGATGATGCTTCCTCCGCGCTGGCGCGCCATCACCGGCGTGACGGCATGGATGAAGTTGTAGGCGGACTTGAGGTTGACGTTGATGACGGCGTCCCACTGGGACTCCTCCATGCGGAGCATCAGGCCGTCGCGGGTGATGCCGGCGTTGTTGACCAGGATGTCGATCCGGCCGAAGTCGGCCAGGATCTGCTCCACGGTCTGGTGCGTCTGGGCAAAATCGGCGGCGTTGGACGCATAGGCGCGCACCTTGCCTCCGAAAGCCTCGAGCTCCCGGACAGTATCTTCATTGATCTGGATATCCGTAAATGCGATGTCGGCCCCTTCCGAGGCGAACTTGAGGGCAATGGCCTTGCCGATGCCCCGGGATGCGCCCGTGATCAGGGCGGTCTTTCCTTCCAATAATCCCATGATAGTCGTTGTTTTCCGGGCTGGGCCCGGGATTAAAGTTGTTCGATGGCCATGATGGTCTCCACCTCATCGGGTGCGATGGGCAGGCGCAGGCGGCCGAGCCGGCGGGCGCCGTCCTCCGTGACGAGCACGTCGTCCTCAAGGCGGATGCCGCCGAAATCGTAGTATTTCTCCAGCAGCGCGTAGTTGATGCGGCCGCCGTCGGTGCCTTCGCGCTTCCACTGCTCGATGAGCGCCGGGATGAAATAGATGCCCGGCTCATCGGTGATGACATTGCCCGGCACCAGCTTACGGGCCATCCGCAGGCTACCCAGACCCAGCTGGGAGGAGCGGATCTGGTCGTCGCTGTAGCCGACCAGGTTCTCGCCCAGGTCTTCCATGTCATGCACGTCCATACCCATGTTGTGGCCCAGGCCGTGCGGCATGAACAGGCCGGCGAGGCCGTCCGCGACCATCTCGTCCACGTCGCCCTGCACCAGTCCCAGCTGCCCGAGACGGTCCAGCATGCGGGCCGCCACGGCCAGGTGGACGTCTCGGTAGGGAACGCCCGGGCGGGTCAGCGAGAAGGCGAGTTCATTGCATTCATAGACAATCTGGTAGATATCACGCTGCTTCTGCGTGAAGCGGCCGGCGGTCGGATAGGTGCGGGTGAAGTCGGAAGCATAGTGCTCGTTGTTCTCCACGCCGGCATCGACGACCATCAGTTTACCGGGTTCGACGGGCAGCGCGTGGCTATGGCAATGGAAAATCTCCCCGTGCTGGGTGAGGATGGTCGCGAAACTCACCCCCCATCCCTTGGTGAGGGCTACGCTCTCCATCTCGCCCACAATCTCCTGCTCGATACGGCCCGGGCGGATGCCCCGCCGGGCGACGGAGTGCATCTTGTAGCCAAGGTCGCAGGCGTCGTCGATCAGGGCGATCTCGCGCGGTTCCTTGACGAGGCGCATGGCGATGACGGCACGCACCAGCGGGGCGGAAGCCTTCGCGCAACCGGCCTTGCCGGCGCTCACGGTCTCGTCCGGATCGATTCCGAGCAAGGAGGCCAGTTTGAGACGGTTGTAGTAGCGGGATGCCGGCAGGAAATGCACCTGACGGCCTTTCAGCCCCGCTGCCAGGGCATCGTACGGTGCCGTGTTGGCCACGCCGACCCGGTCCGCCAGCGAGCGGACGGTGGGCATCGGTCCCATCCAGATGATGTCGTCGATGCTGAAATCGTCGGCGTAGAGGACCTCATCCCCGGTCTCCAGGTCGATGGTCGCCGCGAAGCGGGGTTCGTCGATCCCGAAGTAGTAGAGCCAGGTGCTGTCCTGACGCCATTTGTAGCAATTGTCCCCGTATTGGGCGGGAGATTCTACGTTGCCGAGGAACAGGGCGATGCCCTTCTGTCCCCGGAGCCGCTCCAGCAGAGCCTTGCGGCGCTCGATATATACCTTTTTCTCAAACATAGTAAAGACAAAGATAGCAAAATTCTGTGTATCTTCGCGGACTCAAACCCGATTGCCATGCTCCAACAAGTAGTCGATATCGTGAAAGAGGCTTCTGCACTGATGGTTGCGGAGCCGCTCAGCGTGACCCAGAAAGACGGCCTCGCCAACCTTGTGACCTCTTCGGACCTCGCGGTCCAGCATTTCCTGACGGAGAGACTGGCCGCGCTGCTGCCCGGCTGCGGCTTCCTCTGCGAGGAGGAGGATTTCCGGGACCTGGAAGAAGAGTACGTCTGGATCATCGACCCGATCGACGGTACGGCCAATTACGCCCGCGGCATCGCTGACTGCTGCATCTCCGTGGCCCTGGCCCGCCAGGGTGCGCTGCAACTCGGTGTCGTCTATAGTCCGGGCCGCGGCGAGCTCTATACCGCCGAACTGGGCCGGGGCGCCTGCTGCAACGGCAAGCCCATCCATGTGTCGGAGCGACCGCTCGCGGACGGACTCTTCTGCACGGCCATGAGTACCTATCGGAAGGAGTACGCCCGGACCTGCTCGGAGATCATCTATGATATCTATATGCAGAGCAATGACTTGCGCCGCTGGGGCTCCGCGGCCGTAGAACTCTGCCTGCTGGCCGCCGGGGATATTGAGCTGTATTTCGAGATGCGGCTCCAGCCCTGGGACTATGCTGCCGCGATGTTGATCCTCCACGAAGCGGGTGGCTGCATCGCCGGTTGGAACGGCGGCGCGCCGTCGCTTGTCCGGCCTTCCCTGGTTATTGCCGCCAACCGTCCCGAATCGCTCGGTGCCCTGCTGGCGGTCGTCCACACCCACCTGCCGGACGGCCTTCCCTATCAGGACTGATCCGGATAGCTGAAACGAGGCGGGGTCAGAGCAGTTCGGCGATGATGCCGTCACTGACGAACCAGTAGCCTTCGGGGATGCGCAGGCGGTCTTCGACCCGCACCAGGCGTCCGTCGGCGAGCATTCCGGCGGCTTTTTCTTTGGGCAGCAGATCCTCCGTTACGCCGCGCGCCGTCCGCAGCCCCAGGAAGATTTCCTCTTCCCGGGCTTCCGCTGCTGATAGTTGCTCGCTTCCCCCGGCGCCGCTGCGCGGGGGGTGACAACTGTTCCAGGAGCGGACGGTGCCGTCAAACGAATGGGCGCTGGGGCCGAGGCCAACGTAGGGGTGGCGGGTCCAGTAGGCACTGTTGTGCACGGCCTCCCGTCCGGGCAGGGCCCAGTTCGAAATCTCATAATGCACATATCCGGCCGCCCGCAGCCGCTCGCAGAGCAGGGCATACTGCGCCGCGCACTGCTCCTGCGGCGCTTCGGTATAGCGCCCTTCACGCACGAGCCGTCCCAGGGCGCTGCCCTCCTCGATGCTCAGCTGATAAGCGCTGATGTGCTCCGGCCGCCAGGCCAGCACTTCGTCCAGGGTTCGGGAGAAAATGTCCTCCGTGAGCTGGGAAAGGCCGAAGATCAGATCGACGCTGATGTTGCGTGCCCCGGCATCGCGCAGGATGCGGAAAGCCTGCCGGGCGCGCGCCGCATCGTGGCGCCGGTTCATCCAGCGGAGGATCCCGTCGTCGAGCGACTGCACGCCCATGCTGATGCGGTTGACGCCGAGGTCCAGCAGACCGCGGACGTATTCCTCCCCCTTTTCCACGATGTCCTCCGGATTCACCTCGACGGTGAATTCGACAAACTGTGCATGGCCGCGTGTTGGCGCCCGCGGGGTTGCGGGCTGGCCGATGGAGCATACAAGGTGCCGTAAAAGCGCAAGAGGCAGCACTGAAGGTGTGCCGCCTCCGATGTAGAAGGTATCCAGGTCGCGGGTGGCCTCGATCTCGTCCCTGCGGCGGGCCGCTTCGGCGCAGACCGCTTCCGTGTAGGCCTCAAACAACAACACGTCCCGTTCCTTGCAGGCGATTTCAGAATAGAAATCACAGTAGGAGCAGAAGCTCCTGCAGAACGGGACGTGCAGATAGACCATTAGCGGAGCAGGAGCTCTCCGTGGCCGAGCTGTGCCTGGGTCGTGTAGGCGTTGACGGTGTAGATGCCCTTCTTGAAGGACTCCACGTTGTTGACATAGATGCCCAGGTCCACTTCCTTGCCCTGGTAGTCCACCTCGCGGGAGGCCGTGGCTTCCAGCGTCTCGCCGTTGAAGGTGAAGGTGGTGCCGTGGCCGTCGGAGAGAAGGATGCCGTCCGGATCCGTGACGCGCACGTAGATGCGCACCGGGCCGCGGGCCGCGAGTTCGTTCTCATTGAGGCTGAGGTTCACCAGGAAGCGGACGACGCGGTTGGCCTTGTCCGTGATCTTGTCGCTGTTGTTGTAGGCGTACATCACGAAGTTGTGGGCCTTGAGGACGGAACCGGCGGTCACGCGGCTGGTCAGGTCCTCGACCTGCTGGGTCAGCTGGGTATTGATCTGCTTGGTCTCCTCTGCTTCCTTGCGGGCCGTGGCGGCCTCCTCGGTCAGACGGTGGTTGAGGGTGTTGAGCGAGTCGATCTGGGTGATGTAGCTGCGCATGATGGAGCGCAGGGTGCCCAGTTCCTTCTCATACTGGCGGATCTTTGCGCGGTCCGTCGCCTCGGTCTTCTTGACCCGGTCCACCAGCTGGGCGATCTCCTCGCGGGAGGAGTCGAGCTGTGCGTTGATGGAGTCGTATTCTGAGGACAGGTTCTCGTAGTCGCTTTGCAGGGCCTGGATCTGTTCGGTCAGGTCGGCCTTTTCCTGATTGAGCTCGTCCACGAGCTTGTTCTTCGAAGTCATGACATAGTAGAGGGCGGCGGCCAGGCCCAGGGCGACGATGATCATGGTGATCATGACGGCTTTCAGGCCCCCGTTGGCCTTCTTCTCGGCTTGCTTTCTCTCAAGCTTCTCGATAGGATCTTCTTTTACCATAAAACTGCTGATTTAGTAAACATCGTGCAAAAATAGCAATTTTTGTGCTAATTTTGTCTTTGATATGAAATACATCATCCGTTCACTCAAGTATTTTTGCTATTTGATGGTTTTGCTGGCCGTCCTCATCCTGGCCCTGGTCCTGACGGGGTTTGTCGAGGCGGACCTCTCCAAGATGTTCATCAACGGTTACGATTCCCTGTGGCAGATCGCCCTGGTCATGCTGGTATTTGCTGCAATCTATCCCCGCTTCGGCTTCTCGAAGCGCACGGCGCATCTCTACGGCTCTCCCGAGGAACTGCGCCCCACCATCGTGAAGGTCATGGAAGGCCTGGGCTACCGGCTGGAAAGCGAAGACGGGGGCAGTTTCTGCTTCCTGCGCCGCTCCGGGCTGTCCCGCGCCTTGAAGATGTGGGAGGACAGGATCACGATCTCCCCGTCGGGAGCGGGCTTGGAGATTGAAGGCCTGACCCGGGATCTCACCCGGATCGTCTCCGGGCTGGAAGCTACCCGCGAAGATGTTTAGCCGCCGCGTCGAGCGCCTCATAGAAATCCTCTCCGAATGACTTCGTGAGGGGATTTTTCAGAAATTGATAGACCCGGATCCTTTCGCGCCGGCCCTTTTCGAAAGCCGGCTTGCAGATATCCCAATGATGGACGTTGAGCGCCAGGCCGCCTCCGGTGAGCCGGGTGACGCGGACGGGATAAAGCGAGCAGGAAGCCGGTTTGGTCCGGCCGGCCATCTCGATGGCACAGAGGCATTCGCCCGCAGGGCCGAAATGGCAGAAAGCGCAGGGGCAGTCCTGCGACTCCTCCAGGGGCGGCATCAGCGGTGTGACGATGTCGTTGTCCCGGTCCACTTCGAAAAATCCTTTCGCGTCCACCGCCGCGCAGCCCTCCGGGGTCATGTGCTCCCGGTAGGCCGGGTAGTCCCGCTCCAGCCCTTCCAGTTCGCTCTCGTCCAGCGGCGCGCCGCTGTCGCCCGCGATGCAGCAGGCGCCGCGGCAGACGGCGTAGTCGCAGGCAAAATACTCCAGCACCAGGTCCTCGGACACGAGGATGTCTCCGATCTGGATGATTGTCCCGAATTTTCCTTTTCCCATCAGATAATCACGTATTCCACTTCCGCTCCGGCCCGGAGCCGTGCCAGGATATCCGCCACGCCCGCGGCCGTGACGTGCTGGATGGCCGCCTTGTAGCCGGTGACCAGGTCCTTGCCTTCACCGTAGCGGGTGAGCACGCTGCGGACCAGCGCTTCCGGATCGCTCATCTGGCTATCCATTTGTTTGAGCAACAGGTCTTTATATGCTTTGATGCCGCTCTCGTCGAGTTGCAGCCCGTCGAGCTGCCGGGTCACGCTTCGGACGGCGTCCAGCAACTCCAGCGGATCGGCGGGGCTGATTCCGGCGGGCAGGCCATCCGCCCGGCAGGGGTGGCAGTTGATATAGACGGACAGCCGTTCTTCGGGGAAGAGTTCGAGCCGGTCGGACAGCTCCGCAAAGGCGCCGCGGTCCGCCAGCGCCGCGGTCAGATGCTCCCGGATGACTGCGCAGGCCACCTGGAAAGTCATGTAGTTCTCCATGCTGAAGGGGATGGCGGCGGACATTGCCACGTTCACCCCGATCTCGCCACCTCCGACCACGCCCGGCGCGGATTCATCGGTGCGGAATACCGAGCCCGTCGCGAAGCGGCTGTCCACGCGCGGCCGTTGTGAGATCTGCTTTCCGGTCCGGAAATCCCCGAGCGTCCGGGTGAGTTCGCGCTTGAGGACATCCTCGTCCAGGTCGCCCATGAAGATGAAAATCCCGTCTCCCACCTTGTCGAAAAGCGTGGCGAAATACGATTCGGCACGGGCCGGCAGGTCATCGCGAAGCCGGGAGACCTGCTTGCGCTCCGTATAGAAATAATCCGGTCGCATCAGGCTGTCCATCAGCGAATTGACATCTCGCGGCGAGAGAGCTTCCATGTCGATCCGGAGAGTCTCGCCGGATTTGTAGTAGTCGAAGGCGGCCGCCTCGGGCTGCCTGGTGTCCGCGATCGACAGGAGGGCGCGCATCAGCAGCGGAAGCTTGGACTTGGGAGCCAGTCCGGTGATGCGCAGGTCGGAGAGGGTGGCAGTCTGCTCCAAGGTGATCCCGTTGGCCTGCAGCATATCGCGGAAATCGGATCCGCCCAGCCCGGCGACTGCGCTCAGCGGCAGCATGTCGCTGACGAATGCACTTTCTCCGGCCTGCAGGGATGGGACATCGGCCACACCTCCGCGCAGCAGCATCGCATAGCGGAATTCGCCCTGCCCGGCCATTTTCTTATAGATGACCTTAATCCCGTTGGAGAAGGTCCACAGGCGTCCGCCGGAGATGGGTTCCGCCGTCTCCGAGCGCAAGCGGACCTTGGCCTTGGGCTGGAAGAGGCTGAGCGTGTCGCCGAAATTGGCCTTGAACGCAGCGGCGGGTGCCGGCCGTGCCCAGGCTTCGTTGAAGGAACGTAGGATGCCTTGCTCGCTCCAGCCCCGGTCGGGGATGTCGTAACGCAGGGTCAGGTTGCGGGCCGAGTCGAGCAGGGCCTGCGCGAAATTGTTGAACAGCCCGCGCTCCCGCTCGTCGTCGAGCCGGCGGTTCACGATGAAGTCGTTGAGGGTGGATTCGGACGCGAGATTCGCGCCGTACAGGTAGGACGAGACGCATTTGTCGACGTAGTCGCGGTTGGTGAGCCGGCGGCCGTCCCGGTGGCGCTTGGCCTCGGAGATCAGGCGCGCCTTGGTGTCGCGGAATTCCGCTTCGCCGGCACCTTCCTTGTCCAGTGAGGAGAGCACGGATGCGAATTGGCGCGTAGCCGCATCCAACTGGCGGGCAGACGTATAGACCGTGAAGGAATGCCGCTCGTCCCCGGCCCCCATGGCGCTGTCGATATAGCGGTACTGGAAGTCGGCAAGCGGGATGCCCGCCAGGCGGAAGCTCCGCTCCACGCGCGTGCGGACGATGTCTCCGAGCTGGTCGGAATAGACCTTGGAGACCAGCGGCTGCGGGGTGTTCATCACCTCCGCCGGTAGGCGCTGCGTGCTGAAAATGGCATTGATCGCGGCGACGTCCGCCGTCGTATTGAGCGTCATGAGCAGCGAGACGGAGTCGCGGGGGGTCCAGCGGTACTCCGTACCTTTGAAATCCTTCTCCAGCGTGGGCACCATCATCGACAAGAGCTCCATCCGTTCCCGGAGGCGGGCGGCGTCGATGTCGCCGCAGACGATGACGGCCTGCGGCTTCCGATACTGCGCCGCGATGTCGAAGAGCATCAGCAGGGTCGAATCCGCCACGCTCTCTTCGTAGGTCGGAACATCATGGAAAGTGAAAAGGGCAGCATCCCCGGGCAGGGAAATGAATCCTTCTTCAGCGTAGCCGACACCGTGGTCGGCGAGGAAGCGGTAGGGTTTGCGCGTCCCGAAATGCGGCAGTTTTTCCAGCGCGGCGCGTGCCTCGGAGACGTCCCGGACGCCCCGCTGCACCAGCGCGAAATCGGCAAAGCCTTTCTTCGCCGGATGGGTGACCAGATAGAAACGGATGCCGTCAGGAAGGTCCCCCCGCTTGATCCCGGAGTCCAGTCCGAGCGTCGGAAGATCCTGTCCGTAAGCACCAAAAACAAGCAGCAGGCCAATTAGGCACGATATGTGTTTACAGAACTTCAGCATTCGTATTTGCAAAAGTAAAAAAGAAAATGATTATATTTGTCGTTAACGCGCTAAATCTGATAAACTATAATAGCATTATGAAAAAATTAATCGCTTCTGTTGCAGCTCTCGTAGTTGCCCTCGGTGCCGCTTACGCGCAGGATCTGGCCGCGGTGACCGAAATCTACAATGCCGGTGCGGAGGCTGTTTCCGCCGGAGACAAGGCAAGCGCACTCTCCTCTTTTGAAAAGGCCCTCGAAATGGCCACGGCCCTCGGTGAAGAAGGCGAGGAAGTCGTGACGAATTGCAAGAATATCATTCCGAACCTGGTGCTCTCCATGGCCAAGGACCTGGTGAAGGAGTCCAAGTTCGACGAAGCGATCGCCAAGTTGGGTGACGCTGCCGCTGTCGCCGAGAAATATGCCTCGGAGGAAGTCCTCGAAGAAGCCAAGGAGCTGATCCCCCAGGTCAAGATGTCCAAAGCCGGCAACTTGCTGAACGCCAAGGAATACGATGCCGCTGCCGCCGCCTACAAGGAAGTGCTTGATGCGGATCCCGCGAACGGCGCCGCCGCGCTCCGTCTCGGTGTCGCCCTCAACGGTGCCGGCAAGCTCGCTGAGGCCAAGGCTGCTTTCGAGACCGCTGCCGCCAACGGCCAGGAGGCTACCGCCAACAAGCAGCTGGGCAACATCTACCTAAAGGAGGCCGCCGCCGCCCTGAAGGCCAAGAAGTATGCCGACGCCGTGGCCGCCGCCGTCAAGGTGAACGACTACACCGAGAATGCCCAGGCCTGGCAGATCGCCGGTCAGGCTTCCCAGCTCGCCAGCAAGAACAACGACGCCATCAAGTACTTCGAGAAGTACCTGGAGGCTTCCCCGAACGCCAGCAACGCCGGTGCCATCGCCTACACGGTCGGTGCCCTCTACCAGCAGGCCAAGAACAACGCCAAAGCCAAAGAGTACTACACCAAGGCCGCCAGCGATCCCAAGTACGGCGCCGAGGCTAAGAAGATGCTTGACGCCCTGAAGTAATGCAGGCCCTCGAGCTGCTGGCTCCCGCCAGGAACAAGGATATCGGCATCGCAGCCATCGACTGCGGTGCCGATGCCGTATATATTGCCGGGCCGGATTTCGGGGCCCGCAAGGCGGCGGGCAACAGTTTTGAGGACATCGCCGAGTTGTGCGCCTACGCACATCGCTTCGGTGTCCGGATCTTCGTTACCTTCAATACCTTGTGGCAGGAGGGCGAAGAAGAGGAAGCCCATGCGCAGCTGCTCCGTGCCCAGGCTGCCGGAGCGGATGCGTTCATCATCCGGGAGCCGCGGATCGCCGCCTGGAAGGACATCACGGTGCCGCTCCACGCCTCGACGCAGTGTGCGATCCGTGACGTGGAGCGGGCGCGGTATTTCGAATCGCTGGGCTGCTCGCGCATCATCTTGGAGCGGGAGCTGTCCCTGGAGCAGATTCGGGAGATCGGCGCGGCCGTGGGTTGCGAACTGGAGTTTTTCGTCCACGGAGCGCTTTGCGTGGGCTACAGCGGAGAGTGCCGCCTGTCGGAGTACCTTGACGGCCGGAGCGCGGACCGGGGCGAGTGCATCCAGGCCTGCCGCTCGCTCTACGACCTTGTGGACGGCGACGGCCGCGTCCTGCTCCGCAAGAAGGCGATCCTGTCGCTGAAGGATTTCAATCTCAAGGCGCGCCTGGAGGACCTGGCAGATGCCGGCGTGTGCTCGTTCAAGATCGAGGGACGCCTCAAGAACGCTTCCTATGTCAAGAACGTGGTCCGGGACTACTCCCTGGCGCTGGACGCGCTGGTCGCGAAGTATCCCGACCGCTACTGTCGCGCTTCGTTCGGCGAGGTGACGGGCGGTTTCGTGCCCGATACGGCGAAAACCTTCAACCGGGGCTACACCGAACTGTTCCTGGATGGAAAGCGCGGCCGCTGGTCTTCGATGGATGCGCCCAAGTCGATGGGCGAGGAGATCGGCACGGTTCAGCGGATCCGCCGCTTGCCCGGCCAGGCGATGCAGTTCAGCGTCAAGCCGCTCCGGCGCGACCTGGTGCTTCGCAACGGCGACGGTTTCGCCATCACGACCGCGGACGGCGTGACCGGCTTCCGCGGAGACGTATGTGACGGCCTGCAGGTCCACTGCAAGGATGTCCCCGACCTGCGCGAGGGGATGACGCTCTACCGCAACATCAATGCTGCCTTTGAGAAGGCTCTGGAGGCGCAGGCCTGCCGCCGGGAGATTCCGGTGCGCCTGTCGGTGCGGGTGCATGGCCGATATGTCCTCGAACTGCATGCCGTGACGCAGGACGGGCGCGAAGTGCTCAGCCCGTTCCACACCGACGTGGAGACGGCGGAGAACCGCGAACGCGCCGAGGCGATGCTGCGCGAGCAGTTGGGCAAGCGGAGCGGCTGCTACCGTTTCTCCGTAGAAGAATTGTCCGTGGAGACGGCCGGCGGCAAGCTGCCGCTGTTGTCCGCCGCGACCATCAACAGCATGCGCCGCCTGGTGGCGGAGGATCTGGATTCGCTGCCGCGTGAAAAGAAATCCCGGGTCGATCCCGGGATGACGGGGGAAGCCGTGACCGGCCCTCTGGCGTCATCCGCCGTCCCCCCGGTGTCATCCGCCGGCTTGACCGGCGGATCTCCGAGCGAACTGATGCGGAGCAAGTACTGTGTCCGCTACGAACTCGGGCTTTGCCCGAAATACCAGGGCGCCAAACCCCCGAAGGACCTGTTCCTCCTGAACAACGGCCGCCGCCTTGCACTCCATTTCGACTGTGCCGCGTGCGAGATGAGCGTCACTCCAGACCGAAAGTGATCTCGACGTCACCGAAGCGGCCGGTGAGGGTGCCCCCTCCCTTTTCGAGTACTTCGTTGAAGAAATTGCGCGTGAGCTGGCCGCGCCAGACGACGTCATCCTTGTCTTTATAGGGGATCTCCAGCTCGAAGCCATATTGTTTGGAGTTGTATTTGACCACGGCGCTGCACTTCCAGCTGGTGGTGGTGCCCCCGTCGTCCTCGATGACCATGAAGGCGACCTTTTCCATCTGTTGGGTGAAGTTGGTCAGCAGGACCGCGTTGAAGGGGACTTTCCGGTTGACCTGGCTCCGCTTCACGACGATCATGAAGTCCGTCAGGCTGGGCGAGTAGTTTTTCAGGTCGTCGTCTTTGGTTGCTTTGAACCCGTCCACGGCCCCGATTTTGACGAAGAACTCCGAGGCCCCGGAGAACCAGGAGTCGTAGTTGCGGAGCATTTTGAAATCCCGGATACTGAGGATGAATTCTTTCTCGTCTTTGGGCGGGGTCGTTGTTTTGCCGGCCTTGGTCCCGTCGCCTTCCTTGAAGAGCTCGAGGGGCGTGAACGCTGCGTCGTCGTTGCTGTTGATCACCCAGACGGGGCGCTCCATGGCCACTTGCTCGGTCACGAGCACGGAGTCCACGACGTGCGCGCCATGCTGGTCGATCCGGATCTCGTATCCATAGTTGGATTCTGCCCCGAATCCGGGATCGAAGGTCACGATGGGATAGCTGCGGCCATCCCATTCCTCGGAAAACGGCCAATAAATCTGCATGTCAGACTCGCTGAGGGCGTTGAGGTAGGTCTCGACATCCGCGGCGCCGGCCTTGGTGCCGTAGTGCCGGGCCAGATAGTCGGCGAAGAGGTCGCGCAGCGGATTCTGGTAGTTTGCCGCCTTGGTGGCTTGTCCGCCGTCACCGACACCGGCGCCGGGAGCATGGAAAAGGTCATGGAGGAGATACTCTTCGTCGTAGCCGTTGCCGGAGGAGGAACTCACGGCGTCGTGGACTTCAGCCAGATGTTCTGCTTCCAGCGGAAGGTCGGAGAGGATCTTGGCTACGTCGGAAAGGGAAAACAGCCTGTCTTCAGCGGGATATTCGCCGATGACATCTACTTCTTCGCACGATGCGAACAGGGAAAGCAGCAAGCCCAAGGAGAGAAGTTTTTTCGCGTTCATTTTGCATACGTTTTGGTTCGCTGCAAAGTGACGGACAATTATCCGTTTTCCGGCCGAATTAAACGTTTAATTCCTCTACTTAAACGTTTCACATTATTCTAAATGTCGCGGCAGCAGCTACGGTTTGCTCAGGCAACTGCCTGCCTCACCTGCGCCTGCCGCGAACTTTAACGGGTAAAACGGATAAAGCGCTCTTTTTCGAAGAAATCGCGGTGAATTTGGACATTATTTAATCCCGCGGAGCGGAAGAGCGCGGCGGTTTCGGGGCCGAGGGCTTCATTGATCTCGACGATGCCGACCCCGTCGGACCGCAGGACGCGCTGTGCCCAGCGGGCAACGGCGCGGTAGAAGCGGAGCGGGTCGTCGTCCGGCACGAACAGCGCCATCTCCGGCTCGTACTGCAGCACATTGCGCCGCATCTGCGCCCGCTCGCTCTCCCGAACGTACGGCGGATTGCTGATGATCAGGTCAAACGGCCCGTACGGGAAATCCTGCTCGGTATCTAATACGTTGGCCTGCAAAAAAACAGGTGCGCCGGCGTTAAACTGGCTTCTGGCGTAGTCCAGGGCGGTTTCCGAAAGATCGACCCCGAGGACTTCCGCATCCCGGACATCCAGGGCGATGCTCCAGGCGATGCAGCCGGAGCCGGTGCACAGGTCGAGCACCCGGGGCGCACGCGGCAGATCCATCTCCTGCAGCGTCCGGACCCCCTCGGCGACCAGCAGTTCCGTCTCCGGCCTGGGGATGAGCACGCCCGGCCCCACGGCGAAACGCCGGCCGCAGAATTCCGTCACGCCCAGGACATACTGGATGGGCTCGCCCTGGCAGAGCCGCTCCAGATCCTGCAGCAGGTCTGCTTCGCGATCGGCCGGGACCGGGGTCTGCGGCTCGATGATATGCGTGTAACTCCGCACGCCGAGCCGCTCTTCGCACAGCATCAAAACCAAACCCCTCGCCTCGGGCGAAGGGTAGAGGGGTTCCAGACGTGCGATGCCGTTCCGGATGAAATCGGCGAGCAGCACTACGAGTTCTCGATGAGGGTGGTCAGGAATTCGGTCATATCCAGCCCGGCTGTGCGGACCATCTTGGGTACGAGCGAAGCGCTTGTCATGCCCGGGATGGTGTTGATCTCCAGGAAGTAGAGTCCGTCTTCGGCAAGGATGTAGTCCATCCGGACCACGCCCCGGCAGCCCAGGCGGAAGTAGATCTTCGCGGTGGTCTGCTGCACCTGTTCCCGGATCTCGTCAGAGACCGGAGCCGGGCAGATCTCCTGGCTGTGACCGTTGTACTTGGCGTCGTAGTCGAAATATTCGTTGTCTGAGACAATTTCGATGAGAGGCAGGGTCGCAACCTTTTCGCCGTCGAAATACGCGGCGCAGGTCAGCTCCCGGCCCTGGACACCCTGCTCGATGAGCACCGTATGGTTCTCACTGAAAGCATATTGGATGGCCTGGCCGAGGTCTTCCGGCGTGGTGACGCGGGTCACGCCGAAGCTCGATCCGCCCTGGGTCGGCTTCACGAACACGGGGAACTGCAGCTTGCTCAGCACGGAGGCTTTCGTCTCCTCGTGGTCCATGCCGTGGCGGATATAGACATCCGGAGCGCATTTCGCAAGCCCCAGGGAGCGGATGTAGCACTTGCAGGCGTATTTGTCGAAGACGATAGAGCAGACGCTCGAATCGCAGGTGCTGCAGGGGATCCCGAGCATCTCGAGGTAGCCCTCGATCTGCCCCGTCTCGCCGGGGGCGCCGTGCTGGACGATGTAGGCGAAGTCGAAGCGGACCCGCTCACCCAGGACCTGGACGGAGAAATCGGTCTTGTCGATCTCCGGACGGGCCTCTTCAGGGAAGAGCATCCGCATCGAATTGCGCTTCTTGGCAGCTACGAGCGACCATTTGCCGAAGCGCGCGAAAATCTCGTAGATGTCGTATTCGTTGCCGTCAATCCGGGAGGCGACGAATTCCCCGCTGCGGCAGGAGACCTCCCATTCGGAGGAGTCGCTGCCGTAGACCACGGCGATTGTCTTGTATTTGCCCATATGCTAGTTGAAATAGTATTCTTCTTCTTCGTTGCGGACGCCGGTCGAACTCCCGGAGCCGGAATAATCGTCACCGTAGCCGCCCAGGAAGGAACCGTCGCGGGAGCAGTCGTACTCCAGCGCCCCGCCGGTCGGTGCGAGGAAATGGTCCCCCTCCATCGACCAGCCGATGGTCGGGTCCGCGAGGCACTTCTTCATCCAGATACCCCAGATCGGCAGGGATGCGTTGGCGCCCTGGCCGAGGGCCGTGGAGTTGAAGTGGACATGGCGGTCTTCTCCGCCCACCCATACGCCGGCCGTGATGTTGGGTGTGTAGCCGATGAACCAGCCGTCGGAGTTGTCGTTGGTCGTGCCGGTCTTGCCGGCGATCTCGCCGCGCAGGCCATAGACGCTGCGCAGGCGGTTGCCGGTGCCTTCATTGACCACGCCGCGCATCAGGTTCACCATCAGGTAGGCGGTCTGCTCGGAGATGACATCCCGCTTCTGGTTGGAGAATTCGTCGATGGTCCGGCCGTCGCTGTCCGTGATCCGGTAAACATACTGCGGCGTGATGTAGGTGCCGTGCGAGGGGAAGGTGTTGTAGGCGGCCACCATATCGAAGACCGGGACTTCCGCCGCACCCACGCACAGGGAATAGACCTCATCCAGATGCGTCTGGACGCCCATCTGGTGGATCATCCGCACCAGGGCGGCGGGGCCGAGCTCCTTCATCAGGAAGGCCGAGACGTTGTTGGAACTGTGGGCGAGGCCCCAGCGGAGCGTGACGGTCTGCCCGATCATCTCCGCCTTGTCAGTACTGCGGGGGGTCCACACCTTGCCGTCCGGCAGGACGAACGACTGCGGGAAGAGCACCACCCGGTCGCAGGGCGTCATGCCTTCCTGCATGGCCAGGGTATAGAGATAGGGCTTGATGGTCGAGCCGACCTGCCGCTTGCCCTGGCTGACGTTGTCATATTTGAAATAGCGGTAGTTGGGGCCGCCGACATAGGCCTTGATGTAGCCGGTGTTGGGCTCGATGGCCATGAATCCGCAGCGCAGGATGCCCTTGTAGTAGCGGATGGAGTCGTCCGGGGTCATCGTGGTGTCCACGTAGCCCTTGGCGTTCCACGCAAAGACGCGCATCTTCTCTGGCTTGGAGAACTGGGCCATGATCTCGGCGTCGCTCTTGCCGGCCTTGTGCTGGAGCCGGTAGCGGTCGCTCCACTTGCGCGCCTGGTTCATCAGCAACTCCGCCGTCTTGGTGTCCACGTCGTTGGCGAAAGGCTTGTTGCGCTTGTACTTCAGCTCTTTGTCGAAGCTCGGCTGGAGGTTCTTGCTCAGGTGCTCTGCCACGGCTTCTTCGGCGTATTGCTGCATCTTGTAGTTGATGGTGGTGTAGATGCGCAGGCCGTCGCGGTCGAGGTCGTAGGGACTGCCGTCGGATTTCTTGTTTTTGTTGAGCCAGCCGTAGATCGGATCGTCCCGCCAGCGCAGGGAATCGCGGGTGAAGTCTTCCGGCCACTGGTAATCCGCCCGTCTGGGCTTGGTGGCGGACATGTCCCGGCGCAGCATGTCCCGGAAATACGGGGCGCGGCCGGCGTTGTGGTCCTGCACCTGGTAGTCCAGGACGATGGGGATCTGTCGGATGGAATCCCGCTCGGCGCGGGTCAGGTAGCCGTTGCGCTCCATCTGGCCGATGACGAAGTTGCGGCGCTCCAGGGCGAGGTCGGGGTTGAGGACCGGGTTGTAGCGGGTCGGTTTGTTGACCATGCCGACGAGCATCGCCGCCTCCTCGACGGTCAGGTCCGCCGGCTCCTTGGCGAAGAAGGTCTCCGATGCGGCCTTGATGCCGTAGGCGCTGCTGCCGAAAAAGATGGAGTTGAGGTACATGTCCACAATCTCGTTCTTGGTGTAGTCCCGCTCGATCTTGACGGCGGTGATCCACTCCTTGAGCTTGGTGAACACCATCTGGAACTTGTTGCGGATCTCGCTTCGGGGGTAGAGCGTCTTGGCGAGCTGCTGGGTGATGGTACTGCCGCCGCCCTGGCTGGAGTCGCGCATCAGCAGCGTCTTGACCAGCACGCGGGCAAGGCCCTTCATATCGATCCCGGAATGCCGGTAGAAGCGGGCGTCCTCGGTGGCCACTGCGGCATGCACCAGGTTCGGGGACAACTCGTCATAACTGACATACGTGCGGTTCTCGATATGGAAGGTGGCGAGTACTTCGCCGTTTTCGGCAATGACCTGGGTGGCCAGCTTGTTGTCCGGGTGCTCCAATTCCTCAAAGGAGGGAATCTTCGCGAAGATGCCCACCAGCAGGAGGAGCAGGAGCACAAGGGCGAACGGAGCCGTGACCAGGATCCAAAACCATTTGACAATCTTCTTCTTGGTGTTCTCTTTCATCGGCACAAAAATTTGTCATAATAAAATTATGACCCCTGCTTAACGGACGCAAAATTACGATTAAATTTTGAAAATTACCGAGTTTCTGATTTTCTTTGCAGTTCGAAACCGCAAAGTTCGGACATTTGCGGTCCGGATTTAAAACTGTCGTACGAAATGGAGGGGAATTTAGTTATCGTCGAGTCGCCCGCCAAGGCGAAGACCATACAGAAGTATCTGGGAAAAGAATATACCGTCAAGTCCAGCTTCGGGCATATCCGGGACTTGCAGGACAAGAAACTCAGCGTCGATGTCGCTGACGGTTTCAAGCCGGAATATGTCGTGCCCGCAAGCAAGAAGAAGGTCGTTTCCGAACTCAAGAAGGCAGCCGACACCGCGAAGCTTGTCTGGCTGGCTTCCGATGAGGACCGTGAGGGAGAAGCCATCTCCTGGCACCTGGTCGAAACGCTCGGCCTGGACCGCAGCCGCACGCGCCGCATCGTCTTCCACGAGATCACCAAAGACGCCATCCTGAACGCCATCAAGACTCCGCGGGACATCGATGACAACCTGGTCAATGCCCAGCAGGCACGCCGCGTCCTGGACCGTCTGGTCGGTTTCGAGCTTTCTCCCATCCTCTGGCGCAAGATTCAGCGGGGCCTCTCCGCCGGCCGCGTCCAGTCCGTCGCGCTCCGCCTGGTCGTGGACCGCGAAAAGGAGATCATCGCTTTCAAGAGTACACCTTATTACAAGGTAGAAGGGACTTTCGTCGCCGGCGGCGTCAAGGTCAAGGGTCTGTTGGACACCCGCTTCGACACGCTGGAGAAGGCCCGCGCCTTCCTGCAGGACAGCATCGGCGCCCGCTACCAGGTCGCGTCCATCGAGAAGAAGGAAGCCGTCCGTTATCCGGCGGCGCCGTTCACCACTTCCACCCTGCAGCAGGAGGCATCGCGCAAGCTCCATTATCCGGTCAGCGTCACGATGCGCCTGGCGCAGAGTCTCTATGAGCGCGGTCTGATCACCTACATGCGTACCGACTCCACCAACCTGTCGGCCCTGGCACTCGGTACGTCCAAGCAGTTCATCCTCGACAATTTCGGGCCGGAATACTCGCATCCGCGCCAGTACAAGACCCGCACCAAGGGCGCCCAGGAGGCGCACGAGGCCATCCGCCCGACCTTCATCTCCAACACCGACATCGAAGGCACGGCCCAGGAAAAGAAACTCTACAACCTGATCTGGAAGCGCACGGTCGCCTCCCAGATGTCCGAGGCCCGGGTGATGGGTACCTCCATCAAGGTCGCCTCCGACAAGCGCAGCGAACAATACGGCATCCAGGCCACGGAGGTGCTCTTCGACGGCTTCCTCAAGCTCTACATGGAGAGCAGCGACGACGAGGAGCAGGAGGATGACAACACCATCCTTCCGACGCTGAATGTCGGTGACGCCTTGACGGAGAAAGGCATCTCGGCCGAGTGCAAGTTCACCCAGCCGCCGTTCCGCTACTCCGAGGCCACCCTGGTCAAGAAGCTCGAAGAGCTCGGCATCGGACGCCCGTCCACCTATGCCCCGACCATCTCGACGCTGACCACCGGGCGCGGCTACCTCTTCAAGGGGGATATCGAAGGGCAGAAGCAGCCCGTGGCCAACCTATCCCTCCGGGGGAACACGATCACCGAGTCCTCGAAAATGGAAACGATCGGCGCCGAGCGGGGCAAACTGATCCCGCAGGAGATCGGGATGATCGTCACGGACTACCTGGTCGAGAACTTCCCGCAGATCATGGACTACGATTTCACGGCCAACGTGGAGAAGGATTTCGACAGCATCGCCGAAGGCGGACTGGTCTGGAACGACGTCATCGCCTCTTTCTACGGCGACTTCCACAAGAAGGTGGAGTCCACCCTGGGCAACGGGCAGTTCAACCACGTGGAGCGCGTGCTCGGCGTGGATCCCGCGGACGGCCGCACGGTGATCGCACGCTACGGCCAGTTCGGGGCGTATGTCACGAAAGGCGAAGGCGAGGACAAGCAGTCTGCGAGCCTGGCCAAGGGCCAGCTCATCGAGACCATCACGCTGGAAGAGGCGCTCAAGCTGCTGGAGTTCCCGCGCAATGTCGGCCGCTACGAAGACACGGACATCCTGATCCTCAAGGGCCGTTTCGGCCCGTATATCAAATACGGCGACAAGAACATTTCCCTGCCCCGTGGGGTGGACCCGCTCCATATCGGGTTGGAACAGAGCACGAAGATTGTCCAGGAGGCCCTCTCGGGCGCCTCGGCCAGTCCGGTGATCCGCGAATTCTCCGAAGCGGGTATCTCCGTACTGAACGGCCGTTACGGTCCGTACATCAAATATGGCGATCGCAACTACCGGATCCCGCGCGGCAAGGATGCCGCCGCCCTGACCGAGGCGGACTGCCGCGAGATCATCGACAACGCTCCGGCGCCGGATGCCTCCAAGACGAAAAAATACAAAAAAAGATCATAGAGTATGTCCAACTACCAGATTGATGCTATCGACCGGAAAATCCTCTCCTATCTGGTGAACAACGCCCGGATGCCCTTCCTGGAGATTGCCCGCGAATGCGGGATTTCGGGAGCCGCGATCCACCAGCGCGTCCGCAAGATGGAAAACAACGGCGTCATCTCCGGATCCCGGATGGTGGTGAAGCCGGGAGCCCTCGGGCTCAATGTCTGCGCTTTCATCAGCGTGAACCTCTCCGAAGACAACAAATACCCGGATGTGGTCGCTGCGCTCAAGCACATCCCCGAGATCGTGGAGTGCCACTTCGTTACCGGCAAGGCTGCATTGTTCCTGAAGGTGTATTGCTTTGACAACGAGCACCTGATGAACATCCTGCTGAACACGATCCAGCGTATCCCGTACATCCAGTCAACGGACACGATGATCTCCCTGGACCAGTCCTTCGAGCGCGAAGTCTGGGTCAAGGATTACAAGACGACGAGTTTTCACTCGATTTCTGGCGTGTAAGGATCGCTTCCGCGAGGACGAGGTCCTCGGGCGTCGTGATCTTCAGATTGAACCGCTCTCCTTCCTCGAAGGTGAGCGGTATTCCTTTGCGTGCGGCTACGGACGCGTCATCCGTGAACGACAGCTCATAGGCCTGGGTGTAGGCCGCCTTGATGTCTTCGGAGCGGAAGATCTGCGGCGTCTGGACGGCGACGGTCCGGGAGCGGTCGGGATCCGGCGTGCCTGGGTCCGTGGAGCGCAGTGTATCCACGACCGGCACGACGGGCAGCAGCGCGCGGCAGCCGTCGTCTTCCATGCGGTCGAGCATCCGGCGGATCAGCGCGGGGGTGAGCAGGGGGCGCACGCCGTCATGGATGGAGACGATGGCGCCTTCGGGCACTTTCCGGAGGGCGTTCTGCACGGAATGGAAACGCGTCAGCCCGCCGGCCACGAGCGTCTGGGGGCAATGGAAGGAATAGATGGCGCAGAGGTCTTTCCAGGTCTCGAAATGGCCCCTGGGCAGGACCGTGATGACCTTCATGGCGGGCTCGGCCTCGAGGAAGCGCTCGATGGTGCATTGGAGGATCGGGCGTCCGTCCAGCAGCAGAAACTGCTTGGGCAGCTCGCCGCCCATCCGGGTGCCGCTGCCGCCGGCTACGAAAATTCCGTAAATATTTCTGCGCATAATCAACAGGTTCTTTCCACAAAATTACGGATTTTTATTTAATTTTGTGATTCAATCAGAAACAGGAAAAGATATGGCCTTCTCATTCTTGAATCAGGAACTGGCTATCGACCTCGGCACCGCCAACACCGTCATTTACCAGAATGACCAGATCGTGCTGGACGAGCCGAGCATCGTGGCCATCGACAATAATACGGGCAAGTGCATCGCCCTCGGCACCCAGGCCAAACTGATGCACGAAAGGACCAGTCCGGGCGTCAAGACCGTCCGGCCGCTGCGGGACGGCGTGATCGCCGACTTCAATGCTGCGGAGATGATGATCCGCGGCTTCATCAAGCAGGCGGGCGGACGCAGGCACCAGCTCTTCACCCCCAACCTCAAGGTGGTGGTAGGCATCCCTTCCGGCTCCACGGAAGTGGAGATCCGCGCCGTGCGCGACTCCACCGAGCACGCCGGCGGCCGGGACGTCTATCTCATCTTCGAACCGATGGCTGCGGCCCTCGGTATCGGCCTGAACGTGGTGGCCCCGCAGGGCAACATGGTCGTGGACATCGGTGGCGGCACCACCGAGATCGCCGTGATCTCGCTGGGCGGCCTGGTGGTCCAGGACAGCATCCGTACGGCCGGTGACGTGTTCACGAGCGACATCCAGTACTATCTCCGCCAGCAGCACAACATCAAGGTGGGCGAGATCACGGCCGAGAAGATCAAAATGGCCGTGGGCGCGGTGATTCCCGACCTGACCGAAGAGGAAGAGCCGGAGCCCTTCATCGTGCGCGGACCGAACCTGATGACGGCGCATCCCGTCGAAGCTACGATCTCCCACCAGGAGATCGCCCACTGCCTGGACAAGTCCATCGCCAAGGTCGAGACCTCCATCCTCCATGTCCTGGAGAACACTCCGCCGGAGCTCTACGCCGATATCGTGGAGAACGGCATCTATCTCTCCGGCGGCGGCGCCCTGCTCCGCGGCCTGGCGAGACGCTTCCAGGACAAGGTCAACATCAAGTTCCACGTCGCCGACGATCCGCTCCACGCAGTGGCGCGCGGCACGTGCGATGCCCTCAAGCACACGGACCGCTACTCCTTCCTGATGCGATAGATGCCCCGCGGACAGAAACCGGTGTCATTCCTGGCAGGTGCGGCAATCTTCATACTGTTGGAGGTTGCTGCACTTGGCATGTTGCACGCCAGTTCCACCCTGCAGAACATCTGGCTGAACCGGGCTTCGCACCGGACCATGGCCCTGCTCTGGGGCGGCAGCGAGACGATACGCAGCCATTTCCAGCTGGAGCGGCTCAATCAGGAGCTGCAGGCGGAGAACGCCGCGCTGCAGGAGCGCCTGCGGGCCTATGAGCGGCTGGAAGCCGACCAGGAAGAGCTGGCGCGGATGGCGGCGCGCGAGGCGGCGGGCTACCGTTACACGCCGGCGACCGTCGTCAAGATGAGCCGCAACCTGACGCACAACTACATCATCCTCAACAAAGGTTCTGAGGACGGGATCCGGCCCCAGAGCGGGATCATCTCGGACCGCGGGGTGGTCGGAATCGTGGAGGCCGTGGACCGGCATTATTCCTACGGGCTGACCCTGATGAATCCGCAGATGAGCGTCGGCGCCCGCGTCGGGCGGACCGAGATCGTCGCCCCGCTCTCCTGGGACGGCCGCACATCCGGCGTGGCCGTGGTCCGCAACATTCCGCCGCACTTCAACATCGAGCCGGGCGATACGGTCCGGACGAGCGGCTACTCTTCGATTTTCCCGCCGGACCTGCCCATCGGCGTCACGGGCGGCACCCGCCTGGTGGACGGCTCCACGCGGCAGGTGGACGTGCACCTCTTCCAGGATTTCTCCACGGTCCGCTACGTGACCGTGGTGGAGAATCTTGAACGCAGTGAGATGATGGCCCTGGAGGCCGCAGGGGAGGGCCGGCCATGAGGAGGACGACACTCAAATACATCCTGCTTTTCCTGGCGCAGGCCATCCTGTGGAACTTCTTCCCGTTCTCGCAGCACCTGACCCTGGTCTTCCTGCCCGCGATGCTGCTGTGCCTGCCGCAGGAGCGGGGTACAATCCGTATGATGCTGACCGCCTTCCTGACCGGGCTGGCGCTCGATTTCATCGTGAGCGGGCAGCTGGGGCTCACGTCCTTCGCGCTGGTGCCGGTGGCCCTGCTGCGCCGGCCGGTGATCTCCCTGGTGTTCGGCTCGGAGATTTTCGCGCGGGGCGAAGAACTGTCGTTCGAGCGGCAGGGCTGGCAGAAATTCGTGCCCGCCATCCTGCTGCTGACGGCGGTTTTCCTCGTCCTTTTCATCTGGGTGGACAACGCCGGCACCCGGCCGTTCTGGTTCTGCGCGCTGAAGTTCGTCCTCTCCCTGCTGGCCAGTTCGGCGCTGTCCGTGCTGGTCGCCCTGGTGATGCTTAACGAATCCGGCGAGCGATGGAAATAACCCGGAAAAACAAGCTGCAGATCGGGCTGGTGGCCGTGGCGGCCATCCTGCTGGGGAAGTTGTTCTATATCCAGATCGTCAACGACAAGTACAAGGTCGATGCGTCCAACAACTCGATGGTGTACAACTACATCTACCCGCCCCGCGGCGTGATCTACGACCGCAACGGGGAGATCCTGGTCGGCAATGAAGTCTGCTACGACATCTCCGTGACCCCGCGCGACGTGCAGCCCTTCGACACGCTCGCCCTGGCGAACGCGCTGGGGACGAGTGTCGATTTCATCCGCGAGCGGATGGCCTACTACCGCCAGTACCGTACGCGCATCGGCTGGCAGACGCTCTCGTTCATCAAGCACATCACGCCCGAGAACTACATCAAGTTCGCCGAGGAGGCGTACCGTTTCCCCGGCTTCAAGGCCGAGGTGCGCAGCGTGCGCCAATACCCCTTCAACGCCGGCGGCAACCTGCTCGGCTACATCTCCGAGGTGGATGCGGACTACATCCAGAAGCACCCGGAGTACCGCTCCGGCGACTATGTCGGCAAGACCGGCCTGGAAGCCGCGATGGAGGAGAAGCTGCGCGGCGTCAAGGGCTACCACATCTACCTGCGCGACTCGCGCAACCGCATCCAGTCGCCCTATATGGACGGGCAGGAGGACAAGGAAGCCGAGCCCGGCAAGGATGTCGTCTCCACGATCGACGCCCATCTCCAGCAGTACGGACAGCAGCTGATGGAGGGGAAAGTGGGCTCCGTTGTGGCGATCGAGCCGTCCACCGGCGAGATCCTGGCGATGGTGTCCAGTCCGGGTATCGACGTGGACGTGCTCAGCGACATCGGCAAGCATTACGCCGAGATCGCGCGCAATCCGCGCAAACCGATGTTCAACCGCACGGTGATGGCTTCCTACCCGCCCGGCTCCGTCTTCAAGCTCGTCAACGGACTGATCGGCCTGCAGGAGGGTACGCTGGTGCCATCCAACAGCTACCCCTGCGCCCACGGTTTCCCGTACGGCGGGAACCACCGGCTCGGCTGCCACGGTCATGCCTCGCCGCTCAACCTGCTGAGCGCCATCGCCACTTCGTGCAACGGCTATTTCTGCTACGTCTTCCGTAACATCCTGGACAACAAGCGATACAAGACCACTGCTGAAGCCTTCGACGCCTGGCGCGAGCATGTGCTGAGTTTCGGTTTCGGCCGCAAGCTGGGCAGCGATTTTCCCTCCGAACTGGGCGGGAACATCCCGACCTCCGCTTTCTACGACAAGGTGTACGGGGCTGGCCGCTGGCGCTTCCAGACCATCATCTCGCTGTCCATCGGGCAGGGTGAGATCGGCGCTACGCCGCTTCAGATCGCGAACCTGGCGGCCACGATGGCCAACCGCGGCTACTACTACATCCCCCACATCGTCAAAGACTCCGACGGGATCGAGATCGATCCGAAATACAAGGAGCGCCAGTACACGATGGTGGACACGACCCATTTCAAGACGGCGGTCGAAGGGATGTACATGGCCGTCAACGGCGGAGGCTCGGCGGGAGGCACCGCCTTCGCCGCCCGGATCCCGGGTCTGGACGTGTGCGGCAAGACCGGCACGGCCCAGAACCCGCACGGCAAGGACAATTCCGTCTTTATCTGTTTCGCGCCCAAGGACAATCCCAAGATTGCCGTGGCCGCGTATGTCGAGAACGCCGGATTTGGCGCCACCTGGGCGCTCCCGGTGGCTTCGCTGATGCTGGAGAAGTACCTCACCGGGGAGATCTCCCAGGAGCGCAAGTACTTGGAAGACCGTCTGTTGAACACCAGATTCTTCAGGGATGAGAGGAATTGACGGCACTCCGGGTTCTTTCGACAGGGGTCTGGGCAAGACCGTGGACTGGTATCTGGTAGGCTGCTACCTGCTGCTGGTCCTGATCGGCTGGATCAACATCTACGCCTCCATCCATTCGATGGAGCCGGCGTCCATCATCGACTGGTCGGCGCGCAGCGGCAAGCAGTTCGTCTGGATCCTGACGGCCTTCGTGCTGGACATCCTCATCCTGTTCGTGATCAATCCGCGTCTGTGGGAGGTCATTTCGCCGTATGCCTATGTCTTTGTGCTGTTCCTGCTGGTGCTGGTCATCTTCGTCAGCAAGGACGTGAAGGGCTCGCATTCGTGGTTTGAACTGGGACCGGTCAAGTTCCAGCCTGCCGAGATCTCGAAGATCACGACCTCGCTGCTCCTGGCCATGGTGATGAGCAATCCGAATTTCCGCCTGGCCCGGCGGAAGGACGCCCTGGCGGTAGCGGCGATCATCGCCCTGCCCATGCTGGCGATCTTGGGAGAGAGCGAGACGGGCTCCGCGCTGGTGTATGTCGGCTTCCTGTTCGTCTTGTACCGGGAGGGGCTGTCGGGCTGGTGGCTGCTCCTGATGGGGATGGCGATCCTGCTGTTCATCCTGACCCTGGTCACGCACACCTGGGTGTCCATCGCCGTGCTGTTCGCCGTCTGCGTGGCTTTCTACGTCCGGGTGTTGCGCCACTCCCGCCGCGAAGCGATCAACTACCGGCGGCTCGCGCTGCGGCGCACGCTGCTGGCTTTCGCCGCAGGCGTGGTGATGGTGCTCGCCACCGGGTTCATCTTCGAAAACGTCCTGCAGGACCACCAGCGCAAGCGCATCGAGGTGCTGCTCGGCCTCAAGGAGGATCCTTCGGGCGTGGGCTACAACGTGCGTCAGTCGATGATTGCCATCGGCTCCGGCGGGATGTTCGGCAAGGGTTTCCTCCAGGGGACGCAGACCACTTACGGCTTCGTGCCGGAGCAAAGTACGGATTTCATTTTCTGCACGGTGGGCGAAGAATGGGGATTCTTCGGCTGCCTGCTTGTGATCCTGCTCTATGTCGTCATGATCTGGCGCATCATCTCGGATGCGGACAAGAGCCGGGAGGCCTTCACCCGGATCTACGGCTATTGTCTGGCGGCGTGCCTTTTCATGCACCTGTTCATCAATATCGGCATGACCATCGGACTGATGCCGGTGATCGGCATCCCGCTGCCGCTGCTCAGCTACGGCGGGTCGTCGTTGTGGGCGTTCTCGGTGATGATCTTCATTTTCATCGCCCTGGACCGCCAGGAGAAGAAATATTTCTAATTTTATGGATATGAAAAAGTTTGTATTCATCTCCCTGCTGCTGGCGGTTGCGCTGACCGCCGGCGCACAGCCGGGTTTCGGCTTCGGCCAGGCGCCCGTCCTCGAAGGGCTGGCCGTGCCGGCGCGTCAGTTCACGCTGGACCTGACCCCCGACGGGGCGGCGCAGATGGTGGTATATCTGCCTCAGGAGCCGACCGGACGCGCGGTCGTCGACTGCCCGGGCGGCGGCTATGCCGTGCTGTCCAATACCCATGAAGGATCGGCCTGGGCACCGTTTTTCAATGAGCGTGGCATCGCATTCATGCTCGTGAACTACCGCATCCCCCACGGGGACCGGACCCTGCCCATCACGGACGTCGAGACGGCCATGCGCATCGTGCGCGACAGTGCTGCCGTGTGGAAACTGAATCCCCGCGACATCGGCATCATGGGCTCCTCCGCCGGCGGTCACCTCGCCTCCACGATTGCTACGCACACACCCTATGAGCTGCGTCCCGATTTCCAGATCCTGGTCTATCCGGTGATCACGATGGGACGCGGCACGCACCAGGGCTCCCTGGATGGCCTGCTCGGCGAAGAGGGACAGAAGGACCCGGCGCTGGTGGCGCTGTACAGCAATGAGCGCCAGGTGCGCAGCCACATCACCCCGCCCGCCTTCCTCGTGCTCTCGAGCGACGACAACCTCGTGCCGCCCGTGCCGAACGCGATCGCCTACTACACCGCGATGCGCAATGCCGGCAACAGCTGCTCGATCCACATCTATCCGACCGGCGGGCATGGCTACGGCTACATGCCGTTCTTCGCCTACCATGACCAGATGGTCTCCGACCTCTCGGCCTGGCTGGAGAACCTGAAGGCGCCCCGGCAGGACGCCGTCCGCGTGGCCTGCATCGGCGACAGCATCACGGACGGCCACGGCATCGACCTGCGCAGCACCAACGGCTATCCCGCCCAGATGCAGACGATGCTGGGAGACGGCTATTTCGTGAAGAACCTGGGCGTATCCGCCCGTACGCTGATGACGACCGGCGACCTGCCGTACACGAACGAACTGGCCTGGCAGGATGCGCTGGCGTTCCAGCCGGACGTGGTCGTGATCAAGCTGGGCACCAACGACACCAAGTCGCACAACTGGAAGGACCGGAAGGCTTTCGCCGCCGACCTGCAGAAGATGATCGATGCGCTGAAGGCCCTGCCTTCGAAGCCGCGGATCCTGCTCTGCACGCCGATTCCCGCCATCAAGGACAGCTGGACCATCAATGAGCAGCTGATTGCCGGGGAGGAGATCCCCGCCATCGAAGCTGCCGCAAAGAAGAACAAGCTGGAGATCATCGATCTCCATACGGCCTTCACCGGCCAGGATGCTCTCTATCAGGCGGATGGCATCCATCCGACCCAGCAGGGCGCCCGCAAGATCGCCGAGATCGTTGCCAAGGCCATCGACCCGAACGCCAAGACCGAACAGCGCGGCTTCTTCGGCATGGGCGGCGGCCGTCCCGGCGGCCCGCGTCCGCAGTAGTTTCCGGTGCATTGGTAGTTGGCAAAAAATAACTACCTTTGCAACCACGCCTTGGTGGTGGAATGGTAGACACGAGGGACTTATGCTAGTTCTTTGACATAATTATTTGTAAAACGTGAGAGTAAAGCTTAACTTTGCAATATGAGCAGAGTAGGCTACACGATTGATGATGTAAAACAAGCGGTTGCAGATAACAAATCCGTTGCCGGTGTTTTGCGACAATTAGGGCTTAAACCTATTGGTGGAAACTATCGAACTATTAAGCGATTAATAATCGATAACGGAATGGATAGTTCCCATTTTACAGGTCAAGGCTGGAATGTTGGCCTTGCTTTCAAACCCAAGAGTGGTTTTTCAGATCAAGATATCTTTATAGAGAATTCTTCATATAAATGTTCGTGGAGGCTTCGCGAGCATTATAAAAGAACTACAGGGATATGCCGATGTGAAAAATGTGGTCTTGATACATGGCAGGATAAGCCAATTCCATTGGAGATTCATCATATAAATGGATTAAATTCAGATAATCGACTTGAGAATCTCCAATTACTTTGCCCCAATTGCCATGCACTTACAAGTAATTATCGAGGAAGAGCACGAATGAGTGCGCGTTCTGAAAAGAACGATGTAGAATGTCGTAAATTCAAGGAAACCTTAACGGGTCATGCCGATGGTAATCTTGAGCCAAGCCTCCTACGGGAGGAAGGTGCAGAGACTAGACACGACACACCTAAAGATCTCAGATCCATGGTGAAGGAATAGTCCGGACCACAAACAGTGAATGGTGGCGAAAGCCATAGTGGCAAGAAAATCCCTTGGCCCGAAACGGCCGTGCGGGTTCGAGTCCCGCCCGAGGCACAACAAGACTTTGTAAGTTGTTGATTTTCAAACACTTTACAAAGTCTTGTTTTTTGTATCCCCAAAATTTGGTCGCATTTGGTCACATTTTTCTTCCAGACATCCGTCATTCCCGGCCTGACCGGGAATCTCTTTGCTAATCACCCTGTTAGAGATGCCCGATCAGGTCGGGCAAGACATGCAATTTCCCGATTTATCGAATACAAATAAACGACATTTTCACGGTCACTTTTAGTCTCCTTACGGCAGATTTAACCATGGTTTTTGCGAAAACAATTTGTTATTAACATTATGTTAATTATATTTGCAAAAACAAGAGACCTATGCTTGAGAATCCTTTTATACTGGAACCCTTCAAATCAAAGAAGTACTTTTGCGACCGGGAAAAAGAGTCGGAAGAAATCCTCCGCAATATCACAAACGGGCGCAATACCACACTTATCTCACCTCGCAGGTTGGGTAAGACCGGATTAATATTCCGCGTGTTTGAAGAGATAAAAGAACGACAACTACCTTATGAAACCATCTATGCAGATATCAGTGACACGCTCTCCCTAGAAGAATTCATAAAGGCCCTTTCTGATGCGGTTGTATCCAAACTAAAGAAACAGCATCGGATATCCGCCTTCTTCAAGTCCTTAAAAAGTGTCAGGCCATTACTTGGGTTAGACCCAATGACTGGTTCGCCTCAAGTCTCTTTTTCTTTTGCCGATGAGAATCAACAACAAAACACATTAAAAGATGTTCTGGGTTATCTCGAGAGCTATCCGCAGATGATTGTCTTTGCCATTGACGAGTTCCAGCAAATACAGGAATACGAAGGTATTAACATGGAGGCAATCCTTAGGAAACATATCCAGCATCTGCACAATGTCCGATTCATCTACTGTGGTAGCAAGAAGCACACGATGACCGATATGTTCACCAACGCCAAGAAGCCTTTTTACGAGAGCACATCCTTTTGCTATCTGACGAAGCTGCCCGTGAAGGTTTATGGCGCATTTATTCGGGAGAAGTTCGAATCAGCCGGAAAAAACATCGACAGCGAATCTATTGACTATATCCTGGAATGGACCCGGGTACACACATATTACACACAACGTCTTTGCAATGAAGTATTCTCACTATCCGATAGCAAAGTCGATAGGGATATCGTGCTTAAGGCCATACAGGCAATTCTTGACGGCGAGCGGGAGAGATTCAGGGAAATCCGACGGCTGATTACACGTGCTCAATGGAAGATGCTCAGCGCGATTGCAAAGGAAGACAGCGTTTTGCAGATAACGTCTTCTGCATTCCTATCAAAATATGGCATCACCTCAGGACCAACGGCGTTAAGGAATATAAAAGCCCTTATTGACAAAGAACTTGTTCTAGCCACAACCGAGGAAGACCGAACTTCGTATTCCGTATATAATGTGTTCCTGTCCAGATATTTAGCAATGGAGCAATATTAATTCCACTGCTACTCATAGCCACTCTGGGCGGCATTTTTTCTTCTAAGAATACGAAAACATCTAACGCCCGGGGAAGTGTTCCAGAAGCGTAGCATGAATGTTACGGATGAGAGCCGGGGTGATGTAGGGGACGAATAGGACTTTGCGGGTGTCGGGGGTGAGGTCGTAGCGGCCGAAGAAGCCGTAGGAAATCAGGAAGGAAAAGTTCTCGGCCAGGCATTCTTCCGGCACACAGATGTAGTCGGTGTTACGGCCCATCACATCATAGAAACCGGGCACATCCTCAATCGGGATCATGGTATCAGGAGCGTCAAGCGGCACCAGAACGCTTTGCATACAGGCATAGAAGTTTGCGTCGGGGTCATCCGCGGCAGCCTCTGCGTAGGTGCCGGGATAAACGGCAACCAGGGCGCAGCGGCGTTTCTGCCCATCGATAGTAAACTCTCCCCAGCAGTCATTATGCTCTACGTCCGGGTTCTGCAGCAGCAGGTTGCGGACGGTGGGCCCGAACGCCACATCATGGTCCATCACCTTGAAGCCAATCAGGCCATACATCGCCTCCCGGAACTCAGCATTATTTCTGGTCAGGCAATGGAAGACTTCGTGGGATATGAGCCCGCGGCCGAAATGGATGAGGTATTCCAGGTAGTCGGCGTCAAATTCCGGATCTGCCTGAAATGCGCGGGCCATATACTCGGCTTCATCGGCACTGAGGTAAATCTCGTTCTTTTGCGTATATCCGCCCATGTGCCCCTCATCCCCCATGTCGGTTTTGATAAAGATTATTTCTCCGGACACAGGCAGGCGGAAGCCCAACTCGGCCGCGCGGCCTTCAATGAAGTCCATGACCTTGCTGATGGCTTTCTTTTCCTCTTCGGAAAACTCCCTTATCTGCTCTGCGGCAACGGCCTTGAATTCTTCCAACGACTGGCCGGAAGATTGCAACTTCCAATCAATATCGTTCTGCGTCAAAGCCTCGAAATAGGAGGTGTTAACCAATTTCAACTGCTGTCCTTCTTCCTGCGAGGCAAAGCGATACTTCAGGGCGGATGGTTGCCGGCTGGTGCATGCGGCCAGGCCCGCCACCAGCATTATGCAGCATAGGGCTGCGTGGCTAGTAATCTTTATCATATCAAAACAAAGATAAAACAACGGCCATTATTCTTCCTTTCGCTTCAGGTAACGCACCTTCCCGTCGGGTTCGGTCCATTCCATTTTGTCGTGGGAAGAGTCCAGGAGAGGTTTGACGGTATATTTTTCCCCTTTGTCTGCCTTTTCCTTGAAGTTGTTTATCGACTGCTCCCGATATCGGATTACCCAGGCGTCCAGGCTGTCCTGCATGTTTTCTTCCGGCACCAGGGCGCTCGGATCCACGATCACATCCGTCGTATTGAAGTCGGGGGTCAAAACCAGCGAATCACCCTGGAAAGCCCATTTTCCACGATAGGAGAACCTAATCTTCAGCTTGCCGGAAAAGAACATCGACTTTACGAAAGCAGGCGCGTAGTCACTGGAAAAGTCATAACCGCGGTCTGAGTGGAAGTCATATTCGTTGGTTTGATCCCCTACATTCAAAACCCAATGGCCCAGCAGTCTCGACCGGTTCAAGAAAACACCCTTCTTGTTGATATTGTTGACATAGTCTTCCAACTCCCGGTCCGAGATGCCCATCAGGAACTTGTTCTCATCATTCAACCCGGTCCAATAGTCAATCAGTTGCGTCAGATAGTCCAGTCGGCTAGAAGAAACATTGATGTAGTAGACAACCCTGTTTTCGTGGAGTTTCTCTTCCAGGAACGGCTGTAAGATGGCAGCAAACTCTTCCTCCGTCACCCATCCGGAACCCATGATTAATTGCATGTACTCTTCGTTGGGAAGGGGTCTCTCCCACACCGTTGACTCGTTCATGTCATCCTGAGCCCTTTTTCTGTAATGATAAAAATTCTGGGCATTGTCCAGAAACGCCATGTTGCCCAGATTCTGCCAGGTGTCCAGGTCGCTGTTGAAAATCTTCTCCTTGGATGTATCGAAGTTGAAATCCGAATGGGAAGCAGCCAGAATGCTCAGGACGCTGTAAAGCGAGTCGAACGGCATCCCTTCCAGATGGTCCCTTTGTTTCAGGGCTGAGCGCAGCAATTCGCCATTCCGTTCTTCTTCCGCCTTCATGTTTTTCATAATCTCGACGGAATTGTCTATGTCGTGAATAACCATGATGGCCGTGAGCCGCTGGGCTTGCGCCTTGCTACGGCGCTCCAGTATTCCGCTTACGATAAAGGTGAGCGCTACGCCGATGGCAGTACCCAGGACGGTCACAAAAAGCCTGCTCCAGTCAAATCTTCTTTTGGTTTTCTTTTCCATAACGGATACAAAGATACTCTTTTTTCGGTCACTTGCTGAATAAAAACTCCGTCATGGAGCAGCTGTACACGTTGCCGTAGTTGGGAACGGCGTAGCCCATAGACTGGTCTTTTCGAAGGGCCTCACGGAGCATCTCTTGTTCTGCTATTCTTCCTATCAGCATGGTGTCATGTTTTTACAAATGCAATGAAAATTTTTAGCCAAAACCAAACATTTTTGCGAGATTTGGCTAAATAACTTGACCACCCGATAAAGCACCGTTGACCTAAAATCAGACCGTGGTCTGAAATCTTCCATCTTATCTAACTGTCAGCCGCATCACTCTGATGGGCCGGTCGGCACCCTGATACTGGGTTTCATCGATTACGGTTTCTCCGGTGGGGATGAATCCGCACTTCTCCATTACGCGCCCGCTGGCCGGGTTGTCGATATAGTGTCCGGATATAAGGGATTTGATATCGGTCATACACCGGATATGCTCAATCATCAACCCCAGCGCTTCTGTGCAAATACCTCTGTTCCAATAGGGCTTTGCTATCCAATAGCCGATAAGAGGCTCGCCGTCACGGGCCGGCAGCTTGCACTCGCAAGACGGGCCGTAGCCCATTGCTCCAATAGCTTCTCCGGCCTCCTTCAGCTCTATGGCCCAGGTGTTGGTGGCATCGCAAAAGACCGTCCGGATAACCTCCAGACTCTCCTCGACGTTCTGATGCGGAGCCCAGCCGGCCCGGGGGCCTACATCTGGATCTGATGCCCACTTAAATAACGCAGGAGCATCGCTGTCACGCCAGGGGCGGAGAATGATGCGGCCTGTTTCCATCACTCCGTCGTAAAACAGTTGTCCGGGAAGGCGCTTCTTCTCCTTTACAGGAAAGGTAGCCTCAAAGGCTTCAAATGCCTCCGGATTCTCATCCGCAACGAAATATCCCTTGGGGGGACAGTATGTTGCTTCTTCTATACCGTTGGTCTTAAGCCAACCGGGAATCAGCTCCTGAGCCAGAAAGAAGGGAACCGGATCCTCTTTGGGAAAGTCGTGATAGTGGATACCGAAGCCGCTTGCCAGCGAGAATCCGGCATGACTGTAGAAATCGATGTTACCCTCCATACAAAGAAACCCGACCCCCGTTTCGCGAGCCCTGTCCAACGCAAAACTCAATAGTTTTAGACCATATCCTTTGCGTTTATAGTCCGGATGGATGCAGATGGGGCCGAAGGTCCAGGACGGCTTTCGCGTACCGTCAGGCAGCAGCAGTTCCGCCTTGGAGAACATTACGTGGCCTATCAACAGGCCATTCTCCTCCATCACAAAGTCCAGTTCCGGAATGAAGTCCGGATTGCCCCTATAACAATGCAACACAAAGTGCTCCGTGCATCCGGGACGATACACATTCCAAAAAGCCTCGCGGGTGAGAATCTCAACCGCACGGTAATCTTCCGGTCTTTCAAGTCTGATTTTCATCCCTTTTACACCGTTGTACATAGTCTTGTCGTTTTTTTCCGGAAACCTGCCCGGGACTACCAGATCTTGGTTCTCCGCTCGGGAGGCAGGTATAGCATATTATTGCGGTCAACGTCGTAGAGCTCATACCACAGGTCGGTGTTCATGACGACACCATTCACCCGGAGGCGTGCGTGCGAGTGTACATCCTTCTTGGGGAAGGTGGCGAACTTCGCGTCACTGTACTGTACCCGCCACATATAGGCATAGCTCTCGTAGAATTTGCGCAGCTGTTCGTTGAAGTTTTCCCCGGTATAGCCGTCAGCATCCAGATGCCGCTTGTAGGCGTCCATGGCCGTAAGGAATCCTCCCAGGTCGGCAATGTTTTCCGCCTGGGTGCCGTCCCCATCCGAATAGACGCCGGGAGCGCGTGCAGGATCGATCTGCAGATGGTCGTAGCACTGCACAAGCAAATCCCGGCGGTCTTCGAAACTCATCTTGTCCGCTATCGTCCACCAGTTGTCTTTGTTGCCGAACTTGTCATACTGTGAGCCGGCGCTGTCGAAACCGTGGGTGAATTCATGGCCGATGATGATGAACATGGCATATTCATAGGCCATGCTCACATTCTCTGGCATGGTGGGCGGAAGCAGGAAGGCCGGATAGATTAAGACGCAGTTGTATGCGGGGGAGTACATGGCGTTGGGCAGCGTCAAGTCGCACGGGGTCAGGCCGCTGTTTGACAAGAGGGACTGGGTAAGGAAGTAGCTGAACACATCGGTCCCTCCTATCAGATGGCTTTTCAGCAGGGCGATGTCGCGGTTGCCGCGGTAAACAGCTTCCGCGAGGGTCTTGCAGTCGGTGAGCTTGGTCACGCAGTCCATATACCACTGGTCAGGATACGCCACGTTGAGGCCGCAGAAATCCAGCTTCTCCAGGGCGTTGGCTTTGGTGGTTTCGCTCATCCATTCCACATTCTGGATGCGGTTGCGCAGCGAAGCCTGTATTTCCCGGGTGATACCAAGGTATTTTTCCTTGAATTCAGGCGTCAGGAAGTGCTGCGCAAAATGATAGGACAGGGTGTATGCGTTGGAGAAGGTAGAAGCAATGCGTGTCTCCTCCTTGAGTTCCGCCATCCCGAACTTCTGATATTCAGCCCATCCTTGCTGGATGCAATCGAGCAGTTCCTCCAGCGAGAGCTTATCTATTTGTTCCCAGTAGGGTGCCCAGTTCGGGTCGGTCACGAACAGGGAAGGGTCCTGTCCCATACCCTGGATGATGAGCGATTCGGCCGAACAGCGGTCGGCCTTCGTCTCGGAAAGGCGTACGAAGCTGGACGGGTCCCATTCGGTAGGGGGTGTCGGCGGCGGTTGCAGACCAGAAGTAACATCCGGAAGGATTGCACCAAACAGACGTCCATCTTTCCAGACCAGACACCAGACCGGCATTAGCGGATTCCCCCACATAGGACATCCTTCAGCGATCATCTTGCCTATGGTGATGAAAGCTTCTTCCCTGGTGGCTGGCGTGGGGAAACGGGCTGACAGGGTCTGGACAAAAGCCTCGGTAAGCTCCGGTTGTCCCGACGGAGCATCCTTCAGCTCATAGAAGCGGGCGATATCGGGGGCCTTGGACTTCAGCTCTTCCACGCGCTGCTTCATGGCATCCGTCTGCTCATATATGCCGCCGACGGCGCCCGTGGCGGGAATGGGGGTAGCCTTGAGCCAGGAACCGTTGCAGTAATCGTAAAAACTGTCTCCGGGCTTGACGGAAAGGTCTTTGCCGGTCTCCATGTCGGCGGGCATCGGCAGCGGGTCAGTAGCGCTGACCGGCTCTTTCCTGCATCCGGCAAACATCAATGCCGATGCTGTAAGAAGAATAAACAGGTATCTGGTCATTGTCTCAGTTTGATTTGCAAATGTACAAATTATCATGTACATATCGCAAATCAGCCCGCAAAAGCTTATATTTGCATATTCATTCCCGACTTGCGATGAAGGCTTTTTCTCGCCTTGCCGTCCTGACGGCCCTGCTTTTCTGCACCTGCCCCGCCCTGCAGGCGCAGGAAGACGGACTTATCCGTAAATTGGGCAACATGTTGACGAGGCTCAACAAAGTCTATGACACGACCTATGTCTTTAAACTGGACATGCCCGGAGTCGTCTCCCCGACGGCGGACCTGATCTGGACCGGGATCAATCTGCACCGGGATATCTCCTACAAGGAGGGGACGGGAGACTTCCAGGGTTTTTCCACCGTCGACACCCACCTGGCCCGGCGGCTGTTCGAGAAAGCCGGACTCGGGCTCAGCTACGGATCCCTGGCTTTCGGCTACACGGTCGAGCTCGCCCGCAACGGTACCCAGCGCAACAAATACAACAATTTCTCTTTCGTCCGGCCCCGGTTCGGCATCAGTTTCCAGTATTACCGCATCCACGAATACATGGCGGGGGTTTACCGGATTCCCGAGATCCCGGATTTCGAAATGACGCTGGAGAGCGGGGAGCCCGGGCAGATGCGGCATCTCGTCGTGGACGGGTTCTATTTCTTCAATCCGGAGCGTTTTTCCTACCTGGCCACGACCGGCCGCAATGTCGTCCAGCGCCGTTCCGGCGGCAGCTGGCTCGCTTCGGTCTGCTATTCCCAGGGCGAATATGGTTACAAACGGACGGACGCCATCGTGCTGGATTTCCCGGATCATATCGGAGTGCTCCGGACCGGCGCCCTGTCCCTCGGCGGCGGCTACTCCTTCAACTGGGTCCCTTACCACCGGGATCCCGGCGGTGATGGCCTCGACGGATTCCGCAACCTGACCTTCAACCTGACCTTCGTGCCGCGTGTTACGCTGTACAACCACCTCTTCGTGACGCAGTACGGCTACCCGAACCCGGATGAGGCAGTAAAGATGTACCAGAAAGAGTTCGGTCATCTCCCGGATGAAAAAGACCTGGACGCCGTGATATACGACTACCGGCTGGAAAAAGCCTGGGAGGGGGCTCCGTCCCGGGAATACAGTTTCTTCAAGCCGGCGCTGACCTTGTCCGCCCATGCCGGTTTCATCTACTCCTGGAAGCGGTACTTCATCTGCCTGACGGCTGACTTCGAACGATTCGGGTTCAAGGGAGTGGAAACCACCAGCCTGGATTCGTACGACAACTGGCTCTATAAGACCGTCGCCCGGGGCAGTTTCTACAACGTCACGACCCGGGTCCAATTCAATGTCCGTTTCTGAGATGAAAAGATTCCTGCTCATCCTGTCCGTCCTGTTTGCGTCCGGGGCTGTCTGCGGCGCCCGGAGCCTTGCGCCGGAGGCGCTGGGGACGGTCAAATACGCAGTCCGGTACAAAATGGGTGCCCTCAACACGAAGGTGGCCACGGCCTCCATCTCGTTCGAAAAGGGGGAGTGGGATGACGAGGAAGTCTATCACTCCAAAGCCTCTATCAAGACGACCCCCGTCTTCCGCCTGTTCCTGGGGTCGGACTATGTCGCCGAGACCTGGCTGGACCGGCGGGATCTGGCGCCGGTGCATTTTGTCAACCCGTTCACGAAGAAGAAATTCGCCGGGGTCTTCGAATACGACTATGATGCGGACAGCCGCACCATCGAATCCCTGGCGGTCACCAGTCCGCAGGACAGCGTCCGGACCACGTTCCCGCTGGACGGGCGCACCATGGACCTGCTCTCGCTGCTGCACGACGTGCGCTTCCGCAAGCTCTCCCCTTCGGACGCTCCCATTCAGATGCATGTCCTGATGGGCGGCAAGTCCTTTGCCGCTACGCTCTCCTGCGCCGGGCCGGACCCGGACAAGGTCCCTGACCGGGAGTCCGAGGAGTTCGTGGTGAAACTCACCGAACGCGGCCTGATGGAGAACGGGAGCGGCAACGAACTCCATATCTGGCGCTCCTGCGGCGACGACCGTCGCATCCTCATCCTGGAAGCCGCGCTGAGTTCCGGGTTCATGTCCGTCACCATCCAAGAATAAACCGTTAGAATCATGAAACATAGCTTTTCCCTCCTCATGCTGTTCCTGACCGTCTCCCTGGCCGTGAACGCGCAGGACAAGACCGTCAAGGCCGTGCTCGAAATGGGCCGCACGGACAACCGTACCATGGAGCATGCCGACTACATCGCCCGCAACATCGGCGGGCGGCTTGTCGGCACCCACATGTTGCACCACGCTGAAGACTGGGTCGTGCAGCAGTTCCGCTCCTGGGGCCTGGAAGTGACGGTCCAGGAGGCTGTCGAGATCGGAGTCGGCTTCGACCGGGGGCCCTGGTCCGGCCGCATGCTGTCGGAGGACGGCATGGTGCTGCATTTCGGGACGCCCGCCTACACCGCGGGCACCCGCGGTCCCCAGAAGGGACGCGTGCTGCTGGAGCCTAAGAACCAGCGGGAGTTCGACCGCGTCAAAGGCGCTCTGAAAGGCGCCTGGGTGCTGATCGAGACCGGTCCGACCAGCGGACTGGCCCTCGATGCCAGCGCCAAGGCGGACTCCACGCGCGCCGCGCAGCTGGCCGAAGGCAACAAAGAGGTTCAGGTCCCGATGTACCGGCAGATGGTCGATGCCGGCGTGCTCGGCTTCATCCGTCCGGCCAAGCTCCCGATGCAGGTGCTCTACAACCGGGCCATGTGCTTCAATCTGACGATGGACACGCTGCCGACGGCCTGCGACATCCTGCTCGACGAGCACCAGTTCGCCCTGATCCGGCAGAAAGTGGTGGACCGGCAGGACTTCCAGCTGGAGTTCGATATCCGCAACCATTTCTTCCCGGGCCCGATGAAGTACCACAACATCCTCGCCGTCATCAAGGGGACGAAATATCCGGATGAGTATGTGCTGATGGGCAGCCACCTGGATGCCTACGACATCGCCACCGGCTCCACGGACGACGGACAGGGCGTCTGCGTAACGATGGAGGCCGCCCGCCTGCTCGCCGCAGCCGGTGCGAAACCCAAGCGCTCCATCATGTTCTGCATCTGGACGGCCGAAGAATACGGCCTGCTGGGATCGAAGTATTTCGTGCTGAACAAGACCGTGCCCTGGGACAAGATTTCCAATTATTTCAACCGCGACGGCGGTCCGCTGGCGGCGAGTTCCATCACCGTCCCGCCGGCGATGTACGATGATTTCGTGGAGGCTTGCAAACCGCTCGCGGATTACAACCCGGAGATCCCGTTCACCGTCATGAAGCAGGAGGAGGCACGCCCCCGTCCGACCAGCGCCGGAGGCTCCGACCACGCCTATTTCGCCATGAACGGCGTGCCGGCCATCTCTTTCCGCGAGAGCGACGTGTTCGGCTACGATTTCAACTACCGGGACATCTGGCACACGGAGGACGACCTGTATGACAAACTCATTCCCGTATATCTGGAGCACTCTGCCGTCGTTCAGGCGGTGACGGCCTACGGCATCGCCAACCTGGGCCACCTCCTCTCCCGGGAGGGACTCTACAAGGAGTAAGGAAAAGGAATGACAATCAGTGCATTATTGTTTTGGGGCTTCCTGACGGCAGCTCCACTCCCGGCGCAGGATACCCTAAACCTGGTGGTGGTCTCTTCGGAGCGCCGTACGGCACTGCAGGCCCTGACCACGCAGGACGAACTGGTGACGGCTTCGCGCATCCCGGCCGCCCAGGCGCGGACGCTGGAGCAGCTGCTGCGGCTCTGCCCTTCCATCGACATCCGCGAACGCGGAGGCAAGAGCGTCCAGACCGACATCGGGATCCGGGGCGGCAGCCCCGACCAGACGATGATCCAGCTGAACGGCGTCGATTTCACGGACGCGCGGACGGGCCACCAGAGCCACAGCCTGCCGGTGGACTCCGACATCATCGGCGGCATGGACCTGATCGAGGGCATCGGCGGCAATACCGGCCTGACCGGCGCGGTGAATGTGCGGACCCGGATGAGCGACGGCAACTACCTGCGCGCCAACCTGACCGGCGGGAGCCACGGCTACGCCTACGCCAACCTGAGCGGCGCCCTGCGTACCGCTGGCGAACGGCTCACGCTGTTTGGCGCGGGCTCGCTGCGGCGGAGCGACGGCTACCGGCCGTGTACGGATTTCACGAACTACAACGCCTACGGCCGCATCCTCTTTGAGGCGGGGAAAGCGGGCACCTTCGATGCGCAGGCGGGCTGGCAGAAGCGGGATTTCGGCGCAGCCGGATTCTATTCGCTGGCCTATCCGGAGCAGTACGAACGGACCTCCACGGCACTGGCCTCGCTGCGCTGGATGAAGACGGCGGGCCCCTGGTCCCTGGCCGCGTGGGTGTCCTACCGCAAGAATTTCGACTGCTTCCAGCTGATCCGCGGCAGCGAAGCGAAAGTGCCCTACAACCACCACCAGACCGACAATTACGGCGCGCATGCGACGGCGGCTCTCCGCTGGAGCGCCGGCACGACCAGCCTGGTGGCCGACTATGCCTGCAACTACCTCCTCAGCACGGTCCTGGGCGATGCGATCCAGGCCGGAGCCGTGCCTGCGCAGCGGTTGCAGGTGCCGGGCTATGACCGGAGCTACACGAAGATGAAAATCCGGCATGCGGGAGACATCTTCCTGCGGCATAGCTGGGACGGCGAGCGGCTGGGCATCCAGGCTTCCGCCGGCATCGCGCTGTCTCCTTACGGGGCTGCGCCGCTGTGGAATGCGCACCTGGACTGGCGCCCGTCCCGGAACTGGCATCTGGATGCGGGTGTGTCCCAATCCATGCGGCTGCCCACCTTCACGGACCTCTATTATACGGCGCCCGGCCACAAGGGCAACCCGGACCTGCATCCGGAAAAGGCGCTGACGCTCAAGGCGGGAGCTGTCTGGGGAGCGGGGTCGTTCACGCTGGGCGCAACGGGCTTCTACCGGCGCAGCCGGAATGTGATCGACTGGGTGCGGGAGTCTGCAGACGCCGACTGGCAGTGCATGCAGCTGACCCGGCTGGATACTTGGGGCGGAGACCTGCGGGCAGAGTACCGGAGCGAGACCTGGCTTCGCGGTGTTACGCTGCTCTACGGACATCTCTGGTCCAGCAAGGGGAGCGCCGGGCTCATCTCGGAGTATGCGTTGGATTTCATGCGCAACAAGTTTTCGCTCAATTTGTTACTCTCTCCCTGGACCGACCGGCTCGAGCTGGAGCTCAGCGGTACGCTCTACGACCGGGCCGGCAATTATGCGGCCGCCGACCACACGACGCAGCCCTACAAGCCGTACTTCCTGCTGAATGCCAACCTGGGATTCGAGACGGGCTGGATCCGGCAGGGCTCGCTGCGCTTGTATGTCGAAGCGGAGAATCTCGCCAATACGGTCTATTTCGACTACGGAGGCTTGTTGATGCCCGGTCTCTGGCTCAACGCCGGGCTGATGATCCGGATCTGATCATCGCGGACTCCATTTTCCCCAGTCCGGTCCCGCTCAGCCACAGGCCGAGCCAGGTGAGGCCGGCATTGATCAGCAGCAGTTCGAAACCGATCCGGTAGCCGCCCAGCCATTCGGCACTGTGGGCGGACAGGATGTAGCATAGTACAGGAGACAGCAGGCAGATCACGGGGACCCAGCGGTCGCGCACGCGCCGCCGCGTCAGGATGCCGAAGAAGAAGAGCCCCAGCAGGGGACCGTAGGTGTAGCCCGCGACGGTATAGATGGCGTTGATCACACTCCCGTCGCGGATAGCGCCGAAGCCCAGGATCACGAGCCCGAGCACGACGGCGGTCGCGGCATGCACCCGCCGCCGGGTGCGCAGCAGTCCCGCTTCGTCCTGCCGCTTGTCGGCATGCAGGAAGTCCAGGGTGAAGGTGGTGGTCAGCGCGTTGAGGGCGGAGCCGGAGCTGCTGAATGCGGAGGCGGTCAGCCCCAGCACGAACAGCAGGCTGACCACGGGCGGCATCCAGGCCTGCCCGGCGGCATCCCGCCCGCAGGCGATCGCCGGGAACAGGTCATCCGGCTGCGCGACGGACAAGCCGGACGAGGCGGCGAAGCGGTAAAGCAGCACGCCCAGGGCGAGGAAGAGCAGGTTCACGGGGATGAAGGCGGCCCCGTAGCTCATCATATTCCGCTGGCTCTCACGCAAGGTCCTGCAGGACAAGTTCTTCTGCATCATGTCCTGATCCAGGCCCGTCATCGCGATGGTGGTAAACATCCCGGCGAAGAACTGCTTCCAGAAGAAGCGCTTGTCCCGCCAGTCGTCGAAGAACCAGATCCGGCTCATCCCGGAATCCGGGATGCTTCCGCACATCGCCCCGAAGTCCATCCCCATCACGCGTCCGATCTGCACCAGGCAGAGCACCACCACGGTGATCAGCGCCAGCGTCTGGATCATGTCGGTCCAGACCAGCGAACGCACCCCGCCGCGGAAGGTGTAGAGCCAGACGCAGAGCATCGTGGCGGCCACGTTGACCGCGAAGGGGATGCCCAGCGGATCGAAGACCACCAATTGCAGCACGATGGCCGTCAGGTACATGCGCACCCCGCAGATGAGCACTTTGGAGAGCAGGAAAAAAGCCGCACCGGCGCGGTGGCTCCAGGCGCCGAAGCGCTCCTCCAGCCAAGTGTAGAGGCTGCTCAGGTTGAGGCGGTAGTAGAGCGGCAGCAGCACGTAAGCGATGACGGCATAGCCGGCGACGAAGCCCACGGCCATCTGCAGGTAGGACCATTGCGAGGCCTCGACCATGCCGGGCACGGACACGAAAGTGATCCCCGAGATGGAGGTACTGACCATCGCCACGGCCACGGCCCACCAGGGGGACTTCCGCCCGCCGCGGAAAAAGTCGGCGCTCCCCTGCGGCTGCCGCGCGATCCGCCACCCGACGCCGATGACGGCGGCGAGGTAGAGTGCGACGGCAAGCAGGAGAACGACCGGGGACATCCGCTACAGCCTGACCAGGAAGCCGATCCCGAACGGGAAATCGTAGTGATCCATCAAGCCTTCCGTGCCGTAGCCGCCCACGCCGAATCCGGCATGGAAGTCGAGCCCGAAGTGCTTCGAGACCCACCAGTCATAGGCCACGCGGCCCATCAGGAAGGTGTCGTCCGAGGTCCCGAACGCCGGTTTGTAGCGGACGCCGAAGTTGAATCCGCCGTAGTCCAGCGTCGCTCCGATGCTCCAGGTGAAAGCGGTGTCGCCGCGCAGGCGCAGCTCCTCGTACCCGGCGCCGTAGGAGGAAATGCCCGTATACGGGAAATAAGAGAAACCGGCGTCGGCCAGCAGGGACAGGCCGCCCAGTCCGCCGAAGCGGGCTTTCATCTGCACCACGTTGCGCCAGTTCTTCAGGGTGGAGAAATACTCCGTGCCCAGCCCGATGGCGAAATACGGGAAGCGGCTGTCCGGCTGGTCCCAGTTCTTGGCGGTGGCCACGCCCATCGCGGCCGATGCGCCCACGGCGGCTACGGCCATCCCGATCAGCGGCCCGTTGTCCTCCAGCGGGCTGAGGTCGGGGAGATGGTAGTGGCGGTGGGGGCGGGTGTACAGGAAGAGCGGCGCCCAGTCCAGGAAGACGAAATTGTAGTCCGCACGGTCCACTTCGCGGAAGCGTCCGCCCCGGATGCGCAGGTACAGGATCTCTCCTTCGCGGGGATTGACATGGCCGGACCAGCCTTTATAGACGCGTCCGTACTTGTCCACGGCGGTGAGTTCGTGGCGCTGGGGCGTAGTGTCCACGCTTAGGGTGCCCTCGGTGTCCAGAACCGGTTGTTGGGAGAAGGCGGCGGTCACGTCGCCGATGTATTCCTGATCGACATAGATGCGGACCGGGACGACGTCGGCATCGTCGGTCCAGAAGCAGATGGATTGGGCCCGGGCGGCACCGGCTGCGCACAGCAGCAGGATGACGGCCGTCAGGACCGGGAGGTGAAGTCGATTCATGTCTGCATGTTTTTGGTCCCATCCTACAACAAATCCCCTGCCAAAGTGCACCGCTTGCGGATTTAGGATAGAATCGTTATCTTTGACATTTCAATGGACGAACTGATCAAAGACCTCTCCTCCGCCCAGGAGTACAAGGAAGGCTTCGTGACCGAAGTCGACCAGGAATATGTGCCCAAAGGGCTGAACGAAGATATCATCCGGCTCATCTCCGCCAAGAAGCAGGAGCCGGAGTGGCTGCTGGATTTCCGCCTCGACGCTTTCCGCAAGTGGCAGCGGATGACTCCGCCGCAGTGGGGCCATCTCAAGCTGCCGCGGATTGACTTCCAGGATATTATCTATTGGGCTGCCCCCAAGCGTGACGAAGACCGTCCGGACACGATCGACCCGGCCCTGATGGAGACTTTCGACAAGCTGGGCATTCCCCTGCGCGAGCGGGAAGTGCTGGCCGGGGTCAAGCCGAAGGGCGAGGTGGCGGTGGACGCGGTCTTCGACTCCGTGAGCGTGACCACGACCTTCCGCAAGACCCTCGCAGAGCAGGGCATCATCTTCTGCTCCTTCTCCGAGGCGGTCCGCGAGCATCCCGACCTGGTGCGACGGCATCTGGCTTCGGTCGTCCCCGTGGGGGACAATTTCTACGCGGCCCTCAACTCCGCCGTCTTCTCCGACGGCTCCTTCTGCTACATTCCCAAGGGGGTCAAGTGCCCGATGGACCTGTCCAGCTATTTCCGGATCAACGCCTCCGGCACCGGCCAGTTCGAGCGTACGCTGATCATCGCGGACGAAGGCTCCCAGGTGAGCTACATGGAGGGCTGCACGGCCCCGATGCGCGATGAGAACCAGCTGCATGCCGCCGTGGTGGAGATCATCGTGGAGAAGGACGCGGACGTCAAATACAGCACCGTCCAGAACTGGTATCCCGGCGATGCGCAGGGACGCGGCGGCATCCTCAACCTGGTGACCAAGCGCGGCATCTGCAAGGGCAGCGGCTCGCACCTGAGCTGGACCCAGGTGGAGACCGGCTCCGCCATTACCTGGAAATACCCCAGCACCATCCTCAAGGGGGATTACTCCTCCTCCGAGTTCTACAGCGTCGCGATGACCAACAATTACCAGCAGGCCGACACGGGCACCAAGATGATCCACCTCGGGCGCGGCACGCGCAGCCGGGTGGTGTCCAAAGGCATTTCCGCCGGCCACAGCGAGAACAGTTACCGCGGTCTCGTGCAGATGGGGCCTGCGGCGGAGGGCGCCCGCAATTATTCGCAGTGCGACTCGCTGCTGATCGGCAGCAGCTGCGGCGCGCATACCTTCCCGGTGATCCGCAGCCAGAACCCGCACGCCGTCGTGGAGCATGAGGCCACGACCTCCAAGATCAGCGAAGACCAGCTCTTCTACTGCACCCAGCGCGGCATCGCCCCGGAGGACGCCGTCGCGCTCATCGTGGGCGGCTATGCCCGCGAAGTCCTCTCCCGCCTCCCGATGGAATTCGCCGTGGAGGCGCAGAAACTCCTTTCCGTCTCACTTGAAGGTGCCGTAGGATGAGTTGGATCGAAATCATATCGGCTGCCCTGGGCCTGTCCTGCGTCGTCCTCGCGGGACGCAACTCGAAGTATAACTTCTGGGTGGGATACGTGTACAACGTGTTCCTGTTTGTCCTGTTCTGGCGGCAGCATCTCTACAGCGCGATGCTGCTGCAGCCGGTGTCCTTCGCCATCAATGCCTTCGGGCACTGGCGCTGGACGCATCCCCGGGAGAATGAGCGCAGCGCTTCCGACGAGGGCCGCCTCAAGGTCGGCCGCATCACGAAGGAGCAATGGCCCGGGCTCATCCTGATCGTCTGCGTGTTCGGCGCCGTCTGGGCCATGTGCCTGGACTGGCTGCCCGTCAAGTGGCCGGACGTGTTCCAGGCGGATCCCTCTCCCTGGCTCGACTCCTACCTGCTGATGTTCACGCTGCTGGCCCAGTACCTCAGCGCCCAGAAGTGCTGGGAGTGCTGGATCGTGTGGCTGGTCGTCAACGCCGCCAACATCGTCCTCTACATCATCTCCGGACTCTATCTGATGCCGATCGTAAGCCTGCTCTACCTGGCCAACGGCATCTGGTCCCTCATCTCGTGGAAAAAACTGTACAACAAACATGAATAAAGTCTTACTGGAAATCAAGAATCTGCATGCCTCCGTGGAGGGGAAGGAGATCCTCAAGGGGGTGGACCTGACCATCCGCCGCGGCGAAGTACATGCCGTGATGGGACCCAACGGAGCCGGCAAGAGCACGCTCGGCGCCGTCCTGGCCGGACGCCCCAACTACACGGTCACCGCCGGCAGCGTCCTGTACGACGGGCGTGACCTGCTCGCCCTCAGCCCGGAGGAGCGTTCGTGGGCGGGGCTTTTCCTGAGTTTCCAGTATCCGGTGGAGATCCCCGGCGTCAGCATCACCAATTTCATGAAATCGGCGGTGGCCGCCCGGCGCAAGGCGCAGGGGCTCCCGGAGCTGACCCCGGGCGAATACCTCAAGTTGCTGAAAGAGAAGATGGCGCTCGTGCAGATGAAAGGCGAGTTTGCCAAGCGGGAGGTCAATGTCGGCTTCTCCGGCGGAGAGAAGAAGCGCAATGAAGTGTTCCAGATGGCGATGCTCGAGCCGACCCTCAGCATCCTCGACGAGACGGATTCCGGCCTCGACGTGGATGCCCTGCGGATCGTGGCCGAGGGCGTGCAGAAGCTCCGGACTCCGGAGAACGCCGCCATCGTGATCACCCACTACCAGCGCCTGCTGGAATACATCGTTCCCGACATCGTCCACGTGCTCAAGGACGGCCGCATCGTGCTCACGGGCGGCCGGGAGCTGGTGGACCGGATTGAAAAAGAAGGCTACGAGAGCATCCATGGATAGCAGAATCTATGTCATCGGACGCGACTGTGCGCCGCAATTTCTCCGGCTGGACGCCGGGGAGGAGTTGTCCATGACCCTGGTGATCCCGCCCGGCACGGACGCCGGGCTGTCGATGGAGGTGGATCTGGCCGGCCCCGGTGCCCGGTTGGACCTGGCCGGCGTGTATCTTTGTCCCGGGGCGGAGCGGGTGGACCTGCGGGTGCTCGTCCGTCATGCGACGGGCGGCTGCAGCTCGCGCCAGCTCTTCAAGGGGATTGTCGGCGGGACGGCCCGCGCCGCCTTCGACGGTCTCATCTACGTGGCTCCGGACGCCCAGAAGACGGAGGCGTATCAGGAGAACCATACCCTGCTGCTCAGCGACACGGCCCGGGTGGAGACCCGGCCGCAGCTGGAGATCTATGCCGACGACGTGCAGTGTTCGCATGGCGCCACGACCGGCTATCTGAATCCTGACGAATTGTTTTACCTGCGTTCGCGCGGCATCCCCGAGGCGGAAGCCCGGCATCTCCAGATGCAGGCCTTCCTCGCTCCGGTGCTCCGCCGCCTGCCCGCCGAAATAGCTGAAGAGATCCATGCAAGTCTTCCCTAATGTCAAGATCAACCTCGGACTCAGTGTCCTGAGACGCCGCCCGGACGGTTACCATGATATCGAGACGCTGTTCGTCCCGTATTTCGGGATGTCGGACTCGCTCGAGATCGTGCCGTCGGACACGCTTCGCTTCGTCGCCTCCGACAATGTGACCTGGGATGACGACCTGACCCTGCGTGCATACCACCTGCTCAAGTCGGATTTCGACCTGCCGCCGGTGGAGATCCGCCTGGAGAAGCGCTCCGCCGTGGGTGCCGGCCTCGGCGGCGGCTCCGCGGACGCCGCTTTCACGCTGATGGCCCTGACGGAGATGTTCCACCTGGGCCTCGAAGACTGGCAGCTGGCGGACTATGCCGCCTGCCTGGGATCTGACTGCTCTTTCTTCATCTACAACCGTCCGATGTTCGGCGAGGGACGGGGGGATGTCCTTTCCGAGTACGAGATCGACCTGTCGCCCTACGAACTCCGCGTTGAGGTGCCTGAAGGGGTGCGCGTGAGCACGAGTGAGGCTTATTCGCGCGTGACGCCGCGCGAACGGCTCGCCCTGCCTCCGCTCCGCGAAGCGCTCCGCTACCCGGTGGAGATGTGGCCGGACGTGCTGTTCAATGATTTCGAGGCTTCCGTGTTCCCGATCCACCCGGAGGTGGAGCGGCTCAAGGAGCGCTTCTATGCCGAAGGGGCGGTCTATGCCTCGATGTCCGGCTCCGGCTCAGCCGTATTCGGCTTATTCAGAAAGTAATGCCTGCCGCAGGACAACTCTCGGAGAACAGCAGGAGGATCGCTCGCAATACCCTTCTGCTCTATTTCCGCATGTTCCTGCTGATGCTCATCGGCCTGTTCACCTCGCGTGTGGTGCTCAGGACGCTGGGTATCGACGACTATGGTGTCTATAATGTCGTGGGTGGGGTGGTGACCGTGTTCACCTTCCTGACGACCTCGCTGTCCGCGGCGATCAGCCGCTACCTGGCCACGCACATGGACGAGGACGATCCGGTGCGTCTGCGCCGCATTTTCTCGACGGGGATCATCATCCAGCTGGGGCTGGCCCTGCTGCTCGTCGTGCTCGTGGAGACGGCCGGAGCCTGGTGGCTCGGCCACCGGCTGGACATTCCGGACGGACGCATGGAGGCTGCCCGGTGGGTGCTCCATTGCTCGCTGGGCGTGCTGGTGGTGAGCCTGCTCTCGGTGCCCTACAACGCGACGATCATCGCCCACGAGCGCATGTCGGCCTTTGCCGTGATCAGCCTCGGCGAAGCGCTGCTCAAACTGGGTGTCGCGCTGCTGCTCTACATCTCGCCGGCGGACAAGCTGGTCAGCTATGCCGTACTGATGCTGGCGGTGGCCGTGCTGGTGCGGCTCGCCTATGGCTTCTATTGCCGGAGGCATTTCGCGGAAAGCCGCGGCCCGCTGGCCTGGGACGGCGCGCTGGTGCGGGAGATGACTGCCTTCGCGGGCTGGAGCTTCTTCGGCTCCAGTGCCTATGTCTTCAACACGCAGGGCGTCAACCAGGTGACCAACCTGTTCTTCGGTGTGACGGTGAATGCCGCGCGCGGGGTGGCCCTGCAGGTGGAGAATATCGTCAAGCAGTTCGTGTCCAATTTCCTGACGGCCGTGAACCCCCAGATCACCAAGTCGTGGGCGGCCGGCGAGCGGGCTTATTGTTTCGAGCTGGTCCGCAAGGGAGCAAAGTATTCCTGGCTGGTGATCATGATCTTTCTCATCCCGGTGATGGGCGAGGCGGAGTGGCTGCTGGACCTGTGGCTGGGCCCCGACAAGGTGCCGCCGCATGCCGCGGATTTCCTGCGCCTGACGCTGGTCGGCCTGCTGGTGGACCTGGTGGGCAATCCGCTGCTGACGCTGGTGCAGGCCACGGGCAAGGTTAAGCACTATTACCTGGTCACCGGCCTGACTTCCTATCTGGGCCTGCCGCTGGTGTGGCTGGCGTTCAAGCTGGGCGCCGGCCCGGCCGTGGCCTATGTCATCTTCATCGCAGTCTATCTGGCCGTCCTGGCGCAGCGCATCGTGTTCGCGCAGCGGCTGGCTGCGTTCCCGGTGCGGCCTTTCCTGCGCTTGCTGGGGATGTTCCTGGGGACGGGATGCCTGTCCATGACGGTATCCATCGTGCTGCACTTGACGACGATGGCTCCCTTCTGGCGCCTGCTGCTCGGGACGTTGTACGGGTGGCTCACCGTCGCGCACTATACCTGGTACATCCTGCTGACGGCCGGAGAACGCGGCCTGATCCTCCGCAAGATCGGGAAATGGCTGCCGGACGGGCCCTTCCTGCGGGCCAAATACCAGGTCGTGTTCGACCGGCCGCTGTCTGTGAGCGGCCCCGTCGGCTTCAACGCGAAGATCCAGTGGCAGAAGCTGCGCGACCGCAATCCCCGTTACCACACGTTGGTGGACAAGGCGGCGGTGAAGCCTTGCGTCGCGGAACGTATCGGCGCGGAGCACGTCGTCCCGACGCTCGGCGTCTGGGAGCGGCCGGAGCAGATCGACTGGGAGGCGCTCCCGGAGCAGTTCGTGCTGAAATGCACACACGACAGCGGCAGCACCCTCATCTGCACGGACAAGGCCTCCTTCGACCGGGCGTCCGCCTGTGCGAAACTCTCCGCCGCCCTGAAGGGCGAATACTGGCGGCGGGACCGCGAATGGGCCTACAAGGGCGTGCCGCCGCGGATCATCGCCGAGGCTTATCTGGGTGCCGGGCTGGCGGACTACAAGATCTTCTGCTTCGGGGGAGAGCCGCGCTTCCTTTTCGTGGCGACGGACCGCGACAACCCCGCTGAGGAGACGAAATTCGACTTCTTCGACACATCGTGGAATCACCTGGATGTGCGCAACGGCCACCCCAACGCGGCCCGGCCGCCGGAGAAGCCGGCGCATTTCGACCAGATGCTCTCGCTGGCCCGGCAGCTAGCGGAAGATTTCCCGCAGGTGCGCATCGATTTCTACGAAACCCCCGACGGGCGCGTGTTCTTCGGCGAGTACACTTTCTACCACTGGAGCGGGTTCGTGCCCTTCGAGCCGGACGAGATGGATGTCCGGCTGGGAAACTATTTCAAGATACCCTATAGATAATTGCCGGTCATCCTCAGAGCAGGCCGTCGGGCAGGTTCAGGTCGAGGGTGCGGCTGTCCGGATCCATCGACAGGATCAGGTCTTCGTGGAGCGGGACGAGGGATTCGCCGGCCGGGTTGCCGGAGGATGGCTTGACATACAGGCAGAGATTGCCGGGGATGGGCTCCATGCCGGTGACGGTGCCGACCCGCTCGCCGCGGTTCAGCAGGGTCCAGCCGGTGAAATCCAGCTCCTCCTCTTCTTCCCATTCGCCCTCGATATACAGGGCGCGTCCGACGACCTCCTCGGCATCCGCCAGGGAGTCGATGTCGTTGAGATGGATGATGGCCTTGGACGTGCCGCGCTGCTGGAGGGACTGGATAAAAAAGGGAACCGGCAGTCCATCGAATTCGATGAACACCGGTTCCTGAAGGTCGATCTGCCCGACTTCGATGTCGCGCACTCCGATGAGGAGGCCGCCATCGGTGCCGTTGGATTTGAGGATCTTGGCGATCTGGAGCATTACGCCTCGGCAGGTGCCTCTGCAGCCTCTTCGGCCGGAGCCTCGGCGGCGGCAGCCTCGGCAGCCTTCTGGGCGGCGAGCTCAGCGGCCTTCTTGGCGAGCGCCTCGGCGCGGGCCTCGTTGACCTTGGCTTCCTCAGCCTTGGCAGCCTTGCGGGCTTCGATGTCAGCGGCTTTGATGCCGGACTTCTTGGCCTCGATCTTGGCGTCACGCTGTGCCTTCCAATCGTTCCACTTCTTGTCGGCCTCAGCCTGGGTCAGGGCACCCTTGGCGACACCGCCGTCGAGGTGGTGGCGAAGCATCACACCCTCATAGGAGAGGATGCGGCGGGCGGTGAGGGTCGGTTCGGCACCCACCTTCAGCCAAGCCAGGGCACGCTCGAAGTTGACGATAATCGTAGCCGGGTTGGTGTTGGGGTTGTAGGAGCCGAGTTGCTCGATGAAACGACCATCGCGCGGGGAGCGCGAATCTGCCACTACAATGTGGAAGAATGCGAAATTCTTCTTACCGTGGCGCTGTAAACGAATCTTAACAGCCATTGTGAATCTGTTGTTTTAAAATTAAACCTGAATGGCTCCTTCTCGAGGAGCGGACGGCAAAGATAAGGCAAAACCTCCGAATACACAAATATTTATGCATTCTTTTTTCCGGGATGCAGCAGATAGCGGAATCCCGGGTGGTTGCGGGCGTTCTGGCCGGGGGGCAGCAGGTAGTCCCGCGGGAGGCCGGTGCGGCGCAGGCACCACATCAGCGAGAGCTGGTCGCGGCGGCTCAGGTGCAGCACCCGGTCCCACCACAGCTCATCCAGGGCCACGACGTCCGGATCGCCGTGGCGCCGGAAGATGATGTTGTTCTCATTGAGGCCTGCATGGCGCGGCAGGCCGTGCAGGGCCAGGAACAGCCACACCCGGAGCAGGCCGAAAGCCGTCAGGTACTTCATGTCGAAGCACTTGCGTGCTTCCTCATACGAGCAGTCCCGGTCGGGATGCGTCACGCCGCTGTACTTCACGCCCGCCGCGGCCTTGATGTGTGCCGCGCGGTAGAGCGTGCCGTCCAGCAGGGCGATGTTGCCGTCGATCCAGACGCTGTACTCGTACTCCGGCAGGAGCAGGTGCGGGTGCATCTTGGGCCAGCGGGCGTCGAGCGCCGGCTCGCCCAGGCTCTCCGGCAGTTCCCGGATTTCCCACACGCCGATGCGCTCCTGCGTCTTCTCCCCTGGGCCCACATAGCAGATGAAATCGAAGCCCTCCTCCAGCACGCGGGGCTGCTGCAGCTCGTCGTAGCCGCCGATGATGCACGTATAGATCGCTATCCTGTCCATATTGGTCTGGCAAATATAATAATTATCCGGAGCCCGGCCAAGTACCCGCCGCTCCCGGCCTGCCGGATGATTCGTCCCGCGGAGAAGCAGCAATGGGAAATAATCCTTATATTTGTGCTGATGGAAGCACCGTTGGTCAGTATCGTCATTGTCTGCATGAACCGCCTGGACAACCTGTACCCCTGCCTGGAGGGGCTGCAGGCGCATACGACCGTGCCCTGCGAGTGCTTCGTCGTGGCCTACCGCTTCAGTCCGGAGAATCTTGCGAGGGCGCAGGCCGATTTCCCCTGGGTGCGCTGGGTGGTCAGCGACGAGATCCGCGGCTTCAGCGAGAACAACAACCTGGCCCTCCGGCAGGCGCGCGGGCGCTATTGCTTCGTGGTCAATGACGACACGGAGATGCACGAAGACGTGATCGGGGCGCTGGTGCGCGATCTCGACCGGCTTCCACCCGACGCGGCGATCGTCAGTCCGCGCCTGCTCAACGCCGACGGCTCCCTCCAGCTCTGCGGCCGCCCGCCTTACCCCGCCCGTTTCTATGTGCTGCAGCAGTGGCACCTGCACCGGGAGCCGATCGACGACACCGTCGGGAAAACGCCGCTCTTCGGCGAAGTCTTCCGCAGTTCCAACATCACCGGCGCCGCTTTCCTGATCCGGACGGAGGTGTTCCGGGAGCTGGGCTGGTTCGACGAGACCTATTTCTTCACCCCGGAGGACATCGCCCTTTCCACGCTGGCGCGGAAAAAGGGCTACGGCGTCTACGTGGACCGCGCCGTGACGATCGTGCACAAGTGGCGCACTACGGCCACGCGCATGTCCCCGGCCATCCGTCCGGCCGCCGTACGCGGGTCGCTCCTGTTCTTCAGCGGCGGAAGCCGCGTGAAATATTTCCTGCTCGCGCTGCCCGTCTGGCTCGCGGAGAGCAGCAAGCGCGCCAAGGCCGCGCTGCGCCTGCGCCGCGACCCCTCGGAGGCGAACCGCATCGCCTGGGAGACCTTCCGCAACATCTCGCGCAGCATCTTCACCCGGGAGACCCCGAAACAGCTTTTCCTTCGCTACTACCATGGCTAACGTCCTCGTCATCATCGTGACCTACAATGCGTTGAAATGGATCCAGCGCTGCCTGCGGAGCGTGGAGAAGTCCACGTTTCCGGCAGATGTCGTCGTGATCGACAACGGCTCCACGGACGGCACCCTCCCGCTGATCCGCACCGATTTCCCGGGCACCCGGATCATCGAGACGGGGGAGAATCTCGGATTCGGCGCTGCCAACAACCTCGGCCTGCGCATCGCCCTGGACGAAGGCTACGGCTTCGCCTACCTGCTCAACCAGGATGCCTGGCTGGAGAAGGACACGCTGGAGAAGCTCCTCGCGGCCCACAAGCCCGAATGGGGGATCCTCAGCCCGATGCAGCTGAATGCAGGCGGGCGGCGGGACAAGCGCTTCGACAAGAAATGCGGCAAATACATCGACGCCGCGATCCGCGGATACCACAACGACCAACTGGTCGTGGAGGTGCCCTTCGTGATGGCGGCGCACTGGCTGGTGAGCCGCAAGGCCATCGAGACCGTCGGCGGTTTCTCGCCGGCCTTCAAGCAATACGGCGAGGATGACAACTGGATCCACCGGCTGCACTGGCACAAGCTGTACTGCGGCGTGGTGCCGGCGGCACGGGCGGTCCACGACCGCGGCGGCCGTCGCCTCAGCCGCGACAAGAAGCTGCAGCTCAAGTGCATCGCCACCGTGGTCAAGGCCTGCGACCCGAACCGCTCCTGGCGCCGGGTTCGCATCCGCGAGGTGCTCGAGCTTGTCGGCATGGGGCTCAAGAACTTCTCCGCCGTACCCTGGCGCTTCATCCCCGAACTGATCTCCCGCTTCCCGGAGATCGAAGCGCTCCGCGAAGCCTCTATCCAAACGGGCGCCTTTTTAAGTTCGGCGGCGGACAGCGGAGCGGAAATTGGTTTTTCGGCAAACCTGTCCGAAAAATAATTTCCGTCCGCCCGTCTGGAAGACTCCGCCCGCCGGACCAAATCCCCATTAATAGGGATTGAAATAACCGCGCAGAAGTACCATCTTTGCAAATTGGATTAAAGGCAAACGATGACACTTCGAGAACTTCCGGTCGGCGGCCATGCCGTCATCCTGACTGTTGGCGGCACAGGCACCCTGCGCCAGCATTTCCTGGATATGGGTCTCATCCCCGGGGCCCACGTCAAACTTGTCAAATACGCCCCGCTCGGCGACCCGATGGAATTGCTCATCAACGGCTACGCCCTGACGCTGCGCCTCGCGGATGCCGCACAGATCGGCATCGAACCGACAGAGGACCTGCCGGAGCCGGCCTCCGGCCTGGCGGAAGACACATCCGTCCATTCCGTCGATCCCGACGCCCACCCGGGCTTCGGCGAAGCCGGCAAATACCACGACAAGACCCACGAGCATCCGCTCCCGGACGGGACGATGCTCACTTTTGCCCTGGCGGGCAACCAGAACTGCGGCAAGACCACGCTCTTCAACCAGCTGACCGGTGCCAACCAGCATGTCGGCAACTTCCCGGGCGTGACGGTGGACCGCAAGGACGGCGTGATCCGCGGCCATGCCGACACGCTCGTTACCGACCTGCCGGGCATCTATTCGCTCTCGCCCTATACCTCCGAAGAGATCGTTTCCCGCGATTTCATCCTGCATGAAAAGCCCTTCGGCATCATCAACATCGTGGATGCGGGCAACATCGAACGCAACCTCTACCTAACCATGCAGCTGATGGAGCTGAACATCCCGATGGTGCTGGCACTCAACATGATGGACGAGGTCCGCAACAACGGCGGCTCCATCCGCGTCAACGAGATGGAGGAGATCCTTGGCCTGCCGGTCCTGCCGATTTCCGCTTCGCGCAATGAAGGCATTGACGAGCTCGTCGAGCACGCGGTCCACGTGGCGCGGTACCAGGAGCGGCCCGCGCGTCAGGATTTCTGCGACAAGGATGACCACGGCGGGGCGGTTCACCGCTGCCTGCACGGGATCATGCACCTGATCGAGGACCATGCGGAGCGGGCAGGCATTCCGCTGCGGTTCGCAGCGAGCCGGCTGGTGGAGGGCGACGCCGCAGTGGAGCGGGCGCTGGGCCTGCAGCAGAACGAGAAGGAGATGGTGGAGCACATCATCGTCCAGATGGAGCAGGAACGCGGCATGGACCGCAATGCGGCGATGGCCGACATGCGCTTCGCATTCATCCGGAAACTCTGCGCGCAGACGGTCGTCAAACCGCGCGAGAGCAAGGAATACCGCCGCAGCCGCCGGATCGACCGGATCCTGACGGGCAAGTGGACGGCCATTCCCATTTTCATCGCGGTGATGTCCCTGGTCATCTGGCTCTCGATCGATGTGCTGGGCGCTCCGCTGCAGGACCTGCTGGACCAGGGGATCCAGTGGCTGGCCGGCGTGGTCAATGTCGGCCTCGCGAACTGGGGCGTCAGCGATGCCGTCCGGTCGCTGGTCGTGGACGGCGTGTTCGGAGGCGTGGGTACCGTGGTCAGTTTCGTGCCGATCATCATCATTCTTTTCTTCTTCCTGTCAATGCTGGAAGACAGCGGGTACATGGCTCGCGTGGCCTTCGTGACGGACAAGATCCTGCGCAAGATCGGCCTGAGCGGGCGCAGCATCGTGCCGCTGCTGATCGGCTTCGGCTGCTCCGTGCCCGCCGTGATGGCCACCCGGACGCTGCCCTCGTCGCGTGACCGCCGGATGACCATCCTGCTGACGCCGTATATGAGCTGCTCGGCGAAGATTCCGATCTACGCTTTCTTCACGAGTGCCTTTTTCCCGGGTCACGGGGGACTGGTGCTGGTGATCCTCTACCTGTCGGCCATCCTGGTCGGCGTCCTGCTGGCGCTGATCGCCAAGCTGCTGCCGAACCGGAGCGAGCCGGCTCCGTTCGTGATGGAGCTGCCGAACTATCGCCTGCCGGGCGCGAAAAATGTGGGACACCTCCTCTGGGACAAGACCAAGGACTTCCTGCAGCGGGCGTTTACCGTGATCTTCATCGCTTCGATCGTCATCTGGGTCCTGCAGAGTTTCGACTGGCGCCTGCAACTCGTGCCCGCCGAGGACAGCATGCTGGCGGGAATCGCCGGCCTGCTGGCTCCGCTTTTCCGCCCGCTCGGGCTGGGAGACTGGCGGATCGTGACGGCGCTGGTGACCGGATTCCTCGCGAAGGAGAGTGTGGTCGCGACGCTGGGAGTGCTGGATGTGACGGCTTCGATGACGGCTCTGACTGCCGTGCCGATGCTGGCTTTCTGCCTGCTGTACACGCCCTGCGTGGCCGCCATCGCCGCGGTCAAGCGCGAGCTTGGCGGCAAATGGGCTGTGGCCATGGTGCTGTTCCAGTGCGTGGTGGCGTGGATCGTTGCGCTGCTGGCCTATTGGATTGCCGGATTGTGGATGATGTAAGCTTATGAACCTGCCGACCCTGATCGTCCTGCTGCTGGTGGCCGTAGCGCTCTTCTTCGCGCTGCGCGCCTACCTGCGTGCCGGCCGCTCCGGCGGCTGCAGCTGCGGCTCTTCAGGCTGCAGTGGCTGCGCGGGCGGCCCCACTTGCCCGCACTGCAAGCCGGATCCGGGTGGAAAAAGCCTTCGCGCTATACGCCCCTGGCGATACAAATAAACGGTTGTCAGGGGCGCTGGGGGCCTGTTTTGCCCCTGGCAGCCAGTTATTTTACCTGCTAGGGGCCGTAGGGGCCTGTTTTGCCCCTGGCAGCTGTGCTTTTCGTATTGGGCCGAACTGGTTTGAGAGCCAGATTCTTCAACCCAATGAACGGGTTTTCGCCGACTTGCGGAGACAAAAAAGAAGCTGACTAAAAAGATGCCTTCACTTCGCTCAGCATGACAGACTCGTGTCATTCTGAGGCAGGTGCAACCTGCAGAAGATTCTCTTTTTAGTCAGCTTCCTTATGCGGAGGATTCGATCCGGACCTGCTAGATTTTGTTGCGGATCAGGAAGTAGTACACGGCCAGGCCCACCCAGCTGAAGGCCAGGACGGCGATGGAGAGGAGGATCTTGTAGAGGGGCTCCAGCTTGTTGTGTTTGAAGATGTCCAGTACGCACCACACTGCGGCGACGATACCCAGGATGTAGATAAGAGTTGTAAGCATAATGAATATGATTAAAAATGGTTTTTACCTTCTTGAAAATTCACAGCCGCACCAGGTCTGGTTATAGAAGCATTGCTCCCGGATGATCTCATTTCGTCTTGGCTGCAATCCGCCTTTCCTCCAGTTCTGCGGCCAAAAGAATACTGATTGCTGGGCGGGAGCAGCAACTGCCTCTGGAAACCGTGCCACCCTCGGCATCGTAAGAGGGAGGGGTCCATCGACAGATGGGAGGGGTCCGGCGCAGCCGGACGTTTCCGGAGGCAGTTCGCTGCTCCCGCTAAAGGTGGCAGTCCTTCGGCTGCAAGCAACCTCCCCGGCAGCATTGACCTGATCGAGATCCTTCCAGCGGGAAGAAGCCAGGGTCGTGGCGAGGACCGGCAGGCCGCGGCTTCCGGCATATTCTGCCGCCCGGCCCAGCCGGAAACGGAAACACGCCTCGCAGCGGCGGCCGCGCTCCGGCTCCCGTTCAAGCCCGCGCACCGCCTCCAGCCAGGCCGCGTGGTCGTATTCGTCCTCGACCACCTCCACCCCCATCACGTCACCATAGCGCCGGAGCTCCGCCAGGCGCAGGTCATACTCCCCGCGGGGCGCGATATTCGAATTGCTGAAGAAGACCACCGGACGAATCCCGCTGTCCCGGAGGCACTCCAGAACGGCCCCGGAACACGGCGCACAACATGCGTGCAGCAGGATTTCCTTCGCCCCGCCAGGCGCTTCTACCTTCACCATGGCCCTACTCGATCGTATTGATATCAATCAGGTTGTTGAGGATTGCGTACACCGTCAGGCCCGGAACCGTCTTGATCCCGGTCTTGCGGGTGATGTTCTTGCGGTGCGTGATCACGGTATTGATCGAAATGTGATGCTTGTCCGCGATCTCCTTGTTGAGCAGGCCCTGCGCCACGCTCACCAGGATCTCCTTCTCCCGGTCGGAAAGCTCGGAACGCTCCTCGGACAGCGCATCGGACGGCCGCTCCTCGTCGCGGACGCGGCGCGGATTCTCCAGCAGACGCACCATCGGCACAAGGACGTTGTCCTCGATCCAGGTATGGCACTTGAGATCCTCCTGGAGGGCGAACACCGATATCAGCAGCGAGATCCGCGCAGCGGTGTCGCATTCCTGCGGCAGCGACTTCATCACCAGGTTCTTGAAGTCGGAAAGCTTCTCGTCGATGTTGGAATGGTTCTCCTCGAAACGGTCGATCGAGAAGCCGCTCCGGTGCTGGCCGATGATCAGCCCCTGCACATAAGGGATGACCTCTTCCTCCTCGAAGCCGAAATGGTTCTTCAACTCGACCTTATAACCCCGGAAGAAATTCCAGACCACATCCTGCTGCCGCTGCGAGCAGGGCGAAAGAAGCCGCGAGATGGACGCTTCCATCTCCACGAGCGCACGGTTGAGATAGTAATCGTGCGACTGGTGCAGGTAGCGGAGCACGTCCCCGACGTGACTGCTGCGCAGCATCTCCATCGTCGGCCGGAAATCCGGGAAAGTATATACCTTGCACAGCAGGATGACCGTATCCGCATCCAGACCGCACTGGCTGCAGACCTCAGAAACAGTTTTCTCCCCGAAACTTCCGTCAATTCCCACACGGGCCAACACGCCGAGCAGCCGATAATTGGCTTCGACGAGGTCCGCAACTTTCATGTGACTCGAAAACTTGTCCATATCAAGACAAATTTAAGAAAAATTTTTGCGATTTTCAGAAATATCCCTAATTTTGCAGTCCCAAAGTAGAATGCGGCAGTGGTGAAATGGTAGACACGCTACTTTGAGGGGGTAGTGGGCGTTTGGCCTGTGTGAGTTCGAGTCTCACCTGCCGCACAATGAGACAGCATCCGAAGATGCTGCCTCTTTTTTATTTCCATAACGGACTGAAAATCTATCCATTAAATCGAAGAAACCGTTCCTTGAAATGGTTCGATAATCGCTAATTTGCTTGTCCCAAAAGATACCGTTAGGAAAGACTAAATTTTGGATTTTTCGCTTGTTTTCAAGGGTGGCGTTGTGCCATAAACCGCTTATATTTGAGGCTGTTGCAATAACCGTTGGTATCTGCTTCTCGTAGTTCGATAAATTGAGGTTGCTTTTATCAAGTTCGAGTATCACCAAGTCCTTGCGGTTATTGAATTCCATCATGGCCGTCTCATAAGTTTCTTCATCTATCTTGCCTGTCGCGTATCGCACACGTACATTCTTGATGTCGTTGTCTATCTCCGTCATCTTCTTCTTTAACAATGTACGCTGGGAGACGAGTTCGTCAGAGACTTTTCGGAAAGACTCTTTAATCAATGATGCAAAGTTTGATAAGAGTTCCTCTGGAACACTATATCGGTTTAACAACATTTCGTACTTCTCGTGCATTTCCTTCGCAGTCACATTAGTTTTGCACCCCGCCTTGTTGCACTTGTAGTAGTCATAGTAGTGTACCGTATCCTTGGACTTCTTCTCCTTGGTATAAGCGGTAAAAGGGGTATCATCATAGATACATAAGACATGCTTCGTAAGGGGAAAACTGGGATTATGCTTGTTCTGTGTGTACTTGCCTGTCCTCCCCGACATAATCTCCTGCACACGCAGATAATCAATGTACGTTACAGCTGGTTCTATCTGCCCGTCCACCATTTCATAATGGGTGTACTGATGGCAAATCTTACCTGCGTAAAACGGACTGGTTAACACACGGTGTAGGACTTGCTTGGTGATATGTAAGCCGAGTGCGGACAACTTGTCCAAAATCTCACTATTGGATAATCCTGCCAACTTCCATTTGAAAGCATATCGGAGTAACTTTCCTTTTTCGTTGAGGTAGCACCACGTATCACGGCTTTTACCTTCTTTATAATAGCCAAATGGAGGTTTCTGTATCCACGCCCCTGCCTTGATACATTTTTCCCTGCCATCGGTAAACTTGTCGGTTCTGTTTTGGTTGTCCCATTCCGCCATGTTTAAGGTGTTCTTTGCCATAAGCATCCCTTCCTTCGTTTCCGTGTTAAGTCCATACTTGGTGGCAATGACAATGATACCTAATTCACGCATTTCGTCAAGCATTTTGCACGCCTGCCACGAAGCACGTGAAAACCTGTCAAACTCTGATACCAAGATAGTTGATATGTTTTTATTCCTTCTGACGTAGTTATACATTTCAGTCACCATCTTGCCTGGTGTCTTGGCACTTTCGTGCTTGCCACCAAAATAGGCGGCTACATGGTAGCCATACCTCTTTGCATATTCTTCGCAGGTTTCCTTCTGTGTCTCAAGGCTACCGCCATTGTCCTGCTGATACTTTGTTGATACACGCGTCCAAATCACGCACTCTTTACCATCTCTTTTTAATCTGAATTCTATCATCGCTTTTAATTATTTTATTCATTATTAATTGTTTCAATTGTTATATTGAATAGTGTTTCTACAAAATCTAACACTATCTTCTTTTCATCATCATCGGTAATACCGACACGTTTAAAAAAGTCATCATAGTCCGTTTTCATTTTAGGGTTATGATTACTATCCGCATCACTGCGGTTATATCGGCATCTTCACCTCTCCCACGCCAACACTTGGCATAATGGGAGACTTCGGTTCGGCAGGGGATACCGCCACCCCTTGTGACTAATGTCACTTAACTGGTATAAGATTTTTTGATGTAAAATTTTTAGAGTGCCTTGCGGCTTATTTTTGCCAAGATACTGGCAGATACACCACTGTGGGTGTATCCATGAGCAAACATACACAAAAGTTTTGAGAAAAACAAATTATTTTAATAATTGCTAGTTATTAAATGATGTTTTTTAACCTTCTTAATGTGTTCACACTCGTTCCGCAGATGGCGCTGATATTACGCAGGCTGATGCCTTTCTTCAGGAGGCTGATTTCCTTGGAATACTGCTGCCTGTAGGCTTCAGTGGACTTGCGATAGGTGGCAGGACGCCCCATTTTGATACCCTCTCTGCGGCACCTGGCAATGTATTGATTGCGTCCACTGGTCATATGTTCCTTAATGGTAAGGCGTTCCATACTGGCTATCTCCAAAAGGATGGTGCAGATGAGGCTTGTAACGGGGTTCACCTTGCCATCGGTGAGGGTTTCCAAATTATAATTCTTAACGTAAAGGCTGACACCGTTCTCGTTGAGGTGCTGAATTACTTTCAACGCTTCGAGGGTATTCCTCCCAAGGCGGCTGATTTCGAGGCACACCACGCGGTTAATCTCATGCGTCTTGACGTACTCAATGAGTTCTTGTATCTCGGTACGTTCCTCTATGGACTTCGCACCTGACACCTTGTTACAGAACGTAGCCTCCACCTCCCAACCAACGCGATTGCAATAGTCAGTCAGTTCGTTCACCTGCCGCTGGTATTCCTGCTTGTCGGTTGACACTCTTGCCAAAATCACAACCTTATCCATAGATGATTAATATTAATGTTTTTTAACTATCAAAAACTGTCACCCCTTATCGTCTCTTTCTTATCTTGATACAAATTTAATGCTATTATTTAATATATGCAAGTTTTTGGATAAAAATTTATTGCATTTATTGAAAATTAGCAACATTTGATATACCTTTGATGGTTATGGAAGATAAAAAGAAACAGGAACGTGCCATCGTTCACCTTGAAAAGGATGGGAGGCACTACTATTATGGAAATTTAAAAGCACTTTGCGACCACTGGTCGAAAGAGGAAATAGGTGTGGGATACCCCTATTTAAAAAACCTCAACATTACAGAAGATAAGCCGTTTAACAACGGGAGATGCGTCATCAGGCGAGGCATAATCATTACTTCCGCACGCCTTTCAAAGAGTTAGAAAGACGGTTAAATAACCTATATAATCCAAAAGGAGAATGTCTCGGAAGATTTACGATTACGACAAGTGCTATGAACTAGCAAAGCAATGTTCAAGTTCTACTGAAATGCAGAAGTTGAATGGGAGTGCTTATAACGTAGCAAGAAAGTCTGATTGGATAAAGGATTACACATGGTTCGTAAGGAAGCAACATGCGCCATACACTTACGATGAAGTATATGAGATAGCCAAGAACTACACATGCTCGTCAGACTTCCAAAAAGGGAATGGAAGCGCATATGGTAAAGCGAGACAAAATGGTTGGATAAAGGATTATTACTGGTTTACAATTAAGCAACATTCGCCTTATTCTTATGAAGAATGCTTTGAGATTGCAAAGAAGTATAAAACAAGATTGAGATTTGCAAGGGGAAATGTTGGTGCATATCAAGCGGCTTTGAATCATGGATGGCTTGACGATTATGCTTGGTTTGAATCGCCTCAAAATCCTTTTAACTATTGGACGAAAGAACGCGTTAGAGAAGAATCAAAAAAGTACAAAAGTAGAGGCGAATTTCACGATTGCTGCGGAACCGCATATGGCAAAGCAAGAATCAAAGGATGGCTTGACGAGTTCACTTGGTTAAAGGACGATAGGATAGATTTTACGAATGACAAAATAGATTGCGTTTATGCTTACGAATTCGAGGATTACCATTCTGTTTATGTTGGTAGAACTTTAATGCGGAGAATTCAAGAACGGGATTTTGAACATATCTTCACGGAATCTGATGCCGTTGTATTGTTTTCCAAAGAACATGGATTGCCGACACCGCCAATGAGGATACTTGAAGATAATCTTACGTTAAAAGAAGGGACAGAGAAGGAAGGTTATTACTTGGAATTATACCGCAATGATGGATGGAACATTCTAAATAGAGCAAAAACTGGTGGAATAGGTTTGTTATTCAAAAACAAATGGTCAAAAAGAACCTGCTACCAAGAAGCCAAGAAGTATAAAACGAGAAGCGATTTTGCAAAACTGAGTTCAGGCGCATACGAGGTTGCAAGAAGCAATGGGTGGCTTGATAGTTATATATGGTTTGAAGAGATGCAAAAGCCAAATGGGTATTGGGATAACTACGATAACTGCTACCGTGCTGCATCTGAATGCAGGAGCAAGACGGAGTTTGCGAATAAATTTAATAGAGCATATGTAATCGCCAATAAAAATGGCTGGATAAAGAGTTATTCGTGGCTGAACAAAAAGCGGCAGGCACATAATAAGAGGTGGATGTTTGATAACACTCTTGAAGAAGCAAGGAAGTACACATCAAGAACCGAGTTCAAAATCCACGCAAGTGGTGCATATAAGGTTGCGCAAAAGAATGGCTGGTTAGATTTATGTGATTGGTTTGAGGATACCCATGAACTGCGTAGCAGGAAACTCAAAACAAGCTGGAGTAATCGAAAAGAAAAAGGCGGATTGGCATAAAACTATTATATTTGTAACAAACATAATGTAATGCGGTTATGAAACGATTAGTCATTATTCTTACCTCCATCTGTATCCTGTCTGGGTGCTCAATCTCCAAATATACTTCGGTAACTCAAAATTCGTCATTCGATAAGTACAAATTCTTTTATGTCACTGACGCATCCACAATCACCGCGAGTTCAGGAGGTGTTTATGGGAATCAATATGGCGTATATGGTTCTCAGACCACTAAGACGGCAAATCCCGCAGATGTTATTGTTGGCAATATGATGAAGCATGGTTTTGTTCGCCTCCCTTCAATCAATCAGGATACAATAGAAGAAACAATGATTATTTCCTATGGGGAAAGCGGAAGGCACGCCAATATCATGGGATATTCTACTGAAGTTACTCTCCAATTTTTAGACGCTAAGACGATGGAAGTGCTTGCAACTACAACGGCAGCTGGGATGGGAGAAACAGAAGCGGATGACATAAAGAAAGCCATCAATAAGTGTTTCCAAAACTTGTTCCCACAACAGCAAGTACACTATTAAATTAAAATGTAAAGGTGATACATCATCCACTGGTGTATCACCTCTTTTTATATGTTAAATTGATACGATGATAGTTTTGATACATTGTCTTTCTTTCATCTTATAAATATCTGATTCTTATAAAATATATGTTGTAATGAGGGGGATTGTTATATTATCCCCTGCCATTGCATCCAAGTAGTTCCTTCCATTGGATTTTAGTGCGTCCACGAGTAAACCTGATGACTGTCCCAAGGTGGTGAAAAAACAACTCCCTCAACAGTTCACCATCGTATAGGATGTCGGTGGTTGGTATTATGTGATTGGTAGCAAAGTAGTCCTTTAGTTCCTGATTATGGAGGCGGACTTCAAGGCGGTATAAACGCGTGGGATTGCCATGATAGTCCAATATGTATTGCTTCTTGCTGCTTTGCAGTATCTCGGCTTTCTTATTGTACGCCTGCACGGTGATGCCATCGTTCTTGTTGTTGGCTGCTTTCTTCTGCTTGATGGTTATCGTTGGATTGTTGAGGCGGTTTAGGGTGCTTGAATACATAAACAACACGCCATCCAACACACTCTTTCTGTCACGCACGGCTTTGCCATTGATGATGGTGGTAACGTCCTTGTCACGCATCATCTTCTTTATCAAAGTAGGCAAGTTCTGTGGACTATCATAAGCCAAATCAATAGCCGTGTAGTTGTTAAACACCATCCCCATCTTGGTTGGTAGTTCTAACGCCTTGCGTAGTTTCGCAGCATCGTATAGGATAGGGTTGAGGACTTTGTAATAGACATAGGTGGTTGCATCGTCTCTGTCGGTGTAATGTCCAAATTTCAATTGTGCCACAGGGTTGCCATCTTGCACCACATCATAAAAGCAGCGGAACCTGTCATTAACCATTCGATATAGCCGATACCCAAACATATCAGCATATTCGCCTACCTCAACCGCTTCGAGGTGGCTTAATTCATCGTTACCTGCTACATAGCATATCTTCAATTCATCTATTAAAACTTCATCATCGTATCGCATCAATTTAAGGGTTAAACTTCGTTATCATTATCATCGGGACGGTTCGGAACCGTTCTCCAATATTCTTCCATGCCTTGGCTTATGTGCAATTTGTGTTGTTCACTTTTTGGCTTGTTTCTGCTTGTTTGACTTATCTTCATTTTGGTTTCATCGTCTATCTGACGGTATTGTCTTTTGTAATTATTCATCATCTTATCAGGCGTTTCCGTGCCTGCTCCATCTATACAATAAATAGTACGTTTAGTAAGTTTAATAAGAGTAGTAGAAACTTTTTATGTCAAAAACTTGGTTAAACTTCTCGTTCCGAACAATGGGTACGCCTACTAAGGTTACTATTTTGAGAGGAAATGAGGGGGATTACACTTGAAGAAAAACCCCATGGGCGGTGGCGGGTGGAGGGTATAGGTGGCTTACCATCATAAGGATTACAACGGTAACCTCAACGCGTTCAACGTAGGTTATTTCCTTTGGATTTCTGCGTTTACGCCCCTATTACTGATGTACTAAAGTAGTACCCATAATAGCACATCCGCAACCTTGCAATACTCCTCAACAATAGTTCGATAATTGTCAAGGATATTGCACAGAAAGACAACTTCCTTTGAAGTTGTCTTTTTTGTTCCCGTGAAAACTGTCCATAGGGTTAGAGAACCGGTTCGGCCCAATACGAAAAGCACAGCTGCCAGGGGCAAAACAGGCCCCTACTGCCCCTAGCAGGTAAAATTACTGGCTGCCAAGGGCAAAACAGGTCCCCCGCGCCCCCGGCAGAGCAAATCCCACCCCTTCCCGTGCATAATGGTCCAAGTCATGGACCGACGGGCACTTTCCTGTGTCCAGCGGCATACTAATTGTGATTAACAAACGCCGCGTTCGCGCGTCTGATTCGTACGTTCATGTATGTGATGTGTGATCGAATAAGTGCGAAAATGATAAATTTTAATTAAAATTCAGCATAAATTTATTGCAAAACAATAAATCTGTGCTATATTTGTGCTACCGAATCCCGGAAAGGGGGAGAAAAATGCAAAAGTTTTTAAAAAACACTTGCAGGAATCAAAAAGATATGTACCTTTGCAGTGTAATAGTTCAATAAGACACTATATGCTCATCGAACTCAAAGACGTCAACAAGACTTACAACAACGGCCAGCCGCTCCATGTGCTGAAAGGAATCGACCTCTCCATCGACCGGGGAGAATTCGTTTCCATCATGGGAGCCTCCGGCTCCGGCAAGTCCACCCTGCTCAATATCCTGGGCATTCTCGATAATTATGATTCCGGTGAATACTACATCGACGGACGCTTGATCAAGGGCCTGTCCGAGAAGCAGGCTGCGGATTACCGCAACCACCTGATCGGATTTATCTTCCAGTCCTTCAACCTGATCGGATTCAAGACCGCCGTGGAGAACGTCGAGCTGCCGCTCTTCTACCAGGGAGTCAGCCGCCACAAACGCCACGAACTGGCGATGGAGTATCTCGAGCGTCTGGGACTGACGGACTGGGCGAAGCACTATCCCAACGAGATGTCCGGCGGCCAGAAACAGCGCGTGGCCATCGCCCGGGCGCTGATCACCAACCCCAAGATCATCCTGGCCGACGAGCCTACGGGCGCGCTTGACTCCAAGACCTCCGAGGAGGTGATGCAGCTTCTGACGCAGCTCAATCGCGAGGAGCAGGTGACCATCATCGTGGTCACGCACGAGAGCGGTGTGGCCAACTGCACGGACAAGATCGTCCACATCAAGGACGGCATCATCGGGGAGATCGAGGATAACCGCCTGCACCATGCCTCCCAGTTCGGCGTCAACACCATCATGAAATGAGAGACGTTTTCACTGAGATCTGGGAGAGCGTCCGGCGCAACAAACTCCGCACCTGCCTCACGGGCTTTGCGGTGTCCTGGGGCATCTTCATGCTCATCGTCCTGCTGGGTGCGGGCAATGGCCTGATGAACGCTTTCCTGACGGGCGGCGAGGACATCGCCACCAATACCATGCAGATCGGCGGCGGCAGGACGTCCAAGCCCTATGACGGACTCAAGGAAGGCCGTCGTATCGCGCTGGAGGACGGCGACGTGGCGCTGACCGAAAGCGATTTGTTCGCCGACCACGTGGACCGGGTGATCTCTACCGTGGGCACGAGCGTGACCGTCAACTACGGAAAGAAACATTTTGCGGGCTACATCGAGGGCAATTATCCTGCCCGGCAGGAGATGGACAAGATCGAGGTCCGCTACGGCCGCTTCATCAACGACAAGGACATCCGCGAGAACCGCAAAGTTGTCGTCCTGCCGGAAAACCAGGCCGAGACCCTGCTGGGCGGCGGCTCCCGGGACACGGGCGCCCGTTTCGCCACCCTGGGTTTCGGCTCCTCGAACGGCATCACCGTGGATGTGCGTCAGCTGATTGGAAAGTATGTCAAGATCGGGACTTTCTCTTTCCGCGTGGTCGGCATCACCAAGTCCGACCGCATGAGCGACAGCAACCTCTTCTACGCGCCCTACACGACCGTCAAGATCATCTACGGCAAGGGCAAGGAGATCGACGACCTGACCTTCACCTTCCACGGACTCGACTCCGAAGAGGCCAATGAAGCCTTCGAGGAGCGGTACCGGGCGGCCGTCAACCTGCGGCACCGCGCCGCACCGGATGACCGGCGGGCCATCTGGATCTGGAACCGCTTCACGCAGAACCTCCAGATGAACAAAGGCCGCCGGATCCTCAGTACCGCGCTCTGGATCATCGGATTGCTCACCTTGCTGGGCGGTATCGTGGGCGTGAGCAACATCATGCTCATCACGGTCAAGGAGCGTACGCACGAATTCGGTATCCGCAAGGCCATCGGCGCCAGCCCCTGGAGCATCATGAAGCTGATCCTGGCGGAGAGCGTGAGCATCACGGCCTTCTTCGGCTATGTCGGGATGCTGCTCGGGATGGTGGCCTGCATGATCCTGGACAAGACGGTGGGGCAGTCCACCGTGTCCGTGATGGATGAGCAGATCGCGATGCTCGTCAACCCGACCGTGGGGCTCGACGTGGCCATCGGAGCCACGGTCGTGCTCATCGTCGCCGGTACCTTCGCCGGCTTGTTCCCGGCCCGCAAGGCGGCCCAAGTCAGACCCATAGAAGCCCTCCGCGCAGAATGAGATTCGATGTAGACAGTTTCCGGGAGATTGCGGACTCGCTGGTCCGCAACAAGAGCAGGAGCCTGCTCACCGGCTTCGGCGTGTTCTGGGGCATCTTCATGCTGCTCTTCCTGATGGGTGGCGGACAAGGTCTCAAGCAGCTTATATTCAGTAATTTCGAGGGTTTTGCCACCAACACCGGCATCCTGATTTCTTCGCAGACATCCCTGCCTTACAAAGGTTTCAAGGAGGGCCGTTACTGGCGGCTCAACTATGGGGATGTGGAGCGGCTCAGGCAGATGATGCCCGAATTGGAGACGGTGACTCCGGTCATCAATACCGGCGGGCGCGAGGCCATCTTCGGTACCAACACCTCCTCCGTCAGTGTGCGGGGCATCTATGCCGACTATGACCGTATCGAGGAGCCCCGCATCAAATACGGACGCTACCTCAACGAGACCGACATCTTGCAGGAGCGCAAGGTCTGCGTGATCGGAAAGCGGATCTACAACGACCTGTTCCCGGACGGGGGTGATCCCTGCGGGGAATTCATCCAGGTCGGTCCGGTCTTCTACCAGATCGTGGGCGTGGACTACAGCAGCGGCAATATCAGCATCGGCGGCCGGGCGGACCAGACGGTGTTCGTCCCCCTGCCCCTGGCCCAGAAGATCTACAACCGGGGTGCCAACGTGGACCTCATCTGCACGGCCGCCAAATCCGGCATCCGGATGTCCGAACTGGAGCCCCGGATGCGCCAGCTGATGGCCCGGCAGCACCAGTTCGATCCCGGGGACAAACAGGCACTCGTGCTCATCAACACCGAGCAGATGTTCTCCCTGGTGGACAACCTTTTCCGGGGGGTGAACTTCCTGATCTGGCTGGTGGGCCTGGGGACCATCCTCGCGGGTGTGATCGGCGTGAGCAACATCATGATGGTCACGGTCAAGGAGCGCACCACGGAGATCGGCATCCGCCGCGCCATCGGCGCCACGCCGCGCGACATCCTCTCGCAGATCATCCTCGAGAGCATCGCCCTGACCCTGGTGGCGGGTTCGTTCGGCATCGTGTTCGCCGTGCAGTTGCTGCGCTTGCTGGAGACGATCGTGCGGATGAACCCGGACAATCCGGCCGCCAGCTTCCAGATCGGTTTCTGGACGGCGATCGTCGCGGCCCTGCTGCTGACGGCGCTGGGGGTGGTCGCGGGCCTGGCACCGGCCTCCCGCGCGATGGCCATCAAGCCGGTGGATGCCATGAGAGACGAATAACAAATAAAAACACAGATAATGAAAAGAGTAGTCAAGTACATCATTTTCGCGCTGATCGCGGTGATCTTCATCGGGACCTTCGTGTTCCTGTTCAAGAACTCCCGCCCTGACAAGGTGCAGTATCAGGAGCTGGAAGCCACCCTGGCGGACATCCACCGCACCACCGTGGTCACGGGCAAGATCGCTCCGCGCAACGAAGTCAATGTCAAGCCGCAGATCAACGGCATCATCGCCGAACTCTACAAGGAGGCCGGCCAGCAGGTCAAGGAGGGCGAGGTCATCGCCAAGCTCCGCGTCATCCCGGACATGAACTCCCTGAGCAGCGCCCAGTCGCGCGTCCGCCTGGCGGAGATCAACCTCAAGCAGGCCCGGACCAACTACGAACGCGAGAAAGCCCTCTATGACAAGAAGCTCGTCAGCGACGAGGAATACGACCAGGTGCTCCAGTCCTACAATCAGGCACAGGAGGAGGCTGCGGCCGCGAAAGAGTCCCTCGAGGTGATTCGCGACGGCGTGTCCTCGCGCAACACCACCGGCAGCTCGACCCTGGTCCGTTCCACCATCACGGGCCTCATCCTCGACATCCCGGTCAAGGTGGGCAATTCCGTGATCCAGGCCAATACGATGAACGATGGTACCACCGTCGCCACCGTCGCCAACATGGCCGACCTTATCTTCGACGGCAACATCGACGAGACCGAGGTGGGTTCGCTGGTGGAAGGCATGCCGATGGTCATCAGCATCGGTGCGCTTCCCGACTACAGTTCCGAGGCGGCGCTGGAATACATCTCCCCGAAGGCGACCGAGAACAACGGCGCCAACCAGTTCGAGATCAAGGCGGCCGTGAAGGTGGCGTCCGACCACATGATCCGCTCCGGCTACAGCGCCAATGCGGAAATCGTCCTGGAGACGGCCAGCCAGGTGCTGTCCATCCCGGAGAGCGCCCTGGAGTTCGACGGGGACGACACCTTCGTCTATCGCAAGAACGCTGCCGGCACCTACGAGCGCGTGCAGGTCACGACCGGCCTGAGCGACGGCGTGAATATCGAGATCAAGAGCGGCCTGAGCCAGGGCGACCTGGTCCGCGGACCGCGGGTCATCAACACGGAAGAAGATGAGAAGAATTAGTTTTCTGATTGCGGCTGCGGTGCTGCTGGGCGGCATCCCCGCCCGGGCCCAGCAGGCCCCCTGGAGCCTCCTGGACTGCATCAACTACGCCCTGGAGCACAACCTGACCGTGCAGCAGAGCGCCCTGACCGTGGAGCAGCGAGAGGTGGATCTCAACACGGCGGAAGGCCGCCGGCTGCCGACCTTCAACGCCTCCGCATCGGAGAACCTCTCGTTCGGCCGAGGCCTGACGGCGGACAACACCTATTCCAACTCCAACACCACCTCCACCTCCTTCTCGCTGGGCGGCAACCTGCCCATCTTCCAGGGCTTCGACATCACCAACGGGATCAAACTCAGCAAGTTGAATCTCGCTGCGGCGACGGCCGACCTGGAGAAGGCGCGCGACAACATCCGCGTGGCCGTGGCGCAGGCGTATGTGCAGATCCTCTACAACCAGGAGCTGCTGCGCGTGGCGAAGGAGCAGGCGGCACACGATGAGCAGCTGCTGGAGCAGATCCGGGAGCGGCTGAATGCCGGCAAGGTCAGCGCCGCGGAGGTCTCCGCCCAGCAGGCCACGCTGGCCCAGAGCCGCCAGTCCGAGATCCAGGCCGAAGGCAATCTGCGCATCTCGCTGCTGGAGCTGACCCAACTGCTGGAGCTTCCCTCGCCGGAGGGTTTCTCCATCGTCACGCCGGAAGTGGGCGATCCTTCGACCATCCTGCTGATGCGGCCGGAAGCCATCTACGAAGATGCCGTCGCCATCAAGCCGGCCGTGGAGGCCGCGAAGCTCAATATGGACTATGCGGAACTCAATATCGCCCGCGCCAAGGGTGCGTACCTGCCGAGCCTCTCGCTCAGCGGCGGCCTGGGGACCAATTTCTACACCAACTCCAAGGTGCAGGCGGCGCCGTTCGGGCAGCAGCTCAAGAACAATTTCAGCCAGTACGTCGGCCTGTCGCTGAACATCCCCATCTTCCAGGGATTCTCCATCCGCAACCGCGTCCGTACGGCCGAACTGAGTTTCAAGGGACAGCAGATCCAGCTTGAAAGCGTTAAGAAAGACCTCTACAAGGAGATCCAGCAGGCCTACTACAACGCCGTCACGGCCCAGGCCCGCTACGCCGGCAGCCGCGAATCGGCGGCGAGCGCCCGGCAGCACTACGAACTGACCGAGGAGAAATACAAGGTCGGCAAGGCCGGCATCGCCGAGTACAACGATGCCCGCAACAGCTGGCTCCGTGCCGAGTCCGAGCACATCCAGGCACGTTTCCAGTGCCTGTATCAGACCAAGTTACTGGATTTCTACCGGGGGCAGGAGTTGGAGTTCTGATTTTTCATTATATTTGTGATATGAAAAAGATCATGATATTCCTGGCCGCCCTGACGGCGTTTGCCGCGGCTGCCGCAGCACAAGACCAGATTGCCGATCTGAACGACTTCTCCCTCTCCCGGGAGGACTCCAAGATCGAGACCCACCTGCACGTGGCCTTCCCGATGTATTTCGGCTGGTCCACGCTTACGAATCTCAATTATAAGGGTGAATGGTCAGGCATCAACACGCCCGAATTCCTGGATACCCAGATCGGCAACAATTTCCTCTATGGCCTGGAGATGACAGCAATCCATTTCTCCAGCTCGGACGGCCCCCTGGATGTCAGCCTCGGGCTTCGCTGGACGTTCATGGACTACACGCTGCGGAATTCCCAGCTCACGTTCCGGAGGGCGGGAGCGACAGGTCCGTATCTCCCGTATCCCATCAAGGCCGAGGCGCCGAACTACGACGGCCGCAAGTCCAAGATCCACGGCACTTATCTGGGTGTTCCGCTCCGGATGACGCTCCATTACGGCAAGGCCCGGGTGTTCGTCGGCGCGAGCGCGGAGTACCTGATCAACGGTTACACCAAGTACCGCTCCCCGAAGTACCGCCAGGATGTGACCCCGATGTTCAACCGCTTCCGGGCTACGGTCGAAGGTGGCTTCTACTGGGGCATCGTCGGCGTCTTCGCCAACTACAGCCTGACTCCGCTATTCCCTGAAACCCTGAGTGACGCGCATACCTTCACCTTCGGCATCATCCTGGGCCGCTAAGGGATGGCCTGGCGCGAGATAGAACGCAAATTCCTGGTCGCCGGAGACTTCCATGGGGAGGTCTCCGGCGCCAGTCGCATCAAGCAGGGATTCCTGAGCAGCGTGCCCGGACGCACGGTCCGGGTGCGGGTCCGCGACGACAAGGGCTACCTCACCGTCAAGGGCCCTGCGCAGGGCCTGACGCGCTTCGAATGGGAGAAAGAGATCCCGGCGGAGGAGGCCGGACTGCTGCTTCGCCTCTGCGAGCCGGGGATGATCGACAAGACCCGCTACCTGGTGCCCTCGACGGACGGGCGCCACACCTGGGAGGTGGACGAGTTCCACGGCGACAACGAAGGACTGGTGGTGGCGGAGATCGAGCTGTCCTCCGAAGACGAGGCATTCGAGCGGCCTGCCTGGCTGGGCGCCGAAGTGACCGGCGACCGCCGCTACTACAATTCCTGCCTGATCCGGCATCCTTATAAAGATTGGAAACCTTAGCCTGTAAGCATCAACAGATATGAGCAAAACCGTACTTGTCTCCGGCGGTGCCGGATTCATCGGCAGCCACGTGACCGTGGAGCTTGCCCAGGCCGGCTATGACGTGGTCATCGCCGACAACTTCTCCAACTGCGACGAGACCAACTACAAGGGCGTCTGCGCCATTCTCGGCAAGGAGATGCCGCTGATCCCGATGGATTTCTGCGACAAGTCCGCCGTCTATTCCCTTTTCGAGAAATACCCCATCGACGCGGTGATCCATTTCGCGGCCTTCAAGGCCGTGGGCGAGTCTGTGGCGCAGCCGCTGATGTACTATCGCAACAACCTCCTCTCGTTCATCAACATCCTGGATGCGGCGAAGCACACGAAGGGCTGCAACGTCCTTTTCTCCTCGTCCGCGACGGTTTACGGCGAGACGGAGGACCTGCCGGTCACGGAGCAGAGTCCCCGCCAGCCGGCCAAATCGCCTTACGGCAACACGAAGACGATGTGCGAGGACATCCTGCGCGACAGCGTGGCGGCGTACCCGGGGGTCCGGGGGATTGCGCTCCGCTATTTCAATCCCATCGGCGCCCATCCCACCGCACTGATCGGCGAACTGCCGCGCGGCGTACCCAACAACCTGGTGCCATTCATCACCCAGACCGCGATCGGCAAGCGCGAGTGCCTGTCCGTGTTCGGAAATGACTACCCGACGCCGGACGGGACCTGCCTGCGCGACTTCATCGACATCGTGGACCTGGCGAAGGCGCATGTCTGCGCCGTCACCCGGATGTGCGAGGACAAGATGAAGGAAGAATATGAGATCTTCAACATCGGCACCGGACGTCCCGTGTCCGTGATGGAGCTGATCAACACCTTCGAGCGCGTCAATGACGTGAAGCTCAATTGGAAATTCGCCCCGCGCCGCCCCGGCGACGTGGTGGCCATCTGGGCGGATCCTTCCCTCGCAGAGGCGGAGCTCGGCTGGAAGGCCGAACGCAAGCTGGACGAGACCCTCAAGGCCGCCTGGGAGTGGGAGAAGTATCTGGCTTCCAAAGTCTAAACGGCAATCGTATGTACGTAGGCCTCATCAGTGACACCCACGGAGTCTTCAGCGAAGGCTTCCGGGATTTCTTCCGGCCGGTGGACGTGATCTGGCACGCCGGCGACTTCGGCGGCACGGTCACCTTTGCCGACGAGATCGCGGCGTTCAAGCCGCTCGTCGGCGTACACGGCAACTGCGACGGGCAGGACATCCGCCGCGAGTATCCCGCGCACCAGTATCTGGAGGTGGAGGGGAAGAAGATCCTCATGACCCACATCGGCGGCACCCCGGGGCACTACGACCTCCGGGCCCAGGCACTGATCGACCGGTACAAGCCCGACGTGTTTGTCTGCGGCCATTCCCACATCCTCAAAGTGATGCAGGACCAGAAGAACCAGCTCCTCTACATCAACCCCGGCGCCGCCGGCATCCAGGGCTGGCATGTCGTGCGCACCGCCCTGCGTTTCCGGATCGAGGGCGGGGAGATCAAGGACATGGAAGTTTTCGAACTCCCGCGGAGCTGACGGACCATGGCAACGAAAGCAAAGACGGTATTCTATTGCACTTCGTGCGGAAATGAGAGCCCCAAGTGGATGGGGCGCTGCCCGGCGTGCGGCGAGTGGAACACGATGAAAGAGGCTCCGGCGGAGCCGAAAAAGGGTCCCGCATCCGGCGCTGCCGCGCCCCGCTCCGAGCGCCGGCCCCAGCGCTTGCGCGAGATCGATTATTCGCAGGATGCGCGGATCTCCCTCGGCATGGGGGAGGTGGACCGGATCCTGGGCGGCGGGATGGTCCCCGGTTCGCTGGTGCTGATCGGTGGGGAACCGGGCATCGGCAAGTCCACGCTCAGCCTGCAGATCCCGCTGTCCTGCAGGGATCTGCGTACGCTCTATGTGACGGGAGAGGAGAGCGCGAAGCAGGTCGGCATGCGCGCCCGGCGCTTGGGCGGCGACGACTCCAACTGCTCCATTTTCTGCGAGACGCAGATCGAGACCGTGATCGAAGAGGCCCGCGCGATGCTGCCCGACCTGATGATCGTGGACTCGGTGCAGACCATGTACACCGACAGCGTGGAGTCGGCTCCCGGCTCCGTCAGCCAGATCCGGGAAGTGGCCGCAGCGCTGCTGCGCTTCGCCAAGGAGAGCGGCGTGCCGGTGATCCTGATCGGCCATATCACCAAGGACGGCTATATCGCCGGTCCGAAGATCCTCGAGCATATCGTGGACGTGGTCCTGCAGTTCGAGGGCGAGAACCGCGGCTCTTACCGCATCCTGCGGAGCATCAAGAACCGCTTCGGCTCCACGGCGGAGCTGGCCGTTTTCGAGATGACGGGCGCGGGCCTGCGTGAAGTGGCCAACCCGTCCGAGCTGCTGATCCCGATGCACGAGCAGGGCCTCAGCGGCGTGGCCATCGCCGCGATGCTGGACGGGACGCGTCCGCTGCTCTTCGAAGTGCAGGCGCTGGTCAGTTCGGCCGTGTATGGCACGGCGCAGCGCTCCGCCACGGGCTTCGATGTCCGCCGGCTCAACATGCTGCTGGCCGTGCTGGAGAAGCGCGCCGGCTTCCATCTGAGTGCCAAGGACGTCTTCCTCAACATGGCCGGCGGCCTGCGGGTGAGCGATCCGGCTTGCGACCTGGCAGTCATTTGCGCGGTGCTGTCGTCGAATTTCGATTTCGCCATTCCGGCGGATGTCTGCTTCGCCGGGGAAGTGGGCCTGAGCGGCGAGATCCGCCCGGTGGGGCAGCTCGACCGCCGCGTGCAGGAGGCCGCCCGGCTGGGATTCAAGCGGATGTTCGTGTCGTCTTTCGCCAAGGTCGAAGTCAAGCCGGAAGGGCTGCGCGTCGTCCAGGTCGCGGATGTGCCGGCGCTGGTGAAAGCCTTGTTCAAGTAGCGTATGGAATTATTTTTCGCTGACGATATCCAGGAGTCCCGGGTCCGGCTGGATCCGGACGAGTCCGCGCATCTCGTCCGCGTGCTGCGGCACCGGGCGGGCGACGGGATCTCGGTGATCGACGGACGGGGGACGTTGTACCGCTGCGTGTTGGAGATTGCTGATGCGCGGGGGGCGGAAGCGCGGATCGAGGAGCGTGTGCCCGGCTTCGGGGCGCATCCTTACCATCTGACGATGGCGGTTTGCCCGACCAAGAACATCGACCGCTACGAGTGGTTCGTCGAGAAGGTGACGGAGATCGGCGTGGATGTGATCGCCCCGGTGATCGGGGATCGCTCCGAGCGCAAGGTCCTCAAGACGGACCGCCTGCGACGCCTGGCGCTGTCCGCGACCAAGCAGTCGCTGAAGGCGGCCCTCCCGGAGATCGCGGAGCCGCAGTCCGTGCGCGACTTCATCGCCGCCGCTCCGGCCGATGCGCTGAAACTGATTTGCTATTGCTTCGACGATGTCGAGCGGGTATCGATTCGTGCTGCTTTGCAGCCGGAGGCAGCTGCCAGGCTTGCTTTTGAGCGAAGCGAAGCGCCGTCAGGCGCGTGCCGGAGTGTCAGCGAGACTTGTGTGCAAGTCGAAGCAACGAAGGCACCCGATGGAGGCGAAAGCCGGAATCGGCATGCCCCCTTCATAGGGGGCTCCGCGAAGCGGTGGGGGTTTGAGGATAGGTCCGATCAGAATCGCATTGTGATTCTGATCGGACCGGAAGGAGATTTCTCTCCTGAAGAGGCGGCGCTGGCGCGGGAGCACGGATGGATCCCGGTGCAGCTCGGCCCCAGCCGCCTGCGCACGGAGACCGCTGCCCTGACTGCTGCTACGGCGGTGTATCTGTCCTGCTGTTAGTCCCTTGCGATCAGTACGACCGCCCAGACTTCGCAACCTTCCCGGCGGCCGACGAAGCCCAGATGCTCCGTGGTCGTGGCCTTGATGCTCACCCGGGCCGGGCTGATCCCCATCACTTCTGCAAGCTGCTCGCGCATCGCGTCGATGTGCGGGGCGAGTTTGGGCGCCTGCAGGGCAATGGTGATGTCGGTGTTGACGACGTACCAGCCCCGGAGCTCCGGCAGATCCAGTACGGCGGCGAGCAGCTCCTTGCTGTCCACGCCTTTCCAGCGTTCGTCCGTGTCCGGGAAAAGGTGCCCGATGTCGCCGAGGGCGCGGGCGCCGAGCAGTGCGTCGCACAGTGCGTGGATGGCCACATCGCCGTCGGAGTGGGCCACGAAGCCCGTCTGTGAAGGGATCCGGATACCTCCCAGCCACATCGGCAGCCCGTCTGCGAGGGCGTGCACGTCATATCCTTGTCCAATCCTGAGTTCCATAATCACAAAAATAAAGAAAAATGGTTACATTTGTAAATTATGGGACTTTTTAATTTCTTCGGTGAAAACGAACACCGGGTTTTCAATTACAAGCCGATCTACTACGATCCGGCGGAGGAAGAACGCAAACGCCGTTTCGGCGCCGTGGACGGCACCCTGGAGAAGGAGAAAAAGGAGGGGACCTACGTCCCCGGCTCCTACATCAAGGGCGCTTTCCGCGAGGGAGCGCGGACGCGCACCCCGATGAAACGGGTACAGACCATCATCGGCATCATCTCCCTGCTGATGATCGTCGTGGTGCTCTGGTACATCGCGAAGTTCTATTCTCTGCTGTAACGGGATGGGCAAGCTCAGGGTTCTCCCGGCGCAGATCGCCAACATGATTGCCGCGGGCGAAGTGGTCCAGCGGCCTGCTTCCGTCGTCAAGGAGCTGATGGAGAATGCCGTCGATGCCGGAGCGACCCAGGTGACCGTGGTCATCACGGATGCGGGCCGCACGCTTATCCAGGTCATCGACAACGGCTGCGGCATGAGTCCGGTGGACGCCGTGCTCTGCTTCGAGCGCCACGCCACCTCCAAGATCGCCTCGGCCGAGGACCTGGAGCAGATCCTCACCTACGGTTTCCGCGGGGAGGCGCTCGCAAGCATCGCCGCTGTCGCGGAAATCACACTCCGCACGCGGCGGGCGCAGGACGAGACGGGCACGGAAGTGCGCGTCGGGGCCTTCGGCGAGACAAAGACTGCGTCCGTGGCCGCACCGGCGGGGTCCAATTTCGCGGTGCGCAATCTCTTCTACAACACACCCGCCCGCCGCAAGTTCCTCAAGTCCGACAACGTCGAATTCAAGCACATCCTCGAGGAGTTCACCCGCGTGGCGCTCACCCGCCCCGGGATCTCCTTCTCCATCTCGCACAACGGCCGGGAGATCTATGTTCTCAAGAAGGCCAAGTCCCTGAAGTTCCGCGTGATGGACCTGATGGGCAGCCATGTGACAGGGGATATCGTGGACCTGGCGGCGGAGACTTCCGTGGTGCGCGTCAGCGGCTTCGTCGGCCGCCCGGACAGCGCCCGCAAGACCGTCGGCAACCAGTATTTCTTCGTCAACGGCCGCTATTTCCGCAGCGCGTATCTGCACAAGGCGGTGATGAAGGCCTACGAAGAGATGATGCCCGACGGGCTCAATCCCGCGTATTTCATCTTCCTGGAGACGGATCCGCACGCCATCGACGTCAACATCCACCCGACCAAGACGGAAGTCAAGTTCGAGGATGATGCCGTCATTTTCCAGATCCTGTACGCTTGCGTCAAGGAAACGCTCGGGCGCAACAGTTTCGGCGCGAGCATTGATTTCAATACCGAGGGAGCCGTGGACCTGCCCCAGCTGGGCCGCAGTTTCGACCAGTACAAGGGCGTCTCGATGCCCACCATCGAGACGGATCCCGGCTACAACCCTTTCAGCGGCACGTCTGTCTCACCCTCCGGCGACTCCGGTACCGGTCCCGCGCCCGCCGCGTCGTACGACTACAGCCGCCACGTAGACAAACGCGAGGATTACGGCCGCCTGTTCGAGGAGAAGACCCTCCCGACCGGGCGCGTGCTCATCCTTCAGGGCAAATACATCCTGACTCCGGTCGCCTCCGGCCTGATGGTCATCCACATCGGCCGCGCCCGGGAGCGCATCCTTTACGAGCAGACGCTCCGCGCCCTGGGGCAGGAGGCGCATGTGACGCAGACGGCCCTCTTCCCCGTGCAGGTCGAGGTGGGTGCGCAGCAGTGCCTCCTCTTTGAGGAGCACGGCCCGCTGCTCGCCCGGCTGGGCTTCGACATCGTCCCGTCGGGGACGGATGCGGTGGTCGTGAATGGCGTTCCTGAAGGCTACAGCTGCGAGAGCGGCAAAGTCACGCAACTGGTCGGCGACCTGGTGTACATCCTCTCCGAGGACAGCCAGGCCCTGCCGGAGATGATGCAGCAGCGCCTGGCGGAGAAATTCGCCGCCCTGGGGGCTTCCCATGCGGATCCGCTTCTCTCCCCGCAGGAGGCGCAGCGCCTGATTGACGCGCTCTTCGCGAGCAGCAACGCAGAACTTACCCCGGGCGGACGGCGCATCGTGCACCTCGTCCCCCTGGCAGAAATAGACAAACAATTCTGACATGTCATACAACTACTACTCGGGCGGCGGCGAAAGAAGGGGCTTCCTCTCTTCGCTTCCTCCCGTCACCAAAAACCTGATCATCATCAACGTGATCATCTTCGTGGCGACCCTGATCAACGAAGAGTTCATGGTCGGGACCTTCGCGCTTTTCTATCCGACGTCGCCTTTCTTCCACTGGTGGCAGGTGGTCACGCATATGTTCATGCACGGCGGATTCTGGCATATCTTCTTCAACATGTACACGCTGCTGATCTTCGGCTGCGTGGTAGAGCGCATCATCGGTCCCCGGAAGTTCCTGCTTTTCTACTTCGTCTGCGGATTCGGCGCCGTGGCCCTGCACCTGGGCGTGGAGTATCTCCAGATGCAGTCCTTCATGCACAAGGCCGCAGAAGGCAGTACTGCTGCCGTCCAGCAGATCGAGGCCCTCAAATACACCCCGACCGTAGGTGCCTCCGGTGCCATCTACGGTGTGCTGATGGGCTATGCGATGCTCTTCCCGGAGTCCAAGATGACCCTGCTCTTCCCGCCCGTGACGCTCAGCGCCAAGTGGATGGTTGTCGTGTTCGCGGCCATCGAGCTGCTCACCGGCGTGACCGGCATCGCCGGCAGCATTGCGCATTTCGCCCACCTGGGCGGCATGCTGATCGGCTGGCTGATGATCCTGTGGTGGCGGGCCCGTGGCGTCCTGTTTGACCAAAACCGACTCTGAGCCATGGACAGTACTCCCGTTATCCAGCAAGCCGTGCAGGTCCTCCGCGAAGGCGGGGTGATCCTCTATCCCACCGATACCGTATGGGGCATCGGCTGCGACGCCACCAACGAGAAGGCCGTCGCCCGCGTGTTCGAGATCAAACGCCGCTCCGAGGCCAAATCCCTCGTCCTGCTGGCCTGCGACCTCGACATGGTCGCCAAATACATCAAGCAGATCCCGTCCATCGCCATCGATCTCGTGGAGGTCAACGATGCGCCGATGACCATCATCTATCCGGGTGCCCAGTACCTCGCTCCCAACGCCGTGGCCGCCGACGGCTCCGTCGGCATCCGCATCCCGCTGGCTGAGGAGGAGGAAGAGGCCGCGGACGGGCCGCGGAAAACGGCACCGCGCAAGGACCTGACCGCCGGGGCCTTCTGCCGCGAACTGGTGCGCCGCCTGCGCCGCCCACTCGTCAGCACCTCGGCCAACATCTCCGGGGAACCGACGCCGCTGAGCTTCGCCGAGATTCCCGAAGAGATCAAATCCGCTGTGGACTACGTCGTGCCGAAGCCTTTCGGTGCCGGCGCCACGGGCCGTTCCTCCCAGATCATCAAGCTCGGCCTGGGTGGTGAAGTCGAAATCCTGAGACCCTGAAATATGAAACATTTCCTTTCCCTCCTGGGTATCCTGCTGGCAATGGCCATCTGCATCCCCGCATCCTCCCGCGACGCGAACCGGCGGAGCGCCCCCGGCCACGCCGTTTCTTCGGACTACATGCCCCGGATGGTCTCCTGTTCGTACATTGAGACCACGGTGCCGGAGGTGTCCGGCCTCTGCCTCGCGCCTGACGGGGACGGCCTGCTGGCCGCCTCGGACGAGCGGGGTATCTATCGTGTCGGCTGGGACGGGACGACCACGGAGTTCTATGTCGAGAAACGGCTGGACTGCGAGGGCGTGACCATCGACCCGGCTACGAAAGATGTCTATTACGTCGTGGAGCGGAAACAGGAGGTCCGCCGCCTGGCTGCACCGGAATACAAAACCTCCGAACTGCTCGGAGTCGTCTCCGATGCCGGTCTGCGCACCAACGACGGGCTTGAAGGGATCACCTGGTACAAGGACGGCACCCTGCTGGTCGGCAACCAGCGGCGGCCTGTCCGGCTGATGCATTTCACGGTGGGCGGAGACATCACCGACCGCCGCGAGCTGACGGGCACCACGGAGATCGCCGACCTATGCTACGATCCTGTCCAGGATGTGCTCTGGATTGCCGACAGCGAGCTGCGGACCCTGAACCTGTGCACCCTGGAAGGGGAGGTGCTGGCCTCCTGGGCCATTCCGTTCGTGGACAACGGCGAGGGTATCTATGTGGACCACGAGCACAGCTGCATCTGGGTCGGCGACGACACGACCTCCCGCATCTATAAGATCCGTTTCGAAGGCCTGTAGGCCATCATTTTCCAAAGCGTACAAGGCAATGAGTAAACATCTGTTCCGCATAAGCCTCTTCATCATGACCATCGGATTTCTGGGCCTGGGCTGTCAGGCCAAAGCCCCCAAAGGGAAACTGACCTATTGCAGGTATTACTGTTTCGAGACGGCCAGCGTCAGCAAGAATTACTGCGAATTGATTGCAGAACCGGGCGCCGCGCCCAAGGTATCGGTCACGCTGCGCGAAGGCAACCGCTTCGGCGAGCCGGAGATTCACGCGGAGTACCCGGTTACGGCCGAGGAGGTGCAGCCCCTGCTGGACTGGCTGGCCGCGAACAAGGTCTACAAGCTGAACGGTTATGACCGGAATGAGCCCATTTCCGGCGGCTCATCCTACCGGATTGATATGCACTACGACTCGGGCGAAACGATTATGGCCCGCTGGTACGGCAACAAAATCAAGCCCAAGGCCATCGATGCCTATAACTATCTGTATTTCTTTTTCGCGCCCTGGCGCGACCGGGCCATCCGGGAAAGCAAGCCTGCGGCGGAGTGAAACCACGCCTTATAGCAAGAAACTTGCGGCCCGACTGAAAATAATTTTGCAAATTGGCAAAAGTGTTGTACATTTGCAGTCCCAAAGCCGCGAGGCCCGTGGGAATTGACATCAATTGAGATATGGTGTAACGGTAGCACTACAGATTCTGGCTCTGTCAGTGAGGGTTCGAATCCTTCTATCTCAACAGGTTTCGGCCCCCGAAAGGGTCGGCCGAAGGCCGGGGATCAATAGCGGAAGCTACGGAGGTCGTGGGATCGTGACCCACTCCCGCTACTCTGCACCAAGGAATAATATCATAATAACAGACTCGGCGTATACTTACGGCGGGTTTTTTTGTTTATAGATAGACGATTAGTGGAGATTACCGTAGCTAGATCGAGAACGATCATCCAAGCACAGATCTCCCCAATCTATCCAAAAACAGTCCAAATCTGTGACCATATATGCGACCAGTGTATTCAGCAAATAAAACTGGTCACAAATTATGTCTAGAAGTACAGCAAATGTCTCATTCTATTGCCGTGAGAGCAAGAAAAACAGAGATGGACTAGCACCTATTGAGCTGGTCATTATCTTGAATACAAAGAGGTGTTTTATCCAGTTACCAAGGAAAGAATACCCATATCAATTCAAAAAACAGATAGAGGGCAAGAAAAGGACAGACTTGATAGAGTACCTGGATGGTATCAGAGCAAGGCTGAACCAGATTGCTACTACATTCCTTATGGAGGGGAGACCCTTGACGGCAGATGCGCTGAAGACGTATTTCCAAACAGGAGGATACCAGATATATACCATTGAGGACCTCTTCAACGACTATATGCACATCCTATCAAAGCGTGTAGGAAAGGACCTGACCGCCAAGAGCTACCGCAAATATGAGATAGCCCGGGACAAATTCTATAAAATCATCTCCCCCAAGGAACCAGTGAGTGCCATAACCAAAGCTGTCATCCTGGACTATCAAGCATCTATGAACCAATACCTGGACTATGTGACCACAAACGGATACTGCCAGAGGGTGAAGACTATCGTTCCTTTTAATTGACCCGAAGCTGGAGAAAGGTGTCGCCATCCCGCGGTCGGAAATCAAGGAACTGCTGGAGAAGGCGTACAGGACACTCGGCATTAACTACAAGGCGAAGGCTACCGAACTCAAGAGATGGTACAACCTCCGGGAAACGACAAAACGTGGCAAAGACGGCAAACCGATATCCTGCTTTGTGATTGTTTCTGCCAAAACCAAAGTTGGTCAGTAGAAAGCCCTGGTGGGGTCACTACCTCCTTACATGCCCCCTCCTGCGATTCCCGGAAAAACCGGATTTCATTTCGAACCTATATAATAAGATACTGCAGATGGTACCTAAACCAAGCAAAAAGGACGAGGACAATCCCTTTAGAGGAGTCCCCGTCCTTTCTTTTTTTTGTTTTTGGGAGTATGGCTTGCTCATGCCACCAACGACTTGCAATCGTCGTACAATTTGATTAACTTGCCTGCACAGATCAAGTCCGGATCCACCGTGAAAGCCAACTACACATACCTCTCCGACGGGACGAAGGTCCGCCCCTACACCGTCCAGCGCGCCTACCTCGACTTCGAGATCTAACTGAACCTACGCAAGAAGAGCCGCGAAACCGGCCACCGCGAGGAAAGCATAGACGACTTTCCTCAGTCTTTCCGCACGAA
>CADASN010000005.1 GCA_902790635.1 uncultured Bacteroidia bacterium | reverse complement strand
CCTGTTCAGCGGCATCCTGCCGTTCAACCTGGACGTGGACCAGACCTTCATCGCCGCTATCCTGACGATCATCGGTTACGCCATCAACGACAACGTGGTTATCTTCGACCGTATCCGTGAGAACCTTGCGCTCCACCCGAGCGACAACTTCAAGGAGACGGTCAACAAGTCCCTCAACGCGACCCTGACCCGTACGGTCAACACCTCGGTCTCCACCCTCCTCCCGATGCTCGCGATCGCGATCTTCGGCGGTGAGTCCATCCGCGGTCTGTCCGTCGCCCTCTGCCTCGGTGTCCTCATCGGTACCTACGCCTCCATCATGATCGGTACCCCGATCATGTACGACGCCGAGATGGCCGCCCGCAAGAAGGCCGCTGCCGCTTCGAAGGCTGCCAAGAAGTAAGCCCGCCAAAAGTTATCAACAATCGAACACCCGGCCTGCGGAAGGTCGGGTGTTTTTGTGTATATTTGTAGAACCATGTCTTTCGTCCACCTGCATGTCCATACCCAGTACTCCATCCTCGACGGGATGAGCGATATCGAGAAGCTCTTCCGCCGCGCGGAGGAGCTGGGCATGCCCGGCCTGGCGATCACCGACCACGGCAACATGTACGGTATCAAGGACTTCAGCGACATCGCCAAGAAGCATCCGGACGTCAAGCCCATCCTCGGTTGCGAGATCTACGTCACCCAGCACTACGACCACAAGCTCAAGGACAACGAGCACAAGAAGTATTATCACCTCATCCTGCTCGCCAAGAACTACAACGGCTACAAGAACCTGATGAAGATCGTGTCCACCGGACACATCGAGGGCATGTACTACCGCCCGCGCGTGAGCCACGAGGTGCTGGAGCGCTACCACGAAGACCTGATCTGCTGCTCCGCCTGCATGGCCGGGGAGGTCCCCCGCGGCATCCTCGCCGGTGACGCGGAAGGCGTGGACAAGGCCATCGAATGGCACAAGCGCGTCTTCGGGGAGGATTATTACCTCGAGGTGATGCTCCACAAGACGGAGGTCCCCGGGATGGGCCTGGAGCTGTACGAGCGCCAAAAGGAATACACCGCCCGCATCTTCGAGCTGGCGAAGGAGCACGGCGTGAAGGTCGTGGCCACCAACGACGTGCACTTCGTGCAAAAGGAGGACGGCCCCGCCCACGACCGGCTCATCTGCCTGACCACCAACTCCGCCGTGGATGACCCCAAGCGCCTGCGCTACACCCAGCAGGAGTACCTCAAGAGCGAAGAAGAGATGGCCGCCCTGTTCCCGGAGCACCCGGAAGCCCTGGCCAACACCCTGGAAGTCCTGGACAAGGTGGAGCGCTACGAGATCAACCGCGGGCACGTCCTGCCGAAATTCGAGCTCCCGGAGGACTTCCTGGCGGAGATTGACAAGCACCTGGAGAAATACGCCGACATCATCGAGAACGGCAAATACGACATCTCCAAAGATGCGGACGGACAGGAAGTGAAGAACTACCGCGGCGACGAATTCTGCCGCTCCGTGGCCTATCTCTGCCACCTCGCCTATGAGGGTGCCCGGAAGCGCTACGGAGACACGCTCACGGACGAACAGCGCGACCGCCTGCACTTCGAGCTGATGACGATCTCGTACATGGGCTTCCCGGACTATTTCCTGATCGTCCAGGACTTCATCAACTGGGGCCGCCGGCACGGCGTGTCCGTAGGCCCGGGGCGCGGCTCAGCCGCCGGCTCCTGCGTGGCTTACTGCCTCGGCATCACCAACCTCGACCCGATCCGCTACGACCTCCTGTTCGAGCGCTTCCTCAACCCGGAGCGCATCTCGATGCCGGATATCGACGTGGATTTCGACGATGAGGGGCGCTACCGCGTCATCCAGTATGTGCAGGACCACTACGGCGCAGACCACATCTCCCACGTGATCACCTTCGGCACCATGGCCGCCAAACTGGCGGTCAAGGATGTCGCGCGCATCTCCAACCTCCCCATCCCGGAGTCCAACCGCCTCACCAAGATGATCCCCGACCGCCCCATCGTGGTCCGGGAGAACGGCGAGGAGAAAGAATACAAGCCCACCCTGGCCAACAGCATCAAATACGTCAAGGAGCTCAAGCACGAATACGAAGCGGGCGAACCGCTGGTACGGGAAGTGCTCGAGTACGCCCTCAAGCTCGAAGGCTGCATCCGCCAGACAGGCATCCACGCCTGCGCGATGATCATCGGCCGCGGCAACCTCACGGACTACATCCCCATCACGATGGGCACCGACAAGGCCACGGGGCAGGAAGTCTGGGTCAGCCAGTACGAGGGCACCAAGATCGAGGACGTGGGCATGCTCAAGATGGATTTCCTCGGCCTGAAGACCCTCTCCATCATCGACCGGGCCCTGGCCCTGGTCAAGAAGCGCTTCGGCAAGGACATCGACATCGAGAAGATCCCCATCGACGATCCGGAAGTGTACGAACTCTACGCCCGCGGCGACACCAAGAGCATCTTCCAGTTCGAATCCGGCGGCATGAAGGAATGGCTGATCCGCCTGCAGCCCGAGCGTTTCGAGGACCTCATCGCCATGAACGCCCTCTACCGTCCGGGCCCGATGGAGTACATCCCGGACTTCGTGGCCGGCAAGAACGACCCGTCCAAAATCCACTATGACCTCCCCGAGATGGAGGAGCTCCTCCGGGAGACCTACGGCGTGACGGTCTATCAGGAGCAGGTCATGCGCTTGTCGCAGAAACTCGCCGGCTTCTCCAAAGGCAAGGCCGACAAGCTCCGCAAGGCGATGGGCAAGAAGCAGAAGGCCGTGCTCGACTCCCTCAAGGAGTCCTTCATGAAGGGGGCGCTCGCCAACGGGCATCCGGAGAGCATCCTGACCAAGATCTGGTCCGACTGGGAGGCTTTCGCGAAATACGCCTTCAACAAGTCGCACGCCACCTGCTATGCCTGGGTCAGCTACCAGACGGCGTGGATCAAGGCCCACTATCCGTCGGAGTTCCAAGCGTCCAACCTGACGCAGAACATCTCCAACATGGATGAGCTGAAGGAGATCATGGCGGACTGCCGCAAGGCCGGCATCAAGGTCCTCAGCCCCGATGTCAACGAATCCGACAAAGACTTCTCCGTCAACAAGAACGGTGACATCCGCTACGGCTTGGGCGGGCTCAAGGGCTTCGGCGAGAATGTCGTGCAGGCGATCATCAAGGAACGCTCCGAGAACGGGGCTTTCGCGGACCTGTTCGACTTCGTGGAGCGCATGGCGGAGATGCTGAACCGCCGCAGCGTCGAGACGCTGGTCTATTCCGGCGCCCTCGACTCCTTCGGCTACAAGCGTTCGCAGTATTTCCTGCCCTGCAAGAATGACGAACTGTTCATCGACGAAGTCGTCAAATACGCCTACCTCTACCGCAACGACCAACTGGACTCCGCCAACTCGCTCTTCGGCGAGGTCGAGGAGCTCAAGCCCGTCCGTCCGGAAGCGCCGGTCATGTCCGGCGAGGAAGACCTTCTCGCCCTGCTCCAGCAGGAGAAGGAATACGTCGGCATGTACCTCTCATCGCACCCGCTGGACCGCTACCGCTTCGAGATCGAGACCTTCGCCGACTGCCAGATGTCCGGCCTGCAGGCCCTCATCGACGAATGTGAGCAAAAAGACAAAGCCGGCAAGGCCGCCGTGGCCGGCATCGTGACGGACATCAAGACCCTCACCACCCGCAACGGCTCCCAGGGCGCCCGCGTCATCGTAGAGGACTACAGCGGCACCTACGAATTCGCCCTCTTCGGCAAGGACTACCAGGCCTGGCTGCCATACATGCAACTGCACGCCCAGATCTTCATCGAAGGAGAGATCGCACCCCGCTATTTCGTGAGCCCCGAGGAGCGCGCCCAGGGCAAGCGGCCTTCCTATACCTTCAAGATCAAGAAAATCACCCTGCTGGGCAATCTCGGAGAGGACCTGATCACGGCTTTCAACCTCATCCTCGATTCCGACCGGCTCTCCCCGGACTTTCGCGCCCGGCTCGTCAAGACCCTCAAGGCCTTCAAGGGAAAGACGCCGCTCAACCTGTTCCTGCACGACAAGAGCACCGGCTACAACCTCGAATTCAAATCCAAGAAGTTCGCCATCCACGTCTGCGAAGAGTTCATCTCCGCCCTCCGGAAGCTCGGCCTGGCCTACTCCGTCGCCCACAAGTGATTCCTCACCCAATTCCACTTATTGCTGCCTTTGGCACCGCGCCGGGGACATTGACGACGCCGGGTTGATTCTATTTCCGCCGGTCAATGACTTTCCAGAGCCAATACATCAGGGCACCCCAGGCCAGGAAGAGCACGACATAGACCCAGAAAGGCAGCTGCGCCTGGTAAGTATCCCAGTCCAGCTGCTTTTCGAATTCCGGGATGTCCGCATAGTAGTAAGCCCCCGCGCCGAAATCCAGCTCCGGGTTGAGCCCGATGCGCCGGGCCATGATATAGACAGCGGCAGCCAGGATGGCACCTCCCACGATGAGAAGGGCAATCCTGGCTGCCGTCTTGCGCTTGGACATGGCCGTTTAGGAGAGGTGCGGAATCGGGAAGAGCACGCCGCTGAGGAGCAACCACACCGCGAAGAAGGTCAGCGCGATGTTGAAACACTGTCCCACGAGGTAAAGCCAGAGTGGCTTACCGCCCTGCATCTGCTTCACAAGGTCCTTGAAATTGGTATCCAGGCCGATGCAGACAAAGGCCAGCACGAAAGCCCAGTTCTTGTACTGGTCGAGCACTCCGTTGATGGCCTTGACCTGGTCTGCGCCGCAGAGCGGCTGGATGATGAAGGACGCCACCAGGGAGGCGACAAAGAAACCGATGATGAATTTCGGGAAGCGGGTCCAGATCTCGCCGGCACCGACTTTCTGGCCGTCCTTCCGGTTGACGCTCGTCGCAAAGAAAAGCGCCACGAAGAAGGCGATGAAGCCGATGAGGATGTTCTGGATCATCTTCACGAGTACGGCGGCCTGCTCGGCCTCGCCGCCCAATACGGAGCCGGCCACGGCCACGGCGCCGGTGCTGTCCACCGTGCCGCCGATGAGCGCACCGCCCATGATAGGAGACATGCCCGTAGCACGGATGAGGATAGGCTCGAGCGCCATCATCAGGACCGTGAAAATGATCGAGATGGAGATGGTCATCGTCAGGTCATCTTTCTTGCAGTTGGACGCCGCGCCGGTCGCGATGGCCGCGGAAGTACCGCAGACGCTGGTCGCGGAGGCCATCGTGATCACCAGTGGCTTGTTGTCCATCTTGAGTACGCGGGTACCGAACCACCACATGAACAGGATCACGACAGGTGTCACGATCCAGGCAATGCCGAGGCCGTAGAGGCCGAATTTGGCGATGTTGGAGAAGAGCACCGAGAAGCCCATGATCACCAGGCCGGTCTTGATGTAGAACTCGGTCCGGACGGCGGGCTTCAGCCATTTCGGCGTACCAATCGTGTTGGAGATCAGCATGCCCACGATCAAGGCCCAGAAGGCCCATTCGAGGTAGCGGTTCAGCGTGAACTCGGCGCTGATCAGGCGGACGATGACCGCCAGCACGAAGACGCCGAGGAAGGCGGGGATGTATTTTTTGACTTTTTCGCCCAGGAGCGCCGCTCCCACGGAGAAAAGGACGCCCAGCACGAGAACCGTGCGCAGGAGCTTGCCCCAGAAGGCGCCAGACGCAAACTGCTGCCCGAGGGGGATGACCTTCGCCATCTGCGCGTCAGTCAGGGTCTCGCCCCAGGTCCAGGTCTTGAATGTCAGTGCGGAGAAATCGAAAGCGCCGGTCAGAACGGCCACGCAACCGATTGCAATGATGATGAATCCAATCCAGACGGCCAGCCAGTCTTCGGTCTTGAGCAGTTTGGATCCGTTCTTTTTGTCTGCCATTATTGATAGGATTTGGTTCAAATACAGTGGACAAAGATAGGTAATTTTTCTAACTTTGCCGGAGACAACCAACGCATTTATTATGGAGAAGACCTGGAGATGGTTCGGCCCTGCCGACAAAGTCACGCTGGAGATGATGCGCCAGATCGGCGTGGAAGGCGTAGTAACCGCCCTGCACCAGTACGCCCCCGGGGAACTGTGGCCGGAGGAAGAGATCCGCGCAACACAGAAGCGGATCGAGGCTGCCGGGATGCGCTGGTCGGTGGTGGAGAGCCTGCCCGTCAGCGAACAGATCAAATACGCCGGACCGGAGCGCGATGCATTGATAGACACCTACATCCAGAGCCTGGAGAATCTCGGTCGCTGCGGCATCCACACGGTCTGCTACAACTTCATGCCCGTCATCGACTGGGTGCGCACGGACCTGGAGCGTCCGATGCCGGACGGCACGCTCTCGCTCTATTTCGACTATGTCCGCTTCGCGTGGTTCGATATGAAAGTGCTGGCGCGCCCCGGCGCGGAAAAGGATTTCCCGCCGGAGGTGGTGGCGAAGGTGGAAGCGCTGGACCGGACGGCGACGGACGCCGACCGGGCGCAGATCATCGATACGATCATCACCAAGACCCAGGGATTCATCAACGGCCCGCTGGGCGGCGGAGGCTCCCCGGTGGAGAAATTCCGTGCCCTGATGGTGCCGTATGCAGGCTTGTCCAAGGCGCAGCTGCGGGAGAACCTCCGCTATTTCCTCGAAGCCGTGATGCCCGTCTGCCGGAAGTGGGACATCCGCATGTGCATCCACCCCGACGATCCGCCCATGCCCGTGTTCGGCATGCCCCGCCTGTGCTGCGACGCGGAGGACATCCGCTGGATCCTGGGCGCGGTGGATGATTTCCACAACGGGGTGACCTTCTGCGCCGGTTCGCTCTCTGCGGGCGCGCACAATGATGTGGTCGCGATGGCGCGGGAATTCGCTCCGCGCACGCATTTCGTGCACCTGCGTTCCTGCGACGTGCTGCCGGGCGGAGACTTCGTCGAAGCGCCGCACACGGCCGGACGCGCGGACCTGGTGGAACTGGTACGCATCTTCGAGCGCGAAGGGAGAAATCTTCCGATGCGCGTGGACCACGGCAAAACGATGCTCGGCGACGAGAAGGTCGGCTACAACCCGGGCTACAGCTTCCACGGCCGCATGCTCGCCCTGGGTCAGGTCGAAGGCATGATGGCCGCCGTCCGGAGCGAAATCAAATAATAATGGGCCGGGATCACCACCCGCCGGGGCCGCCGCCGGGGCCGCCGCCAGGGCCGCCCATACCGGGCCCACCCATGCCGGGCCCGCCCATCCCCGTTCCGCCGGTGTAGGCGGAGAGATCGACGTCGGTGCCGCCGGAAAGGCTGCCGCCGACGGTTCCCATTCCCTCGAAGAGGGTTGATCCGCCGGAGACGCTCACGCCGACTTTGAGCGAAGGAGTGCCGGCCGTGGAGACCACGAGGCCGTTTCCGCCCGCAGAGGGCGTTTTAAAGGCAAATAAGGGCTGTCCGTCCGCATAGAGTGCATACCACTTGCCGGTGCTCCAATCGGCCGCGTAGCAGGCCTGGGAGCGGTGGGCGCCGTTCTCCAGGCCGCCCAGGGCGACGAGGGTGCCGCCGATGACGTAGAGTTTGTGTCCCTCCTCGGTGTTGGCGTCGATGGCGACTTCCGGACTGCCGGAACCGATGGCATAGACCAGGCCGCCCTGGATGTAGCAGTCGCCGTTGGCGTCGATGCCGTCGTTGCCGGTGGACCAGGCGCAGAGACGGCCGCCGCTGATGATCAGGTCCCCGCCGGCGTTGATGGCATCGTCGGAGGAGACGGCGTAGATGTCGCCGCCTGTGATGACCATTTCGCCTTTGGCCTCGATGGCCTCATGGTTCTTCGCGGATACCTGGATGCTGCCGCCGGTGATGACCAGTTTCCCGTCGAACTTGATGCCCTTGGCGGACGAAGATGTGTCTTCGAGACCGACCGCGTCCGCGCCCGTGATCTCGTAGTTGGTGCCGGTCACGCGGATGTCGAGGGTGCCGCCGGCGATCAGGCCGGCTACGTCGCCACTGATGCCCTTGCCGCCCTGGCCGCTGTTGGTGATGCTGAGGGTGCCGTCGTTCATCACGAAGGCGGCGTCTGCCTTGATGCCGGAGGAGGAAGACAGGTCGGTGAGGTCGGAGTCGTCCACGTCACCGGATACGCTGAGGGTGGTCTTGCCGCCGTCGATGCGGACGGTGCCGTCGGAGCTGATCGCCTTTTTGCCGGCCTTGCTGACGCTGATGTCGATCGTGCCGGCGCCGATCACGACCGCGTCTTTGCCACGGATGCCGTGGCCGCCCTTGGAGCTGACGCTCAGGGCCGGGCCGTTCAGTACGCGCACGTAGTCATCGGAGGTGATGCCGGCCTTGCCGGTGGCAGTCACGGTCAGGGAACCGCTGCCGCTGAAGACGAGCTGGGCTTCGCTGAAGAAGGCTGCTTTCTCATCTTCGTCGTCCGGCGTGAGGGTGTACTTCTTGCCGTCGGCCAGCTGGTTGGTCCCGTTCACGACGACGAACGTGCGCTTCTTGTTCTGGTTGTTGATGGCAGCACCGTTCGGGTTGGTGAGGTTGAGGCCGTTGAGGACGAGGGCCTGCTTCTTGTCGCCGTAGATCTTGAGGAAACCGTCGGAGGCGGTGCCGGACAGCTCGAAACGGACAGCTTCGCCGGTGCCGGTGTTGTCGATGGTCACGGCGTTGCCGTCAATGGTCACGATGCCTTTGCCCGCGTCAGAGACCTTGGCGCCGGCGGCGCTGAAGACAATGGTGACCGTGCGGTCGAAGCTGGTATTGGCGATGTTGTCGCCTTCGTCATCCAGGGTGAAGTTGTCTTCAATCGTCGCGTCCACGCTCGCGGGATCGACGGGGGCGTCCGTGGCGGCCGTCTGCTGACCGGACAGCAGCGCCAAGGCGTCATCGGTGCAGGCGCTGCCCAAAAGCAGCAGCGGAAGCATGAGGGTAGATAAGGTCTTTTTCATATTGCTTTGGGTTTTAGTCACGGCGGACTCCGTTTCAAATCACCTGCCAGCGCCGGACCGATTCAACGAACGGGGAGATTTCTTCAACAAACGGGAAGGTTGGTCGGGGAAAAATCGTTACTTTTGTAAATATGATCGTAGCTTTCCTGCTCCTGCTTCTGCTGCATGGCTTCCTGGCGCTTCCCTTGCTGGTACGCAAGAGAAAGCCCTGGGCGTATGCCGCCGTGACGCTGGTCCTGCTCGCAGCCTTTGTCGCCTATGTGTTGCTGGGACAGGCTGGGCCGGAGCCGGGGATGCGGCTGCCGATGCCGCCGGACGGTGCCTTCCCCCCGCCGCCCGACGGGGCATTTCCCCCGGATGGTCCGGGCGGACCCCCGCTGCCGGGGGGACCGGGTGGACCCGGCGGTCCGGGACCCCTGCGTCCGGAGGTGTTTGAGATCCTGCTGGGCGTGCTGCTGCTGGCCGCCAGCGTCGGGATCTTCTATTGGATCCAGGCTTCCCGCTCGGCAAAGCGCATCCGGGAGCTGGAGTCCGAGATCCGCCGGCGTGACGAGCAGAAGGCCCGCCCGGCTCCGGCGGCCGAAGCGCTGTTTGTCCGTTCCGAGGGCAAGGAGTACCGGATCGATCCCGCCCGGATCCGCTATGTCGAAGGAATGAGCGAATATGTCAAGATCTGGCTGGATGACGCCCCGGAGCCGCTGGTCGTGCTCGACCGGCTGAAGAACGTGCAGGCACGCCTGCCGTCGGAGAGCTTCCTGCGCGTCCATCGCTCCTACATCGTCAACCTCGACCGGATCCGCGTGACGGGCGCCAGCGGCATCACCCTCGATGACGGGACGCACATCCCCGTCGGAGACAGCCACCGCCATGAAGTCCGGGACTATCTGGCGGTCAATAGGAAATAATTTCTTATCTTTGGTGTATTGAACACTAAAATGTCAGCATATGGAGAAATTGAATCACCCTGCCATCCTGGTCGTTGACATGCTCAACGACTTCGTGACCGGTGCGATCGGCTGCGACCGCGCCCGTGCCATCATCCCGGCTACCGCCCGCCTGCTGGAGGCCGCCCGCGAGAAAGGCGTCCCCGTCATCTACTGCAACGACTGCCACCTGCCCGGCATCGACCGGGAGCTGGAGATCTGGGGAGACCATGCCATCAAGGGCACGCCCGGCGCCGAAGTCATCCCGGAACTCACCCCCCAGGAGAAAGACTACGTCGTACCCAAACGCCGCTACAGCGGTTTCTTCCAGACCGACCTGGACATCCTGCTGAAGGAACTAGGTGTGAAGACCGTCGTCATCACCGGCCTTCACACGCACATGTGCTGCCGCCACACCTCCGCCGACGCCTACTGCCTCGGCTATGACGTGGTGGCCGCCAAGGAAGCGACCAACTCCTTCACGGAAGAGGACTATCAGGGCGGCCTTGCCTACCTGAAGACCTGCTACGGCGCACCGGCCCTGTCCAACGACGAGCTGATCGCAGCGTTCTAGCGGAAATAGCGGGACAACCAGTCCTGATCGACCGTGGCGAGGCCGGAGACGCCCTCGCGGATCTGGGGATTGCGCCGGAGAATGCCGGCGCAATCTTCGTATACATTGAAGCCCACGGCGACCATCTCCATCTGTCCTTTCTCCGGATAGGTGAAGGTCATCTCGCCGTCGGCGCCGTCCGTGCCCGCGAACTTGAGCGGAACGTCTTTCTTCAGTTCCTGGCAAGTCACGTATTTGCACAGTTCGATGATCAAGTCATCCAGGCCCGCATCGAAGATCTTGATCTTCTCAATGAGCTCCCCGACACTGCGCACCTGCCGGCCGACGTAGCCCTCCGGCACCCCGTCGGCACCCAGCGGCGCGTCCGTCAGCACGAGCATCAGGCGCTCCGACGGATCGTGGTAGAGGAAGGGGAAATTCAGCAGGTTCAGCGTACCGCAATGCGGGCAACGCCAGGTGAAAAGCACGCCGCTGCGGACCTTTTCCCGAAGGTCCGGCTGCGTCGCGGCGTTGACGCTCTGGGGAACGCTGACCGTATGTGTCGCTCCGCAGTGGGAGCAGCTTGCCTGAATCTCCATGTTGTTCTGTTGCCCGTGGAACGCGGCGCGTTAGACATTGAACAGGAAATGCATGATATCGCCGTCCTGCACGACATAATCCTTGCCTTCGATCCCCATCTTGCCGGCGGCGCGGACGGCCGCTTCGGTCTTGTATTGGACGAAGTCCTCGTACTTGATCACTTCGGCGCGGATGAAGCCTTTCTCGAAGTCGGAGTGGATCACGCCGGCGGCCTTGGGGGCCTTGTCCCCCTTGTGGATGGTCCAGGCGCGGCATTCGTCGGCACCGGCCGTGAAGAAGGTCTGCAGGCCGAGCAGGTGGTAGGCGGCCTGGATGAGCCGGACGACGCCGGACTCCTGCAGGCCCATCTCTTCGAGGAACATCTGCCGGTCGTCGTAGTCTTCCATCTCGGCGATCTCGGCCTCGGTGCGGGCGGAGATCACAAGGATCTCGGCCTGCTCGTCCTTGACAGCCTCGCGGACCGCCTCTACATAGGCGTTTCCGTTCACGGCAGAGGCGTCATCGACGTTGCAGACATACAGGACCGGCTTGTTGGTCAGCAGGAAAAGATCGTGCGCGAGGGCGGTCTCTTCGTCGTTGAGCAGGGCGACGCTGCGGCAGGACTTGCCCTGCTCGAGGGCCTCCTTGTAGCGCAGCAGCAGGGCCAGGAGTTTCTTGGCCTCCTTGTCGCCGCCGGTCGTGGCCTGCTTCTGGACCTTGGCGATCCGGGCACTGACCGTCTCCAGGTCCTTGATCTGGAGCTCCAGGTCCACGACTTCCTTGTCGCGCACCGGATCCACGGAACCGTCCACGTGGACGACATTGCCGTCGTCGAAGCAGCGCAGCACGTGCAGGATCGCATCACACTCGCGGATGTTGGCCAGGAACTGGTTCCCCAGGCCCTCCCCGCGGCTGGCACCCCGCACCAGACCGGCGATATCCACGATGTCCACCGTGGCGGGGATGGTGCGCTGGGGATGACAGATCTCCGTCAGCACCTCCAGGCGCTTGTCCGGGACATTGGTGGAGCCGAGGTTGGGTTCGATGGTGCAGAACGGGAAATTGGCGCTCTGGGCGCCTCCGACGCTGACGCAGTTGAAGAGGGTGGATTTGCCGACGTTCGGCAGGCCGACGATACCGCACTTGAGGGACATGATTCTTTCTTTTAAAACAAGGCAAATTTACGCAATTTTCGCCATATTCGCGGTATGAAACGAACTATGATTATACTTCTGCTCCTGCAGGTGCTGTGTCTGGTGCCGGGAGCCGCCGGTCGGGCCACGCGCCCGCCCGGTTACGACCCGGATCCGCAGGATTCCCTGCTGGTCGTCTTCTGGAATGTCGAGAATTTCTTCGATTATCACTCGGACAACAAACCGCAGTATTGGACGGCGGGGCGCTTCTATGCCAAGTGCGACGCCGTGGCGAAGACCCTGCTGCGCATCGCGGACCGCTACGGCCGGCTGCCGGACGCGGTCGGCTTCGCCGAAGTCGAGAACGGCTACGTGCTGCGCCAACTGCTCAGCGCCACGGTGCTGCGCAAGCTGGACTACCGGATTGTGCACTACGAGTCCCCGGACCACCGGGGCATCGACTGCGCGCTGCTCTGCCGCAGCAGCACGCTTCCCTTGCGCGCCAGCGCACCCAAGCACCTCCTGGACAGCACCGGAACCGTGATGCCCACGCGAGACATCCTGCTCGCGGAATTCGACAGCCTCGCCATCCTGGTGAACCACCACCCCTCGCAGATCGGGGGAAAGGACGACCGGCGGGAGCGGGCCCGAGCGCGCTTGCGGGCCGTCACGGACTCGCTGCGCGCGGCGGGGGTATCGCGGACGCTGGCGGTCGGGGATTTCAACCAGGATCTGTGGGGCGGGGCGGGAACATTGAAGTACAACGGGCATTGGGAGAAGATCGACGGCGGCTTTGCCGAAGGCTTTTCCCGCGTGCGGGAAGAGGTCTTCGCGGACCCGGTGCTGCTGGAGCCGGACAGTGCCTACGGCGGGGCGAAGCCACGGCGCACTTTCGTCGGACCGCGCTACCGCGGCGGCGTGAGCGACCACCTACCTGTTGTCTTTGTCGTTTATTTTTGATACATTTGTGATTGCGACAAATCTAATAACCTCACAATATGGAAATGCAGACCAAAATACACGAGAAATTCCTCGCTTCCTTCGGCGAAGGCGGTACGATGTATGCCGCGGCCGGCCGGGTCAACCTCATCGGCGAACACACTGATTACAACGGCGGATATGTCTTCCCGGGTGCCATCGACAAGGGCATCGTGGCGGAGATCAAGCCCAACGGCACCCAGCGCGTCCACCTCTATTCGATGGACTATGACGCCACCACCTCCTTCGGCTTGAACGAAGAGGACAAGCCCGAAGAGGCCTGGGCCCGCTATGTCTTCGGCGTCTGCCGCGAGACGATCAAGCGCGGCGGCAAGGTCGAGGGCTTCGACGCCGTCTTCGCAGGCGATGTGCCCCTCGGCGCGGGTCTTTCCTCCTCCGCCGCCCTCGAGAGCTGCTTCGCTTTCGCGCTCAACGACCTCTTCCAGAACAATATCGACAAGTTCGAGCTCGCCAAGATCGGCCAGAGCACCGAGCACAATTACTGCGGCGTGAACTGCGGTATCATGGACCAGTTCGCCTCCTGCTTCGGCAAGGCCGGCTGCCTGATCCGCCTCAACTGCAAGACGCTCGAATACAAGTATTTCCCCTTCGACCCGAAGGGCTACAAGCTCGTGCTGGTGGACTCCTGCGTGAAGCACGAACTGGCCTCCTCGGCCTACAACCACCGCCGCCAGAGCTGCGAGCGCGCCGCCGCCGCCATCAAGAAGAACCACCCCGAAGTGGACTTCCTGAGCGACTGCAAGCGTGTCTGGCTGGACGAGGTGCGTGACGAGATCTCCAGCGAGGACTTCCTCCGCGCGGAGTATGTGATTGGTGAGGTGCAGCGCGTGCTGGATGTCTGCGACGCCCTGGAGCGCAATGACTACGAGATCGTCGGCGAGATGATGTACCAGACCCACTTCGGCATGAGCAAGCTCTACGAAGTGAGCTGCGAGGAGCTCGACTTCCTCAACCGCCTGGCCCGCCGCATCGGCGTGACGGGATCCCGCGTGATGGGCGGCGGCTTCGGCGGCTGCACCATCAACCTGGTCAAGGACGAGCTCTACCTGCCGTTCGTGGCGGCCGCCAAGGCCGAGTTCACCCTCAAGTTCGGCCACGCCCCGAAGATCTACGACGTCGTCATCTCCGACGGCGCCCGCAGGCTGTAGGGCTTCCAGCGGACTCCCGATAAGGAACGCTGCTCATCGAAAAACGGCCGGTGTCCGGGAAAGGGACATCGGCCGTTTCTCGTTTATTGACGGCTCCGGGGATCAGAAGTCGAACCAAAGGCGGATGTGGTAACCCTCATCCCCTTTGTTCATCTTGACGGAGGCGCTCCCGCCGTCCGCTCCCTGGGAGTTGACCGCGGGGATGTCCAGCAGGAAGGAGATATCCCCTTCGGGGAATGCGTGCCAGGAGTTGCCCCGGCCTTCCTTGTCCCGCGGTTCTTCGGGGGTATAGAGACGCAGGAAGAGGCCGTCCGTCTCGGAATGGACCGTCACCGGGTCGGGGCCGTCCGTGAGCAGCGTTGCCCAGTAGAGGCCGGCGTGGTAGCCCTTGAATTCGGGATAGACCAGCGGCTCATAGTATTCGCCCGTCACGGTGTTGTTCTTCGCTTTCTGCCAGATCTGGTAGTTGGTCCCCTGGATGCGGTTTTTCCAGACCCGATAGGGGCCGCGGCCCAGGTAGCGGATGCCGGTCACCGTCTCCTCCGGGAAGTCGAACGAGAAGCCCAGGTTGTAGATCTCCCGGTCCAGGTAGCTGCCCCGGAACTGATTGTCCGTGCGGTAATTGAGCACCAGCGCATCCATGCCCAGCCGTCCGTCCGGCGTCATTTTCCACACGATGGTGTCAGCCGCGCCGTCGTATTTCAGCGCCAGGACGGCCGTATCGCCCTGCATGTGCAGGTGTGCGGTGCGAAGCTGCATCTGCATCCCGACAGCGACCGGGCCGTTGCGCAGCGGAAGCGTCCTGCCGTCCTTGCGCAGCTCGGTCAGCGTCCCGTCCTTGGGGTTGAAACGGGCGCTCGCGCCGCCTGCGGCAAGCACGTATGAGCCGTCCGCTGCAGTGGATACGCTCGCGCGGCCCGGCCCTGCGGACGCAGGCGTGTAGGCGGCAAAGTATTCGGCGGCAGTCTTGATCGGGAAGGTCCATGTGCAGAGCGTATCGCCAGCAGCGCTGTACGCCTCGAGTTCCAGGATGTCTCCCCGGGCATAGGAGGCAGGCAGGTCGAAATGCGCCTTGCCCGTCTCTCCCGGTCCGATGTCCGGCAGCATCACCGTCCCGGCGGCCAGGCAGGCCGGGGCTTCCGCCGTTTCAGGTGGCGGAAGGCGGAGGACCTTCCAGCCCATCCGGCTCTCCCGGAGACGCGAGAAGAGGAAGGCGTTTTCCACCAGAAAATCTCCCCGGAAGGAAGCCCTGGCGACGAACGGTTTCACCTGCACCGGGGACCAGACCTCCCGGACCGTATAGAAGCTCCCTTCCGGCTGCCGGTCTGCGCTGACGATGCCGTCCGGCGCATTGGGGCCGTAGGTATCCAGTGCGCCGGTATCGGAGCGAAGCAGCGCCTCGTCCACGTAGGCCCACAGGAAGCCGCCGGCAAACAGGGGGCTCCGCCGGAATTTGGCCCACAGGCCTTCCAGGCCGGCGCCCTGTCCGCGGTCATAGAGACCGTGCAGGAACTCCGTCATCATGAACACCTGCTGTCCCCGCTCCTGGCGGTACGTGTTGTCCGCCGCCGTCGGATAATGCCGGGTGTCGAGACCGTTGAAATCGGCCCAGGGATGCACCACGTGCCGTTTCTGGGGGTCATATCGGTCGAACTCCCGGTCGATGGAAGTGTTCCATCCGCCTTCGTTGCCGTTGCTCCACAGGAAGACGCACGGGTGGTTGACATCCCGCGCAATCATTTCCGGCAGGAGCCGGGCGGCGACCGCGTCGCTGTAGGCATTCTGCCAGCCAGCCAGTTCGTCGAGGTAGAGCAGGCCCAGCGAGTCGCAGACATCCAGGAAATGGGCATCCGGCGGGTAATGCGACCGCACGGCGTTCATGTTCATCGCCTTAATCAGGCGGGCGTCCTGCAGGTCCGTCGCCTTGCTGACGCTGCGGCCGGTACGTGACTCGAAGCAATGGCGGTTGGTGCCCTTGACCAGGAGCTTGACCCCGTTGAGGTAGATGCCGTCCTGCGGACGGAACTCCAGGGTCCGGAAGCCGATGCGCTCCTCCGTCTGGTGCAGCAGGGTTCCGTCCCCGGCGAGCAGGCGCAGGTGCAGGCGGTAGCGGTTGGGGTGCTCCGGATCCCAGGTCTTCACACCCGGCCAGCGGGTCGCAAGCGTCTGGACGGGCGCACCGTCCAGGGGGAGCACCTGCGTACCGGCCACCTGCCCGGAAGCGATCTCCTCCAGGCGCAGTTCGAGCTTTTCCGAGCCGGAAATGCCGGCGAGGTGAAGCTCGGCGCGCAGGGTGCCGTCAGCCCGCGCGTCCACGGCCACCCGCTCGATATGGCGCTGCGGACGGGCCTCCAGGTACACGGGGCGGTAGATACCGCCGAAGAGCCACCAGTCCGCCCGGCGCTCCGCGGCGTTGACGGACGCGTCCGCAGACTGCTTGCGGACCGTCACTTCGAGGTGGTTCTTCCGGCCATACCGGACCAGCTGGCTGATGTCGTAGGAGAAGCGGTAGAAACTGCCCTGATGCACTTCGCCGGCGCTGACGCCGTTGACTTTGACCTCGGCGTCCGTCATCACGCCTTCGAAGACGATCTTCACCTGCTTGCCGATCCACGAGCGCGGCACGTCGAAACGGTGCCGGTAGATGCCGTATTCCTCCGTAAAAGCATGCTCGCGGTAGTCCCGCCAGGCTTTCTCGGAGTCGCGGTCATAGATGTAGTAACGGCCGTAGGTGTAGCCGCCGAATCCCTGCTGCTCCCAGCAGGAAGGGACCTCGATCTGGCTCCATTTGCGGGCATTCATCCCGTCGGAGCACCAGAAATCCCAGGTTACGGTGTCTTCCGGCCCCGTACCGGAGAGGTAGCGGATCTCCGTCTGCTGGGCCGGGGCGCCCCACTGCACGGAGGCCAATAAAAGAAGGAGGCAATAGAAGTGCTTCATATCGGTTCTGGTAGATTTCTACTCAAATCTACGAAAAGACCGGAAATAAAGCAACGCGAAGCGGTTCAGACAGGTAAAAATGAACGATAAGCCACCCCTCTTTGACGGAAGCGGCCCGCCCCGCGTCCGGCTCCCGGCAAGACAAAAACAGCCGATGTCCCGGATCGGAAACATCGGCTGTTTTAAGGCGATTTCTTCTATCCTGCTAGAAGAAGCGCTCGCGGTTGTCCTTGACGTTGTCGTAGTCCTGCATCACGGAGAGGATCAGCTGGGAGAGGTACTGCGCCTTCTGGGTGGCCAGGTTCTTGGCGTCGGCCTCGGTGTAGAAGCTGCCCGTCTGCTTGTTGGACACGCTGACGACGTAGGTTCCCATCATGCCGGCTACAGGGCCGTAGACCTCGCCTTCCTTCGCAGCGGCAATGGCGCCGATGAGGGCCGGCTCGATGCTCGTGGAGCCCAGGGACATCGCTTCGCGGTGCTCGACCTGGACGCCGAGGCGCTCAGCCACTTCCTCGATCGTCTTGGCACCGGCGATCTTCTCGGCCACTTCCTGGTTCTTGGCGGCCTGCAGCTTGTCGGTGTAGAGCTTGTCATGGATCTGGGAAGCCATCTTCTCGACCGGGGCGTAACCTTCCTTGGTCGCATCCTTGAGGGCCACGACGAAGAAGTAGTTGTTGTCCACGGTGATGATGTTGGAAGCCTTGCCGACCTTGGCGTCAAAGGCCCAGCGGGTCACTTCCTTGGCGTTGTCGATGGCGCCGTAGTTGGCGGTCGCCTCGGTGATGGTGGCCGGGTGGGAATAGACCTTGGTAGAGTCGAGGGCCTTCTTGTAGCCTTCGTAGGTACCGCCGGCGAGGGTGGCGAAGGTGTTGGCCTGGCTGTAGTAGTTGTTGAAGGTCTCCTTGCTGGCCAGGGCGGTCTTCTCAAGGATGGCGACCTGCTTCTTGGCGACCGGCTTGGTCTTCTCGCTCACGACGACCACGTGGGTGCCGTACTGGGTGGTGAGCACGAACGGCTCGCCCACCTTGGCCTCGAAGACACCCTCGAAGCCCGGGATCATGTAGGACTGGGTCATCCAGCCAATGCTGCCGAGCTCACCGTCGGCGGCGGAAGCCTGGTCGGCGGAATAGGTGGCAGCCAGGTTGGCCAGGTTGCCGCCCTTCTTGATGACGGTCACAAGGCTGTCGGCCGTGTGTGCGGCATTCTCATCCTGCAGGAGGATGTGCTTGACGAAAGCGGAATCCGGAAGCATCTTGCTGTCCATCTCGCGGGCGGCGTAGAAGCTGTTGCCGTCGGTGGCGATCTGCGTCAGCTTGCTGCCGCCGAAGATCTGCTCGTCGATCTCGCTGTTGATGGTGCGGAGCTCTCCTTCCTTGTACCAGTAGGTGCTGTACGCCTGATCGGAGTTCTTGGACAGGAAAGTACGCATGTTGTCCGTCGTGGCGAACTCTTCGTAGGCTTCGTTCATCGCGTCGCTGGCGGCAGCGATGTCGGCAGCGGACGGGATGACCTCATAGACGACATACTCGATCTCCCGGTTGGCCTTCTGCTTGAAGAAATCCTTGTGCTTCTTGTAGTAGGCACGGATCTCGTCAGAGGTCACGGTGATGGTGGAGTCCTGCGTCACGGGATAGAAAGCGAGGCAGTAATCCACGTCGGCGGTGGTGTTGCCTTCCTGGATGGCCTGGGCGAGCTGCAGGGCATTGTCGTTGCCGCTGGCGGTGAAGAGGGCGCCGTACTTGGCATAATACTGCTGGTTGTGGACCGTGTTCTGGAGATAGTTCCAGTAGGTGCGCAACTGGCCGCTCTCATCGCTCTCGACATTCTGGATGAATGCACGCAGGCGGTCGGCGGAGAAGTTGCCGGTCTCATCCATGAAGATCGGGTTCTGGGCAATCGCCGGGGAGACGAACTCCCCGCTCATCATAGCCAGCATCTCGTCTTCGCCGACGGTGATGCCCGCTTCCTTGGCGTTCTTGACAAACATGTATCTGTCAAGGAGTTCCTGCCAGGCAGCATTGCGGATCTGCTTCTGGGTTTCCTCGTCGCGGACGGAGCCGGAGAGGAGCTCGTTGATGGTCGTGTAACGGTCGACGTCAGACTGGAAATCACTATAGGATATGTTCTTGCCTGCAATCTGTCCGACGTCGTATTTCGAAGACATCGAGTTGAGTGCAGACTCCAGCGTGCTAGGGTCGATAATAAAGGACAGAAGGGCCAGCGCGATGATAATGGAGATCACGAGACCGAACTTAACGCGTATTTTTTCAAGTACCGCCATGATTATGTGTTTTTATAATTTTCCGATAAGGGGGTGCGAATTTAGTTATTTTTTTGGAAATGGCCCAATAAAATTCACAGAATCAATGATTACCGCCGTAGAATCCTGCACGACCACCCCGTATCCGTCGAAAGGACGGTACAGAATGGAGTTGCGTACGTGGTCATCCGAGCGCATTCCATACCCCTGCAGGAAGCCCTGCCGGGAGTACATCTTGACATAGCAGTCCGTATAGACCTCCTTCTTCTGCTGGTCCCAGTAGATCGTGTCCGTCTCCATGGTCTCCTGCTCGATGACGTTGTGCAGGATGACGTTGCCGAAGGCTTCCCAGATCTCATCCTTGTTGCGGTCCTTGGGCACGATGTGCCGGGCATCGTCCGCGACGATGACGGATTCGAGGAGCCCCTCCTCGGTATATCCATAGACGGAAAGTCCGTGCGGGAAAGCATCATACGAGACCGAGTCGGTATCGTAGTGCTCCATCAGGTCGGACTCGATCCGCATCGCAACGGCCCCGTTCTTGGTCTGGACCGCAAACATGTCGTAAATACGCTGGGTCGGAGTCTTGCTCAAATCAAGCTTGTCCGCCTCCCCGATCTGGCTTTTGCAAGAAACGACAATGCTGGCAATCACAGCCGTGATTGCCAGCATGCGCCGAATATTAGCGACTCTGTCCAAATTATCTGGTACGCACCGTGGTGGTGGCGCGCATGCCACCGCAGACAACCGTGTAGGACTGTCCCTTGGTGATGTCGTACATGAAGGCCTCGGCGGTCTCCGGGAAGTAAACGCTGTACTGGCTGATGTAGCGGTTGGCCTCGTCCGCCAGGGACGGATCGGCGGCCTTGGCCTTGTTCATGTAGTCGCAGGCGACCCAGTACGGGGCGCGGCGGGCGATCTCGTCGCCACCGCAGCGGGTGGAACCCCAGATGTTGCCGATGAGGAAGTAGGCCTTGCCGGCCAGGGACTCGTTCTCGGCAGCGACCTTGGAGGCATACTCGAAAGCGCGGGCGCTCTCACCGTTCTTGAAGCAGAAGGTAGCAAGCTCGTAGGTCCAGTCAGCGCGGCGGCTGTCCTCGACATCTTCGCTGGCCAGGGCGTTCTCCATATAGACAATGGCTTCCTTGACATTGCCGCGGGCGCCGTGCAGGCGATACAGATAATAGGAAGAACTGGCGGAAGGATCCAGCTTGTTCATCGTGGTGACGGCCTGCAGGAAGAGGTCGTTGTTGTCGCAACCCTCGGTCATGCCCATCGTCTTCACGATGCTCTGGGCGAGCTGGAGATTGTCCGGATCGGCGGCCAGGCGCGGGGTGTAGAGTTCGACCAGGTTGTCGCAGCTGGCGACCTTGCTGCCGGCGAAGAGGCTGCCCATGTCATTCTTGACGTTGGCCACCTGCTCCTTGTCGGCGTCGTTGGCCGGGACGATCTTCTCGAGCAGGTCGCTGTTGCGCTGATAGGCGTTGATCACGGTCTCGGCGTCCAGCTTGCCCTCCTGGAAGAGATCGATGGCGGACTGCATGTCGAAGAGCAGAATCGTGGCACGGGTCTCGGCCTGATTGTTCTTGATGATGCCCTCGAAGCCGTCATAGAGCTTCTGGGGATCCTTGACATAGTTGTGGAGATCCTGGCCCTTGTTGTTGAAGGCGGTCACGGCGTACTTGGGATAGTACTCGGCACGCGTGTCGTGGAGGGTCAGCAGAGTATCCACCAGCTTGCCCTGGTATGCGGCATCCTTGGCGTTCTTGGTGATCAGGCGGCGCATCAGGGTCGTGCCGTCGATCAGCAGGTTCTGGCTGGCCGTCGGCGGGCAGAGCCGGTAAGCGTCACGCCAGCTCGGAATCGACTCATCATAGTTCTTTTGCTTGAAGTATTCCTTGTAGAAGGAAAGCTTCGTAATGCACTGGGCGCTGTCGGCGCCGTATTTGCCCTGGGCGAACACATTGGTTCCCGCCAGCATCGCGGCAACGGTCAGAATGATGATAATTGTTTTTTTCATATCGCTATAGTGTTATTCATTACATATATTGGGTCTTGCGGAACCAGATGTCGAAGAAATTGAAACCGATCGAGAAGTTGACATATCGCTCACGGATCATTTCTCCTGTCAAGGATCCCCGTTGTCCGAAATCTACGCCCAGCGTGACGCCGTTGTTGCGACCGAGGTTGGGCAGGTAAACCGGCAGCGTGACACCCAATGTTATACCGGTAGATGCAACTTTCTTGCCATCGAGCAGGAAGTACTCGTTCCTATGGTATGCACCAAGCCTGTAAGCGGCTGTCATAAAGTAAGATCGGACGTCGTTACGATTGGGTATGATCTCGAATCCGAAGCGGAAAGCTTCCGCCACGGAAGCACTGAAAATCTTGTTGGCGGAGAAGCCCCGGGCAGCATCCAGGCCCGATGCGGACCAGTCCGCCCGGCTGTAGTCGAACTCAGCCAGCCACTTGCCGGAGTTCTTGAAGGTGATGCCGACCGCCAGTTCGCTGGGGATGGTCACGACGGCATCCTTGCCCAGGTTGTCCAGCTTGTGGAAGAGGGTGTCGGACGCAGCGGTGCCTGCGGAGAAGCGGTTGCTCTCCATCGTGCCGCCGATCTTCGCCGGTGTGGAATACGTGGCTCCGACGCCGATGGAGAAACGCGAGCTGACCGGCTGCTCGTACTGGACCCCGAACTTGAAGGAATGCGCCGTCAACTGGGCGTTTGTGCTGTTCTTGATGCTGTTGTACGAGGCATCGTTGAAGGTCGTGTAATAGGTCTTCTCGATGTTGCCGAAGTGGTAGTTCCACTGGGCACCGAGGGAGATGCGCTTGGCGAAGGTCACGCCGACGGCGGCAAAAGCCTTGTAGATGCTGCCGGTGCCGGTGGCGGAGTAGGTGATGTTGCCCGTGCGGCCGATCAGGTCCGGGTCCGCGTACTCGAAACCATAGCTGAAGCCCGTGTCGCTGAAAGGCATGATGCCTACCATCATGGCCATGTTGTGCCACAGGGGGAAGGACATCACCAGGTCGTTGATATTGAACGTGTTGCTGGCAGATTTGATGCCTCCCTGATTGAAAATCTTGTTGTCGTTGTAGAGGGAGAAATCCGTCATGAAGGCAAGGCTGTCACGGGCCGTCACGGCGGCGGGATTCAGCACGTTGATGACCGTATTGTTGCGCAGCGCCACGCCGACGCCACCCATGGATTTGTTGTAAGCGGTGCCCGGATGGCTGAGATCGCCCACGCCATAGATGGAGTAGGGCGTATAGACGCCGGCAGCCTGCCCGTACGCGCAGAATGCGGCGCACAGGGCAAGGATCGCGGTCAACGCAGTTCTATTTAAGATTTTTCTTAACATAGTCGTCCGTTATCAATGCCAGGCCCATCAAAACCATATTGCAAACTACAAATATGGAATTTTTCATCTTTTTGGCAAAATAAATTGCGTCTCCTCCAGTAAAAATCACAATATTGTCGGGTCTGAGCCTGGTGTACCCTTCAATTTCAAACATTATGCCCGAAATCACGCCGGAAGCGACGGATTCCCGGATCGAATGCCCTTCCGGCTGGATCTGGTCGGGCGTATCGACCAGGGGGAGATTCTTCGAATAGCGTTCCAGCGACTTGAACCGCGTCCGGCAGCCGGGGGAGATGTTGCCGCCCAGGTAGCGCCCCTCGCGGCTCAGGAAATCAACCGTGAGCGTAGTGCCGAAGTCGAACACGGTAACGGGCTTTTCCTTGAAAAGGAAAGCAGCCGCCACAAGCTCCGCCGCCCGGTCATAGGAGAGGTGCTCCGGCAGATTGTAGCGGAGCAGCAGGTCGGTATGGGCTGGGTCCAGGATGAGCAGGTAGCCGCAGCGTTCGCGCAGCAGGGCCTCCTCTTCGGCGGAAACGCCAAAGGCGGACGCCACCGTAAGTACCTCCGGGCGATCCTTCTCCAGGAGGGAAAGCAGGTAATCCATCATCTTCTCGCCCTGGTACCGGAAGGTCTTGCCGAGGGTGATTCCCTCGACCCATGCGGCTTTGAGCGCCGTGTTTCCTGCTTCTACTACAAGGTTGGCCATCGTCGGTCGAATTCTTGCAAATTTACGAAAATTATCTCAACTTCCCCAGCACTGCGTGTGCCTCTTTGAGGGAAGGGATGCCGCGTACGACGATTTTGAGTTTGTTTTCCGTCTGCTTCAGCTCGAAGCGGGGAATCGCCGCCGTCCGCTCCAGGACCGTGGCGAAGGTCTGCGACTTGTAATACGGCGACATCGGATTCGCGATAAAGAAAGCAATCATCAGGCCGTTCTTGACAATCACTTTCTCAAATCCCAAGGACGCACCGAGGTTGCGGATCTTGACCACCTCGAAGAGGTTGGCCACTTCTGCCGGCAAAGTGCCGAAACGGTCTGCCAGTTGGGCGGCATAGCGGTCGATTTCTTTGTCCGTGGACATGGCGTCGATGGTCCGGTAGATACGGATCTTCTCTGCGGTGACGTCGATGTAATCGTCCGGAATCATCGCGGGCTGGTCCGTCTCGATCATACAGTCCGTCACGAAGCGGCCGCGGTCGCTCTTGGTCACGATGCCGGTCTCTACACCCAGCTCTTCCATTGCTTCGGCCAGGATCTTCTGGTATGTCTCGAAGCCCATATCCATGATGAAACCGCTCTGTTCCGCACCCAGCAGGTTGCCGGCGCCCCGGATATCCAGGTCTTGCATGGCGATGTTGAAACCGCTGCCCAGGTCGGAGAATTCCTCAATAGCCTTGAGCCGGCGGCGGGCATCGTCGGTGATGCTGACCAGCGGCGGGACGATCAGGTAGCAAAATGCTTTCTTGTTGGAGCGTCCTACGCGGCCGCGCAGCTGGTGCAGGTCGCTCAGGCCGAAATTCTGCGCCTGGTTGATCAGGATCGTATTGGCATTGGGGATATCCAGGCCGTTCTCGATCAAGGTTGTGCAGAGCATCATGTCATAGTCCCCCCGGATGAAGTCCAGCATCTTGGTTTCCAGTTGCTTGGCTTCCATCTGTCCGTGTGCGACACAGATTTTCATGTCGGGGATCAGGCGGTGCAGGATGTCGTGGATGGCAGGAAGTTCTTCGACCTTGTTGTGCAGGAAGAAGACCTGGCCGCCCCGGTTGAGTTCGTAGTTGATGATGCTCTTGATCTCGCGTTCGTCGAAGAGGATGATCTCCGTCTGTACGGGAATGCGGTTGGGCGGCGGGGTATTGATGATGCTGAGGTCACGGGCACCCAGCAGGGAGAACTGGAGGGTGCGCGGGATCGGCGTGGCCGTCAGGGTCAGCGTATCCACGGAGGATTTGATCTCGCGCAATTTTTCCTTGGCCGAGACGCCGAATTTCTGCTCCTCGTCGATGATGAGCAGTCCCAGGTCGTGGAAGACGAATTCTTTCCCCAGAATCTTGTGCGTGCCGATCAGGATGTCTATCTTCCCTTCCGCAAGCCGCTTCTTGATATCGGTGATCTCTTTGGCCGTCCGCAGGCGGCTGACATATTCCACATTGCAGGGAAGGTTCTGGAGCCGCTGGCTGAAGGTGTTGTAGTGCTGCAGGGCCAGGATGGTGGTAGGCACCAGGATGGCTACCTGCTTGCTGTCGCCCACGGCCTTGAAGGCCGCCCGGACGGCGATCTCCGTCTTGCCGAATCCCACGTCCCCGCAGATCAGGCGGTCCATCGGGCAGTTGTCCTCCATATCCCGCTTCACGGCGGCGGTTGCCGTCTCCTGATCCGGTGTATCCTCGAACATGAACGAAGATTCCAGTTCTTCCTGCAGGTAGGTATCCGGAGAGAAGGCGAAACCTTTGGAAGCCCGGCGCTTCGCATAAAGCTGGATCAGGTCCTTGGCAATATCCTTGACCTTGGATTTGGCGCTGGTCTTGAGCGCCGTCCAGGTCTTCGAACCCAGTTTATTGATGCGCGGCGGCTCGCCGTCCTTGGAGCGGAAGCGCGAAATCTTGTGCAGCGCGTGCACGGACACGAATACGACGTCGCCGTCCTTATAAGTAATCTTGACCACCTCGCGCATCCGTCCGAAATCGTCGCGCAGGCGGACCAGGCCGCCGAAAATCCCGACACCATGGTCGATATGCACCACGTAATCCCCGATATTGAAGGAATTGAGGTCGTTGATGGTGAGCTGCTCGCTTTTTTCCACGCTGCGCCGGATGCTCACCCGGTGGAAGCGGTCGAAAATCTCATGGTCCGAGTAGCAGCAAATCTTGTCCTGCGCATCGATGAAACCGTTGTGGATATTCTTTCCCGCTACGAATTCCGGAATCAGGCCGCCGTTCTGCGACAGGATTGAGCGGATGCGCTCCAGCTGTGATGCTTTCTCACCATAGATATAGACGGTATAGCCATTTTCGATCCGGCTGCGGATATCCTCCGTGAGCAGTTCGAAATTCTTGTTGAAGGAAGGCTGCGGTGAAATCTGAAAATTGACAAAATCCTCTCCTTGATGGGACAGGGGAACATCGATGTAGATATTCTGGAAGCGCTGCAGCTTCGGAAAAAAAGGCTCCGTCGCATACATGTCCGAAGAATCCAGCCATACACGCGTCCCCTTTGGGAAAATATCGGAAAGATTCTGGCCGGACTCCGCCGCTCCGCTGACTACATCGGACACGATATCCACCTGATCTACCTGTTCCTTCGAAAGCTGGGTGTTGCAGTCGAAAGAATGGATGGTCTCTATCTCGTTACCCCAAAAAGAAAACCGATAGGGATAATTGTCTGAAAATGAGAAAATATCAACGATGGATCCCCGGATGGCGTATTGTCCGGGAGAGGACACGAAGTCCACTTTTTCGAAGCCCCGGGAGGAGAGGATGCTGATGATTTCTTCGTGAGAGATCTCATCTCCCTTTTTTACTTTCAGGACCGCTTCGCGGATTGCCTGCGTGACCGGAATCTCCTCTGCCAGTGCATCCGGATAGGACACAATGAAAATGTTGTCTCCATCCGAAGACAAGATCTTTCCGATCGCGGCGGTGCGCTGCACGCCGAGTGTGGATTTATAGTTGCTCCGTTCGACGTTTTTTCCGGACTGGGGTAGGAAGAATACCCTGTCTCCCTCGATCAGGTGATAGAGATCCGCGGCACAATATTCCGCTGCTTCCTGGGTCGGAAGCACAATCACGTGCATCCCTTCCTTCGCCACCTGGCTCAGGACAAACCAGCGTGCAGACAAAAACAGTCCGCGACAGAATACATCCTTTCCGGATTGGATTCTGTCCCGCAACAGTTCCGTAGATTTAGAACTTATCAACATTCTCCACTAAAAACCGGTTGAAAAGTGTGTTGATAAGCGGTTGAAATTCCTTTTCGCGCGGTGGATAAAATCCGGCGGGATGTTTTCAACATGCTTAAAAACAGCGTTTCAACAGACTTCTTAACTTTTAGTTCCTTTTATAATCAATTGAAAATCATTATTTTATTAAGTTTATCAACATTTCAACAAGCCTAAATAAAACAGTAAATTTTCAAAATAAAAGAACTATATTTGTAATCTGAAAGCCATCGATTGGTATGACCGACTTCGACCCTCATAACACAAACGACAGCAAAGATAAGGAATTAGACGGAATAATCCGGCCCCAGGAACTGGAAGATTTCACGGGGCAGGGGGAAATCGTGTCCCGGCTCCGCATCTATATCCAGGCTGCCAAGATGCGCGGCGAATCGCTGGATCATACGCTTTTCCATGGTCCTCCGGGTCTGGGAAAGACGACGCTCGCCCACATCATTGCCAATGAGATGGGAGTCAATATGAAGATCACTTCCGGTCCCGTCCTGGACAGACCGGGGGATCTGGCCGGACTTCTCACCTCGCTGGAGACCGGCGACGTGCTCTTCATCGATGAGATCCACCGCCTGTCGCCGGAAGTGGAGGAGTACCTCTACTCTGCGATGGAGGATTATGTCATCGACATCATGATTGACAAAGGTCCCGGAGCGCGTTCTGTCCGCATTACGCTCAATCCTTTCACGCTTGTGGGGGCCACGACCCGTGCGGGTCTGCTGACAGCGCCGCTCCGTGCCCGTTTCGGAATAACGGAGGGCTTGGAGTATTACGATACGGACGACCTGGTTCGTATCGTGACACGCAGCGCCGCGATCCTGAAAGTCGAGATTGAACCGCAAGCGGCGCGGGAGATCGCCCTTCGCAGCCGCGGTACGCCGCGTATCGCGAATTCCCTGCTGCGCCGGGTCCGCGATTTCGCGCAGGTGATGGGAGATGGCCACATCGATCTGCAGATTGCGCGCTACGCCCTGGATAAGCTCAATATCGACAAGCGGGGACTGGATTCGATCGACAACAAGATACTCCGTACAATCATATCTACCTTCAAGGGAGGCCCTGTCGGGGCGAATACGCTGGCGACCGCCATCGGCGAGGATCAGGGGACCTATGAAGAAGTCTATGAGCCTTTCCTAATCAAGGAGGGTTTCATCGTGCGTACGCAGCGGGGACGCGTGGCGACCGAACTGTCGTACAACCATCTGGGGCTGGATCCCTATCAGAATAATGCCAATACGCTGTTTTAGAAATATATAAATCAGATAAAATGTCAGATAAGTTAAATTCCAAGATTCCTGCGGGACCGCTTGAGACCAAATGGACCCGGCGCAAGTCGGAGATCCGTCTCGTCAGTCCGAACAACAAGAGAAAACTTGACATCATCGTGGTGGGTACCGGCCTCGGCGGAGCTTCTGCAGCCGCCTCGCTGGGCGAACTTGGCTACAATGTCAAGATTTTCTGTATCAGTGATTCTCCGCGTCGCGCGCATTCCATAGCGGCGCAGGGTGGTATCAATGCTGCCAAGAATTACCAGAACGACAATGACTCTGTGTACCGTCTCTTCTACGACACGATCAAAGGTGGTGACTATCGTTCCCGCGAGGCCAATGTCTATCGTCTCGCTGAGGTGAGTGCCGCCATCATTGACCAGTGCGTGGCGCAGGGGATTCCTTTTGCCCGTGAATATGGCGGATACCTGGCCAACCGTTCTTTCGGCGGCGTGCAGGTGAGCCGTACCTTCTATGCCCGCGGCCAGACCGGACAGCAGCTGCTTCTCGGTGCTTATGCTTCGCTGAACAAGGAAATTGCCAATGGCACGGTGAAGTCCTATCCGCGTCACGAGATGCTGGACGTCGTGCTGGTGAACGGCCAGGCGAAGGGTATCATTGCACGCAACCTGGTGACGGGTGCGCTGGAGCGTTTCGGCGCCCACGCCGTCGTGATTGCGACCGGTGGTTATGGCAATACCTATTTCTTGTCCACGAACGCGATGAACAGCAACGGTTCCGCTGCCATGCAGTGCTACCGCAAGGGTGCTTATTTCGCCAATCCCTGCTTCGCGCAGATCCATCCTACCTGTATCCCGGTGCACGGGGACCAGCAGTGCAAGCTGACGCTGATGAGCGAGTCCCTGCGTAACGACGGACGTATTTGGGTCCCGAAGAAGAAGGAAGACGTGGAGAAACTCCGCAAGCACGAGATCAAGGCTTCCCAGATTCCGGAAGAGGATCGTGATTACTATCTCGAGCGCCGTTATCCGGCATTCGGCAACCTGGTTCCGCGTGATGTGGCATCCCGTGCCGCAAAGGAGCGTTGCGACGCCGGTTTTGGTGTGAATGAGACGGGCAAGGCCGTATATCTTGATTTTGCGGACGCGATCAAGCGCCTGGGCCATCAGCGTGTCGCTGAGCGGTATGGCAACCTCTTCGAGATGTATGAGAAGATTACGGCCAGTTCTCCCTGGGAGGAGCCGATGATGATCTACCCGGCTATCCACTACACGATGGGCGGTATCTGGGTTGACTATGACCTGCAGACGACTATTCCGGGCCTGTATGCCATCGGTGAGGCCAACTTCTCCGACCACGGCGGCAACCGCCTCGGTGCTTCCGCCCTGATGCAGGGTCTGGCGGACGGTTATTTCATCCTGCCGATCACGATCGGAGACTATCTTTCCCACAAATTTGCGGAGCCCAAGACGGATACCACTACACCGGAATTCGATGCAGCCGAGAAGGCCGTCCAGGCCCGTATCGACCGTCTTTTCTCCATCAAAGGCAAGGAGACCGTTGATTCCATCCACAAACGTCTCGGCAACATCATGTGGGACAATGTGGGCATGGCCCGCGATGAGGCCGGCCTGAAGAAGGCTATCTCCGAGATCAAGGCGCTCAAGAAAGAATTCTATGAGAATGTCAATGTCCCCGGCACCCAGTTCGAGTTCAACCAGGAGCTGGAGAAAGCACTTCGTCTCGAAGATTTCTTCGATATCGGCGAACTGATGGCCCGCGATGCGCTGAACCGTACCGAGTCCTGCGGCGGCCACTTCCGTGTGGAGAGCCAGACCGAGGAAGGAGAAGCCAAGCGCGACGATGCCAACTTCATGTATGTGGCTGCTTGGGAGTACAAGGGTGAAGATGCTGAGCCCGAACTGCACAAAGAGCCGCTCAAGTATGAGTTTATCGAGGTGAAAACGAGAAATTACAAAGACTAAGCGAGATGGAATTCAATCTGAAAATATGGCGCCAGAAGAACGCCAAGGCCAAAGGCCATTTCGAGACCTATCATATTGCCGGGATTGAGGAGGATGCATCTTTTCTGGAAATGCTCGATATTCTCAATGAGCAGCTGATCCGCGAAGGTTGCGATCCGGTGGCAGTGGAGCGCGGCTGCCAGAGCAGCGGTCCCGTGTCCTTCGACCATGACTGCCGCGAGGGTATTTGCGGCGCCTGCGGCTTGTATATCAATGGCCGCGCCCATGGTCCGGACGATCATGTGACGACCTGCCAGCTGTTCATGCGCCATTTCAAGGACGGTTCCACGATCACGGTGGAGCCTTGGCGCAGCAAGGGTTTCCCGGTGATCAAGGACCTGGTGGTAGATCGTACCGCTTTCGATAAGATCCTGCAGGCCGGTGGATTCATCTCCGTGCGTACCGGTGCGGCCCAGGATGCCAATGTGATCCTGATCTCCCACGACCAGGCCGAAGAGAGCATGGATGCTGCGGCCTGCGTGGGTTGCGGCGCCTGTGTTGCGACTTGCAAGAACGGCTCTGCTATGCTGTTTGTTGCAGCCCGCGTCAGTTCACTGGCCCTGCTGCCGCAGGGACGTCCGGAAGCCAAGCGCCGCGCCAAGGCGATGGTTGCCAAGATGGACGAGCTGGGCTTCGGCAACTGCACGAACACGCGTGCCTGCGAGATGGAGTGCCCGAAAGGCATCAACGTTTCCCATATCGCCCGTTTGAACCGCGAGTTCCTCAAGGCAAAGTTCTCTGACTAAGAGAAGGGTATACTTAATTTAAAAAGGGCTGCAGATGTGCTTCTGCGGCCCTTTTCGATTATTGAGATCCTGTTATTTTTTACTTCTGTTTACATTTGATCTGTAATTGTAGTAGATTTCATCGCACTTTCGGCATCTTCGGATGATTCGATAACGATGCACGCTGGTGACGAGCGTATAAGGTGTCCGCTGGTAATGTTGTGTGATAATATCCGTATCGCCCACCCTGCGGGTGGTGGTGCCTTGATAGACATCCTCGACTTCCGAGCTTTCAGAGACGGTCGTTCCGTCGTCCTGCGTTCCCTCGTTGTGATGGCCACCATAATATCCGCAGTGCGGGCAGATGTCTTCATAGACCAGTTTGCCCAGGAAATAAGCAAACAAAACGACCGGGACCGCATAAATAATCAACGTGACGATATGTCCCAGGAGTTTAGGGCTTTTCGCAAATTCAATGGCTCCCATGACATACAATGCCGGAATGACGGACAGGACATTCAGGGCCCAGGGATAGAAGGAAAACTTCCACTTTCCGGGAATGTATAACAACGGATACAAGACCGTGTAGGCGGCCATCGGCATCAGAAGACCATAGAAAAGGGAAATAGAGGTCCATACTTCCGTGAATATGAACATATACAGGGCAAACAGCGGAAAGACGAAAAGCGCACTCGTCGGACGCCTGTGTATGAGGGCCGGAATAAGGAATACGACCGCAAAAATCAACGCCAGGAGGGACAGAAAGCGGAAAATATGATAGAGTATATTTCTCAGCTTGAGGGTATCCTTCTGGTTCCCCATCCGTTCCATCAGCCGTTCATAAGCGGGTGCCTTCATTTCTTCCACCGAAAGGTCGTCCCTCTTGGAAAGAAGACGGGTTTTAATCCACCCATAATGGTCCGCCACAAGACCGGTCGTGGTGTAGCCGATGCTATGCACGAAAGACCAGTCTTTGGACGTCGTGATCCGTTGCACCAGTTCTCCTTTGGGGAGAGAGGTGCCGACGCCGTCCGAGAACTCCTCTTTCGGATGCCTGTAAAGGGTATTCCAGTCATCTCCTTTCACTTCAAATGCCGGCAGCTTTTCCGTCTCGTCCCCGGCTCCGAGGCAGATCATCTCCTCCAGGGGAATCCAGCCCTTCACGCGGACAAAGGCCTGGGCAAAGTCGTCGACATAGCCCCACTTCTCGCTCTCGTCAATCTTCCTGACGCCGATGGGGTCGTCCTGCTTGTCGAGAGACAGGAACGCATACGGGATCTCCGCGGTTTTCTTGTCATAGCTGCTGGGTTTTTTCCCGCAGCTGAGCTTGAGGACGACCTTGGCGTCGTCTGAAGGCGCCTCGCGTACGTCCACCGGATCAAAGGCGATATAACTCGCCTCATAATGCTTGTTGCAGGCGCACACGGCCGGCAAAAGCAGGCAGAGAAGCAGGGTTTTGATAAAGTTTGTTGCGTGTCTCATGACTACCAAAGGAAGTTGTTAAAAGGATAGCGTCCGGCGTGTATTTCCGCGACCATCTTGTAGATGTCGTCGCGGAGTTTGTCGATGTTTTCTTTCTTGATGGCGGAGATGAAGATACAGGGGATCTTGCGCCCGTTGATCCACTTGGCCTTGACCTCCTCGAGAGTGAAATTCTTCTCGGTCTTGGGCTCCAGGGAGAATTCGTCGTAGGGTTCGTAGGTGTAGGCGTCGGTTTTGTTGAAGACCACGTAAACGGGTTTGTCGGCCGCCGAGATGCTTTTGAGTGTCCTGTCCACCACTTCCATCTGCTCTTCGTAGTCGGGGTGGGAGATATCCACGACATGCACCAGGATATCGGCCTCCCGAACCTCATCCAGGGTGCTCTTGAAGGCTTCGATCAGTTCGGTAGGAAGTTTCCGGATGAATCCGACCGTGTCGCTGAGCAGGAAGGGAACGTTGCCGATAACAACCTTTCGGACTGTGGTATCCAGGGTCGCAAACAGCTTGTTCTCAGCGAAAACGTCGGATTTGGACAGCAGGTTCATCAGGGTGGATTTCCCGACGTTGGTGTATCCGACGAGGGAGAGCCGGACAAGCTGTCCGCGGTTGCCCCGCTGGGTGGCCATCTGCTTGTCTACTTTCTTGAGTTGTTCCTTGAGTTTGTTGATGCGCTCGCGAACGATGCGGCGGTCCACTTCGATCTGGGTCTCACCCATACCGCCGCGGGTCCCCATACCGCCGCGCTGCCGCTCCAGGTGGGTCCACATGCCGGCGAGGCGGGGGAGCATGTAATTATATCTCGCCAGTTCGACCTGCGTCTTGGCGTAAGCGGTCTGGGCGCGCTGGGAGAAGATCTCGAGAATCAGGCTGGTACGGTCGATGACGGAAGCGGTCTTGATGACCTTTTCGATATTGCGTTGCTGCATACCGGTCAACTCGTCATCGAAAATGACATAATTGATCGCGTTGTTTTCGCAATACTCTGCAATTTCCTTGAGTTTTCCGCTTCGGATATACGTGGCTTTTTCGGGCCGGTCCACGCGCTGGACGAATTTCTTGTCGCCCACGGCACCGGCCGTCTCTGCCAGAAACTGCAGTTCTTCGAGGTATTCGTAGATCTTGCGCTCGTCGTCATCCTGCCGGATGATCCCGACGAATACGGCTTTTTCTTCGGTTTTGTTCTCCATTTCAGTCAAAAAAAGGCCATCCGCGTACGGACGGCCTCCACTTTTTTCAACTGCGGATTAGCGCAGCTGGAAGATCACAGGGAACTGGTAGGTCACCTTGACTGCGCGGTCACGCTGCTTGCCCGGAGTCCACTTCGGGGAGCTCTGGATCACGCGGACAGCTTCCTTGTCGAGGGAAGGATCCACGCCGCGGAGGACCTTGACGTCGGAGACCGTGCCGTTCGGGTTGACGGTGAACTGCACCATCACACGTCCGGAAACACCATTTTCCTTGGCGATCTCAGGATAGTCAAGATGCTGGGACACCCACTTGGAGAATGTGTTGGCATCGCCACCCTGGAACTTCGGCTTCTCTTCAACGAGAGCGAACGGGATGGCTTCTTCTTCGACAACCTCTTCCTGAACTTCCTCTACATAGTCCATGATCTCGACTCCGAGGTTCGAATCGTCCTCGAGGTTGAGGATGTTGTCATCGACCTTGATGTTGTCATCGACGATGTCGATCTGGTCGGAGAGGATAGGGATCTTGGGCGCCTCGGGGGGCGGTGGAGGAGTATCCTGGGTGATCGGGATGATCTCTTCCTCGATGAGTTCGGTGGGTTGATCATCGAACACGCTCGCGGTCTTCTCCCTGGTCTTGTACTCGAAAGCACCGATAGTCACCAGGAGAGACAAGACTAAACCAATCTCGACGAACAAGAGTTTCTTGTTGTTCAGATCTGCTTTGGGTGATTTCTTGACTTCCATATTTGTGGTTATTAATAATCCGTTCGAGTTTCAAAGATAGAAATATTTATTTTGAAATCCAATTTTTTAATTTAATACATGTAAATTTGCAAAAACTATGCTATGATACGCTATTATCAAGAAAATAACCGCTTTGAGCTGAAGCAGAAGATGCGGAACAACCGCTGGTTGAAAATGGTTGCCGGGAGCGAGATGCGCCGGCTGGGAGCCATCAACATCATTTTCTGCTCGGACCCGTATATCCTGGAGGTTAATCTCAAATACCTCCAGCACGACTACTTTACGGATATCATCACTTTTGATTATTGCGAGAAGGATATCCTGTCGGGCGATCTCTTCATCAGTATCGATTCCGTCCGGGAGAATGCCCGATACTATGGGACGGCTTTCGAAGACGAACTTGACCGGGTGATGGTGCATGGCGTGCTGCATCTGATTGGCTATGACGACCATACGGAAGAGGAGATCGCCGTCATGCGCCAGAAAGAGAACTATTATCTCGAGATGAAAGCCGCCTTGTGATGGATCGCTTCTATGATATCATCGTTGTCGGGGGAGGGCACGCCGGATGCGAGGCCGCCATGGCGGCTGCGACGCTCGGTTCCTCTGTCCTGCTCGTCACTGCGGATATGTTGGGTTTTGCTAAGATGTCGTGCAACCCGGCGATCGGCGGAATCGCGAAAGGACAGATCGTCCGGGAGATCGACGCACTGGGAGGATGGACGGGCGTCGTCACGGACCGCACAACCCTCCAGTTCCGGATGCTCAACCGTTCCAAGGGACCCGCCATGTGGAGTCCCCGTGCCCAGTGCGATAAAATCCAGTTTTCGCTGGAATGGCGTAAAATTCTCGAAAGTTGCTGTAAATTAGATATTTACGCGGATTTAGCAACGTCTTTCGTCTTTGAGAATTCAAAAATCAGCGGAGTCCGTACCCTTACAGGGGCTATTTTCAAGTCTCGCGCGGTTATTTTGACCGCCGGGACCTTTCTGGGAGGCAAACTATTCATCGGCCGGACCCAGATGGAAGGCGGGCGGATCGGTGAGCCGGCCTCGCACGGTTTGACGGAACAGCTGATAGAGCGGGGGCTCGTGACGGACCGGATGAAAACCGGAACGCCCCCGCGGATTGATATCTCTTCCGTTGATGTCTCCCGGCTCCCGGTTCAACCGGGCGATACCGAGCCGGGCCGATTCTCTTTTCTTCCGGTACCTTCCCGCGTGCAGGAGGGGAGGGAGCAGATGTCGTGTTACATTTTGCACACGAACGAGCGGGTTCATGAAATCTTGCGGACCGGCTTTGAGGATTCTCCCTTGTTCACGGGGATGATCCACGGCCGGGGCCCGCGCTACTGTCCGAGTATCGAAGACAAGTTGCGTGTTTTCCCGGAAAACGAAGCGCACCAGTTGTTCCTTGAACCGGAGGGGCGCTGGACCAACGAATACTACCTGCAGGGATTTTCGTCCTCGCTTCCGTTGCAGGTGCAGCTTGATGCGATGCATGCAATTGAGGGTCTGGAGTCTGCCAAGGTTTTCCGCCCGGCTTATGCGGTCGAATACGACTACTTCGATCCGACGTTGCTTCGACCGACGCTGGAATCCAAACGAATCGACAATCTGTATCTTGCCGGTCAGGTCAACGGGACGACCGGTTACGAAGAGGCGGCCGCGCAGGGGCTAGTCGCGGGAATCAATGCGCATCTGAAATTGAGCGGGGAGGAGCCGTTCGTGCTCCGGAGAGACCAGTCCTATATCGGAGTATTGATCGACGACCTGGTCACGAAAGGGGTGGATGAACCGTACCGGATGTTTACTTCCCGGGCGGAGTATCGCATCCTGCTCCGACAAGACAACGCCGACCAGCGCCTGACTCCGCTCGGATACAAGATCGGTCTTGTCGATGAGAAACGCTATGCAGCGGTCGTGGAGAAGTATCGCCAGGCGGAGGAATTGCTGCACTACTGCGAGATCAAGAACCTGACGCAGGAGCAGGCGAATCCGTACTTGACATCGATTGGATCGAGCCCCATCTCGGAATCCAAGCGGATCGCGGACCTGGCGACGCGTCCGGAAGTGGAACTTTCCAAGTTGTTGAAAATCGTTCCACGTGGAACTTATCAACAGGAGATTGTTGATAACGTTGAGATCTCCATTCGTTATAAAGGCTATATTGATCGTGAGATCGCTATGGCTGCGAAACTGCAGCGGCTGGAAGATTTACGGATTCCGGAGGATTTTAATTTCGATCAGGTCTCCGGGCTGACTATCGAATGTCGGCAGAAATTCCAAAAATATCATCCGCTGACGATTGCCCAGGCGTCTCGTATTCCCGGGGTCTCGCCAGCGGATATCGCTGTGCTTCTGGTATATTTCGGGCGCTAGCCTAGAGTCGCTGAAGCGCCGCTTTGATGATCTCCTCGACCGAAGCGCCGGGGTTTTGCTTCAGGATGGCCTGGATCGCCTTGTTGATATTCGGCTTGGAGAACCCGAGCATCTGGAGTGCCGTAGATGCCTCTTCTGCTGCAGCCCCGGAGTCTGTCTTGAATAGGACCGCCGCGCCGGCATCTTCTCCTTTGATGATCTTGTCTTTGAGTTCGAGCACCATCCGCTGCGCGGTCTTCAGTCCGATACCCTTGACTCCCTTGAGCCGGTTGACGTCTTCGCTCAGGATGGCGGTGCGGAGCTCTTCCGCGCTGAGCGAGGAAAGGACCATGCGGGCGGATGCAGCGCCCATGCCGGAGACACTGGTGATCTGGCGGAACAACTCCCGCTCGTCGCGGGTCGCGAAGCCGTAATCGACTTCCGAACCATCCCGCGGATTGACCTGGCGCTGGATATACACGACGGCTTCGGATTTGCCGTTCAGCGCATCATAGGTCTGGAGCGAGATCTCCACGCAGTATCCGATCCCTTGGTTGTCGATCACCGCCATGGTCGGGGACAGTGTCGCAAGCTTTCCTGAAATGTATTCTATCATATCACAAAAATAATGTTAAATTTGCATTTCTCTATGATGCAAGTCGAAAAAATAAGGCAGGAATTCCCCGAACTCGGGGAGCGGGTTTACGGCAAGCCGCTGGTCTATCTGGACAACGCGGCTACTTCGCAGCGTCCGCTTGCCGTGGTGCGCAAGTGGACGGAGATGTCCACGAAGGTCAATTCCAACCTGCATCGCGCGGTCCATCACCTGGCCGCCCTGGCTACGGAAGAATACGAATCTACGCGGGATTATGTCCGGGATTACCTGAACGCAGAGTCTCGGGAAGAGATCATTTTTACCGCCGGCGCCACCGCTTCGATCAACCTGGTCGCATTCAGTTTCGGGGAAGCCTTTGTTCGGGCGGGGGATGAGATCATCGTTACGGAAGCGGAGCATCACTCGAATATCGTTCCCTGGCAGATGCTTTGCGAGCGCAAAGGTGCGACCCTGAAGGTCCTTCCCGTGGATGACCGCGGCCACCTGTGCCTGGATCTGCTTCCCATCTTGCTGACAAACCGCACCCGTATTCTGTGCGTGACCCATATTTCCAATGTCCTGGGGCTCGTCAACCCGATCCGGGAGATCGTCCGGATCTGCCATGAGCGGGGGTGCAAGGTTCTTGTCGACGGAGCCCAGGGGATTGTGCACGAGCGGGTGGATGTCCGGGCGCTGGACTGTGATTTCTATGCCTTTTCCGGGCATAAGGTTTATGCTGCGCCCGGGACCGGTGTCCTCTATGGGCGCCGGGAATTGCTCGAACAGATGCCGCCTTACCAGGGCGGCGGGGAGATGATCGGAACCGTACGCTGGACCGGGACGAGCTATGCTCCGCTGCCGCAGAAGTTCGAAGCCGGGACGCAGAATATCTCCGGTACGCCGACCTTGCGCCCTGCGCTGGAGATGGCGGAAGCGATGCGGGCCGGCGAGGTACAAGCCGCTTTTGATTCGGTTAAGTTGTTTATATTAAACAAGTTACAAGAAAACACAAAGGTGCGTCTCTACGGCATCCCGGATTCGCCGGAGGAGAAGATCCCCCTGTTTTCGTTCTCCGTGGAACATTCTCACCACGCAGACGTGGCGCTGATCCTGGACAAAATGGGTATCGCGGTCCGTTCCGGCCAGATGTGTGCCGAGCCCCTGATGGACCGCTTCGGCGTGACCGGCATGCTGCGGGTATCGTTCGCCCCGTACAATACGCTGGAAGAGGCGGAATATTTCATGAAATCGCTGGAACGGGCGGTTAAAATGCTGGAAGGATGAATACACTGAAAGAGGCCCAGGCCGAGGTCATCGAGGACTTCTCGATGTATGACGAGTGGCTGGACAAATATGAATACCTGATTGATCTGGGACACAAACTGGAACCTTTCCCGGAGGAGTTGAAGACCGAGGACCGGCTGATCAAAGGCTGCCAGTCGCGGGTGTGGCTGGATACTGCCGTAGAAGGAGACAGGCTCGTTTTCCGTGCAGATAGCGACGCCATCATCACCAAAGGGATTATTTCCCTGTTGATCGGGGTCTATTCCGGCCGGACGGCCCGGGAGATTGCGGAAGATGATTTCTCCTTCGTAGAGCAGCTCGGTCTGCGTGAAAATCTCTCCCCGACCCGCGCCAACGGTTTGGCCTCCATGATTGAAACCATCCGGGAAACGGCCCGGAAACACTGCTGAAACGATGGAATCCCAAGAAGTTTTGACTCCCCAGGACGTCAAGGAACTGGCGCCACTCTATGAAGATGTCGTCCTTGCGATCAAGCAGGTCTATGACCCGGAGATCCCGGTCAATGTCTATGACCTGGGCCTGATCTACGAGCTCCATATCAATAAGGAGCACGAAGTTTATATCAAGATGACTTTCACGGCACCGACCTGCCCGATGGCAGACGAGGTGGTCGCGGATGTTCAGCACAACGTGGAGAATACGCCCGGCGTGAAGCGCTGCGAGATCGAGCTGGTTTTCGAGCCGGCCTGGGACCAGAGCATGCTTTCTGACGAGGCGCGGGTCGCGCTCGGCTGGGATCCGGAGTTTTAAAGATGAAGCTAGTCCCGGTATATTTTTCCCTGGGCACCAACCAAGGGGACCGTCAGGCCCGGATCGAAGAGGCGCTGCGACGCCTGGATGTTGCGATCGGGCGGCCGTACGAAGCCCTTTCTTCCATCATCGAGACGCCTTCCTGGGGCTTTGATGGGCCGGATTTCCTCAATTGCGTGGTCCGCTACCGGACGGCACGGCTGCCGCACACGCTGCTGCGGATCTGCAAGCGCATCGAGCGGGCGATGGGGCGCCGGGACGCGCCCGAATACGACGCCGATGGGCGCCGGATCTACCACGACCGGCCCATTGATATTGACATCCTGCTCTACGGTGACGAACGCATCGACACGCCCGAGCTGCAGATCCCGCATCCCCTGATGCGGCAGCGGGACTTCGTTATGCGCCCGTTGCGTGAGATTTTTGAGCAGAAATGATTACCTTTGTCCGGTTTGACAATTAGTTAGTATTAAAGATATGACACAAGAAGAATTGTTCAAGGTACTCGTGGCGCATTGCAAGGAGTACGGTTTCATTTTCCCGTCCAGCGAGATCTACGACGGCCTGGCCGCCGTGTATGACTATGGCCAGATGGGTGTCGAGCTCAAGAACAACATCAAGCAGTATTGGTGGAACGCGATGACCCGCCTCAACGAGAACATCGTCGGCATCGACTCCTGCATCTTCATGCACCCGCGTATCTGGGAGGCTTCCGGCCACGTGAGCGCTTTCAACGATCCGCTCATCGACAACAAAGACTCCAAGAAGCGCTACCGCGCCGACGTCCTCATCGAGGATTATCTTGGCAAGATCGAGGAAAAAATCAACAAAGAGGTCGAAAAAGGCCGCAAGAAATTCGGTGACAGCTTCGACGAAGCCCAGTTCCGCGCCACCAACCCCAACGTGCAGCGCGAACAGGCCAAATATGACGAGGTTCACAACCGTTACGTGGCTGCCGAGCAGGCTTCCGATTTCGCGGAATACCGCCAGATCATCATAGATTGCGGCATCGTCTGCCCGATCAGCGGCACCTGCAACTGGACGGAGGTCCGCCAGTTCAACCTGATGTTCAGCACTTCGATGGGCAGCACGTCCGAGGGTGCCAATACGATCTACCTGCGTCCGGAGACGGCCCAGGGCATCTTCGTGAACTACCTGAACGTGCAGAAGACCGGCCGCATGAAGATCCCGTTCGGTATCGCCCAGATCGGCAAGGCTTTCCGCAATGAGATTGTCGCCCGCCAGTTTATCTTCCGCATGCGCGAATTCGAGCAGATGGAGATGCAGTTCTTCATCAAGCCGGGTACGGAACTGGAATGGTTTGCCAAGTGGAAGGAGAACCGGATGAAGTGGCACGTCAACCTCGGTATGGGCGCGGAGAATTACCGCTTCCACGACCACGAGAAGCTGGCGCACTATGCCAATGCCGCGACGGACGTCGAGTTCAATTTCCCCTTCGGTTTCAAGGAGCTGGAAGGTATCCACAGCCGAACCAATTTCGACCTGGGCAACCACCAGAAGTTCTCCGGCAAGAAGATCGAGTATTTCGACCCCGAGGAGGGTGCCGCCTATACGCCGTACGTCATCGAGACATCCATCGGCGTGGACCGCATGGTTCTCGCGGTGCTGTCCCATTCCCTGCATGAGGAGACGCTGGACAACGGTGAGACCCGTGTTGTGATGAGCATTCCCGCCCCGCTCGCGCCGGTCAAGGCCGCAGTCCTGCCGCTGGTCAAGAAAGACGGCCTGCCCGAGCTTGCCCAGGAGGTCATGGACCTGCTGAAATACGATTTCAACTGCCAGTATGAGGAGAAAGACAGCATCGGCAAGCGCTATCGCCGCCAGGATGCGATCGGAACTCCTTACTGCATCACCGTGGATCACGAGTCGCTCAACGACCACTGCGTGACCGTGCGCGACCGCGACACGATGGAGCAGCAGCGCGTCCCCATCGCGGAACTCCGCGCCCTTATCGACAAGAAGGTCAATCTCAACAACCTTCTGCGTAACCTCTGATGGCGCAGAGCTTTTCGGAACTGGGCCGGATCGATGCCATCCGACAGCTTTTTGAAGGGACGGGATATCGCCCCTTCGAAGAGCCGTTGTGGTTCGAGGCCCAGCCGCAGGAGTGCATCACGACGGCGTCCGCGCTGTTGCTGGAAGGGATTGATTTCGACCTGGTCTATTTCCCGCTGAAGCACCTCGGCCGCAAGGCCGTGCTGCGGGCGACCGGGGAGTTGTACGCCGTGCTGGCGCGTCCTGAGACGCTGTCCGTGCAGCTCGGGATCTCTGCGAAGCTGGATTTTCCGCAAGTGAAGGAGCTTTGGGAGGGCGTAGTTGCTGCAGCGAAGGAGCATGGTTACAAGCGCCTTTGCCTGGACCTGCAGCCGTCCCGCAACGGCTTGACCGTTGCCCTGTCCGCGACCGGCCGGCACAGTGCCGCCGTCTCGGCCGCCCGCCCGGCGGCGCAGTCCCGTGACCTGGTCTGCGTGTCCGGAGCCTTGGGTGCAGCGTTCCTGGGCCTGCAGGTCCTGGAGCGCGAGCGCCTCAAATTCGAGCAGGGTTCGACGGACCAGCAGGGCTTGGAGCAGTACAAGATGCTGGTCGGAGCCTATCTGCGGCCGGAACTGACGCCGCAGCTTCCCGCGTTGCTGGAGGAGGCAGGCATCAGCCCTTCCTTCGGATATTTCATCACCCGGGGGCTCTCGGATGCGCTCTTGCGCCTGCATCGGGACAGCGGGCTCGGCGTGAAGGTCTATGCCGACAAGATTCCCTTCGAGGGCGGTAGTTTCGCGCTGGGCAAGGAACTGAACCTGGACCCCGTGTCCGCCGCGATGAACGGCGGCGAGGACGACCAGGTGCTCTTTGTCGTCCCGATTGCGCAGTATGAGCGTTTCCGCAAAGACTTCCAGGCCTTCGATATCATCGGCCACCTGGCACGCCCCGAAGTGGGCGCCGTCCTGGTCTCTCCGGACGGCCTGGAGCATCCGGTGTCGGCGCCGGGCTGGACGCCGGACGCTGTCTGATGCTGTTCGGGATAGCTGTAAAATAGGACCGGGGACCGCTGTTGCGGCCCCCGGTTTCGGTAGTAGTACAGTATTGTTTATTCATCGAGGCCTTCGATGGTCTCGATGGTGCCGTCTTCGCGGTAGGTGAGCTCGCAGACCTTGAGACTGCGGAGGCGGTTGATGCCCTTGGAGATGCCGCTATCGTGGTGGAAGAGCCACCATTTGCCGCCGAATTCGACGATGGAATGGTGCGTGGTCCACCCGTAAACCGGCGTGAGGATGACGCCCTTGTAGGTGAAGGGGCCGTACGGATTGTCTCCGATGGCGTAGCAGAGCTTGTGGGTGTCGCCGGTGGAGTAGCTGAAATAGTATTTCCCGTTGTATTTGTGCATCCAGCTGGCTTCGAAGAAGCGGCGCTCGTTGTCTTCCACCTTGATGGGCTCTCCGTTCTCGTCCAGGAGGACGACGGGTTTGGGCTCTTCGGCGAACTGGAGCATATCCTTGGCGAGTTTGACGACGCGGGCCGGGATGGCCGGCTGGCCGTCAGCGGGATAGGATGTGCCGCAGTCCTTGGCGAGATTGTCCTCGTAGCGCTGGAGCTGGCCACCCCAGATGCCGCCGAAGTACAGGTAGTACTCGCCGTCAGCGTCGTCGTGCAGGATGGCGTAATCGATGGAGTAGCTGCCGCGGATCGGGTCCGGCATGGCCTTGAACGGGCCGGTCGGGCTGTCGGAGATGGCGACGCCGCAGCGGAAGATGTCGGTTTTGTCCTTTGCGGGGAAATACATGTAGTAGCGGCCGTCGGGACCTTTCACGACCTCGTTGTCCCACAGCTGGCGGCGTGCCCAGGGGATGTCCTTGATGTCGAGGGCGACACCGTTGTCCTTGATGGGCGAGGTCATCGGGTCGGGGCCTTCGAGCGAGAGGACGTGGTAGTCCTTCATATCATATTCGCTGCCGAAATCATCGTCCGGAGCGGCGGATTCCCAGTCGTGGGAAGGATAGATGTAGAGCTTGCCGTCAAACACGTGCACGGACGGGTCGGCCATATAATCCTCGGGGAAGAGGTAGCGTTTTTGGACTTTCTTTGCCATAGCAGATAGGTTATTATGCGTTCATGTGTCTTTCTTCGATGGCGTGGTTGATCTCGTCCATCTTCTCGTCGCTGAGTTCGTACTTGCTAATGATGAAGATCGCAAGGCAGAGAAGGATGGCCGGGATCACGCAGACCAGCCAGAGGATGCCCTGCTCGGCGAGCGGCGTCTGCTGGGCGGCGTCGGCGTTGAAGCCGACCCAGGCGAGCACGAGCCCAGGAACGACACCGCCGAGGGCCATGCCGGCCTTGAAGAAGATGCCGGTGAGGGCGTTGACGATACCGGCGATGCGTTTGCCGGTGGTGTATTCACCGTAGGAGATGACCTCCGGGACCAGGGCCCACATGTAGCCGGTGGCGGTGATGATACCCGTACTCTTGACGAACTGGGCGATGCACAGGAGCACGAAGTTGGTCTTGGTGGCGGGGATGGACACGAAGGTGTACATCATGGCCATGCCGAGGATGGCGACGCCGAGGAAGAGGTAGAACATGCCCTTTTTGCCGATTTTGCGCTTGATGGCAGGGACAAGCGGCATGAAGATGAAGGCGGGGATGGTGCCGAGCCACATGAAGAGGGTGGTCAGCAGCGGGGTGGCGCCTACGTTGTAGCTCATGAAATAGGCGTCAGCGGCATTTCCCACGCTCATCATGGCGAAGGCGGTGATGAAGAAGAAGGCCAGCACGCGAAGGGGTTTGTTGCGCACGAACTCCATCCAGAGGTCGCTCACTTTGACATTGGCGGCTTCCTTCTGGTCCATGACGACCTTTTCCTTGCACTGCGAGAAGCAGAAGAAGAGCAGGAGCAGGCCCACCAGCGCGAAGATGGTCATCGTGATGAACCAGGCGGGTGCGGCCTCGGGCGTGTTGTACACGGCGGTCATCTTGCCGGTCTCGGGATTCAGGACCTTCGGGGCGAAGATGGCGATGATCAACGGAAGGGACTTCACGCAGAGGGCGCCGAGGTTGGCCATGAACATGCGCGTGGAAGTCAGGATGGTGATCTCGTTGGTGTCGCGGGTCAACGAGGCGTTCAGCGCTCCGTAGGGCACGTTGACGAGGGTGTAGCACATCGACATGCCGACGTACGTGATATAAGCGTACAGAAGCGATCCGCTGAAGCCGTTCCAGAAGCAGAGGATGGCGAGACCGACCAGCGGAATGCCGCCCAGAATGAGCCAGGAGCGGTATTTTCCCCATTTCGGGTTGCCCTTGTCCACGATGGTGCCCACGACCGGGTCCCAGAGCACGTCCACGAGGCGGACGATCAGGAACATGAGCGCGGCGGCGCCGGGCTTGAGGCCGAATACGTTGGTGTAGAAGAAGAGCAGCCAGATGCTGATGGTCTGGTAAATCAGGTTTTGAGCCATGTCTCCGGCACCGAAGCCGATGCGCTGGAGCCAGTTCAATTTGTAGAAGCCTTTGGCTTCCGTTGCAGAATTTGCCATAGGTTATGTTTTGTTATTAGTGTCTGAGGATAACAAATTTACGTGGAATCCGGCTGCTCTCCTGCCGGGAATGATTCAAAAGATGGCAAGAATCATTCAGCGCACATGCGTGCCGCCGGGGATTCTTCGCCGAACAGGAATTGCGCTTCGTATCCGCCATAATCGATTACAAGCTTCTCGAAGACGGTTCCGGGGTCCATCGGGCGCAGTTCCAGCTCCGTCCAGCCCCCTTTTGCCGGCAATTCCGAGACCGTTTCCACCACGCGGCGCGCGACGGTGGGGTAATAGACGGAATAGATGTTGGCCGGGTCCTCGTTGAGGCGGGCGTTGAAGTGCTGGACCTGTTTCTGGCCGTTGAGAACCACTTCGTAGCGATGTCCGGTGTTGTTGAAAGCCAGGGTGGACTTGGTGATCACATGGATTTTGACGGACGAAACGTCCGCGGGCAATTCGATGCGGTAGCGCAGGGCGGCACCGTCCGTCGGCACGGTATAGGGCATCAGGGCCACGCCGCTGAGCGTGCGTCCCATGTCCGCGATGACGGTCCACTGCGCGCTTTCCGCGGCTTGCGCCGCGAAATAATGCTCCGCCTCGACGGACGTGTAGCCGCGCGGATCCGCCGCGAAAGCGAAGCCGCCGGGCGCCACCGTACCGACGCGCTTCACATCCGGCAGGCGGTCAGCGGGGAAATTGTCATTCCAGGAGCGGTATCCGATGTGCTTCTGGATCATCATCCCGTCCCATTTGCCCCCGGACATCTCCTTGTTGTACTGCCGCATCAGGAACGCGTCGCGCGCAAAACAGCGCTCCACCCGCTCCGCCCAGCGGTCTGCCGCTGGGTCTGACCTGGCCGCCAGGTCAAGGTTCATCGCCTGCGCGTAATACATCTCGTAGAGGTTGGACAGGGCCTGCACCGGGAAGAGGATCAGCTGCCGGTAGGCATCCCGGGCTTCCGGGGCAAGGGACAGGAACTGGCGCAGCGCCTCCGCTTCGAGCCGGACCCATTCGTCGCAGACGCGGCGAAATTCGCCGGAGGACAGGTTATAGGTGCTGTGGTCCATCATCTCGGCGGTGGTGCGTCCGCTGTATTTGCTGTACAGGTTCAGGATGCGGGCGGCTTCGTCAGCCTGATCCTCGCCGAAGGCCGCCGCACAGAAGCTGCGCGTGTGATCCAGCAGGTTCTCTGCTGAAAATGCTTCCGGCCGGCGGGCCATGGCGAGGAAAAGGTCGATCGGATATTCCATCGGTTTGAGGTCGCCGACATTCAGCACCCAGAGCTTGTCCACGCCGTAGGCCCAGGTCAGCTGGAGTTGCTCCCACATATTCTGGATCGGCGTGATGTTGAGCCACTTGGAGTTGCGCGGCGCGCCTACGTAGTCAACATGGTAATAGATGCCCCAGCCGCCTTTGCGCTTGCGCTCTTCCGCGGTCGGGAGCTTGCGGACATCGCCCCAGTTGTCATCACTGAGCAGGATGGTCACGTCGTCGGGCACCCGCAGGCCGAGATCATAGTATTGTTGTACCTCCTTGTACAGCGCCCAGACCTGGGGACGCTCTTCGGCGGGGCGTCCGGTGACCTTGCGGATGATCTTGCGCTGGTTCTTGATGATGGATTCCAGGAGCTGGATGTATTTCGCTTCTTCTCCTTCCTTGCCCAGGGCGGCATCTCCGTCGCCCCGCATGCCGATGGTGATCAGGTCTTCGGTGTCCTTGGCCCGCTGCATGCCTTCCGTGAAGAAGCGGTCCAGGACCTTGCGGTTGGCCGTGTAGTCCCAGGGACCGTCGGAACCGCGACGGCGGACCCACTCCTGGTGGTTCCGTGCCATTGGTTCGTGGTGCGAGGTGCCGATGATGATGCCCATCTCGTCGGCGGTACGGCTGTTCTCCGGGTCATCGGCATAGAAAGCCCAGTCCCACATCGCGGGCCAGAGGAAATTGGCGCGCAGGCGCAGCAGGAGCTCGAAGACCCGGGCGTAGAAACGGTGGTCTCCGCGTTCGGTCCCGAAGGTGTTCTTCACCCAGGTCGTCAGGCAGGGAGCTTCGTCGTTGAGGAAGATACCGCGGTATCGGACCGCCGGTTGCGGCGCGACGTAAGTCCCGGCCGCCATCGAGAGCTCCTCCTGATGCCGCACCGGCACGTCCGCCCAGTAGTACCAGGGAGAGACGCCAAGCTGCTCGGAGATCTCGTAAAGACCGTAAATGGTGCCGCGCATATCCGCGCCTGCGATAATCAGGGCGCGGTCATAGCCCGGCACCGTACGGTCGGGAATGGAAATGAAATAACTCTCGTATTGTCCTTGGAGCACGGAGAGATCGATGAAGCCCTGTGCGGCGAGTCCCTGGATGAGCGGGCTGTCCAGGGTGCCGGCCAGGATGGCGCACGCACCCGTGTCCGGGGCGGGCGTACCGCAGACGCGAGCGAAATCGGAACGCAGGTTCGTTGCGGCCAAAAGGACCCCCTTCGCATCTCGGGGGTCTGTGATCACGGCTGCCGGGACACCGCGCTCGATGAGCGGGAAACGGTCTGCGGCGGTGCTGGTTTCGGTGATGCCCGGGAAGTCGATGCCGGCTGCCGGCTGGCAGACGAGAAGCGCTGCGGTGAGCAATCCGGACAGGAAAAGGGTTTTGCGAACTAACATAATCGGGTAGGGTTTTGGTACGTCTTTGCAAATGTATGAAATCCCTTATCGAGTTTGTTCCATTTTAGAACCAAACAGTGTCAAATATGTAACAGGTCTGGTCAAAAACTATTCGAAAAGTTTGTTCAGTGTCTCGTTGCCGGGCTTGCCCTGGTAGTTCGCTACGAATTCCCGGGGCGTCATGCCGAAGAACTCGCGGAACGAACTGGAGAAGTAGGAATGGGATGCGAAGCCCACCCGGTAGGCGACTTCCGAGACGTTGACCTTGTTGTTGACGAGCAGGTACGCGGCCTGTTTCATCCGGAAAGACTTGATCAGCACGCTCGGCGGGACGTTTCCGTTCTCTTTGAGCTTCCGGTTGAGGTGGACGCGGCTGATTCCGACGTCCTGGCAGAGAGCGGTTACGTCGAAATCGGGATCTTCCAGGTGGTTTTGGATGCTTTCCACGATACGACGGAGCAATTTCTCGTCTGCGGAGTTCATTTTGATGCCGGAATAGTCGTATTCCATGGCGGCGCCGAACTTGCCTTTCACCGTCTCGCGGGTTGAAATGACTTGGGCGATGCTGCTGAGCAGCAGGTCGACGGAGATGGGTTTCGAGAGGAATTTGTCCGCACCGCTGTCGCTGGCCTGCTGCTCCTCCTGTTCTCCGTTCTGTCCGGTCAGGATCAGCACGGGGATGTGGTTGGTGCCCGGGTTCTGCCGGATCCTGGCGCAGAGTTCCGTGCCGCTCATGCCCGGCATCACCAGGTCGGTGAGCACGGCGTCGGGCATGGTCGTGGTGATCAGCGGCCACGCGCTCCGGGCGTCCGGACAGACGGTGACGTTGTAGTGGGTGTGCAGCAGCGTGCGCAGGTATTCCCGGGCTTCGGCGTCGTCTTCGACCAGGATGAGGTTTTTCTTCGTCTTGACTGCCCGCTCTTCGCCGCTCTTCCGCTGGGCGAAAACTTCGTCTTCGTGGCTGTCGGTCCGAATGTCGGAGCCCTTGACATACAAGTCTTTGTAGTGCGTGGTGATGGAGAGCTCCTCTTCCGACAGATGGAGGTTCCCGACCGGGACGAGCACCTGGAAGGCGACTCCGTCATCGAGATTCCTGACGCTGATCTGGCCGTGATGCAGCTCGACCAGGAGTTTGGCCAGGTTCAGCCCGACGCCCGAGCCCGTGTTGGCATCGTATGGATCCGCCTGCACGAAGCGTTCGAAGACGCGGCTGATGTAGTCCTCCTCGATCCGGCTTCCGGAGTTGAAGATTTCGATGGCGACGTATTCTCCGATGGTCGGATCCAGTTCGCCCCGGTTCGCTTCGGGTGCAGTGACGGATACGCGGACGATTCCGCCTTCGGGCGTGTGTTTGAATGCGTTGGAGAGCAGATTGTACAGGATCTTGTCGAAGTTGCCCTGGTCGATCCAGAGAAGCTCTTCGTCGTGGGCCGTGTTCAGCATGAAGTCAATCTGCCGGGTCTGGGCAAGCCCCTGGAAGGACTGCATGATGTCCTGGATGAAGTAGATGAGGTCCGTCTGGCGGAAATGCATCGGCATCTGGCCTGCATCAATCTTTCGGATATCCATCAGCTGGTTGACCAGTCTGTTGATCCTGAGGCAGTTGCGATACATCAGGTTGTAGGTGTCCTTGCGCCCCGGGTCCTGTTCCGCCTCCCGCAGGGAGCGGAGCGGCCCCATCACGAGGGTCAGCGGCGTGCGGATCTCATGAGTCAGGTTGGTGAACAGGCCCAGGCGAAGTTCTTTCAGTTCGGCGTCCTGCTTGTCTGCAGCGCGTTTGCGGCGTTCCCGCGTGCTTTTCCAGATCAGGTAGCTGAGAGAGCCGAGCAGCAGTACATAGAAGAAATAGGCGATGCCCTTGCGGTACCAGGGCGGCTCTACATGCACCTGGACGGAATGCTGGGAGAAGTCGTCCGGCGTCCCGTCGAAATAGGCCTTCACCTCCAATTGATAGTGCCCCGGGGACACGTTCGTATAGGTTGCCATATGCAGGTCTCCCGGGACTGTCTTCCAGTCGGAGTCGAAACCCCGCAGGCGGTAGGCGTAGACGATCCGGTGCGGATTGGTGTATTCCGGGACGGAGAATTCCACGGAGAACAGATTCACGGAGTTCGGAATCTCGATGCTGGTCGCTTCCGAGATGTGCTTGTCGATCAGGTTGACGCTGCCCGGTGTGGGGTCGAACGAGATTTCCTTGTCCATCTGGGTCAGTTTGGAGAGGGAAACCTGCGGCACTTTATGCGAACCGCTGTCCACCAGCAGCGGCGAGAAGGCCGTCACGCCGGAGGTCCCGCCGAAGTATAGTCTTCCTGAGGGAGAACGAAACGCTGCGCCGGAGCGGAACTCATTGCCCTGGAGGCCGTCCGTTGCGTGATAGCTGGTGATATTTCCCGTCCTGGGGACAATCCGGGAGAGTCCGACGGCCGTCGAGCACCAGATCTCTCCGGAGTCGGTCCGGAGGATGTCCCGGATGACATTGTTGGCCAGCCCGTCCTTTTCCGTATATTGCCGGATCAGGTTTCCGTCGCCGTCAACACAGAAGACGCCGTCTCCGGTGCCGAACCACAAGGTGCCGTCCGGGAGGCTGCTGATCGCGTAGATTCTGAGCGGCGGCCCGTCTTGTATTTGAAAAGGATGCAGTTGCCCGGATGCCGGATCATAGCATTTGGGGCCGTTGTATGTTCCGACCCAGAGCCGTCCGTTGTCTGCTACATGCAGCGCGCTGACCCAGCGGTTGTCTTCATTGACTACCTGGCCGGAAATGCTCCGGGTTCCGGCATCGACCAGGATGAGCCCTGCGCCATAGCTGCCCACGTAGAGAAGATCCCGCGTGGCGTCGTAAGCCAGGGAACGGATGCGTTCGGTGCCGATGTTTCCTGTAAACTTGTGCATGACGCCCTGGGGGTCCAGATAGAACAGTCCGTCCAGGTACGTACCGATCCAGAGGGTCCCGTGCTTGTCGCCCCTGACGGCCATGATGGCGTTGTTGGTGAGCGCGGAGTTCTCCCGGGTGTAGTTGCGTACCATCCGCTGCCCCTCCTGGCAGAAGAGTCCCGCTCCGTCCGTTGCGACCCAGAGCCGGTCTCCGTTTTCATAGATGGACATGACGCAGGCGCTGTTGCTTCCCGGGATCCCACGGCTGTTGAAGCCCAGGTAGGAGAAGCCGAACATCGAACTCGGTGACACCAGCACGCCGGTCTGGTAGAGTCCGAGCCAGAGGTTACCCTGCTTGTCCTGGAACATGGTCATGGCTTTCCAGTTCTCTGCCGGCTGCCTGAGGGAGGGCAGGCGGGCCGGGCGGATGGTACCATTATAGAGGTCCAGTTCCAACAGGCCGCCGTTTTCACTTCCCAGCAGGTAGGTCCGGTTATCCTGTTGTGCGGACTGTGTGTTGAAGATCGCGGACGAGATGGCGGTGTCCGTCGTCCGGACTCCCCGGGCGCGGTGGAGATATTTTCCCGGGGCTTCATAATGGAGCAGTCCGTGGGAAGTCGTCCCGATGAGCAGGTCGTGCGTGACCGGGTCTTCCGCTATGGCCGTCGGATGGATGCGGGCGCGTTCGGCGAACAGGTCCGGATCCCAGACGATATCGCCGGCGGGTTCCAGCGTGTCCACATCCAGGATGGTCATCGGCTCATTTCCTTCCGGGACGATCCACAGGTGCCTTTCCGCGTCCGCGTGCATCCAGGCGACATATTCGGAGCTCAGGTGCTTGTAGATCTGCTCCCGCTTGTCGTTCAGCAGCTCCCGGGTGTCGGGATCGATCACATAGATGCCATATCCGCCGGTGCAGACGAACAGCTTGCTCCCCTGCCCGCGGTCCGGCACTTCCAGGATGCGGCTGATATATTGGTTCGAGTTCTCGCGGCGGGCATCCTGCAGGTCATACAGCTGAAAGCGGTTGTAGTCCGACTCGAAAACGGCGAGTCCGGACGCCGTTCCCACCCACTTGGTCCCGTGGGAATCTTCCAGGAAGTCGTGCACCGAATCGCTCGGCAGGGACTGCGTGTTCTCCCTGTCGTGCTGGAAGGTCTCGAAGCGCATGCCGTCGAAGCGCGTGAGTCCGCCTTCCGAACAAATCCAGATATATCCCCTGCTGTCCTGGGCGAAGCGGTTGATTTGCGAGTTGATCAAGCCGTTCTCCGAGGTATATAAGCGGGCGACCTGGGCGTTCGCTCCCAGGACCGACAACAGGAGAAATAGAAAGGTCAAAACAGGCCGTGTTCTCATTTTTAAATCGATTTGGTACAAAAGTACAAATTAGTTTTAAGTAAAAAACACCATGTTACAAAATTTATAACTTCTGTATCAGGGCCGGCTCGGGACCGTCTGAAAAACCCATAATATTGCGTTGGAAACCCGCTCAAACCCGGCAAAATGTTCAACCCAATACAAATCACACTATGCAATTAAACCTTAAAAAAGCGCTCGCCCTCGCGGCCCTTTGCCTGACGGTCCCGTTCTTTGCCCATGCACAGAACATCACCGTCCGCGGTACGGTCACGGACCAGAGCGGAGAGACTGTCATCGGAGCAGCCGTGATGGTCTTGAACTCCACGGTCGGCGCCGTCACCGGCGTCGATGGTACCTATTCCCTCCAGATCAGCCCTTCCGCGACCCTCGAGGTCTCGTGTATGGGATACACGACGCAGCGTATCCCCGTGCAGGGACGCACGCAGATCGATATCGTCCTCAGCGATGATGCACAGGCGCTGGACGCCATCGTCGTGATCGGTTACGGTACCGCCCGCAAGACGGATGTCACCGGTTCCATCGCTTCGATGGGCGGAGACAACCTCCGCGAGGTGGCTGCCGGCGACTTCACCCGCTCCCTGAACGGCCGTGTCGCCGGTGTGCAGATGTCCCAGACCTCTTCCCGCCCGGGTTCCAGCCTGGAGATCCGGATCCGCGGCGACCGGTCCCTGTCCGCTTCCAACGATCCGCTCATCGTGCTTGACGGTGTGCCTTTCATGGGCTCCCTCTCCGACATTGCCACCGGAGACATCAAGAGCATGGATATCCTCAAGGATGCTTCCTCAACGGCGATCTACGGCTCCCGGGGCGCGAACGGCGTCATCCTGATCACGACATACAAAGGCGTCTCCGGACAGGCCCCGAAGGTGAGTTTCAACAACTATATCGCTTTCAAGAAGGCGATCAAGTATCCGATGATGCATGGCGCAGAGTATGTCAAGATGCGCAACCTGGCCGGCAAGTTCACCACCAAGCAAGGCTACGAGGACGAGAGCCTCGATACGGACTGGCAGGATCTGTTCTACCGGACCGGTATCACCCGCAACCATGAACTGAGCGTGGTCGGCGGTACGATGAAAGGCAGCTACCGTTTCGGGGTCTCCTATTATAAGGATGAAGCGGTCGTCCCTACGCAGTATTATGACCGCATCTCCCTGAGCGGCAGCCACGACCAGAATATCACCGACTGGCTCAAGGTCGGCTTCTCCACCAATACCAACTACAACACTTCCCACGGCAATCAGCTCGGTCTCTACGGCATCCTGCAGCTGACCCCGATCCTGAATCCCAAGGCAAATGACGGTTCCTGGCTGGTACGGGCCAGCATGCCGCTGGATGACGTGTGGATCCCGACCCGCAGGAATATCGAAGAATACTCCGACCGCTGGGTCAGCGAGAATTCCGGCTTCGGCTCCTACAACACGGCGTACGTCGAAGTGAAAGCCCCGTGGATCGAGGGCTTGTCGTTCAAGGAGACGGTCGGCGCCAACTATCGCACCAACAAGAGCGGCAACTTCACGGGAAAAGGCGTGAACAGCTTCAACGTCGCCAATCCCAATACCGCTTCCATCAGCCAGAATGACACCAAGAACTGGACGGTGGAGAGCCTGCTCTCCTATGACAGGACCTTCGCGGAGAAGCACCATGTCAACGCGGTTGCGATGTTCTCCGCCGAGCAGACCACCTACACACAGAACGGCATGTCCGCCCGCAACATCCCCAATGAGCAGTTCCTGTACTACAACATCGGCCAGGCCCTCGCCGAGGACATCACGGTGAGCCCCAACGCCGCCAATTATTGGCAGGCCGGCCTCATTTCCTACATGGCCCGCGTGATGTACAGCTACGCCGACCGGTACATGCTTTCCGCGGCGGTCCGCTCCGATGCCTCTTCCCGCCTGGCCAAAGGCCACCAGTGGCATACCTATCCGGCCGTTTCCCTCGGCTGGAACATCCACAACGAGGCCTTCATGGAGAACACCCGCGGCTGGCTGGATGAGTTGAAGTTCCGCGCCGGCTACGGCGAGACCTCCAACCAGGCCATCAACCCGTACCAGACCCTCGGTTCCCTCGGCACGCGTCCCTACAACTTCGGCGACAGCTATGCCACGGGTTATTATGTATCCACCCTGCCCAACAGCGACCTGGGCTGGGAGTACTCCAACACCTGGAACTTCGGTCTCGACTTCGGCCTGTTCTCAGGCCGCCTGAGCGGTACCCTCGAGTACTATATGCAGAGCACGCATGACATCCTGCTCAACCTGAACCTCCCCTCCACCGCGGGTGTGGGCAGCTATACCGCGAACATCGGCAGCACGCAGAACCGCGGTATCGAGTTCTCCCTCAACGGTACGATCATCGACACCCGCGACTGGCGGTGGGAAGCCGGCATCAACATCTATGCGAACCGCAACAAACTGGTCTCCCTGGCATCCGGCCAGACAGAGGACCGCGGCAACCGCTGGTTTGTCGGCATGCCGATCAACTGTCTGTATGACTATGAATACGACGGTCTGTGGCAGAAAGGCGAAGAGGCCCTGATGAATATTCTCCAGCCGGGTGCGACACCTGGCGACATCAAGGTCAAATACCACGGCGAGTACGGTGCCGACGGCAAGCCGGTCCGCGCTATCGACAGCAACGACCAGGTGCCGATCAACGCCGATCCGAAGTTCCTCGGCGGCTTCAACACCCGTCTCCAGTACAGGAACTGGGATCTCACCGTCCTCGGCAATTTCCAAGCCGGCGGCATCCTGATCTCCACCCTGCACGGCTCCAGCGGTTATCTCAACATGCTGACCGGCCGTCGCGGCCAGATCCAGGTGGACTACTGGACCGAATCCAACACCGGAGCCCGCTACCCGCGTCCGGGTGGACTCAACAGCAACGACAACCCGCTCTACGGCTCCACGCTGGCCTATTTCAACGGCTCTTTCCTGAAGATCGGCACGATCACCCTCGGCTACAATTTTGACAAGATTCCCGCCCTGCGGCGCGCAGGCATCGACCGGCTCCGCGTCTATGCCACAGCACAGAATCCCTTCGTGCTCTTCTCCGCCTTCCACCGCGAGACCGGCCTCGATCCCGAGCCCAACGCCCGGGGTAACGACGGCAGCTTCCAGGCCTCCGCAGGCTATCTCTATCGGCAGAAAGTGGTCGGTACGAACACGCCGAACACCCGCAACTATCTCTTCGGAATCAACCTCACCTTCTAATCAGACACGGATATGAAAAAGTTGACATACATCCTCGCCGCGTTCGTCGCTGCCGCCACGTTTGCGGTGTCCTGCTCCAAGGTCCTTGACGAGCAGCCCCGCACCTTCTTCGAGCCGGGCTTTTTCCAGACCGAAGCCGGCGTGGAAGGCGGTCTGACGGCCCTGTACGCCTCGCTCCGCTATTTCTACGGACAAGCTTACTACTATAATATCAATACCACCGGCACGGATGAAGCCACCTACGGCCAGTCCGCCGACAACAACTTCAAGGACGCCGACTTGTCCGGCGCCGGATCCCTCAACGCTACCTCTTCCCGGAGCGACGTGCTTTGGTTCACGGTATTCCCGTACATCAACACGGCCAGCGGCATCATCGAGAACGCCGAGCAGGTCGGCTTGTCGAACGCGCTGATCGCCGAGGCGAAATTCTTCCGCGGCTGGTACTACTTCCAGCTGGTCCAGACTTTCGGCGGCGTGCCGCTCGACCTGGGTTCCGGTGAGCTCGCCTTCAACAGCACCCCGGTCCGCACCTCCGTCCGCAATACCGTGCCGGAAGTGTACCAGGCCATCTTCTCCGACCTGGGCGCTGCGGTGAACGACCTGCCGGAGAACCCGCGCATTACCGGCGGCGTGACGAAAAATGTCGCCCGCCTCGTGCTGGCCAAGGCCTACCTGACCTTCGGCTGGTGGCTGGAGAATCCGAAAGGGATCGCCACCTACCCGCAGTGCGACCGCAAGGACCTCGGCGGACACGATGCCAACTGGTTCTACACGCAGGCGCTCTCCGTCTGCGAGACGGCCATCGCCAACCCGGGCCCCTACGGCCTCTGCACCACGTTCCGGGAGGTCAGCCTGGCCCAGAATGACCGCAACAAAGAGATCCTCCTTTGGGCGGACCACACCGAAAAGAGCGAGCAGTACAACGGCGCCAGCCTCGGATACTCCGGCGGCAGCGCTCCGGACAACTTCTCCGGCTGGATGATGAACTGGAACCACGGTACGGTCAACATCGACGGGACCGGCTGCATCCAGCGTGAAGCCAGCCAGGAGGTTGGACGTCCCTGGACCCGCATGGCCCCGACCCACGAGGCGATCAAGGTCTTCACGAGCCAGGACATCACCAAGGACTCCCGTTTCGACGGCACCTTTACAACGGGTTACTACGGCAACTGGGAGAAAGCCGGCATCAGCCGGGAAAGCGTCCCCGGTGCCAACGGGCTCATCATCCCGATGGGCGGCCGCGTGATCTCCTTCATCCCCGAAGTCCTGCCCGACATCAAATATCCGGACGCGCAGAGCAACAAGGACGGCGCAAATGTCGGCGCCGGCACCGTTCCGGGCCGTGCGGACTATGTCTTCGACCTCAACGGCATCAGCCGCATCGCCTATCCGTCCCTGTGGAAACTCGGCTGCTACCGCACCGACTACGACAAGGCTTCCCAGCTCGGTTCGCCGAACGCCGCCAGCACCCGGCCTTACAACGTGCTGAAGTTCTCCGATTTCTACCTGACCGCCGCGGAGGCAGCATTCAAGCTGGGCGACAACACGAAGGCCCGCAACAACATCCTGGTCCTCCGCCGCCGCGCCGGCGTGTGGTCCTACAGCAACTATGAGCGTGCCGAGTACAAAGCCAGCTTCAGCGACGAACTGGCCGCCGCTACCCCAGCGACCATCACCCTGGATTATATCCTGGATGAACGCATGCGGGAGTTCTACGGCGAAGGTTTCCGCTGGTTCGACCTCGTCCGGACGCAGACCTGGAAGGAGCGTGCCGGCACATACACCATCAGCGGCAGCAGCTGGGGCGCACACAAGCCCGAGACCGTCACCCGCACCATCGAGGACTACATGTACCTCCGGCCGATCCCGCAGGAACAGCTCAACGGCATGGACATGTCAGACGCCGAAAAGGCGGCTTACCAGAACCCCGGCTATACCGTACAATAACAGGATACAGGCATTTGACTATTGGTTAAACAAGAAACAGTTTTGGTTGGAAAGGAACAGGCACCCCGGGAGGGATGCCTGTTCTGTCCTTATGGACGGAAATCAAACGGAAATGTGTATATTTGTACAACATACAAACACGAAGAATTCCATGCAGAAATCATTCTTTCTGACACTCTTTGCCGGCGCGGCGCTGCTGTCCGCCTGCAGTCGTCCCGTTCCCGTGCCACAGGACGGCTCCGAGCTCTGGCTGGCCGCCGCCCGCCCGTATGAGGAAGTCCTGTCCTCCGTGCAGACCCGCATCGACCCTGCCCTGCCGGTCGAAGGCTATCATATCTATGACCGGGACGGGCAGCGCGTGATCGAGGCCGGTTCCGAAGCAGGACTGCGCTATGGCGTATATGCCCTGCAGCGTGCCGAAGCGCTTGGCCAGGCCGGTCCGGGGCTGGAGTTGAATGAGGCGCCGTTCTACGCGCTGCGCCTGCTCAACCACTGGGACAACCTGGACGACACCGTTGAGCGCGGCTACGCTGGCGAATCGATGTGGGAGTGGACCTCCCCCACCATCCCCGAAGAACGCATCCGCCGCTACGGCGAATTGTGCGCTTCCGTGGGCATCAACGGCTCCGTCCTCAACAACGTCAATTCCAATCCGCTGATCCTGGATGCCGAGCACATCGACCGCGTGGCCCGGATTGCGGACATCCTCCGGGAATACGGCATCAAGACCTATGTCTCCATCAAGTGGACCTCTCCCATCGCCCTGAGCGGGCTGAAAAGCGGGGATCCGCTGGATCCGAAGGTCCGCCAGTGGTGGAAGGACAAGGCGGCCGAGATCTACGCGGCCATTCCCGACTTCGGCGGCTTCCTGGTGAAAGCCAATTCCGAAGGGCAGGCGGGTCCGCAGGACTACGGGCGCACCCACGCCGACGGCGCGAACATGCTTGCGGAGGCCCTGGCGCCCTACGGCGGCATCGTGATGTGGCGGGCCTTCGTCTATGCCCCCTCCAGTCCCGACCGGGCCAACCAGGCCGTGGAGGAGTTCCTGCCGTTGGACGGCAAATTCGCCGACAATGCGATCGTCCAGATCAAGAACGGCCCCGTGGATTTCCAGCCGCGCGAGCCATTCAGCCCGCTCTTCGGCCAATTGCGGGACACCAAGATGATGATGGAGTTCCAGATCACCCAGGAATACCTCGGTTTCTCCAACCACCTGGCCTATCACGGTACCACCTGGGAAGAGTGCCTCCGGAGCGACACGTATCGCGACGGTCCCGGTTCCACCGTGGCGAAAATGGTGACCGCCGTCGCCGGCGTGGCCAATACCGGGCAGGATCCCAATTTCTGCGGTTATGTGATGGCCCAGGCCAACTGGTACGCTTTCGGCCGCCTGGCCTGGAATCCGGACCTGAGCGCGGAAGAGATTGCCCACGAATGGATCAAGCAGACTTTCCTGGTCCCGGAGGGCATGAGCGCCGGAGCCTTCGAAATCAAGTTCGTGAACCCGCTCCGGGACATGCTGATGGATTCCCGGGAGGCTGTGGTCAATTATGAGATGCCGCTGGGACTGCACCATCTGTTCGGCGGGACGCATTACGGGCCGCTCCCCTGGGACCGTACCCCGCCCCGTCCGGACTGGCAGCCCGCCTACTATCACAAGGCGGATGCGGCCGGCATCGGATTCGACCGCACGTCTGCCGGCTCTGACAACGTGCATCAGTACCACGAGCCCCTGGCCTCCACATTCGAGAATCTGGAGAGCTGCCCGGAGAATCTCCTGCTGTGGTTCCACCATGTTCCCTGGGACTATCAGATGAAGTCTGGCCGCAGCTTGTGGGATGAGCTCTGCCTGCATTATGACCGCGGAATCGGACAGGTAGAGGAGTACCAGGCCGTCTGGGAGAGCCTGAAGCCCTATGTGGCGCCGGCCCTCTTTGACGAAGTAGCCGCCAAACTGGATATCCAGAAGCATGATGCGGAGTGGTGGCGCGATGCCTGCGTGGGCTATTTCCAGCAGCTTTCCGGCAAGCCGTTGCCGGCCGAAGTGCGGCCGCTGGGCGTCCCCGTGGATACGCTGATGCAGAAGGTGCTGCAGAGCGACCGGCTGGGCATGCCCGTCCATGACGAAAACCACAATCCCGTACTCGTACAACCTAGAAGACGCCCCAGACCGTGATGAAACGCATTCTCCTTTCCCTGGCCGCTGCCATCGCCTGCCTCTGCACAGCCTGCCAGAAACCCCAGGACTGGGTCACCACCTGGGCCACCGCCCTGCAGGTAGCCGAACCGCATAACCGGCCGCCCGAGCCGGGCCTCGCCGGCAATTCCTTCCGCCAGATCATCCAGGTGTCGATCGGCGGCACGGAGCTGCGCCTGCACCTGTCCAACATTTTCAACGAGACGGAGACGGAGATCCTCGGCGTAGAGATCGCCCGCGCCGCCTCGATGGGCGCCAGCCCGGACATCATCGCGGGTACGGAAGTCCCGCTGACTTTCGGCGGACAGCGTGCCGTCACGATGGCGCCCGGCGGAGAAGCCGTCTCCGACCCGGTGCGCTTCGAGCTGGCTGAGCGCGAGAACCTCGCCATTACCATCCATTACGGAAGCGTCTCCGATTCGCCGCTGACCAGCCATCCCGGCTCCCGGACGAGCTCGTATATCGCCGAAGGCAACACCTCGGACTTCTCCGCGCCCGCCGCGAAGACGGACCACTGGTACACCATCAGCTCGCTGGACGTGAGGCCCCTCCGTCCCGCTGCCGCCATCGCCGTGCTCGGCGACTCGATCACCGACGGCCGCGGCACGACCACCAACGGCCAGGACCGCTGGACCGACCAGCTCTCCCGCTCGCTGCTGCAGGACCCCCGCACGCGCGACCTTTCCGTGCTGAATTTCGGCCTCGGCGGCAACTGCGTCCTGCAGGGAGGTCTCGGCCCGACCGGCCGGAGCCGCTACGAACGCGATCTGTTCGGCCCCTGCGGGGTGAAATACATCATCCTCTTCGAGGGGACGAACGACCTTGGCAGCAGCCGTGACGGACTGGCCACGGCCGAAGAGATCAAGGCCGTGTACCGGGACATCATCCGGGAAGCGCACACGCGCGGCATCAAGGTCTTCGGCGCCACGGTGACGTCCGCCAAAGGCAGTTTCTACGACCGGGAAGGCACCGGTGAGCATGGAAAAGGCCGCGAGGCGCTCAATACCTGGATCCGCGAGAGCGGCGAATTCGACGGGGTCATCGACTTCGACCGGATCACGGCCGGGCCGGACGATCCGACGCGCATCAACCCGGCTTTCCTCTTCGAGAACGACTGGCTGCACCTCAACGCCGACGGCTACCGCCTGATGGGCACAAGCATCGACCGGGCGCTGTTTTACTGATCTGAGAAGGGGAATCCATGTCCCGGAGAGGGGTCATACTGCTGCTGACGCTGCTGTGCTCTGCGCTGCCCGCCGCCGCCCAGTTCTATACGATGGGGGCGGATCCGGGCGGCCTGCGCTGGAACAGCCTCGAGACGGCAACCTACCGGGTGGTGTATCCCCGCGGACTGGATTCGCTGGCCCGAGCGTACGCCGTTGCGCTGGAGCAGGCGGCCTCTCCCGTGGGGCGGAGCCTCGGTGCGCGGCCGAATGCCGCCTACAGCGGCAAGATGCCGGTGGTCCTGCATACCGAGACCGCCCATTCCAACGGCCAGGTGACCTGGACGCCGCGACGGCTGGAACTGCTGACCGTCCCGGATCCCTTCGCGCCGGAGCCGACGCCCTGGATGCTGCAGCTTGCCGTCCATGAGTCGCGGCATATCGCGCAGATGCAGTTCGGCGCCCAGAAGCCCTTCCGCTGGCTGAATGTGCTCGGCGGGCAACTGGTGCCGGGCGGCCTGGCGGCCGTCTATTGCGGTCCGGCCTTCTTCGAAGGCGATGCCGTGGCGGCGGAGACGGCGCTGACGGCGGCCGGACGCGGCCGGACAGCCGATTTCCTCGAATATTATCGCGTGAGTTTCGCCGCAGGCGATTTCCGGGATTACTGGCGCTGGCGCTATGGTTCGCAACGCTGGTACACGCCAGACTACTACCGGGCGGGGTATCTCGCCCTCGGCGGCATCCGGGCGCACTACGGCGTGCCGGACCTGACCGCCCGCTACTACCAGCGCATCACGGACCACGGCGGGGTGGCCTTCCTCAACTGGGACAAGACCGTGCGCGAAGCCACGGGCAAATCCTTCCGCGAAGCCTTCGCGGAAGTCTCTTCCGGCCTCCTGGCCTACTGGGAGGCCGACGATGCTGCGCGTGGGCCGTTCATCCCTTCGACCGCCGTCAGCGCCGTCCCGTCCCGTTTCACGGAATACACCGGCCTGGAAGGCATCGGGGAGGATCTGTACGCCGTCCGCACGGGCATCACGAAGCCGGCGCGGCTGGTGCGCATTTCCCCGGCAGGGGAAGAGACGCCGCTGGAACTCCTCGGCGCCTCCGTGTCCCGGCCGCAGTACAATGCCGTGTCCGGCCGCCTCTACTGGTCCGAAATCATGCGGGATGTCCGCTGGCCGATGGCGTCGTATTCCGTGATCCGCGCGTACGACGGCAGCCGTTCCCGGCTGCTGACCCGCAAGACCCGCTATTTCCATCCGGCGGCAGCCCCGGACGCACCGCTTCTCTCCGTATCGGAGTATCCCGTGGACGGTACCAGCCGGGTGCTGGTGCTGGATGCAGAAGACGGTACTGTCCGGCAGGCGTGGAAGGCTCCCGCCGGGATGCAGGTCGTGGAGACCGCCTGGGCCGGCGGGCGGATCTATGCCAGCGCCATCACGGAGGAGGGTTTCGGACTGTACCGTGTGGAGGATTTCCAGCCCGTGCTGCCCCCCGCCCGCGTCAAGATCAAGCAGCTCTGGTCCGAAGGGGGCGATTTGTATTTTACCTGTGACCTCACGGGGGTGAACGAGCTCTATCGGCTCAATCCGGCTGACGGTGCCGCTCCGCAGCGGCTCACGGACACGCGTTTCGGCGCTTCGGATTTCGAGATCGCACGGGACACCCTGTTCTATGCCGCCCTGCAGCCGGAGGGCCGGCTGATCCGCAAGACGGCCCTGTCCGACCTGCGGCCGGAGGAGGCGGATTTCTCACAACTGCCGCGCTTCCCTTTCGCGGAGGAGCTGGCAGCGGGAGAGCCGCAGGCCATCGACCGGACGGAGCCCGTCGAAGTCAGCGACCCGCAGCCCTACGGCAAGCTCGCGCACCTGTTCCGCTTCCATTCCTGGCTGCCGCTGTACTTCGCCTTCGATTCCGTGGACAACCTCTCCATGGAGACGGTCATGCAGAACGCCGGTCTGGGCGCCACCGCCTTCTGGCAGAACGACCTGGGCACCGGTTACGGCTTCGTGGGCTACCACGCCGCCTATGCTGACAAGACCTGGCGGCATTCCGCCCACGCCACGCTGACCTATACCGGGCTGTACCCGGTGATCGAAGCCGGCATAGATGCCGGCGACCGGGATGCCCTGTGCTACTACATCGAACGGGACGAGGAGAAGAAGACATCCTCCTTCAAGAACCGGCCCCGCACCAATCCGCACACGTCCCGGCCGGTCCTGTCGGTATCCGGACACCTGCGGACCTATATCCCCTGGAACCTATCCTCCGGCGGCTGGCTGCGCGGCATCGTCCCCACGGCCACCCTGCTCCTCAACAATGATATCTACGAAGACGGGTCCCCGATGCACCGCACGACCTTCAGCCTGCGGGGCTACACGATGCAGCGTACGCCGCCTTCCCGGGTCTATCCGCGTGTGGGTATCGGCGCCGAGGCCGGCTACAGCTTCCGCTGGAAGCCTGGGCTGATCGCACCGAGCGCCTATGCCTACCTGTACGGCTACCTGCCCGGCCTGCACGAGACGCACGGGCTCCGCTGGAGTTGGATGCTCGCCCACCGCTTCGACGAAGGGACGTTCAGCGAGAGCTTCGCCAATGCGGCCCCGCGCGGCTATTCCGCCGCCGTCACCCGCGCCCTCGCCGCATACGCCAACCAGCAGCGCGTGTCGCTGGACTACAAGCTGCCGCTGCTGCCCGTGGACCGGGCGCTGCTGGGGCCGGTCGCGTACCTGCGCAATTTCGAACTGACCTTGCACGGAGACTTCAACGCCTTCTCTTCGGCGAAGGAACGCGGCAATCTCTACAGTGCCGGGGCCGATCTGGTCGCGGTGCTGGGCAATCTCCTCTGGATTCCTTACGTGACGCGCATCGGCGTGAGTTACAATTACAACGGAGGAGCCTCGTTTGCTGCTTTTGCTCAGAAGAATCTCCCCATGGAGCGGCACAATGTGTCGCTGGTGTTCAGCGTCGAAATGTAGCCCTCCGCCCCCTCGGTCAGATCCGGTTTTTGCAGATAAACCTATTTTTGGTTATCTTTAGGGTTTGGATGAAAACGAGAGGGCTCATATGGCTTCTGTTGTCGGCGGCGCTGGCGCTGCCGGCATGCCGGCAGGGCGGCGGCGGACAGCCGCAGCAACCCGCCGTGCGGCAACTGCGCGCGTTCCAGCTGCCGGACATTCCGGCGGTCTATACCGACCCGGAAGAGCGCCGGGACTACCTGCTGGACCATTTCTGGGACAAGTTCCTTGCGGGCGACGGCCCCTGCGACACAGGTGCCGTGCTGGGCGTTTCCCATGCGGAGGTCGAGAAGCAGGTGGCGACCTATGCGGAAGTGCTCCGGCAGATTCCGCTCCCGCTGGCGCAGCAGAAGATGCGGCACTTCTTCTCCCAGGTTGAGGCCCGGCAGGCCGCGGACACGTCCTCGCACGTCTTCCTCTTGATGGCGGAGATCGTGTCGCGCTACCTCTACGATCCCAATTCTCCGGTGCGCGACGAAGACCTGTATCTCCCTTACGTCGAGGGTCTTGCTGCTTCTCCGTTCACGCGGGAAGCCGCCCGGCCCGGCTACGAATATGAGAGCCGGATGTGCGCCCTGACCCCGGTCGGCTCCGTGGCGCCCGATTTCCGTTTCACGGACGCCCGCGGCCGGTCGCACCGCCTGCACGAAGTCCAGGCGGGCACGACCCTGCTCTTCTTCAGCAATCCCGGGTGCTATGCCTGCCAGGAGATCATCGAGACCCTGCTGGCCGTCCCCGGCTTCAACGACATGATCGCGCGCAAGTCCCTCGCCGTGGTCAACGTCTATATCGACGAGGAGATCGACAAATGGCGCGAATACGAGCCGAACTACCCGCGCAACTGGCTCTGCGGTTACGATCCCGACGGGCTCGTCCGCTCCGACCGGATCTACTGCGTCCGCGCGATCCCGTCCCTCTACCTGCTGGACCGCGACAAGCGCGTCCTGATGAAAGATGCCCCCACCGAGCGGGTCGTCTCCTGGCTGCAGAATCAACAAAATCAATAAATCTATGGCAATCAACAGAAAACTCTGGGGCAGGACCCCCGATGGCAAGGCCATCTACAAGTACATCCTGACGAATGCGAGCGGTGCCTCCGCCGTGGTCAGCAACCTCGGTGCCGCCATCGTGGCGGTCAATGTCCCCGACCGCGACGGCAAGCTTGCCGACGTGATCCTCGGTTACGGCAAGGCCGAAAGCTACTTCGGCGACGGTCCCTGTGCGGGCAAGTGCCCGGGGCGCTTCGCCAACCGCATCGCGAAAGGCAAGTTCACCCTGGACGGCAAGGAATACACCCTGCCGGTCAACAACGGCCCCAACCACCTGCACGGCGGCCCCGAAGGCTTCCAGAACCAGGTCTGGGAATCACGCAAGCGCAAGGGCGGCGTGGAGTTCAAGTATGTCTCCGCCGACGGCGAAATGGGCTACCCGGGCAACCTGGTCGTGGTGGCACGCTATGAGTGGAGCGAGCAGAACGAGCTCCGCCTCACGTTCAGCGCCAAGTCCGACGCCAAGACGGTGGTGAACCTCACCAACCACGCCTATTTCAACCTCAACGGCCACGGTACCGCCCTCCGGCATTTCCTGAAGCTGAACGCTTCCAAATACCTTCCGACCGACCCGACCCTCATCCCGCTGGGCGATCCGGATCCGGTGGCCGGTACCCCGATGGACTTCCGGAAGGGCAAGACCCTCGGACGCGACATCAAGAAGGACTTCCCCGCCCTGAACTACGGCAAGGGTTACGACGCCTGCTGGGTGATCGACGGCTACTTCCCCGGCCAGCTCCAGGAAGCGGCCGAGCTCTGGTCCAACCGGAGCGGCCGTACGCTCAAGGTCTTCACGACCCAGCCGGGCATCCAGGTCTATACGGGCAACTGGCTGAACGGCTGCCCTGCCGGCAAGCGCGGACGCGTGTACCACGACTATGACGCCGTGGCCCTCGAGTGCCAGCACTTCCCGGACAGCCCCAACCAGCCGGCCTATCCTTCCACGATTCTCAAGCCGGGCAAGGTTTTCCACGAGGCCATCATTTTCGCCTTCGGCGTCAAGTAAGCGGGATGAAGCAGTACCTCGACCTTCTGCAGGAGATCATGGACCACGGCGTGGTCAAGCATGACCGCACGGGCGTGGGGACGAAGAGCATCTTCGGACACCAGATGCGCTTCGACCTGGCGGCCGGGTTCCCGCTGCTGACCACCAAGAAGGTCCACCTCAAGTCCATTATCTACGAGCTTCTCTGGTTCATCGCCGGCGACACCAACGTCAAGTATCTCCAGGACCACAAAGTCACCATCTGGGACGAATGGGCCGACGAGAACGGCGACCTGGGCCCCGTGTACGGGCACCAGTGGCGCAGCTGGCCCGCTCCCGACGGACGGAGCATCGACCAGCTCTCGCAGGTGATCGACCAGATCCGCCGCAACCCGGATTCCCGCCGCCTGCTCGTCACGGCGTGGAATCCCGGCGAGGTGGACCGGATGGCCCTGCCGCCCTGCCACTGCCTGTTCCAGTTCTACGTGGCGGAAGGGCGGCTGTCCTGCCAGCTCTACCAGCGCAGCGCGGACACTTTCCTCGGTGTCCCGTTCAACATCGCCTCCTACGCCCTGCTGACGATGATGATTGCCCAGGGCTGCGGCCTGCAGCCCGGCGAATTCATCCACACCACGGGCGATACGCACATCTACCTCAACCACTTCGACCAGGTCCGCGAGCAGCTCTCCCGGGAGCCGCGTCCCCTGCCCGTGATGAAGCTCAACCCGGAGGTGAAGAGCGTCTTCGACTTCACCTACGAGGACTTCACCCTGGAGGGCTACGACCCCTGGCCGGCGATTAAAGCACCCGTAGCAGTATAACATGGAGAAATGTCTCATCGTAGCCGTGGCCGACAACCTGGCCATCGGCGTAAAGGGCGGGCTGCCCTGGCACCTGTCCGAGGATCTGAAGTATTTCAAGGAGAAGACGAAGGGTTTTCCCGTCATCATGGGACGCACGACCTACTTCTCCCTGCCGTTCCATCCCCTTAAGGGGCGCAAGAACATCGTCCTCAACCTCGGGTGGGATCCGATCCCGGAGGAGGTCGTCTGCGTCAACTCGTTCGAAGAAGCGTACGCGGCCGCTGAACCGGCGGAGCGCTGCTTCGTGATGGGGGGCGCATCCGTGTACCGGCAGGCTGTCAACGAGATGGACCGCCTGTATATCACGCACGTTCATACGACGATTCCTGACGCAGACGCGTTTTTTCCGGAAATTAATTCCGATATTTGGGCTGTTGAGTCCCGCTCGGGCATGCGGGTGGACGAAGCGACCGGACTCTCTTTTGAGTTTGTCGTTTACGTCAGGCGGTAGATTCGCCTTATTTTATCATTCCCGACGGAGTCGGGGATATCAGACGGTTAGTTTGTAGACAATGGCTGACAAACGCGAAAAATTCGGCGGCCGCTTGGCCGTGATCCTGGCCATGGCGGGCTCCGCCATCGGCCTCGGCAACATCTGGCGCTTCCCCTATATGGTGGGAGAGCACGGTGGGGCTGCGTTTGTGGTCGTCTATGTCGTCGCTACGCTGCTGATCTCGCTGCCGGTCTTCCTGGCCGAAGTGATGATCGGCCGCCGGAGCCACACCAATTCCCGCGACGCTTTCGCGCGCCTGTCGCGTCAGCACCCTTTCTGGAAGGGCGCCGGCTACCTGACCATCCTGATCCCCACGCTCATCGCCTGCTACTACAGCGTCATCGGCGGCTGGTCGGTGGAGTATTTCGTCAAATCCTGCAGCCTGGCTTTCGTGCGGATGTCGCCCGGGGAGGCGAGCGCTTTCTTCGGGTCTTTCGCCTCTTCGACCTGGACACCGGTCATCATGCACCTGGTCTTCCTGGGCATCACCGTGGCGGTCGTGGCCGGCGGCGTCAAGTCCGGCATCGAGAAGTTCAGCAAGATCTCGCTGCCGGTCCTGTTTGTACTGATCCTCGTGATCCTGACCTATTCCGTCAGCCTGCCGGGTGCGGGAGAAGGCGTCCGCTACCTGTTGCATCCGGACTGGGGCGAACTGACACCGCGAACGTTCGCGTTTGCAATGGGGCAGAGTTTCTATTCCCTGTCCCTGGGCATGGGCGCGATCATCACCTACGGCTCCTATGTGAGCAAAGAGGAGAACATCCTGACGACGAGCGGCGGCACGGCCGTGTCCGACCTGCTCTTCGCCATCCTGGCCGGTTTCGCCATCATGCCGGCCGTCTTCGCCGCCGGCATCGAGCCGGGCGCCGGTCCGGGCCTGATTTTCCAGAGCATCCCCTATGTGTTCGCCAAGATGGGGGCCGGGTTGCCCGTGGTGAGTTCCGTGGTGGCCATCCTGTTTTTCCTGGCCATCATCGTGGCGGCGATGACCTCCATCATTTCCCTGGTGGAAGTGGGCGTTTCGTTCCTTGTGGAACGCTCCGGGATGTCCCGTCTGCGGGCGTGCCTGGTGCTGTTCGTGATCTGCGGCGGCTTCGGGGTGCTTTGCGCCCTGTCTTTCGGCCCGCTGGCGGGCGTGAAGATTGCCGGGATGACCATCTTCGACCTCTTCGACTGGGTGTGCTCCAACATCCTGCTCCTCGTGATGGCCCTGCTGTCCATCATCTTCGTCGGCTGGATCCTTCCGCGCCGGGTGGTGCGTGACGAGTTCACCAACGGCGGCAGCCTGCCGGTCAACGAGCGCCTCTTCCCGGTGGTCTATTTCCTGATCAAATGGGTGGCGCCGATTGCCGTGATCATCATCTTTTTCACCAATTTCATGCTGTAGCCGATGGCAAGGAGGGAACATTTCGGCGGACGTTCCGCCGCCATCCTGGCCCTGGCGGGCTCGGCGATCGGTCTGGGCAATATCTGGCGTTTCCCGTACATGGTCGGCCAGATGGGCGGGGCGGCTTTCATCATCATCTACCTGATATCCTGCGTGTTGCTCTCGCTGCCTATCTTCCTGGCCGAAGCCGTGATCGGCCACCGGACGCATGCCGGAACCTTCGGGGCGATGGAAAAGCTGGCGCCCGGCACGAAGTGGAAATGGCTCGGACTGCTGACCGTGGTCTCCCCCCTGATCATCCTCTCGTACTACAGCGTCGTGGGCGGCTGGTCCCTCGGCTATCTGTGGCAGTCCCTGACCACCGGCTTCCACGCCGGGGAGATTGGAGCCGTGTCGTCGGCCTACGGCGCCTTCATCTCCTCGCCCGGCTGGCCGCTGCTCTGCCACACGCTGTTCCTGCTGGGTTGCGCCTGGATTGTGTCCGCCGGCGTGAAATCCGGCATCGAGAAATTCAACAAGATCACGATGCCCCTGCTCTTTGTGCTGATCGTGCTGATCATGGTCTATTCGCTCAGCCTGCCGGGGGCCGCGGCGGGTGTGGACTACCTGGTCCGGCCGGACTTCAGCAAGATTACGCCGTCGGCCGTCGCCGCGGCGATGGGGCAGAGTTTCTTCTCGCTGTCGCTGGGCGTCGGGACCATCCTGACCTACGCCTCTTATATCCGCAAGAACGAGAATATCCTGGCTACGGGGCTCGGGACGGTGGGGTTCGACCTGTTGTTTGCCCTGGTCGCCGGTTTCGCCATCATGCCCGCGGTGTTCGCCGCCGGGATCGAGCCGGGCGCCGGTCCGGGCCTGATCTTCGAGACCCTGCCCTACATTTTCTCCAAGATGGGTGTTGTGGCGCCCGCGCTCAGCGCCATTGTGGCCGTGCTTTTCTTCGTGACCATCGCCTGCGCGGCGTTCACCTCCGCCATCTCGATGTATGAAGTGGGTGTGGCCTACCTGGTGGAGCAGCGGAAACTGTCGCGCCGCAAGGCCACGGCCCTGATCTTCCTCGGCACCTGGACGCTCGGGGCGCTCTGCTCGCTGTCCTTCGGCCCGCTTGCGGAGTTGAAACTGTTCGGCCTGTCGCTCTTCAGCTTCTGCGACATGCTCACTTCCAACTTCCTGATGACCTTCGGCGGCCTGCTCTTCGTGCTGTTCGTCGGGTGGAAGATGGACAAGGCTGTGGTGCGCGACGAGTTCACCGCCGGCGGCACCGCCCGCTTCAACTGCGCCGTCTTCGACGCCTTCTGGTTCCTGCTCCGCTACATCGCTCCGCTCGCCATCGTCATCATCTTCATTACCAATTTCTTCGCCTGACGGCTGCCGGGCGCGGGGCGACAGCTTGCTAAATAGGGAATAATTGTGTAACTTTCGGGAGAGAAACACACTTTCCTTATGAAAAAACTGATTATCCTCCTTGTCTCCTGTGCGCTTGCCCTCACCCTGTGCCGTGCACAGAACATCAGTTATGGCAATTACCACCAGCTCCGCCAGCCCATCCCGATGATCCTGGACACGGACTTCGGCAGCTGCACCGACGACCTGTTCTCCCTGATCATGCTCTACCACTACATCGAAGACGGCCTGGTGGACCTCAGGGGCATCGTCGTGGACCGTGAAGGCGACCGCAATGCCGTCCTGGTGGATGTGTTCAACCAGTTCTACGGACATCCCGGGATTCCGATCGCCCTGGAGCACAACGGCGTCAAGGATCCCTACGATTTCATCCCTTACAGCCGGCTGGTCGAATTCAAGAACCCGGACGGCAGCTGGCTGTATCCCCGCACGATCGATCCCAAGCAGCTCCCCGAAGGCTACAAGCTGTACCGCAAGCTGCTCAGCGAAGCCGAGGACCACTCGGTCGTCGTGCTGGCCATCGGCATGATGACCTGCCTGCAGCAGCTTTTCGAGTCCGGCGCAGATGAATATTCGCAGATGAACGGCATCGAATTGTTCGGACGGAAGGTCAAGGCCGTCTATATCCAGGCCGGCCACTTCGACGGCGACGACAACCTCAGCGGCTACAACATGCGCACCGCCTCTGCCGCCGCGGCCGTTTTCTACGACAATCTTCCCAAGAATGTCGATCTCGTCCTGTCCCCCTCCATGGTGGGAGACACGATGGACTATCCTTCCGTGGACATCCTCACGGACTTGTCCTATACCGACCTCAACCCGATCAAGACCGTCTATACCCAGTTTGACTGCGAAGTGGGCCAGCGCATGTGGGACACCAACTGCGTGGTCAATGCCGTGCTGGGCGACGGTGAGTACAACCTCTCTCCCCGCGGCTGGATCCGCTATGTGGACCGTGGCAAGGCTTCGCTGATGCTCTTCACGCCCGACCCGGACGGCAACGCCCGCTACCAGCTCCCCGGAGACACCTTCTTCGCGGAAGAGAAGATCATGGACATCCGCCGGCATACCCGGATGGCCCCCAGGCCGTCGGCGTATTCGATTGAAGCGCCCCAGCCCCGCCTGACCGGCGCCGATGCCGTGACCTGGGCACAGGAGCGCCTCCAGCAGCTCTCCGACAAGTATCTGGGCGCTGCCGCCAACACGCTCGATCCCAACGAGGTACGCCAGTTGTTCCGGCCGCTGGGCTACACGGGCACCAACGGAGCGGATTACCGCGAAGCGGAGCAGCTCGTGTACGACCACCTCTTCGAGGAGTTGACGAAGAAGGCCCTGCGCGAGGGCAAGGATGACCTCACGATCGTGATGGGGCCTCCGGCCTCCGGCAAGAGCACGGCGGTCCACCAGCTCGACCTGAAGTCTTCCGGACTGATCTGCGACGGCCTGCTGGCCGGCGACGGCGCCCTGGAGAAGCTGATCCGCAAGGCGAAAGCCAGCGGCTTCCGGAAGATCACGGTCGTGCCGGTGTACAATGACATCCTGAGCTGCTTCAAGAACAGCCTTTCCGTGGGCGACGCGACCAACCGCTACAACGGTCTGGACCAGCTCGTCAGCGCATTCCGCAGCCACGCGGGCCAACTGACGGACCTGCGCCGGGAATTCCCCGATGTCGCGGTCAAGCCCATCGACTGCACCAACAACCAGGGGCAGCGTCCCGTGAGCCTGGCCCAGGCCCTCAAGTGGAACTACACGGTGAGCGCCGCCGATCTGGAGAAATTGATGTCCGCCCTGCTGGAGGCCATCAACAACGGTGACATCTCTACGGGTGCCCTGCGCTCCGCCACGGGCAATCTCCTGTCCATCCCCGGTCTCAGCACCCGCGGCCAGGCCCTCGCCGGCCAGATCAACAGCCGCGTGGACGACATCCTGAAGGACTACGTCATCCGCTAAATTAGCGGAGACCCGGCAAGAGGCTGGCCAAAAAGATCCCGAATCTTTTTGGCCAGCCTCTTCTGTCCGTTTTGCCGCCGGACGAAAGATTCCTGAAGAATCGGGCAGTTTTTTCCAAGATCCTCGTTATCTTGGTGAAGATTCTTCAAAACTGGTGAGTTGATGGACGAGAAGGGTCTGGTCCGGCGATGCAGAGCAGGAGATCCGGGCGCAAGACAACAAATGTACGAGACCTACGCGGGGCGTGTGCTGGCCGTCTGCCGGAGATATGTCCGGGATCCGGACCGTGCCCGGGACCTCGTGCACGACACCTTTCTCAAGGCCTGGGCCTCCCTGGACCGGTTCCACCCGTGGCGGACAGGATCCCTGGGGGCCTGGCTCTCACAGATTGCGGTGCACCTGGCCGTGGACGAACTGCGCCGGCAGCAGCATTTCATGCAGCCGTCCGGAAACCTGCCGGACGAAGAAGTCAGCGTGGATACGGAGAGGCTGCAGCAGATCCCGGTGGAAGAACTCATCGACCTGATCGCATCCCTGCCGGAAGGCTACCGGGCGGTGTTCAACCTCTTCTGCCTGGACGGCTGCTCGCACCGGGAGATCGCGCAGATGCTCGGCATCTCGGAGAAAACCTCACAGACCCAATACCTCAAGGCGAGGCACAAACTGGCCGCGATGATCGCGGCGAAATACGGAAACCATGACACAGAAAAACGATAAAGATTGGATCGCGGTACTGCAGGAGCGCCTGCAGGATGCGCAGTTGCCCCTGGAGGATGGCTGGGGCGCTTCTGCCGCGGCATCGGGCCCTGCGCCCCGGGCCTGGTGGCCGTGGGCGCTGGCAGGTGTTGCCGCCGTCCTGGCCGCCGTCCTGTTCTTGCGGCCGCCGCAGCCCTCACGCCCGGCGCCGGAGCGGGTCCTGCTGGCGCAGCAGACAAGCCTGCTTTCGGAGTCCATCCCACCGGCAAGGCCATTGCGCGCCGCTTCCTCTGCAGTGCGTGGGGCCGGCGCCCCGGCCTCCCGGCCGGAGGTCCCGGACATAGCCCGGGAAGAGGAGGATCCGGGCCGGATGCAGGAAGGCGTGACGGAAGAAGGGATTCCGGATCAAAGCGAGAAGGAGGAGAGAACGGATCCGCCCCGCGAAGACACGGTATCGTCATTCAACGGCGAATCCGGCGACCCCCGGCCGCTGGAAGAACTGACGCGGGAAGATTTCCCGGACGAGCCAACTTCCGGCCCCCGGCAGCGCCGCCCCGTCAGCCTGCGTTTCCAGATGGGAACTGACAGGAGCAGTCCAGTCGCATTTGAATCAAGTTCTATTGTCAACAGTGCGGGAAGTATCATGTATGCCGACTATTACAATGGGGAGACCATTTCCTGGGTTTCCAGCGGTCAGTTTGGTCCTGATGGGTACCACCTTGTCTCCAGTTCGGGAGTGCCGGCCGTTTCCTGGGATCCCGGGCAGGCGATCCAATCAGATCCGATCTTGCAGATGGGAAACTCAGCGGAAAATGCCCTGCAAAACTCCCGCTATAACGAACGGAATACGCCGGTTTTGCCCGTCAGTTTCGGTGTTTCGGTCGCCTTGCCGATGACCCGCCGCCTGACGCTGGGCACCGGACTGGTCTATACGCAGCGTCCCGGCGACCTGACCATCACGGAAGCAGAGCACGGAGTCTTCCCGACGGCCGTGTCCCGGTACCACGCCGCGCTTCACTATCTCGGCATCCCCGTTGACCTGCATTTCTATATCAACCCCGAGAGCCGCTTGCGCTTCTATGTCGGCGGCGGCCTGCAGGCCGACAAGTGCATCCACGTCTCGGGCGCAGAAAGGCTGTCCGAGCCGGTGCTCTTCTCCGCCAACCTCCAGGCGGGCGCCGATTTCCGCCTGCTGAACGGTATCCGGCTCTACCTGAGTCCGGCACTCGTACAGTACCTCAACCACAGTGCCTACCTCACCTCCTGGGATATCTATCCGCTCTTTTCCCTCCGGGCGGGCTTGTCCTTCGATCTGAAATAAAAAATACACACATAGAGAGATGAAACAGATCTATTTATTCTTCCTTGCTGTAGCCCTTCTCCTGGCTGCCGGATGCAGCAAGGCTTTGCCTGAAAAACTTTTGCCGACGATGTCGGCCCAGCAGGCCCAGACTTTGGCCCAGCCGGTCCTGGACCGCTTCCTTCACCGTGGGGTCCTGGTGAGCGAGACTCTTCTCCCGGCGAGGACGCAGCTTTATTACAAGGCGAACGGCGCGACCGACGCGGTGGCGGTTGGAACGACCAATGTCGAGACCTGGATCTTCGCGGTCCGGCCGGATGTCCGGGTCAACGGAACCGAGGACTGGATGTACCTCTTCGTGAATGCGTCGAGCGGCGATCTCAGCGGCCGTATCCTGAGCGGCGAGTTGCAGGGCATCTCCTGGAAAGAACTATACAAGAAGGAGGAGCGCTTCGACAATTATACGCTATGGCAGGCCGAGACGACTGAAGACGTGCTCGGCTCCGCGTGGAGAGGGGTCATCGCTGACTGGAAGCCACAGAATGTGGGGCTCGATCATGTGTGGGTCCGGCGTATGGACAGCGACTCGGATCTGCAGGCGGCGTATTCGGGAGAATATGACAAGCCGATCGACTGGAGCACAAAGACCTTGTTGTTGGTAGCCGGGATGGAGATGCACCAGAACATGCTTTACGACCTGACTTTCTCCGCGAAAGGCGGCGCGGGCAGCTACTGCATCCGTGTCTGTCGGGTCAACAGCTTTGCTCCGGCAACGCTCTGGTGGGCGCGTGCCATCCTGGTGGACAAGTTGCCCGCCGAGGCCGAGATAAGCGTCGAAGCCAGTCTGTTATAGAATATTTTTCGTATCTTTGTCTTTCCGGCAAAGACCATGGCAAAGAAAGGCGAAGATACTCCGATGCTGAAGCAGTATTTCAGCATCAAGGCCCAGCACCCCGAGGCGATCCTGCTGTATCGCGTCGGGGATTTCTATGAGACCTACTCTGACGACGCCGTGCTCGTCAGCAAGGTACTCGGGCTCGTGCTCACCCGCCGCTCCAACGGCGACAAAGGCGACACGCCGATGGCCGGCTTCCCGCACCATGCCATCGAAAGTTATCTCCAGAAACTCGTCCGCGGCGGCTACAAGGTCGCCATCTGCGACCAGCTCGAGGACCCCGCCCTCGTCAAGAACAAACTGGTCAAGCGCGGCATCACGGAGATCCTCACCCCCGGCATCGCCTTTGGCGAGGGGATGCTCGAGCAGAAGGAGCACAACTACCTCGCCGGCCTGACCTTCGAGGGGCAGGCGTGCGGGGCGGCATTTCTCGATGTCTCCACGGGCACCTTCCAGGTGGCCCAGGGGAGCATCGAGTACATCGGGACGCTGCTGAGTTCGCTCCAACCCAAGGAACTGGTCGTCCAGCGTGACGTGCTGCGCGCCGTCAAGGAGCGCTTCGGCGACTACTACATCAGTGGCCTCGACGAATGGGCCTTCGTGCAGGATGCCGCCGAGGAGCGCCTCTGCAAGCAGCTCAAGGTCCAGAGCCTCAAGGGCTTCGCCATCGACGGCTTCCCGCTCGCCATCTGCTCCGCGGGGGCCCTGCTGGTCTATCTGGAGCAGACCCAGCACGCCGGCCTCGGCAATATCTGCTCGATCGGCCGCATCGACGAGGAGAAATTTGTCTGGATGGACAAATTCACCTTCCGCAACCTGGAGATTTTCCAGAGCAATGCCGGACGCGAGGGAGTCAGCCTGGTCGATGTGATCGACCGCAGCTGCACCCCGATGGGCGCCCGCCTGCTGCGCCAGTGGCTGGCGATGCCCGTGATGGACATCAAGGAGCTGGAGAGCCGCTACGAGGTGGTCCAGCTGCTGCACGACAACGACGAACTGCTCGCGGAGCTGCAGGGACACCTGGGCGAAGTGGGCGACCTGGAGCGCATCCTCTCCCGGGCCGCGAACGGCAAGATCCTCCCGCGGGAAGTGCGCCAGCTCGGCCGCTCGCTGAGCCGGATGACCCCGATCCGCGAGCTCTGCACCGACACCGGCTGCGTTGCGCTGGACAGGCTGATCAAGGGCCTGCACAATACCGACAAGCTCCTCGCGCGCATCACGGCCACCCTCGCGGAAGACGCCTCCCAGCTCGGCAAGGGCGATGTGATCGCCCCCGGCGTGGACAAGGACCTGGACGAGCTGCGCGGCATCTCGCGCGGCGGCAAGGACTACCTCCTGCAGATGCAGCAGCGCGAGAGCGAGCGCACCGGCATCACCTCGCTGAAAATCAGCTACAACAACGTCTTCGGCTACTATATCGAGGTCCGCAACACCTTCCGTGACAAGGTCCCGCCGGAGTGGATCCGCAAGCAGACCCTCGTCTCGGCGGAGCGCTACATCACCCCGGAGCTCAAGGAATACGAAGAGAAAATCCTCGGCGCCGAAGCGGCCATCTACGAGATCGAGAGCCGCCTGTTCGGCGAAATGGTCGCCGAGATCCAGAAAGCCATCCGCGACATCCAGGAGAATTGCCGCATTCTCGCGCGCCTCGACGTCCTGCAGGGCTTCGCACAGCAGGCCCTGGACCGCCATTATTGCCGTCCCGTGGTGGACAAGGGCCTGGTCCTGGACATCAAGGCCGGACGCCATCCCGTCATCGAGACCCTGATGCCCGTGGGCGAAGAATATGTCCCCAACGACATCCGCCTCGACAGCAAGGGCGAGCAGATCATCATCCTGACCGGCCCCAACATGGCCGGCAAATCGGCACTCCTGCGCCAGACCGCCCTCATCGTACTGATGGCGCAGATCGGCTCCTTCGTGCCCGCCGACGCGGCGCAGATCGGGTATTTCGACAAGATTTTCACGCGCGTCGGCGCGACGGACAACATCTCCCGCGGCGAGTCCACCTTCATGGTCGAGATGCTGGAGACCTCAATGATCATGCACAACCTCAGCGCCCGCTCGCTGGTGCTGCTCGACGAGATCGGCCGCGGCACGTCCACCTACGACGGCATGTCCATCGCCCGCGCCCTCGTGGAATACATCCACACCTACGGCAAGGGCGCCAAGACCCTCTTCGCCACGCATTACCACGAGCTCAACGACCTGGAGGAGCAGTACCCCCGGGTGAAGAATTACCACATCGCCGTGAAGGAAGAAGGCAAGAACGTCATTTTCCTGCGGAAACTGATGCCCGGCGGCGTGGCGCACAGCTTCGGCATCCACGTGGCGCGTCTCGCGGGCATGCCGCGTGAGGTGATCGACTCCGCGGAACGGACATTGCGCGACCTGGAGCGGCGGCAGAAGCACGCCAACGCGATGGATATGCAGGACGACGGCTCCGTGCAGCTGTCCTTTTTCCAGCTGGATGATCCCACCCTCGCCGCCATCAAGGACAAGCTCGAAGCCGCCGACCTCAACAACCTCACCCCCCTGCAGGCCTTCGACCTGCTCCGCTCGCTGAAGAGCGAATTGGGGATTTAAATCCTATTTCGACAAAGTTCCTGTCAGCAGGACGGTGCCGGAGGTGGTCTCCCGGATGACGTAGGCGAAGGGCCGGTTGACATCGACCGTGACCTTGGGCGGGGTGACGGGCACGGCGCTGTTCTTTTCCATGCCGATCACCGTGACCGCGGCGAACTCGGTACCCTTCTCCGTCACGTCGATCTGCGTCTTCTGGATGACCTGGCTGATATACAGATGCTCCTGGCTGATACCGGAGAAATCAGCCAGGTTCCTGTCGAAAGGCAGGGTCAGCCCCTGGGCCTTCAGAATATCGATCAGCGCATCTTCCGTCGAATACGACGTGGACCACTTCGGCAGGTACAGCGTCACCTTCGCGGCATCGAGCGGATAAGACAGATGTCCTGCCTTCAGGGTCGGCAGGAAATCCGCCAGGGATGTGCCTTCGCGGGGCAGGATGATGTCCATCTGGTAGGCGCCGTTGCCATAAGGAATGCGGAGATACTCGAAATCGCCATAGTCTCCGTATGCCATCGAATAGTCTTTGACGTAGAGATAATCCTTCTTGGCCTTCCCGTCCGTCCCCGTAAAGTCCCGGCCCTGCTTGATCTCCCAGGTCAGTGCCCAGGGTGCCTTGAAAAGCAGGGCGTTGATCAGCATCAGTTGCGTCTCGGGGTTCAACGCGTTGAGCATTTTCGGGATCTTGCCATCGGTCTTGTCGGAGCACCAGGTGTTGATCTTGTCCAGGGTAGCGGGCGACGAGAAGTCCACGACGTAGCCTTCCGCGGCATAGTTGGCCTTTAACCGGGACTCGAAATCCTGCTTGAGCGACAGGCCCAGGGTTGCCCAATAGGAATTGGCACTGGTGAATGCGACGCTCGGGTCGGCCGTCACCAGGCCTTCGATCATTTTCTTGTAGTAGGATCCGACTTCCGCCTGCGTGGCGCTCCCCCAGCCGATGACGTCGGAGAACTGCTTCCACGTGTCGCCAGCCGCGCCTTCGGCGACCATCGACAGCGCCAGCGAGAGGCTCAGCGGGGAGAAGACCACATCTTCTCCTTGCCCGGCGGTGTAGAGCCGGTTGAAGATGTTGAGACCAAAGGTGTTGGAGGCCTCCCGGACTCCCTGCTCCGCCTTGGTGAGCTCGATGGGGACGATGGGCTGCAGATCCTCGGGGCCGAGGTCCTCTTCGCGGTTGATTTTCGTGCAGGACGGCGCCAGCAGGAGGGCGGCCGCAAGGGAGAGAACAAGCGTTTTCATTTCCGTAAAAATAAACAAATTCACCCATATAAACGCCGCCCGTCCGAAAAACTGCCTGGCTGTCTAGTTTTGCACCGGCGTTCCCGAGGCGCGCCCGCCGACCTGGACCTGGATCCGCTGGATCGGCTCGACGCCCGCCGGGACGGAGATCTCGATGCCGCTGAAGTCCTTCTGGTCCACGTTGGCGAGCTTCAGGCCGGTCTCTGCCTCCAGCTTGCAGCCTTCGAAGTGGAAGGTGCCCTCGGGGATCGGCGCGTCCGGGTCGCCGTAGATGTTGCCGACGGACTTGACCTTGCCGCTGACGTTGATGACCTTGAGGTCGCGCAGCTGCGTGCGGGGGTTGAAAGGCTCGTAGTTCTCCACCATGCGCCAGATCATGTTGGCGTCGATGAAGGTGCCGCAGCCGTCCAGGCGCATGTTGCTGAACGTGATGTCCTCCACGATGCCGCCGCGCGAGGGCTGGCTCTTGAAGCGCACCGGCGCGCGGTTCTCCGCGCCGCAGACACAGTCGTCGATGACGACGTTCCGGATGCAGCCGGAGATCTCGCTGCCCATCGCGACGCCGTGGCCGCCGTCGAAGTTGCAGCGCTCCACGCGGATGTTCATGCTGGGGCGCGCCACCCGGCGGCCGTCCTCGTTCTTGCCGCTCTTGATGGAGAGGCAGTCGTCGGTGACGTTGGTATAGACGTCATGCATCCAGATGTTGGACGAGGAGTCGAGGTCCACGCCGTCCGAACTGGGCACGTAGGAGGAGACGCTGATGTGCAGGTCATTGATCTCGAAACCGTCGGTGTAGAGGACGTGCAGGCACCAGGAGGCGTGGTTGAGCATCGTCAGGTGCTCGATGTGTCCGCCCGGGCAGTCGGTGAAGCAGAGCATGCGCGGACGGCCCCAGTGACCGTCCTTGTTCTTGACTTCGCGCCACTCTTGGCCGCGCCCGTCGATCAGGCCGCCGCCATAGACGTGCACCCCGCGGGAATGGTCGAAGTTGAGGAAAGCACAGCGGAACATGTGCTCGATGCCCTCGAAACGGGTGGAGATCTGCGGGAAATCGTCGGAATCGAGGGTGGAGCGGAGCGTGGCGCCCTCCTGGATCTCGAGGTCCACGCCGCCCTTGAAGAAGAGGGCGCCGGAGAGGTAGGTGCCCGGCGGGATCACGACCAGGCCGCCTCCGGCCGCGTAGGCGGCATCCGCCGCGGCCTGCAGGGCTTTCGTGTCCACGGTCGCACCGTCGCCGGTGGCGCCGTAGTCGCGCACGTTATAGGTCCCGTGCCCTTTGGAGATGGTATAGACGGCGCTGTCATAGCCGTCGAGCGTGACGTCCAGCACAGTCTTGCCGTCTTCGATGCGGGCCGGAACTTCCCGGACGTCACCGGTGAAGCCGTCCCATTGGCGGACCTGTCCTACGGCGTCGAATTCGACCGTAAAGCTCTGCTTGCGCGTGCCTTCGTTGAAGAGGAAATAGAGCTCCCCGTCATCCAGCGTGCGGTGCGTATAACGGATGCTGTCGGTCGGGATGATGACTTCCGTGAGGCCCATCTGGCGCTTGAAGGACTCGATGGTGACCCAGGCCTGGGAGTCCACCGGCCGGTTCTGCTGCGGGCGCTGGGCCTGTGCAGGCCGCTGGGGTGCGGGCCGGGGCTCCACCCGCCAGGGTGACTCCGGTCCCGTGAGGTAGCTGCCTTCCGGGCGCTCGGCGCGGATGCGGAGCTCCGGCTCGGGCAGGGCGGCGCAGACCTGCTGCGTCCAGCGCATCAGCGGCTCGTAGGTCGCTTGCGGGCAATCGGGGAACGGCTTCAACTGCGTGAAGGTCCGGCCAACCAGGTACGAGGGGCGCCCGCCCCAGAAGAGCAGCTTGCCGCCCAGCGAGACGAACTCCTCGATCACGGCCCAGGCCCGCTCGGAGATCACGTCCGCGGGCGGGACGATGAGGGTGTAGTACTTCTGGCCGCTCTTGTTTTCCAGGTAGCCGGGCCCCACGGTGAGCGCCTCCCAGAAGGCGTCGTCATCGACATAGTCGAAGTCCGTCTGGTGGATCATCAGCAGCTGCGACAGCTCGGAGAGGTCCCAATAGACCTGGTTGTTGCCCATCCACATGCTCTGGATGGGGTAGTACATGGCTACGCGCGCACCCGGCACGCCCATCGACAGGAGGAAGGAGCTGCGGTTGATGTAGTCCGTGAGCTCCGCCATGTGCGGACGCTGCGCGAGGGATGCCGCCGTCTGGGACTTGCTGCTCCAGAAGTTGTATTCGAAATAGTTGATGCCGCGCACGAACTGGTAGTTCAGCACCTGCTTGCTGGTCCGCAGGTCCCCGCGCACGGCGCCCATCGTCTCGCTGAAGGCGCGCGGCTTGCCATAGACGTGCGCCACGGAGGAGGCCAGCTTCGGGAAATCATTGTCCACGCCCGGCGCCACGTGGTTGCTGATCACGTCCACGCCCGGGATCTGGACGCGGTTGAGCACGCGGAAGAAATCCCCGTTCGCCTCGATGTTGACGGGCATCTGGTGCTCGTTGTTGAGGTGGGTGATGTGGGCCATGCCGCGCGCGCCGAGCCAGTCCGCCTGGCGCTTGAAGAAGTGGTCCGCAAAGAGTTCGGACCAGACGTCGAAGTAGTCCGCCTTGACCCGCTTCTCTTGCTCGGTGCGGGTGGGGGCGAAGAAAGAGGCATAGTACGGGGTGGGGTCGTAGCCCTTTTTCTCCATGAAGATCTCATTCATCCGGGGCGTCCACGGGGTGTACATGTACTCCGGCTCGTCGCCACGGAAGCCCATCACCGTCTGGCCCATCTCCTTGCCGAGGGCCTTGGCCGCCGCGGCGTGGGTCCATTCGATGAACTGGTCCACGGCCGCCGGGTTGAGGTGGTCGTGCAGGAAGTTGGTCGTGTCCTTGCCGCGGGTGGGGTGGTTGACGGCGCGGGTGTCGCCGCTCTTGTGGGCGTAGCCTGCGAAATGGATGGTCCAGGGGTGGACGCCGGCGTTGAAGCTCAATTTTCCGTCCTGGATCCCGAGTTGCCGGTTGGCCTGTCCGGGACTCTCAGCCACGGCGCTCACGGCGCCGGCGGGCACTTCGCGGTCCGCGAATTCGCCGCCCGCGGGGACCTCCCAGGCCTCATCCAGCTGGATCAAGGCCCACATCTTGAGGTCGGGCCGTTCGCGGGAGAACTTGCCTCCGGCGAAGCCGCTCGGATACTTGGCGTCGTCGATCAGCCAGACCTTCATCCCGCGCTTCTTCGCCTCGCCCACGGCCATCTTGATCATCTTCCACCAGCCGTCGGAGAGGTACTCATAAGGGAAATTATAACCCGGCTCGATGTTGATCATCCGGGTATGGACGCTCTGCATCAGGTCGAGGTCCTGCTTCATGATCTTGGCATCCATGTCGCCTTCCCAGCCCCACAGGATGTGGCTGGCGTATTCGACAGGCGGGAGGTTGTAGTGCTGTTCCAGCGTGGGCACGTCACCATGCTGGATACCTTCCCAGCTCTTGATCAGCTGGGCCTGTGCGCAGAGGCACGACAGGAGGAGGATACAAACGGGAAAAAAGGCTTTACGTATCATGTGGCAGATTGGTTGTCTTTCCACAAATTTAACAAGAATTTGGCTATATTTGTAGAATAGGTCCGATTTTGACCGATTAGAATACCGATTATGAGAAAATGGAAACCCCTTTCGGCGGTCCTGCTGGTCCTGTCTGCAACCGTCGTCCTGGCACAGCCCCACCGTTCGGAGGTTGCTGTCCGCGCGCTGCTCGAAGAGCCTTCCCGTGCCGGCAACAACCTCAACTCCTATGAATTCCCCGAGATCCGGGATACGCCGGCTCCGAAGGGCTACACGCCTTTCTATATCAGCCATTACGGGCGCCACGGCTCCCGCTCCAACTGGGGCGGCAAGGCCTATGAGGACTTGATCCGCACCCTGGAAGTCGGCCGGGGCCTGGGCATCCTCACGCCGGGCGGCGACTCCCTGGAGGTGGCGACGCGCAAGGTCCTGGCCATCTACGACGGCATGGACGGGCGCCTGTCACAGCGCGGGGTGCGCGAGCATGCGGCCCTCGCCGAGCGGATGTACAAGCGCTATCCGGAGGTGTTCGCCGGGCAGAAGAACGTCCGCGCGTACTCGAGCACGGTCCAGCGCTGCATCATCAGCATGAACTCCTTCACCAACTCGCTGATCCGCCAGAACACCCAGCTGAACATCCGCCTCGACACGGGCGAGCAGTTCATGAAATACCTCGACAACGAGCAGGGCTGGCAGCAGCTCACCTCCGCGGCGCTCCGCAAGAGTTTCGAATACATGCGCCAGGTGCCCGACGATACCCTCGGCGTGCTGACGCGCCTGTTCACGGACGTGGAGAAAGCCCGCACCTTCGTGGACAGCCCCCGCCGCCTGACGGCCAACGTCTTCGACACCGCCGTCGTGGCGGAGGACTTCGACATCGAGGAGGATCTCTACCGCTTCCTGCCTTTCGACGCGATCTACAACCGGTGGGCGCAGAACAACCTATTCCTCTATCTGGGCCACTGCAACTCCGCGGATGCCGGCGCGCAGCGTGTTCCGCTGGCCGAGTCCTGCGTCCGGGACATTGTGGAGAAAGCCGATGAATGCATCGCCACCGGCGCCTATGCCGCCGACCTGCGTTTCGGCCACGACTATCCGCTGATGGCCCTGGTGAGCTACCTGGGCATCGAGGGCGTGGGCGACCGCCTGGAAGTGGAGGACGTGTGCGACAACTGGCTGGGCTTCTGGAACATCTGCATGGCCAGCAACCTCCAGATGATCTTCTACCGCAACAAGACCGGCGATGTCCTCGTGAAGTTCCTCTACCAGGAGCAGGAGCGCAAGCTCCGCGGACTGGAGCCGTTCCAGGGTCCCTACTACAAGTGGGAGACCGTCAAGGCCAACCTCGAAGGATACAAGCGGTGAAACGCCTGCTGATCATCACCTATTACTGGCCCCCGACCGGCGGTTCGGGGGTCCAGCGTTGGGTGAAGTTCAGCAAATACCTGCCGGAGCAGGGCTGGCAGCCGGTGGTCTATACCCCGGAGAACCCGGAGCAGCTCGCCACCGACGAGAGCCTGCTCGCCGACATCCCCGCCTGCGCGGAGGTCATCAAGACCCCCATCCTGGAGCCGTACTCCATCTATCGCCGCCTGACCGGCGGGAAAAAGGGAGAAGAGGTCAATCCCGTCAACGCCCAGAAGAAAAGCTGGAAGCAGCGCCTCTCCCTGTGGATCCGGGGCAATTGTTTTATTCCCGATCCACGGATCGGCTGGGTGCGCCCGTCGGTCCGTTTCCTGAAGAAGTATCTCGCGGAGCACCCGGTGGACGCGGTGGTCACCACCGGCCCGCCGCATTCGGTGCACCTCATCGGCCGGGGCCTCAAACGGGCCCTCGGGCTGCGGTGGATCGCGGATTTCCGGGATCCGTGGACCGAGATGTTCTACTACAAGCACCTCGGACTGACGAAGGCCTCCGACCGCCTGCAGCACCGCCTGGAGCAGTCCGTGCTGGACGAGGCCGACACCGTGATCAGCGTGTCGCCGCCCGTCGCCGCCGACTTCCAGGCCAAGACCAAAACGCCGGTCGTGCTCATTACCAATGGATTCGACGAGTCGGATTTTCCGACGGAAGAATGCGGGAGCGGCAGTGCCCCTGCGTCGCTTTGCTCCGAATCGGGCGAATCTCCCGCTTGCGCGCCAGGGGTCCAGGTTTTCCCGAACCCGAAAAAAGGGTCCGGGAAATACCTGGACACCCCGGCTCCACAACGCCCGCGCACAGAGATTCGCCTAGTTCATACAGGGCTGTTTGCTGCGGATGGGAATCCGTTAAAATTATGGGATGCGCTTGCAGAGCGCTGCGTGGCGGATCCGGACTTCCGCGCGCGGCTGCAGATCCGCCTCGCCGGCAAGGTGGACCGCGCAATCACGGATGCCATCCGCGAACGCGGCCTGGGGCCGAATCTGGTCGAACTGGGCTACTTGCCCCACGATGCGACCGTGCGCGAACAGCGCGCCGCCGACATCCTGCTGCTGCCGCTCCGCCAGGAGCCGGAGTATGCCAAAGTCCTGCCCGGCAAGATCTTCGAATACCTCGCCGCCCGCCGTCCTGTGCTGGGCATCGGCCAGGAGGACGGCGCAGCGGCCGCTGTCCTGCGCGACGCCGGGGCCGGACAGATGTACGACTGGGACAAGAAAGAAGAACTGCTAGCCTTCCTGGATGCGGAGCATCCCGAGACGGCCGGCATTGACAAATACACCCGCCGCGCCCTCACGGCGCAGCTCACAAAGATCCTTCCATGAAAAAGAAAATCCTCCTGTACGCCGGCATCGTCGTCGGTCTGCTGGTTCTCTCTTATGCTTATGTGCCGCAAGTGCTGGGCGGCAAGATTGTCAACCAGAGCGACATCTCCGGCTGGCAGGGGATGTCGCACGAGATGATGGAGTGGAACGCCGCCCACCCTGACGACCAGACCGCCTGGACGGAGTCGATGTTCGGCGGGATGCCCACGGCAACGATCCATGCCTCCACCAAGGGCGACTGGACGCAGAAAGTCTATGATTTCCTGCTGCTGGGCCGCCGCCCGGCGACCTACCTGTTCATCTCGCTGCTGGGCGCCTGGCTGCTGATGCTCGCGCTGGGGATCCATCCCCTGATCGCTGTCGGCGGGGCCATCGCCGTCACCTTCTGCTCCTACAACCTGCAGATCATCCAGGTCGGCCACAACACCAAGATGCAGGCCCTGGCCTTTCTCCCCTGGGTTCTTGCCGCCCTGATCTACACCTATAATCGCGCCCTAGCCGGGGACGGCAGTGGCGCATCCGCAGGTCCTTCTGAGCGAAGTCGAAGAATCTCCTGGTTACCGGGCACGATCCTCGGCGCGGCGCTGTTCGGGCTGGCGCTGAGTTTCCAAGTCAAGGCCAACCACCCGCAGATTACCTACTATCTGGCACTGCTGATCCTGATCTACGTCATCGTTCTGGTGGTCTCGATCTGGAAGAAGCGCCTGTGGGGCCGCTTTTTCACGGCTTCGGCGCTGCTGCTGGTGCTCGGCGTCGCCGGCATCGCCACCAACGCCGTCAAGCTCCTCCCCACGATGGAGTACACGCCCTATTCGATGCGTGGTGGCAGCACGGCTGCTTCCGAAGGCGGCGAAGGCGCCAAGGGGCTGGACCTCGACTATGCCACCGCCTGGTCCTACGGTTGGGAAGAGCTGCCGAACCTGCTGATTCCCAATTTCAACGGCGGCTCGTCCGCCGGTGCGGTGAACCCGAAGCACTCCGAGACCTACGACCTGCTCAAGCGGGCTGGCCAGCCGAACCTGAAGGAGACCGCCAAGCATCTCCCGCTCTACTGGGGGCCGCAGCCGTTCACGGCCGGACCGATGTATATGGGCGCCGTGACGATCTTCCTTTTCGTGCTGGGCCTGTTCGCCTTCAAGGGCAAGGAGAAATGGTGGCTCATCGCCGGTACGGTGCTCGCGGTGCTACTCGCGCTGGGCAGCCATTTCCTCCTTTTCACGAAGTTCTTCTACAACGTCGCCCCGCTCTACAACAAGTTCCGCACGGTGTCGATGGCGCTGGTGGTGCTGCAGTTTACCCTGCCGATGCTCGGCTTCCTGGTGCTGGACCGCATCGTCCGGCAGCCGGAATCGGCCGCATTTTTCCGCGAGAAAGGCTGGATCGCGGCGGCGGTCACCGGCGGCTTCTGCCTGCTGTGTGCGCTGCTGCCCGGTATCGCCGGCAGTTTTACCGGCAGCGCGGATGCCGGCCAGCCGGATGTGCTGGTGGATGCGCTCGCTGCGGACCGGCGGCATCTGCTGGTGGTGGATGCCCTGCGTTCGCTGCTGCTGATCGCGGCATCCTTTGCGCTGCTTTGGTGGGGCACGTCGGTCCCGAAAAGTGCGCAGAAGACCTTCGCCACGCAGCCCGAGATGGGGCAGGGGCGTCGCCTGACCGCGACTGGGCTCATCTGCCTGCTGGTCCTGCTGGACCTGGGGATCGTGGGCAAGCGCTACCTGTCGGCGGATGACTTCGTCTCCCCGCGCTCCTTCCAGAGCCAGTTCAACCAGCGTCCGGTGGACGAGCTGATCCTTGCGGATACGGATCCCTCCTTCCGCGTGCTCGACCTGACGGTCAATGTCTTCAACGACTCCCACCCGTCCTACTGGCACAAGAACATCGGCGGCTATTCCCCCGCCAAGCTCCAGCGCTACCAGGAGTTCATCGAGAGCACCCTGACCGGTGAGATCAGCCAGATTGCCCGGGCGGTGGGCGGCGCCAAGACCCTCGAAGAGGCCGAAGCCGCCCTGCCGTACCTGCCGGGCCTCGCGCAGTTGAACTGCCGCTACATCATCCTGGACGGCGAGATGCCGCCGCTCCGCTATCCGCACGCGAAGGGCAATGCCTGGTTCGAAGAGGTCCTCGACGGTCCCGGATCCGTGTTGCCTGTCGGAGAGACGGATCCCGAGACGCTGCAGCCGGCCTATTTCCAGCAGGTCGAACTGACTTCCTATGCCCCCAACGAACTGCGCTACCACTATTCCTGCAACATTTCCTCCAAGCTGATTTTCAGCGAGGTATACTATCCTGTGGGCTGGACGCTGACCGTGGAAGACACCGGCGAGGTCCTTCCGATCGAGCTGGAAGGCAGCCTGCTGCGCGCGGCGTGGGTCCCGGTGGGCGAGCACGACCTGGTGATGCGCTTCGATCCGCCGTCCTACCGTATCGGCGAGGCGGTCTCCCGCGCCACCTCCATCCTGCTGATCCTTGCCGCCCTCGGCGCCATCCTTGGCGCCGCCCTCCCGACCCTTCGCCGGAAAAAATAAAATATCCAGGCAGTTTTTTGTAGGGGTGCGAGTTATATAAGCGAGGAATAACAATATATGAGATCTAGATTTTGGTTCTTTTTGCTGCTCCTGCCGCTGCTTGCGACGGCAGGATGCAGCAAACTGGATAAGTCCAGCCAGTACTACTACTATTTCAACGACAAGGTTTACCTGAACGAGCGGCGGGATATAGTCTTTATCCTGTTTGAGAAAGGCATCCCCGAAGCGCAGAAGCTGGCCATTGTGCAGAGCGACGCCACCCTGAAGCCCTGGACCTACCATGCCCGGCTGGGCCCGGACGTGACCTACGACGGTTCCATAGGCGATGTTGCCGTCCTGCAGTCTTTCGGACGGATCCAGCCGTCTAAAATCAACGCCATCCGCAACAAGGACGGGGTGCGGACGGCTTCGTATATGTTCGAAAAGGACGGGAAATTCTACGCCGTAGATGACACGTTCATCGTCAAGCTCAACTACGCTGTCGAAGAATCCAAGTTGGATGAGATGGTGCGCCGCTACGGCTGCACCTACGAGCCCTGGTCGACGGACAGTGCCTGGGAGGGTGTCTATACCGTCACGGTCCCCAAGACCTCGGACTTAGGGACCGTCCAGCTCTCCTGCTTCTTCCAGGAGTCCGGCCTGTTCGCGTGGGCTTCCCCGAACTTCTATGTCTTCGGCGCCCTCGATGTCTGACCCTAAATCCCTCCGAATCATGCAACGACTCAAGTATCTTGCTGCTGTGGCCGCGCTGGTGACGCTCTTCGCTTCCTGCGAAAAGCTTTCTTCACCCACGATCACCCAGGGTGTTTACGGGGTGATCATGGAGCGCTACGGGGATTTTATGCCGGGTTTTGAAGGCGATCAGAGGGACCATGGCGAACGGTACGTCAAGCGGGACATCTATGTGTATGAATACACGTTGCCCCAGGACGTGAAGACCGTAGAGCCGTACGACATCAACAAGGTGACCCCGGAGATGATGCCGACCCTTCTGGTTGCCAAAACCAGATCAACCAAAAACGGCTTCTACCAAATCCAGCTGCCTGCGGGGAAGTATTCGATTTTTATCTTGGAGCAGGGGCGTTTATACTATACGGATGGTTATTTGGGCTTCTACGGCGACGGCGGGATGAACCCCCTCACGATAAGGTCGGGAGAGGTGACGGAGCTCGATATGATGATTCACAACGAGTGCTATTGAGCCTGATCCTAGATTATTGCATCAAGGCGCGGGCCGCCCGGTCCGGGTCGTTCTCGACACGGGAGACGTTGTTCAGGATCATCGTCGCACCTTCTTCCTGGGTGTAGCGGGGCCAGTGGGGCAGTCCGCCCTTCTTGCCGGTATTGGGATCGCCGGTGCGCATGAAGGCCTCCAGCGCGTCGCCCATCTTGTCCGCGAGGTCGCGCGGCTCCTTGCCGCCACCCGAATGGGAATACATCAGGTCCGTGTTGTTGAACCAGAAGCTGATGTCCAGGCAGTGGAACGCCCGGGGCAGACCGTCGAAAATGTGCGGATACCAGTTGAACCAGGCCAGATAGACCGGCTGTCCCTGCGCGAGCTTGTTGTTGGCGATCCGGATGACGTTCTGGCGGGAGGAGCTCACGATGGAATAGACGCCGAAAGGACTGTTGCCGGGGAAGATCCGGTCGAATTCGTCATAGATGGCTCCGGCTTTCTCCCCATAATTGCGTTCCATCATCTTAACGATGTCTTCCCGGGTGAGGTCCTCCTGCTCGGGCGTATCGCGGTCGGAAACGAATTCGTTGGTGGTCGTGGATAGCATCATCGGCACGCACGGGACATCGTCGCGCCCGGAGGTGTAGAAGTCGCCGAGGGGGATGTCCACGCCGTCCGCCACGGGGCTGAATCCCCGGTAGCGCTGTCCGGCCGGCAGGGAGGCGCTGTACTCTGCGGCTGCCCGGTTGGCCAGGGCGAAATACTCGGGCCAGGGCATCTGCTGCAGCTTGTCGATCTGCGAAGGCTTGAGCCCGGCGGTCTTGAGGATCTGCGCACCCAGGCCTTCGGCAAGCGCCTTGTCAGCGGCGCCCGTGGAGCCGCCGCTCATGGCGAAGGCCTTGTGCACCAACCCTTTTGCGGCAGGCATGGCCGCCGCAATGGTCACTTTCGACCCGCCGCCACTCTGTCCCATGATGGTCACGTTGCCCGGATCTCCGCCGAAGGCCGCGATATTGTCGTGCACCCACTGGAGGGCGAAGATGATATCGAGCATGCCGACGTTGCCGGAGTGCTTGTACTTCTCCCCGCCGACAGCAGCGAAATCACTGAATCCGAAACTGTTGAGCCGGTGGTTGAGGGACACGAACACGACGTCGTGCCGCCGGGCGAAATTGGCGCCCATGTAACCGTCCTGTTCAACGCCGTTTCCGGCTGAGAAGCCGCCGCCGTGGAGCCACACGAGGACGGGCCGCCGGGAGGCATCCAGCCCCGGAGTCCAGACATTGAGCTTGAGGCAGTCTTCGCCGAAGCCGTCGTAGTTCCAGCGGTCGCGGAACTGGGCATAGGGCGTCGCGCCTTCGGTGTAGGGGCGCTGCGGAGCCGAGGTCGGATACCAGACCACGGGCAGGACACCCTCCCAGGGTTTCGGGGGTTTCGGGGGCATGAAGCGGTTCTCGCCGCTGGTGTCATCGCCATAGGGAATACCCAGGAAAGTGTTGACATTCTGGTAGATGAAACCTTTGACGGTACCGTAGGTCGTCTGGACGACCGCGATGTCTTTGCCGATCTGGAGCTGCTGGGCATCCGGATCATAACCGAGGTTGTCGGTGGTGCCGGAACCACCATTGCAGGCGATGACGACGGCCGCAGCGGCCATCAGGAGGAGAAAGGACTTTTTCATGGTCAATAACTGTGTTATGGAGTGATTAGTTGGGTCAGGGTTACGAAGTCTTCGACGCCGAGGCGCTCGGCACGCAGGTCGAAGACGGGAGCGGAAGTGTCGAAGCCTTCCGGCAGCAGGGGTTTGAGCGCGTTGCGCAGGGTCTTGCGCCGCTGGTTGAAAGCGGTCTTCACGACGGTCTTGAACAGTTTCTCGTCGCAGCCGAGGGCCGTCCGTGCGTTGCGCCGCAGGCGGATGACGGCAGACTGTACCTTGGGCGGCGGCGAGAAGGCACCGGAGCCCACCGTCATCACGTAGTCAATGTCGTACCAGGCCTGGAGCAGCACCGACAGGATGCCGTAGGTCTTGCTCCCAGGACCTTCCGCGATGCGTTCGGCCACTTCCTTCTGGATCATGCAGACCACTTCCGGGACCCGGTCCTTGTCGTCCAGGATCTTGAAGAAGATCTGCGAGGAGATGTTGTAGGGGAAGTTCCCGATGATCCGGTAGGGGCCCGGGAACAGCTTGTGGATGTCCAGACGCAGGTAGTCGGCCTGGTAGAGCCGCCCCTGCATCCCCGGAAAGTGCGTCAGCAGGTAGTCCACGGACTCCCCGTCCAGCTCCACCAGTTTCAGGTCAATATCCTCCCGCTTCAGCAGATACTGCGTCAATACGCCCATCCCAGGTCCGATTTCCAAGACCGCGGTCTTGGAAATCGGACCCACTGACAAGGCGTCGACGATCGCTTTTGCTATCGACTGGTCGGTCAGGAAATGCTGACCGAGAGACTTTTTCGCGCGGACTTCCATTTAGCCGAGTTTTTCAGCGAGTTTTCCGGCGAGTTCGAGGAAGGCAAGTCCGTCCGGGCGCGAGCCCAGGGCCACCGGCTCGCCGGCATCGCCGCTCTCGCGGATGCCCTGCACCAGGGGGATACGGCCGAGCAGGTCGATGCCCAGTTCGCGGGCCATCCGCTCTCCGCCACCTTCGCCGAAAATATAATATTTCTCATCGGGATGTGCCTCCGGGGTGAACCAGGCCATGTTCTCGACCAGGCCGAAGATGGGACGGTTCACGTTCTCGTTGCGGAACATGTTGGCACCCTTCTCCACGTCGGCGAGGGCCACTTCCTGCGGGGTCGTGACGATCACGGCTCCTTCCATCGGGATGTCCTGCACGAGGCTGATGTGGATGTCGCCCGTGCCCGGGGGCATGTCGATCAGCAGGTAGTCGAGCGGTCCCCATTTGACCTGGAGGATCATCTGCTTGAGGGCGTTGCAGGCCATCGGTCCGCGCCAGATCAGGGCCTGGCCCCGCTCCGCGAAATAGCCGATGGACATCCACTTCACGCCGTATTTCTCCAGCGGGAGGATGAGTTCCTGGCCCTCTTCGGCACCCGGTTCCGCGGCGGGCACGGCCCCTTCCGTCCCCGTCATGACCGGAACGGAAGGGCCATAGACGTCCGCGTCCGCGAGGCCGACCCGGTACCCCATGCGCGCCAGCGCGCAGGCCAAGTTCACGGCCACGGTGGACTTCCCGACGCCGCCCTTGCCGGAGGCGATGCCGATGATGTGGCGCACCTCGGCGAGCTGCTCCATGCCGAGGGCGAGGCCCTTTTTCTTCGGCTTGTCGTCCTCGACCACGACGGCCTTGACTTCCGCCTCGACGCCCGAAGGCAGATGGCGGATCAGGGCCGCCCGGGCGCTCCCGATCAGATACTCGGCCAGCGGATCACGCCGCTTGGGGAAACCGAGGGTGACGGTCACGTGCTTGGCCGTCACATCCACCTCCGCGACCATCCCGAGGTCCACGATGTCGCGGTCGCCCTTGCCGGGATGATGCACCTCCCGCAGGACTTGCAGAATGTCTTCTTTCGTCATTATTCTCTCACCAGATTCATTTCATTCAGCAGATAGCCGGCGCCGGCGAACTTGTCCACCATCAGCAGGACATAGCGGATGTCCACGCAGATGCAGCGCTGCAGGTCGGGATCGAAGAGGACGTCCCCGCTCATCGCCTCCCAGTTGCCGTCGAAGGCGAGACCGATGAGGTTACCGTCAGCATCCATCACCGGGCTGCCGGAGTTGCCGCCCGTGATGTCAAGGTTGGTCAGGAAGCAGGCAACGACCTCGCCTTTCTCATTGGCGTACTGGCCGAAATCCTTTTTCTCATAGATCTCCTTGAGTTTCGCGGGTACGCGGAATTCGTAATTGTCCGGGTCTTCTTTTTCCATCACGCCCTTGAGGGTCGTGTAGTACTTGTAGAGCACACCGTCCTTGGGCTCGTAGCTCTTGACGGTGCCGTAGGTGAGGCGGCAGGTGCTGTTGGCATCGGGGTAGCTGGGCTCGCCCTCCTTCCATTTCAGCAGGGCTGCGGCATAGGCCTTGGAGGCATCGGCGAGCGCCTGGTTGTTGCCGCGGATGAAGGCATTCATCGGGGTGGCGGCATCGGTGACGGCGTTGGCGAACTGGACGGCCGGGTCTGCCTCGAGCAGCTTGGCGGTGATGGGTTTGGCGCCAAGCTTTTCCGCGGAAGTGAAGATGCTCTTCTTGAAGAGATTGTCCACGAATTTCCGGGTGTCCATCGTCAGGAGGCTCTTGCCGCCGATCTTGATGGCGTCGGCCGGGTTGACATGGGCCTTGTAGTGGTCGATCATTGCGACGGCGACGGCGCGGTCGACATCGACGCTGTAATCTTTGAACTCCGACTGGATCATGTCCTTGGCCACGTTGATGGCGTCCTGGACGGCGCCGGTAGCATCCGGATTCTGCCGGGCCATCTCCTGCGCCATTTTCACGGAGCGGTCCATGGCGGCCGCGAAGCTCAGGAGCTCGATGCGCCCGAGGGTCTCGTTGAGCAGGTTGCCGGCGAGCTGGGTGGCGCGGGTGGCGCTGACGCTCTCCGCGATGCGGTCGATGGCATCGCCCCAGGCGGCCTTGCGTGTCGGATCGGCGTTGATCCAGGCCGTCAGGTCGCGTTCTTTCTGCTCCTCGCGGGGGATGACGGAGAGGGCCTCGAAGGCCTCTTTCTCGCCGATCCACTTCTTCCAGCCGTTGGAGGATCCGGAATACTTGCTGGCGTACTGCAGGCCCACCTTGTCATCGGCGCGCATGGCTGCCCAGAGGACATCCTGGCGCACGCCGCGGGCGGCGATGCGGACGTCATTGTTGTCCAGCATGTTCTGGAGCTGGGCGGCGGTCTGGAAGCGCTGGGTGCTGCCCGGGTAGCCCATGATCATGGCGAAATCGCCTTCCTGCACGCCCTTCAGGGAAATGTTCAGGAACTGGCGGGGGCGCATCGGGACGTTGTCCGGGGAGTAGTCGGCGGGCTCGTTGTCCGCGCCGGCATACACGCGGAACATCGAGAAATCGCAGGTGTGGCGCGGCCACATCCAGTTGTCGGTGTCGCCGCCGAACTTGCCGGAAGATGCCGGCGGAGCGCCCACGAAGCGGACGTCGCGGTAGATCTTGGAGACGATCAGGTACTGGACGTTGTCGTTGTAGAAGCTGACGATGCGCACCTGGCAGTTGGGGTTCTCTTTTTCCGCCGCAGCGATCAGGTCCTGGCGGCTCTTGCCCGCCGCGAGTTCGTCCGTGACGTCCGTCATGCTCTGCAGGAAGCGGACAGTCAGGCCCGGGCAAGGGAGTTCTTCGGCCCGGGACATCGCGAAGTATCCGTCTTCCAGGTAGTTATGCTCCGTGGAGGAGAGTGCCTGGATCTGGCCGTAGCCGCAATGGTGGTTGGTCACCAGCAGGCCGCTGCCGGATATGATCTCGGCGGTGCATCCGCCGCCGAACTGGACGATTGCGTCCTTGATGGACGAATGGTTGACACTGTAGATCTGGTCCGGGGTGAGCCGGGAGCCGAGGTTGCGCAGGGCGTCGCTGTTCATCTTTTCGAGCAGCGGCAGGAGCCACATGCCCTCGTCGGCGCGCAGGGCGGCCGGGGCGAGCAGCAGGGCGGTTGCAACGGTCAAGAAGAATTTTCTCATATCAATCGAATAAACTTGGTTCCAATTCTTTGGGATGGAAGGACTTGCGGTGCTCCGGGCAGTAGCCGTGCGCCTTGATGGCGGCGATGTGCTCCGGGGTCGGGTAGCCCATGTTGTGGTCCCAGCCGTACTCCGGGTACTGCCGCGCCAGCTCCCGCATCCGCTCGTCCCGCCAGGTCTTCGCAAGCACGGACGCCGCTGCGATGCTCGCGTAGGTGGCGTCCCCGTGCACGACCGTCCGGTAGGGATAGCCGTCGAAAGGGCGCCAGCGGTTGCCGTCGATCAGCAGGAAATCCGGCCGCACCGCGAGCCGCCGCACCGCCCGGCGCATCCCTTCCAGCGAAGCGCCGAGGATGTTGAGGCGGTCGATCTCCTCTGCGCTGACGGCTTCCACCGCCCATGCGACGGCCTCGCGCTCGATGATCGGGCGCAACTGCTCGCGCGCCTTCTCGCTCATCTGCTTGGAATCGTCCAGCAGCGGATGGCTGAAATCCGCGGGCAGGATGACGGCGGCGGCATAGACGGGACCCGCCAGGGGACCGCGTCCGGCCTCGTCGCATCCGGCCTCCAGGCGACCGGGCTCAAAATAAGGAAGAAGAGGGGCTGCGGGCATACCTTTGCAAAGATAAACAAATAAATCCGGAGATATTGCTTCACCGGCCCAAATTGATTTGCGTTTGGCTGCAAAAATGATTACTTTTGCGGACTTGACTAATAATAAATACTCCATACGCACAAATGAAAGATTATTCTACCAAAGACATCCGCAACGTGGCCCTTCTCGGCGCCTCCAAGTCCGGCAAGACCACGCTCGCTGAAGCCATGCTCTTCGAGGGCAAGGTGATCGACCGGAGGGGCACCATCGAAGACAAGAACACCCTCTCCGACAACGACGAACTCGAGAAGATCAACCAGCGCTCCATCTACGCGAGCCCGCTGTACGCCGAGTTCCAGAATGCCAAGATCAACTTCATCGACACCCCGGGTTCCGACGACTTCATCGGCGGCGCCTACGCGGCCTTCAAGGTCTGCGAGAGCGGCGTGCTGGTGATCAACGCCCAGCAGGGCGTCGAGGTGGGCACGGAGAACTTCCTCCGCATGGCCGACACCAAGAAGCTGCCCCTCGTGATCGCGGTCAACCAGCTCGACAGCGAGAAGGCGGACTGGGACAACATCCAGAACTCCATCAAGGAGTCCATCGGCGGCAAGGCCGTCTATGTCCAGTTCCCGACCAACCCCGGCACGGCGTTCGACGGTTTCGTGGATGTCCTGACGATGAAGTATTATCATTTCAAGGATGCCAACGGCACCCGTGAGGACCTCGAGATCCCGGCCCAGTTCCAGGATCAGGCCGAGGAGGCCCGCGCCGCCCTCATCGAGAAGGCTGCCGAGTTCGACGACGCCCTGATGGAGAAGTACTTCGAAGAAGGTGAGCTTACCGAGGAGGAGATCCACCGGGGTCTCAACCTGGGTATCGCCGCCGGCGAGGCCTATCCGGTCTTCTGCGTCTGCGGAAAGAAAGATATCGGCGTGAAGCGCCTCCTGGAGTTCATCAAGGAAGTCGCCCCCGCCCCGGAAGTCAAGGCAGAAGGTGCCCCGTCCCTGTTCATCTACAAGAACGACGTGGAGCAGCACCTCGGCGAGGTGTCTTACTTCAAGGTGATGAGCGGCACGGTCACCGCCGGTCTCGATCTCGAGGATCCGGTCTCCGGCAACAAGGAGCGCCTCTCCGCCATCTATGCCGTCGCCGGCACCAAGAAGGAGCCCGTCAACTCCCTGCACGCCGGTGACTTCGGCTGCGCGGTCAAGCTCAAGAACGGCAAGTCCAACACGACCCTCTCCCTGCCCGGTTCCGGCATCAAGTACGACAAGATCGAGTACCCGGCTCCGAAGTACCGCTGCGCCATCAAGGCCAAGGTCCAGCAGGACGAGCAGAAGCTCGGCGATGCCCTCAAGAAGATCGCCAACACCGATCCGACCGTGATCGTGGAGTACTCCAAGGAGCTCCGCCAGACCATCCTGAGCGGCAACGGCGAGCAGCACATCAACATCGTCAAGTGGCTCCTCAACAACGAGTACAAGCTTGATGTCGAGCTCTTCGCCCCGAAGGTGCCGTACCGCGAGACCATCACCAAGGTCGCGAGCGCCCAGTACCGCCACAAGAAGCAGTCCGGCGGCGCCGGCCAGTTCGGTGAGGTCCATCTGCTGGTCTGCCCGGCCGAAGGCGAGCTCAACACCAAGTTCATGATCGGCGGCAAGGAGACCCAGCTGAACATCAAGACCCAGGATATCACCGACCTCGAGTGGGGCGGCAAGCTGGAGTTCTACAAC
>CADASN010000004.1 GCA_902790635.1 uncultured Bacteroidia bacterium | reverse complement strand
TATTTTCTTATACTCTAGTTCTCTCCTGACACCTTGATTCTCTATAAAGAAATCAACGCTCTCGATTCTTAGTTTCTCGGTACTTGCTTGTACTTATCTTTCAGTATTTTCAATGATCTTTCCCAGTCCTCTCGGAAAGGGACTGCAAAGGTAAACCACTTTTTTGAAAGCACCAAATTTTTTTCGAATATTTTTCAGATTATTTTTCGCGACGCTGCAAAACCCGTAAAAAGGGGTCATGCGGCACCGGATCCTGAAGGGCTTTATCGGATAGCTTTCAGATTGTCCTGCAATTGCTTGACGCTGCTGGCGCCGATAATCACGGACGTGACTTCCGGGCGGTGGAGGATCCAGCGGAGGGCGTATTGCGCGAGGGTGAAGCCCTCGGCGCGGGCTTCATCATTCCACGCGCGCAGTTGCGTGAGGAGCTCCGGCGTCAGCACGCTTTCGTTAAGGAAATTGCTGTGGCGCATCCGGGAGTCCTCCGGGATGCCATTGAGGTAACGGTCGGTCAGCAGCCCCTGGGCCAGGGGCGAGAAGGCGACGTACCCGACCCCTTCGGCCGCCGCCTGCGGCAGGATCTCGTCCTCGTGCGTGCGCTCGAGCATGTTGTAGCGGCCCTGGTACACCAGGCAGGGGACGTGCGCCTCGCGCAGGTAGGCATAGGCGCGCGCGGCCATCTCGGGCGGATACTTGGAGATGCCGACGTAGAGGGCCTTGCCCTGGCGGACGATGTCCACGAGGGCCTGCATGGTCTCTTCCAGCGGGGTCTGCGGGTCGGGACGGTGCGAATAGAAGATATCCACGTAGTCCAGCTGCATGCGCTTCAGGCTCTGGTCCAGCGAGGCCATCAGGTTCTTGCGGGAGCCCCACTCGCCATAGGGGCCCGGCCACATGTCATGCCCGGCCTTCGTGGCCACCAGGATCTCGTCGCGGTGCGGCTTGAGGGAGCGGTTGTAGATCCAGCCGAACATCGTCTCAGCGGAGCCGTAGGGCGGGCCGTAGTTGTTCGCGAGGTCGAAATAGGTGATGCCGCTGTCGAAAGCGGTCTCGACGATCTCCCGGCAACGGTCCGGGTCGGCGGCTTCGCCGAAATTGTGCCAGAAGCCCAGGGAAATCTCGGGCAGCAGCAGTCCGCTCCGGCCGCAGCGCCGGTAGTTCATGGCCTCGTAGCGAGGCTCGGTGAGTCTGTATCCTTCCATATCATTCAAAGGTAAGAAATAAATACCGCTCCTGCAACATCCGCTCAACCCAGGTTCATCAGATTCTGCCTGTCCAGGAAACGGTAAGAGGCGGCTTCCAGCAGGTGGGTTGGGCGGATGTCGCCGCTTCCCTCCAGGTCTGCGATCGTCCTTGCGACCCGGATGATGCGGAAATACGCCCGCATCGAGAATCCCATCTTGACCATCAGGTTCTCTAGGGTCGTGCGGCACGCTTCCGAGAGTGGGCAGTAACGCTCGATCTGCTTGAGCGACATCTCGGCGTTGACAGCGATGTCGTCCGTGGCGAAACGGTGCTTTTGCGCGATGCGGGCCTTCAGCACCCGCGCCGCCACGGCTTCGCTGGGCTCCGCCTTCTGCGCCCGCATGATGCGCTCGGCCGGGACCGGGTGCATCCACAGATGCAGGTCGATGCGGTCCATCATGGGGCCTGACAGGCGGGCTAGGTAGTTCTGCCGCTGGGTCGGTGTGCAGATGCAGCGGTCGCCCTCGCCGTAGTAGCCGCAGGGGCAGGGGTTGGAGGCCGCTACCAGCATGAACGAGGACGGGAAATCAACTTTCGCCTTGAGGCGGGAAATGCTGACGCACCGGTCCTCGACCGGCCCCCGGAGGGCCTCGAGCACCGATTTGGGCATCTGCCCGATCTCGTCCAGGAAGAGCACCCCGTTGTGGGCAAGGGAGACCTCGCCCGGGAGGATGTTGTCCCCGCCGCCTCCGCCGATGATCGCGGCGATGGAGGCGGAGTAGTGCGGGGCGCGGAACGGCCGGCGCCGGATTAGGCCATCCTGCGCGTTGGACTTGCCGGCCACGGAGTAGATCTTGCTTGTGACCAGCGCCTCTTCCATGGTCATCGGAGGCAGGATGCCCGCCATGGCCTTGGCCAGGGAACTCTTGCCGGATCCCGGGGCACCGACCAGAATGATGTTGTGGCCCCCCGCGGACGCGATCTCGATCCCGCGTTTGGCGCCTTCCTGGCCGATGATGTCGGAGAAATCCACCCCCGCTTCCGCCGGGCGGGCGGCCATCCGCGCCCGGTGGATTTTGCGGTAGCGCTGGGTGTTCCAGATCAGCAGATCCTGGCAGTCCTCCTGGCCCTCCAGGATCCGGACTACGTCCCCGAGTCCGCCGACGCCGTAGATCTGCATTTCCTTGAATTCGGCAGCCTCCAGCGCGGATTCCTCCGGGAGGATGATGCCCGCGAACCCGGCCTGCCGGGCCATCTCGGCAAAGGGCAGCGCCCCCGGAATGGGCCGGACGCTGCCGTCCAGGCCGAGCTCGCCCATCAGGATGAATCGCTCTGCCAGCGGCAGCTCCCGCTGGCCGGAGGCGGCGATGATGCCGACCGCAATCGGCAGGTCGTAGCCGCTGCCGTTCTTGCGCAGGTCGGCCGGTGCGAGGTTGATGACAATCCGTTTCCCGGGGATGTGGAACCCCAGGGCCTCCAGCGCCGTGGTCGTGCGCAGCAGGCTCTCCTTGACGGCCACGTCGGCCAGTCCGACCAGGTGGATGCCGATCCCCCGGTCGATGTCGATCTCCACCGTCACTTCGACGGCGTCGATTCCGATGCATTTCGCACCATGAATGTGTGTCAGCATAGCAGTATCATAGTTTTTCGTATCTTTGCAGCGGTATGTTGCAACAAATCGTCATTCCTTCCCTGTCCGGGATCGACGCGGCTGCCGCGGAGTTCCTCCGCCGCCTGGGTGACCGCAGGCTGGTGGCGTTCTATGCCGGGATGGGGGCGGGCAAGACCACGTTCACCACGGCGCTTTGCCGGCAGCTGGGGGTCCGGTCGGATGCGGTCAGTTCCCCGACTTTCGCCATCATCAACGAATACCGGACGGCGGCCGGAGAGCCGGTCTTCCATTTCGATTTCTATCGGATTACCAAGCTGGAAGAGGCTTTGGACATCGGCCTCTATGACTATCTGGACAGCGGTGCCTTGTGCTTAATGGAATGGCCGGAGAACGTCGAGGCCCTGCTGCCCGAAGAGACGCTCAAGGTGCACATCAGTGTAGAGCCCGACGGCTCCCGCATTCTCAGTTGGGACGACTGATCTCCAGCGCCACCGAACTCACGTAGCCGTATATCCCCGTGTCCAGGGTCCGCGATCCGTTCAGGATGCGCGGCGGGCGGTGTATGTCCTTCGGGGTCAGCGCAATCGCGAAACGGCTGCCCGCCAGGGCGGCGCAGGCGCCTGAAAAGAAATGGCAGGGTTCCCCGCTGCTGCCGGCTCCGCCCCCATCCAGCATGTTCCAGCGGACGGTCCCGTCCTGACTGAGATAGACGGCGCAAGTCTCCTCCGCCGAATGGTACATGACGGCACTCTCTTCCCGGCAAACGGGGCGCATGTCGCTCAGTCCGCTGGATTCTATCAGGCCCTGGATGTATCCGCCCGTCCCGTCCGAGAAACGTCCGGTGACGGCATACCCGCGCTCCCCGGGCCAGATCCTCCCCTCGTACATCACATTCCTCATGAAGGACGGGTACAGGATCAGGGTCTGGTCGTCATGTTGTTTGAGGTCCAGGACAGTGCGTCCGGGCAGGATGTTGTCCAGATGGATTTCCTTGCCGTCCCGGGCCAGGTAGTGGGCGGCGGTCGTGACGTACCCCGACCGGAAGCAGAATGCGACCTGCCCGTCATTTCGGTAGAGGGCGCCTCCGGGACCATATGAAGGGTCAGTGAGACTTCCGAAGACGCTGCCGTCGGAGCGGGTGAGCAGGGGTTTGCCATTCACGCGATAGGAGAATCCCTTGCCGGAGACGGGACGGGAGACGGTGTGCAGATCCTCCCCGTCCTGCAGCAGGCCGAGCAGGAATTCGCGTCCATCGAAGCGGAACAGCTCCACCCCGTCGCGCCCGATGAGGGTCTCATTCGCGAGCATCCGCTCTGTATAGAGGTGTCCGTCGAGGATGTGGTGCCGGTCCGGATCTGCGCAGAAAGGCGCTTCAGGTCCATTGGGGAGGGTCAGCAGGGTCGTGCCTTCGCGGCAGAGGAGCAGTTCGAAGCCGACCTTGCCGTAGGCGGTGTCCCGCTGCCAGTCATACGAGTCCGGGAAGCGTACTGCCGTGTAATACAAGGTCGTGTCCGTGGTCGCGGCGGGCCCGGGAAGATCGGGCGTGCGTTCGTCGGAGGAAGGGTGGTCGTTCCGTTCGGAGTCGGTGCGGCTCGGGCCCCGGCCCAGGCCGTCCAGGGAGATGCAGCCGGAGACAGTGGCTGCCAGGAGAAGAAGCAAAGTGGGAGTTTTCATAGTTTTTTCTGCAAAAGAAGCGAAAAAATGAAGACCCCGCGAAAAGAACCGTGCCTTTTCGCGGGGAAATTCATCACAAAAATACGTTTTTTTCTGTTTTTGTTTTTTTTTATCATCAGAAGTTGAAGCGCAGACCTGCATCGAAGTTCAGCAGGAAAGGCTTGTCCGTCCGGATATTTCTGGGTTGGTTGCCCGGGAAGTAGTAGTTGACGCCCGGATCCAGGTACAGGCCCACGTGGCGGCCGAGCAGGAACTCGACACCGATGCCGCCGCCGACGGAGAACTGCAGGCCCTCGACGGGATAGCTGCGGATGATGTCAGGATTGGCATAGAGCCGGTATTTGTTCGACAGGCAGTACTCCACCTCGCCGCCGCCATAGACATAGAACTTGATCCTGTCGGAGGAAAGGACGTCGTAGTAGAGGTTGAGGGGTACGCCGAGATACTGGAGCGTGTGCGAGACGGTCCCTGAGACATCCCCGTAACTGCCGGTGAAGGAGCGGGTCAGCAGGGAGTAGTCCAGGCCCGTGCCCAGGGAGAAGCGCGGCAGGAGATAGATCCGCACGCCGAGACCGAGGGTGAAGGGCACCCCGAAGGAGGAACTGCCCAGTTCGGAGAATCCGGTGGACTTGCCGGGGGCCATCATTGCTCCGGCCGGCCGGAAATCGGATTCGTTGCTGCCGATAGCGCCTTGTGCATAGAGGGCCACCCGCGGCTTGAAGGCCTGCTTGGGGACCATGGGATCTGCAAACGGGTCCGGCACGACCGTCAGGGACGGCTGCGTACGCTGCTTCTGCCCGGCAGGGGCGGTCTCCCGCGGAGCGGGATCCTGCTGTCCGGCGGCGGGCTGCGGCTCCGCGGCGGCCGGAGCGGAAGCCTCTGCATCAGCAGGGCTGACGGAGACTTCCGGGCTCACGACCGGCTTTCCGGCGGGGCGCACGGTGGTCGCGCGCCGGGGGCTGGGGATGGAAGGGGCGGCCGGTTCAGCCGTCTCTCCGGCCGGGACGGACGCCGATACTGCGGCGGGAACCTGGGTATCGGCGTCGGTGCCGGCTTGTGCAAGCAGGGCTTGCGGTTGGTTATGAATTTTGGTTGGAATAGAATTCTGCGTGCCTGTGAAGAAAAGGGCGGCGGCTACGGCAGCCGCGGCGACAGCCATGCCGGCCCAGCGCATCCAGCCCCAGACGGGAGCTGCGGAAGCGTCCTGGGCGGCATCCAGACGCGAGGACACGGCTTTCCAGACGCGGCGGGGTGCCTTGATCCCGGCGTCTGCGAGCATCGATCTCACCTGGAGATCGAAATCGTTGGAATGCTTGTCCTGCATCTTAATACCTTTCTTTAATCTTTGTCTGCAACAATACCCGCGCACGCTGTAGCTGCGAGCGGGAGGTGGTCTCTGAAATACCGAGCGCTTCGGCGATCTCCTTGTGTGAAAAACCTTCGATGACGTACATGTTGAAGACCGTCCGGAATCCGGTCGGGAGCGCGGCGATCATTTTCAGCAGGTCGTCGTAGCCGATCCGCTGGATGGCGGTCGGGTCGTCGCTGGTGATGTTCCATGCGGCATCCACGTCCTCCGAGTTCTTGAGCGCGTCCTTTTTGCGGAGACTCATCAGTGCAGTATTCACAAAGATCTTGCGGGCCCAGCCTTCGAAAGAGCCTTCTCCCGAAAAACTGTCCAGTTTGGAAAAAAGAGTCACGAAACCATCCTGAAGGATATCCTCAGCGGCGTCCCGGTCGCCCATGTAGCGCAGGCAAACTGCGAACATTTTGGCGGACAGGAGGTCGTAGATGGCTTTCTGGCAGCGGCGGTCGCCGTGCTTCGCCCCTTCGATCCATTCTGCTTCCCGAGTGTTAAGATGCTTTTTGTTTCCGAAAAGTTGCATCCTGCTGCCCGAAAAAATATTTCATGCGAAAATAGCCAAATTTTCTCATAAAAATACATAATTTTGTGTCCACGATGCGTAAGCTCCTTCTATACCTGGTCTTGCTTCTGGCGGGCCTTTCCCTCCGGGCACAGGAGCCCGGAAGCACCGACCGCTTCCTGACGGCGACGGCCGAATATGCGGAGGGACACTACGCGCAGGCGCGTGCCATCCTGCAGGAGTTGAACCGGGAGGATCCCGGGGACGATGCGGTCAATTACTACCTCGGCTTGTGCGAGATGGCCCTCCGGGACCTGGATGCCGCCGAGCGCCACTTGTCGCAGGCCGTGCAGGCGGATTCGACCAATACCTGGTATGTCTATGCGATGGCTTCGCTCTTTGATGCCAAACAGGACCAGATCAGCGCCGGCCGCTATGTGGAGAAGCTGATCAAGATGAATCCGGGATTGTACAATACGCCCAATACCCTCTCCATGGTGGCGGACTCGAAGGTGGCCGCGCGCCAGGATTCCGTGGCGCTGCGTTATTACAACCAGGCGCTGGAACTGGATCCGGAATACGCTCCGGCCCAGCTCGGGAAGACGGAACTGCTCCGCCGGATGGGCAATTTCCCGGCTTTCTTCACCAGTCTGGAAGACTTCGTCCGCAACGGGGGCGTCCGGCCTGAGATCAAGAGCAATTACCTCACGGTGATGATGGACAACATCGACTCCCCGTTCTATTGGGTCTGGGGCGACACGATCAACCGCCTGGTGGACCTGGACCGGGAGCTTCATCCCGAGGATTACGCCATCCAGCTCCTGAAGCTCCGGATGCTCTACATCAAGCAGGACTGGGAGGGCGTGCTGCAGCAGTGCGACGTGATGGCCGACCTGGCCCGTTCGCAGGGAGACATGGATCATCTGGCCGAGGCGCTCTCCATCGCCGGAGACGTCTGGTACCAGGAGATGGGAGACAAGAAGAAGGCCTACGAGACATACGAACAGGCTCTGAAGGCCGATCCCGACCGCACCTCCGTGCTCAACAACTACGCATACTATCTCTCGCTGGAGGGCAAGTCGCTTCGCAAAGCCCTCAAGATGAGCGCCCGGACCATCGAACTGGAGCCGGACAACGCCACATATCTCGACACCTACGGCTGGCTGCTCTACCTGCTGAAGCGTCCGAAGGATGCGAAGCCGTATTTCAAGCATGCGATGCTCTACGGGGGCAAGGACAGCGCCACGGTCCTCGAGCACTATTCGAAGGTCCTCGAGGCGCTCGGCGAGACGGACCTTTCCCTTTATTATAAGAATCTGGCAGAGCAGAAGAACAAATGATCCGCGGACTCCGCATACTGGCGGCCGCTGCCGTCCTGCTGCTTGGCGTCCTGGGGGCGCAGGCACAGGACACGGCCAGGCAGGAGTCCCGCCGGGCGGCCCTCCAGAAGGAGATCGCCCAGTTGGAGAAGCAGATCCGGGACAATGCCTCCAAGAGCGAGAATGCGCTCAACGAGCTGACGCTCGTGCGCAGGCAGATCGCCACGCGGCGGAGCCTCGTGCAGGAGAGTGCGCGGGAGATCCGGCAGCTGGATGATTCCATCGCCGTCAAGCAGGCGGAGACGGAGCGGCTCCGGCAGCGGCTGGTGACGCTGGAGGAGTATTTCCGCCGCCTGGTGCGCAACGCCTACAAGAACCGCGACGTCCGGGTGTGGTACTCCTACCTGCTTTCCAGCAAGGATCTTGGGCAGGCGTCCCGCCGCTATACCTATCTGCGGGATCTCTCCCGGCAGATGAATACCCAGGCACGCAAGATCCAGGATCTCCGCACGGGGCTGGACGAAGACCTCGCCCGACTCGCCGCCTTGCGGGAGGAGGCCGAAACGATCCGGCAGGAGCACGAGCAGGAACTGCAGGGACTGCGCAAGGAGGAGCTCCGCTCGGACGAGCTGGTGACCAGCCTCAAGAAAGACAAGAACCTCTACCAGCGCCAGCTGGAAACCAAGCGCAAGCAGGTGGAGGCGCTCAACCGGGAGATCGAGCGCATCATCGCGCAGGCCATCGAAGAGGCGCGCAAGAAAGAAGAAGCCGCCCGGCAGCAGAACAACAAGAACAACACCAAGGACACCAAACCCGTCGATTACAAACTGTCAGCGGACTTCGCCGCCAACAAGGGCAAGCTCCCGTGGCCGGCTGACGGTCCCGTCGTCGAGACCTTCGGCAAGCACAACCATCCGGTCTATACGACGCTGGTGATGCCGACCAACAACGGCGTCAATATCGGCCTGTCCGCCCAGGCGGAGGTCAAGGCGGTGTTCAACGGGGAAGTGAAGCACGTAATCGTGATGCCCGGCTACGGCCGTTGCATCCTGGTCCAGCACGGCAGCTATTTCACTTTCTACTGCAAGCTGGGACAAGTGGACGTCAAGGCCGGGGACAAGGTGGCGACGGGACAGGTCCTGGGCCGTGTGGACACAATCGACGGCCAGACCCAACTGCATTTCGAGGTCTGGCAGGAAAAGACTCCGGAAAATCCTGAAAACTGGCTGCGCCCGCGGCACTAGCCGACGACCCAGACCAGGACGTGGCGGTCGAAGGTGATGTACTGGAGTTCCAGTTCTTCTTCGAATCCGTCCTTGTCCGTGAAGGTGGCGTCCAGCTCTCCCTCGCCGCGCATCCGGAAATTCTCGATTTCGATCTGCTCGGCGAAATCCACCTTGTACTGGGACATCTTCTTGTAGACAGCTTCCTTCGCGCACCAGTAGATGGCCAGCTGTTCGTTGCGTTTGTCCTCGTCGATGTCTTCGACTTCTTCGATCTCATCTTCCGAGAGGGCCTTTTTCTTGACGGCGGAGAAGTCGCGGTCCAGCGACTCGCAGTCGATACCCACCTCGTCGGTCGGATTGAGGATCACGGCAACATAGCGGGTGGTGTGCGTGATGCTGATATTCATGGCGGAGTTCTCGATGTACGGCTTGCCGTTATCGTGGTGGCTGAGGTACACCTTCTCCTCGAAAAGCGCATCCAGGAGGGCACGGACGGCCAGCTTCTGTTTGCGCAGGGATTCGCTCTTGATGTAGGAAATTTCCTCCAGTTCGTCGGAGGGGATGGAAGTGAGTGCTCGGAGTTCTTCTTCTGTCTCCGTAATCTGCCAGACCCCTACCCGCGAGTGGTAGTCGTCGTCCAGATCTTTGATAAGATATAGGGCCATAAAAACTTTATAACAACGCAAAGATAATGATTTTTTGTATATTTGCGAGAATTTTTGGTCAGACGACAATTTATACATTCAATATGAACTATCTTTCTAACGAAAAACTGGTGATTGTGGGTGCTGCCGGTATGATCGGCTCCAATATGGCTCAGACCGCCATGATGCTGAAACTCACCCCGAACCTATGTTTATACGACGTTTATGAACCCGGTCTGCTCGGCGTTGTCGCCGAGATGGACCACTGCGGTTTTGACGGCGCAAACATTACCTGGACGACCGATCCCGCCGTCGCATACAAGGATGCCAAGTACATCATCTCCTCCGGTGGTGCCCCGCGTAAAGAAGGTATGACCCGTGAGGACCTGCTCAAGGGCAACTGCCAGATCGCCGAAGAATTCGGCCAGCATGTCAAGACCTACTGCCCGGATGTCAAGCACATCGTCGTCATCTTCAACCCGGCCGACCTGACCGGTCTGGTGGTCCTCCTCCACTCCGGCGTCCGTCCCGAGTGTGTGACCACGCTTGCCGCTCTCGACACCACCCGCCTGCAGGAGTCTCTGGCCCGTGAGCTGAATGTGCAGCAGTGCAAGGTGACTGGCGCCTATACCTATGGCGGCCACGGTGAAGCGATGGCTATCTTCGCCTCCAAGGCCAAGATCGACGGTACTCCGATTGCCGAGATGAACATTCCCGAAGACCATTGGCCCATTATCAAGCGCAACACGGTCCAGGGCGGTAGCAACATCATCCGGCTCCGTGGCCGCAGCTCTTTCCAGAGCCCTGCCTACAACGCCGTCAAGATGATGGAGGCCGCGATGGGCGGTGAGAAGTTCACCCTGCCCGCCGGCTGCTATGTCAACAACGAGGTTTTCCAGCATGTGATGATGGCTATGCCGACCGTCATGGACGAGACCGGCGTGCACTTCACCAACCCCGAGGGCACGCCTGCTGAGCTGGCAGACCTCAAGGCATCCTATGACCACCTCTGCGAGATGCGTGACGAGATCATCAACCTCGGCATCATCCCGCCCGTCACCGACTGGAAGCTTCTCAATCCGAATCTGTAGGCTTTACGGCCTGAAAAGAAAATCCGTCCGCAGCCGCTGCGGACGGATTTTTTGTTCCGGTCGGGGTGATGTGACTCGAACACACGACCCTCTGGTCCCAAACCAGATGCGCTAGCCAACTGCGCCACACCCCGTTTGAAGGGGGCTAGGCCGCCCCCTGTGACCCCTTGCGGCCATAAACCCCTTTCCGTATTTGCCCTTCGGTCAAATACCCGGGGCCGGCCGGTCGGCTGATGCCGACTTGATTGAAGGGGGCTAGGCCGCCCCCTGTGACCCATTTGTTTACAAAGGTATCCCGGATTCGCGAGAATTCAAAATACTCGCCGAAAAACCACAGATTTTATTATATTTGTAAGCAGTAATTACTAACACACCACACCATGAGCGACGAACCCAAAAAGAAAGCGATGGACCTTGACGGAGACGGCAAGGTGACCCTTGATGAAGCAAAACAGTACGCAAAAGAAAAAGCGGCCGAACTGGCAGGCAAAGCCAAAGTCAAGGCGGCAGAGCTGAAAGAAGAAGCTGCGGAGGTGGCCGTGAAGGCCAAAGCCAAGGCGGCCGAGATCGGCGAAGAGGTCAAGGACCTCTATGCCGACGCCAAAGAAAGGATCCAGAAGAAAAAAGAAGAAAAGACCGCTTAACACCACAGAAGCCCGGGACTTGATCCCGGGCTTCTCTGTCATTGGCGGACGGCGTTTAGAAGAGGAAACCTACGCCGACGGTGAAGCTGTTGTTGTAAACGTTCTGCTCGCGGATGAGCCGGCTCAACCCCAGGGCATAGCCGGCGCGTATCTGTACGGCTCCGGCCAGCGTGAGGGACACGCCGAAGTCCCACTGGGCATTGACGCGTGTCAGGCGGTGCATGGGATCCAGCAGGTTGGTGCTCGTCACGAAGGTGTTGTCTTCGAAAAGATTGCCCATGAAGCCCACATTGACGGCGGGACCGCTGTAGAAGGCGGCCATCAGGCTCGGGCTCAGTTCGAAGGAATACTTCACGTTGAGCGGGACGGAGAAATAATGCATCCGGAAGAACTTGGGCGTCAAGCCGGAGTCGTTCTGCCCGGACTGGTAATAATAATAGAATCCCGGCTCGAAGGTCAGGCCTGCGAGGGCGGAGAAGTAGAACTCATGGGTCAACCCGGCGTAGAAACCGCGCAAGGGATGGGAGGACAGGAAAGCGGAGCACTCCGTCCCCCGGAAACTGGTCGTGGCGTAGCCGAAATTGGCGTTCCATTCCGCCTGGGCGGAAGCGGCGGTCCCGCCCAACAGGGCGGCGGCCAGCACCAGGATCAACTTGAACTTTCTCACGGCAATCTGATTTATCTGTTACAAAATTAGAAAAAAAACGGATATCCGACGCATTTTCGTATTTTTGCAGCCATGATTTCCTTCACAGAAACCATTCTGGACTGGTATGCAGCCAACGGTCGGGACCTTCCCTGGCGTCATACCCGCAATCCTTATGCCATCTGGCTCAGCGAGATCATCCTCCAGCAGACGCGCATCGCGCAGGGGCAGGCATACTGGGAGCGGTTCATGGCTGCCTTTCCGGACGTGCAGGCCCTGGCCGCCGCCAGCGAGGATGAAGTCCTGCGGCTCTGGCAGGGGCTGGGTTACTACAGCCGCGCCCGCAACCTGCACGCTGCGGCCCGGCAGATTGCGGAGCTGGGGCATTTCCCGGACACGCTGGAAGGGATCCGCGGGCTCAAGGGTGTCGGCGACTACACGGCAGCAGCCATCGGCTCGATCGCTTTCGGCCTGCCTGCCGCCGTCGTGGATGGCAATGTGTACCGGGTGCTCGCCCGGCATTTCGGCATCGCGACCCCGGTCGGCTCCACTGCCGCCAAGAAGGAATTCACGGACCTGGCCGCGCGGCTGCTGCCGGCCGACCGCCCGGGTGATTTCAACCAGGGGATGATGGATTTCGGTGCCGTCCAGTGCACGCCCGCGGCACCCGCCTGCCTGCTCTGTCCGCTCGCGGGCAGCTGTGCCGCCCTCGCCACCGGTCAGGTGGACCGGCTGCCGGTCAAGGCGAAAGGGGCGGCCGTGCAGACACGCCGCTTCGACTACGTCTATTTGCGTTTTCAGGGGAAGACCGCGATCCACCGGCGTGGCGCGGGTGACATTTGGGAGGGATTATATGAGCCGCTGGTCAACGACCAGCGGCCGGGCTTGACCCTGCTGCAAGCAGGCGTGAAACACCAATTGACCCACCGGACGCTGATCTGCGACTTCTACCTCTGGGAGCCGCAGCAGGAGCCGGTCCTGCCCGAGGGATATCGCTGGATCGAAGAAACGGAGCTTGACCGTTATGCCAAGCCCCGCCTGTTTGAACTTTTGTTGGAGAAACTTCCTTAGACCTTATTGGATGAATTGTCCGTCCCGCATGACGAGGCAGCGGTCGCAAAGCCCTGCCAGTTCGGGGTCGTGTGTGACGATGACGATGGTCTGCCCCAGGCGTTCGCGCAGGGCAAAGAAGAGTTTGTGGATCTCCTGCTTCGTGGCGGAGTCGAGGTTGCCGGTAGGCTCGTCGGCGAAGAGCACGGCCGGGTCGTTGACCAGGGCGCGTGCGATGGCGACGCGCTGCTGCTCGCCGCCCGAGAGCTCGGCCGGCTTGTGGTCCAGGCGCCCCTCCAGTCCGACCTCGCCGAGCAGCCGTACCGCCCGGGTGCGTGCTTCCTTCATCGGCACGCCGGCGATCAGCGCCGGGATCAGGACATTCTCCACGGCAGAGAACTCCGGCAGCAGGTGATGCGACTGGAAGACGAACCCGATCCGCCGTCCGCGGAATGCGGCCAGCTTGTCACCTTTCAGCTTCAGTACATCCTCCCCGTCAATCAGCAGGCTGCCACTGTCCGGCATGGACAGCGTGCCGAGGATCTGCAGGAGGGTGGACTTGCCGGCGCCGGATGCGCCCATGATGGCCACGATCTCGTGTGCTTCCGCACAGAAATCGATTCCCTTCAGGACTTCCAGGGTCCCGAAACTCTTCCGTATGCCTTTCGCGTCGATGATCATAATCCGAAGGATAAAGATAAGCATTTATTGATTGTTCTGCAAAAACGGCGGTCGGCAAGCTTTTTGAAACAGTTTCCCGGAATCTTTGTATCTTTAGGGTATGAATACCGTGATGATCATCTTGGCCGTGATCCTGGGTGTCCTGGGCATCATCGGCAGTGTGGTGCCGGGACTGCCGGGACCGCCTTTCAGCTGGGTCGGGATCCTGCTGATGTATTTCTTCGGCGGCACGGACAAGGCCGGGGACCCGATGTCCCTGACGCTGCTGTTCGTCCTGCTGGGGGTCACCATCGTGGTGACAGTGATGGACTATATCATCCCGGCCTGGTTCACCAAGCTCACCGGCGGGAGCAAATACGCCTCCTGGGGCGCCATCATCGGACTGTTCGCCGGTCTGATCTTCCCGCTGCCGGGCGGCATGATCGTGACTTCGCTGCTGGGTGCTTTCCTCGCGGAATTCCTTCTGGCGGGCAAGGGCGCCGGCGCCTCGCTGAAGTCTTCGCTGGGCGCTTTCCTGGGCTTCCTTTCCGGTACGGGGATCAAGCTTATCTCATCGGCGGTGATGCTCTACTACATCATCGTTTTCATCTAGAACAAGCCGACGATCAGGTTCCAGAACAAGTAGCGGAGGGCCTTGCCGATCAAGAGCATCAGGAAGGTCCACCCGCGCGGGGTTTTGTAGAATCCCAGCGCCAGGACCGTGACATCCCCGATGATGGGCACCCAGCTGAACAGTGCCAGCCAGATGCCGTATTTATTGACTTTCTCCTGCTGCTTCTCCAGCTTCTCACGCGTGATCTTGAACCATTTCTCGATCCATTCCCATTTCCCCAGCCAGCCCAGATAGTAGGTGAACAGGCTGCCCAGCCAGCTGCCGAGGGTTGCACTGACCAGGCAGCCCAATGACTGGCCGGTCGTGGCCAGGATGGCAATGTACAGCACATCCGAACTGAACGGCACGATGGACGCCGCCAGCGCGCTTCCCAGGAACAGGCCCAGCAGGCCGAGACTCTCCAGCCACTCCATCGGCTACATGCTTAACAGACTGTCCGCGCGGGCGGTGACAGCCTCCCGGTGGGAGATGAAAATGAGGGTTTTGTGACCGTGGAAGCGTTCGTAGAGGCGCTCGAGCAGCAGCTCCTCGGTCCGGACGTCGAGGGCGGACGTGGCTTCGTCCAGGATGAGGATGCCCCCTTCGCGCAACAGGGCGCGCGCGATGGCGATGCGCTGGCATTGCCCCTCGCTCAGGCCGCTGCCGGTCTCGCCGCAAGGCGTGTCGAGCCCTTCGGGCAATTCCATCACGAAGTCCGCGACCGCCGTGTGCAGGGCCTCCTGCAGCTGCTCCTCCGTCGCGTTGTGGCGGGCGAGCAGCAGGTTTTCGCGTATCGTGCCGCTGAGCAGCGAATTGCCTTGCGGGACATAGAGGAAATTGCACCGCAGGGCCGGTCCGGCCGGGAAGGAGCCTTCGGCCCCGTAGAGTTCGATGCGGCCGGCCGAGGGCAGGAGCAAGCCGAGCAGCAGGCGGCTGAGGGTGCTCTTGCCGGCACCGGTGGGGCCCATGATGACCGTCATCGAGCCCGGGGCGAAATCGTGGTCGAAGCCGTCCAGGATCTTCTCCGGCCGTTCGGGATAGGCGAAACTGACGCCGGTGCAGCGCAGGCCCGGGGCGCCGGACAGGCTGACGGGGGCTTCGTCCGGTTCCTGCTCCAGCGCCTGCAGTTCCATCAGGCGCTCCACGGACGTGGCGGCGTGGATGAAGGCGGGGACCTGCCGGGCCAGTTCGGCGATGGGGCGCTGGACCTGCCCGACGAGCTGCAGGAAGGCGGTCATCATGCCGTAGGTCACCGCGCCGCTGCGGATGCCGAGCACACCCCAGAGGAAGGCGGCCGCATAGCCGCCCATGAAGCCCAGGATCATGAAGCCGCGGGCTACGGCATTGTACTTCAGCCGCATGACCGTCTGGCCCTGGACGTCCTGCTGGAGGATGCCCAGACGGGTCAGTACGCGCTTCGCGCCGATCAGGGTCAGCACGACCAGCCGCTTCTGCAGGTTCTCCTGCATGAGCTGCTGGACTTCGGCCTCCTGCTTGCGGATGCGCTCGGTAAGCGCGCGCAGTTTGCGGAAAAACAAGCGCGAGCCGACGACCGCCACGACCATGAGGATGAGCAGCACCCACAGGAGCCGGGGTGCCATCATCATCAGGTAAACGGAAGCGGCGAGCAGCTGGACCAGCGTGATCACGACTTCCGGCATGCGGGCGCAGAGCAGGTCGTTGACCACGCGGACATCCTCTTCTAGGCGGTTGACGGCGTCACCGCTGCGGAAGGTCTCCTGCCCGGTCCAGCGGCTGCGCAGTACCCGTGCGAAGGTATCCTTGCGTAGGTCGTTGCCGGTGCGGACCTGGATGTAGGTCTCCCATGCGGAGGCGCCGATCGAGCAGAGCATCTGCACGAACATGATGCCCAGCATGATACCGATATGCAGGCCCAGCGGGGCGTCGATCTCGCCGGTGGCGATGTCCACCAGCCGCTTGCAGATCCAGACGAAGCCCAGGGATGCGGCAATGCGGACCAGGCCGATGAGTATGCTCACCAGCATCCGTCCCCGTACGGGGCGGGCCATGGGCCGCAGGCCCTGGATCACTTGCCGGACCGGAATCATCTATCCTTCCAGCAAGCCGGCTTCCCGCCAGGTATCCGTGAGTTTTTGCGCATCGGCCTTCGCCGTCGCTTCGTCCACCTCATAGCGGGCGGTCAGCAGCGCGGTCAGGTCGTCCACGGTGAACTCCTTGTCCTTCACTTCGTTCCACAGATAGGCGGCCGTCTCGTTCAAGGAGATGACCTTGCTGAAATCGACCGGCGAACGGCCGTCTCCGGTGACGATGAAGCAGCCCGCGAGCGACCTCAGCACCATACCTTCGCAAATCTTCATATCAGAACTCTTTTGTAAAATGCCAACAAATAGCGCCGGACAGGCCGCAGGGCCTGCCAGAGGCTTGCTTTCCCGGGCTTGCGCCTGCTGCCGTCCGGACGGATGATCTCCGCGACGGTGCCGATCACGTCCGCGCGTCGGCAATGCTCCAGGCCGCGGACGTTGCCGTCGCCCATCAGCGTGAGCGCATCGCCCTTCCGGGCGACGATGCGGTGCAGGAGGTACCTGCCATCGGTGTACACGAGCGCGATGTCCCCGACGGCCACGTCGGGCGTCCGGTGCAGCACCACGCGGTCCACGCCGCCCCGGATGAAGGGCAGCATGCTGTTGCCGGTAGGGGAGATGATGGCTTCCCGGCCCTCGTCCAGGACGGCCGCTACCTCTCCGAGGAGCAAGGCGTTGGGGAAGGTCTTCTTATCCATCGACAGTCTGCCAGCAGAGTCTGGCCGCGGCTTCGTCGGGCAGGCAGCCCAGTTCATAGCAGGGGATATCAGTGGCGATCACGGAGAGCGTCTCATGCTGGGCGTCAGCGAGGGCGCGGATCGGGCGGTAGCCGGAGCAGGACGCCATTACGGAGGCATAGGCCTGGACGGTGCCGAGTCGTGCGATGCTGTTCTCCGGTGCCTGGCGGAGCCGGACGATGGCCCCGACCGGGACATCCTGGGCCTTGTAGCAGGGGGTCTTGCCGCTCCAGGGCGTACCGAAGACCCGGACGGTGCCGTCTACGATCCGGACGACTGGGTTGTCGTCGTTGAGCAGTTCGGTGCCCTCGATGTGCTTGATCCACAGAGAACTGTGGGTGCTCTTGCCAGTGCCGCTGCGCCCCAGGAAGAGGAATCCGCGACCGCCGTGCATTACCACGGAGGCGTGCATCTCCAGCGCCTGCCGGGCGGCCGACGCGAAGGCGAACAGCAGCATCAGGGAGTTGTTGATGGCAAAGACCTGGTCGGACGGACTGCCTTCGGCAAAAAGCTTCCCCTCCCGGAAATCGCCGCTGATCTCCAGCACCCCGCACACGGGCCTCCCGGGCATGGGAGAAAACTCCGCCAGGTAGCCCTCACCGCAGCGATAAAAACCGACGACCGGCTCTCCGGATTCCTCCGCGCTGCGGAACAGGGTCGCATCCGGCGTCCCCGGCCGCTCGTTGGTCAATAGTAAATTGAAAATCGGAGCGGCCTCGGCAGCAGTCTCTGGAAACCGTGCCACCCTCGGCATCGTAAGAGGGGGGACCGCAAGCGAAGCGCATCGGTGGGGTCGAGCGCAGCGAGACGTTTCCGGAGGCTGACTGCCGGGACGCGACATTATCTCAAAAGGATCGTAGTTGTGCAGGTGAGCGGTCGCCGGATGATGCTCCGGAAGGTCGAGCGAGAAGACGAGTCCCGCTACCTGGAAACGACGGACCATAGTCTAGGAATCCAGTTTCAGAACGGCCATGAAGGCGCTCTGGGGCACCTGCACGGTACCGATCTGGCGCATCCGCTTCTTGCCCTCCTTCTGCTTCTCGAGCAGTTTGCGCTTGCGCGTCACGTCGCCGCCATAGCACTTGGCGGTCACGTCCTTGCGCACCTGCCGGACCGTCTCACGGGCGATGATCTTGGCGCCGATGGCCGCCTGGATGGGAATGTCGAACTGCTGGCGGGGGATCAGGTCCTTGAGCTTCTCGCACATCTTGCGGCCGAACGTGTAGGCATTGTCCTCGTGGATGAGGGTGGAGAGGGCGTCGGCCGGGTCGCCGTTCAGCAGGATGTCGAGCTTGACGAGCCGCGCCGGGCGGAATCCCGTCACGTGGTAGTCGAAGGAGGCATAGCCCTTGGAGATGGTCTTGAGCTTGTCGTAGAAGTCGAAGACGATCTCGGACAGGGGCATGTCATAGGTGAGCTCCACGCGGTCGGCCGTGATGTAGTGCTGGCCGATGAGCGTGCCGCGCCGGTCCAGGCAAAGCTTCATGATGGGACCGAAGAAGTCCGACTTGGAGATGATCTGCGCCCGGATGTACGGCTCCTCGATATGGTCGATGAGCGTCTGGGGCGGCAGCCCAGAGGGGTTGTGCACGTCCACCACCTCGCCCTGCGTCGTATAGACCTTGTACGAGACGTTCGGGACGGTGGTGATCACGTCCATGTCGAATTCGCGGAAAAGCCGCTCCTGCACGATCTCGAGGTGCAGCAGGCCCAGGAAGCCGCAGCGGAAGCCGGAACCCAGCGCGAGCGAGCTTTCGGGCTCATAGACGAAGGAGGCGTCGTTGAGCTGGAACTTCTCCAGTACGGCGCGCAGTTCCTCGAACTTGTCGGCCTGCACCGGGTACATGCCCGCGAAAACCATGGGCTTGACCTCCTCGAAGCCGGCGATGGCCTGCGAGCAAGGCCGGGCCACATGGGTGATGGTGTCACCCACCTTGACTTCCGTGGCGCTCTTGATGCCGGTGATCACGTAACCGACATCCCCGCAGCCGACCTCTGCCGTGGGGATGAGCTTCATCTTGAGGATACCCACTTCTTCGACCTCGTAGTCCATCCCGGTGGCGAAGAACTTGACCTTGTCGCCTTTGCGGATGGAGCCGTTCTTGATCTTGAAATAGGCGATCACCCCGCGGAAGGAATTGAAGACGGAGTCGAAGATGAGCGCCTGGAGCGGCCCCTGGGGGTCGCCCTCCGGCGCGGGGATCTTCTCTACGATGGCATCGAGGATGGGGGCCACGCCTTCGCCCGTACGGGCGGACACCTTGAAGACATCCGAAGGATCGCAGCCCAGCAGGTCGCAGATCTCGTCGGTGACGACTTCGACCTGGGCGGATTCCATGTCGATCTTGTTGAGGACCGGGATGATCTCCAGTCCATGGTCGATGGCCATGTAGAGGTTGGAAATGGTCTGTGCTTGCACGCCCTGCGAGGCGTCCACGACGAGGAGGGCGCCTTCGCAGGATGCAATGCTTCTCGAAACTTCATAGGAGAAATCCACGTGGCCCGGGGTATCGATGAGGTTGAGCTTGTAGGCCTCCCCGTGATACTGGTGGACCATCTGGATGGCGTGGCTCTTGATCGTGATGCCTTTCTCCTTCTCCAGGTCCATGTCGTCCAGGACCTGGTTCTCCATATCGCGCACCCCCAGCGTCGAGGTCAACTCCAGCAGGCGGTCTGCCAGCGTGCTCTTGCCGTGGTCGATGTGCGCGATGATGCAGAAGTTCCGAATGTGTTTCATCTAAAATCTAGAAGAGCTTGTTCACTTGCTCGTATACGTTCTCGGCGGTGTAGCCCAGCTTCTGGTCAAGCACCTTGTAGGGAGCGGAGAAACCGAAGGACTCGAGGCCCCAGATGGTGCCCTCGGACTCAGGTACGAGACCCTGCAGGGTGACAGGCAGGCCGGCGGTCATGCCGAACTTCTTGACACCTGCGGGCAGGACGCTCTGCTGGTACTCCTTGGACTGCTGGCGGAAGAGGCCCTCGGACGGGACGCTGACCACGCGGACCTTTTTGCCGTCGGCGCGAAGGAGCTTGGCACCGGCCTCCAGGGTGGAGACTTCGGAGCCGGAAGCCACGAGGATGACATCGGGATCCGGATCGGAACCGGCAACGATGTAACCGCCCTTGGCGACCTGGCTGTAGTCGTTGCCCTCGGGGAGGTTGGCGATGTTCTGGCGGGAGAAGATCAGGGCCGTCGGGGTGGCGGTGTTGGCCATGGCGATCGCCCAGGCTTCGGTCGTCTCCTTGGCATCGGCGGGACGCAGGACCAGCACGGAGTTGCGGCCGTGGTGGTTCTTGAGCTTCTCCAGCAGGCGGATCTGGGCCTCCTGCTCGACAGGCTCATGGGTAGGACCGTCCTCACCCACACGGAAGGCGTCGTGGGTCCAGATGAACTTGACGGGAATCTCCATCAGGGCGGCCATGCGGACGGCCGGCTTCATGTAGTCGGAGAAGACGAAGAAGGTACCGCAGGCAGGGATGACGCCGCCGTGCAGGGCCATACCCATGCAGCAGCAGGCCATCGTGAGCTCGGCGACACCGGCCTGGAAGAAGGCGCCGGAGAAGTCACCGGCCTTGAAGGCGGTGGTCTTTTTGAGGAATCCGTCGGTCTTGTCGGAGTTGGACAGGTCTGCGGAAGCGCAGATCATGTTGGGCACCTGCTCCGCGAGGACGGACAGGCAGGCTGCGGAAGCGGAACGGGTGGAGTCGTTGTCCTTCTGGACGACCTTGCTCCAGTCGATCTTCGGGGCCTTGCCGCTGAACCAGTCAGCGAGCTGGGCGGCCTTCTCGGGATTGGCGTCAGCCCAGGCTTTCTCCTCGGCCTTGCGCTCTGCCGCGATGGCCTCGAGTTCCTTGGCGCGCTTGGCGTAGAGCTCCTTGACGTCGTCGAAGATGGCGAAAGGATTCTCGGGATCGCCGCCGAGGTTCTTGACCGTATTGACGAAAGCACCGCCGCCGAGCGGGGCGCCGTGGGTCTTGCAGTTGTTCTCGTAGGAGCTGCCGTCCTCCTTGAGGGCGCCCTTGCCCATAATGCACTTGCCGATGATCATGGAAGGCTTGCCCTGGACCTTCTGGGCAGCTTCGATGGCCTTGCGGATCTGGTCGATGTCATGGCCGTTGATCTCGAAGACCTCCCAGCCGAGGGCACGGTACTTGGCAGCCGTGTCTTCGTTCATCACCACGTCAGTCGTGGAAGAGAGCTGGATGTCGTTGGAGTCGTAGAAGACGATGAGGTTGTCCAGACCGAGCACGGAAGCGATGCGGGCACCGCCCTGGCTGATCTCCTCCTCGATGCCGCCGTCGGAGATGTAGGCGTAGATGGTCTCGCGGGAGAAGGTCGGGTTGCCGGTGTGGGCGGCCAGGAACTTGGCGGCGATGGCAGCACCGATGGCGAGGACATGTCCCTGTCCGAGCGGACCGGAGGTGTTCTCGATGCCGCGCTCGACGTTCAGCTCGGGGTGTCCGGTGGTAGGGGCGTCCCACTGGCGGAGGTTGGCGAGCTCTTCGAGGGTGAACTTGCCGGCGAGGCAGAGCTGGCTGTAGAGCATCGGAGCCATGTGTCCCGGATCGAGGAAGAAGCGGTCACGACCGGCCCAGGCAGCATCCTTGGGGTCGTATTTGAGATACTCGGAATAAAGGACGTTGATGAAATCGGCTCCGCCCATGGCGCCGCCCGGGTGTCCGGACTTGGCCTTTTCGACGGAAGCGGCAGCCAGGATACGGATGTTGTCTGCCGCGTGTTTGAGTACACTGTGAGGATTTGCCATATTGGTAGTATTAGTTAGTTAATTCGGAAAATTCCATAGCTTACAAATATAACCATTTTTTTGTCATTCCCAAGGCTTTTGCGGCGCGCCGGATGCCGAAGGCGGTGTACTACCGGGTCATCCGGACGACGATGGACAGCGGGAGCGCCTTGCCGAAGCGGTCCCCGAGGGCGAGTTCCCCGCTCTCGAGGCTGCCGGTGCGCATGGCCTGGCGAACCACCGTCTCGCCCAGGAGGGCGGAATAGCCGTTGGAGTAGAGATTGAGCACCAGGAATGCGTCCTGCGGGGCCAGGATCTCCCCGACCGTCCGGAGCATCTCGAACAGGCACTCGTCCAGTTTCCATTTCTCTCCGTCCGGACCGTGTCCGTAGGCGGGCGGATCGAGGATGATGCCGTCATAGACATTGCCCCGTTTCGCTTCGCGACGGGCAAATTTCATCGCGTCCTCGACCACCCAGCGGATGCCGTCGAGCCCGCTGCGCTCCATGTTGCCGCGGGCCCAGGTGACTACCTGGCGGACGGAGTCCAGATGGGTCACGTCGGCCCCGGCGGCTTTCGCCGCAAGGGAGGCTGCGCCGGTGTAGGCGAAGAGGTTGAGCACGCGCGGGGTGCGGCCTTTCGCCGCAAGCGCACGCGTCTGGCGCCAGATCCAGTCCCAGTTGGGGGCCTGCTCCGGGAAGACGCCGACGTGTTTGAATGAGGTCAAGCCGAGGCGCAAGTCGAGCGAAAGCCCTTCCGCATTGCGATAGCCGATATACCACTGGTCGTCCATGCGCTTGAGCCGGTTCCAGGTGCCGCTGTCTTCCTTGCCGGCCTTGCCGAATCCGGCTCCGGGGGTGAAGGTCGTGTGCGCGAGCCGGCGCCATTCCGCCGCAGGCAGGGACTTGCCCCAGAGGGCCTTGGGCTCGGGGCGGGCCAGGATGTAGCTGCCGAAGCGCTCCAGCTTTTCGCCCTCGCCGCTGTCGATCAGTTCGTAGTCTTTCCAGTCGGGAGAAGGGAATTCCGCCATACCTTGTCGTTTAGGATGCATCCACGGTTTCGGACGCCTGGTCCACCAGGGCCACGAGACCGTCCGTCAGTTTCTTCGCCAGTTCGGCGTCGCCGCCCTGCTTCATCACGTCGGCGAGGAAGTAGATGTACTGGCCGACCAGTTCGAACTCGTCGCGGGCCCAGTCGTAGAACTCGATGTAAAATTTGGCGCTGACGAGCAGGTCCGAGCCCAGCCGGGTGGCCAGCTGCCGGGCTTTGTCGGGCTGGCCGAGCTTGTAGTAGTCCTCGACGAGGGTGACGATCATATAGTCGTTGCCGGAGAAGCCGAGCGGGACCGTCTCCAGCGGGTAGTGCTGCATCACCTCGCAGCACTTGTCCACCATCTCGAGGGCCCGGTCGTTCTCGCCCGCGCGCATGAAGGCGTCGGCGCAGGTGACGAACAGGCTCCGGATGGACATCACACCGAGGTGTGTGTATTCGTTCTGGTAGTCGATGAAATAGTCATCCCGGGCCACGGCATCCCAGCTGTAGGCCTGCGTGAGCAGGTGGTAGAGCTCGTCGGTATCGACAAAGCCGGCCTCGGTACTGGTGGTCTTGTTCTTGATCGGGACGAACTTGAAGGAATAGCCGCAATACTCGAAATACTCCTTGATGCCGATGTTGATGTCGCCGCCCATATTGAGCAGGTGCAGCGGACGGTCCCACTGGTAGCCGGACAGCAGGTCCAGCATGAAGAGTTCGGGCTTGCTGAGATACTCCTTGTCCTTGGAGATGGTCAGCACGATCGAGTCGGGAATCTGGGCGGCATACTTGGCGTCCAGGATGCCGTACTTGATGACATTCTCCCGGTTCACGGGGACGACGATCTTGCGCGAGGGGATGTAGTCCACCTTGCGCCCGCTGGTCATCGGGGCCTTGATCTGGGGGTGCTTGAAGACGGCCATCACGTCCTGGATGGTCATCTCGCGCTCCTGCGTGTCATAAATCGGGATCCACTCGTTGGTGCCGTAGAGATACTGGTCGGGACCCACGCTCAGCGGCAGGGGTGCGGATTCGTTGACCGCCCATTTCATCTGGTCAATGTGCCAGTCGGTGCCCAGCAGCGAGGTGTTGCAGATGCGCACGTCGGTCCGGACATTTTCCACCTCCTGGGCGTACCAGAGCGGGAAGGTATCGTTGTCGCCGTGGGTGATCAGGATGCCGTCCTTGCCGACGGAATTGAGGTAGTTGCGCGCCATCTCCACGGCCGTGCGGCGGTTGGAGCGGTCGTGGTCGTCCCAGTTCTGGGCTGCCATCTGGACCGGCACCAGCAGGCACAGGCCCGTCAGCACGCCGGCGGTCAACAGGCCGCCGCGGCCCTTGCGGGCGTCATCGATCCAGGTGAAGAGCGCTGCGACGGCCAGGCCGGCCCAGGCGCTGAAGAAGTAGAACGAACCGGCGTAGGCGTAGTCCCGCTCCCGGACCTGGTAAGGCGGCTGGTTGAGGTAGATGACGATCGCGATGCCCGTCATGAAGAACATCAGGAAGGTCAGCCAGCAGCCCCGCTTGTCCCGGTCGAACTGGAAGAAGAGGCCCAGCAGGCCGAGCAGCAGCGGCAGGAAGAAGTAGTGGTTCTTGCCTTTGTCGTCCGCGAGCGTGGACGGGGCGTCGGACTGGTCGCCGAGCCGCAGGTCGTCGATGAACTTGACGCCGCTCTCCCAGTTGCCGTGGAAGATATCCCCCGGGTTGGGGGCGTGGATCTGGTTCTGGCGCCCGACGAAATTCCACATGAAATAGCGCCAGTACATCCAGTTCAGCTGGTAGTCGAAGAAATAGTAGAGGTTGGCTCCCATCGTCGGCTTGCGGGCGCTGGCTCCGGGGACGCGGCGGCCCTTGCCGTCCGTGTAGGTCTCGTAGAAGTGCTCGTAGCTTCCGTCGGTGCTGGTGCTCCACATGCGCGGGAAGAGCATTTTGCCGGAAGGCTTGTAGCTGGCGTCGATCGGGCCTTCGACTTTCTTGTATTTGCCGTCCAGCGGCGCCCAGTAGGTCGTCGTCTTCAGTTCGTAGGGTGCACCGTAGTACTGTCCGTAGATGAGCGGCGTGGAGCCGTACTGCTCGCGGGAAAGGTAGCGGACGAGGGTGAAGGCGTTGTCCGGCTGGTATTCGTTGGTCGGCGTCTTGGCGCAGGAGCGGATGATATCGATGCTGAACACGGAGAAACCGATCACGATCGTGGTCGTGCAGAGCAGTACCGTGTTGAGGAAGACTTTCTCGTTCTTGAGCGTGCGGAACAGCCCCCAGAACAGCAGGGCGAGCAGCGCGAGCAGGAAGAAGGCGGCGCCGCTGTTGTACGGCAGGCCGAGCACGTTGACGAAGAAGAGGTCACAGTAGGCGGCGATCTTCGGCAGGTACGGGACGAACAGGAAGACCAGCAGGCCCAGGACCACGATGCTTCCCAGCATGATCTTGACCAACTCCCAGAAGGTGAAGGGCTTGTCTTCGCGCTTGCGGTAGTAGTACATGAAGAACATGGCCGGGATCGCCAGCAGGTTGAGCAGGTGCACACCGATGCTCAGACCCATCAGGAAGGCGATCAGCACCACCCAGCGCAGGGCGTGCGGTTCGTCGGCGCGGTCATACCAGAGCGTCATCAGCCAGAAGACCGCGGCCGTGAACAGGGAGGACATGGCATAGACTTCGCCCTCGACGGCGGAGAACCAGAAGGTGTCCGAGAAGGCATACACCAGCGCCCCGACAAGTCCGGAGCCGAAGATGGCGACGGCTTTCGCCGTGCTATAGCCGCCCGCCGCATCGGGGCGGACCAGGCGCTTCGCCAGCCAGACGACCGTCAGGTACAGGAACAGGATCGTCAGGCCGGAGCACAGGGCACTCATCGCGTTGACGAGGATGGCCGCATGCATGTTGTCCCCGAACATCGTGAAGAAGCGGGCGAACAGCTGGAAGACCGGGTTTCCCGGCGGGTGGCCGACTTCGAGTTTGTAGGAAGATGCTATGAATTCGCCGCAATCCCAGAAGGAGGCGGAAGGTTCGATGGTCAACAGATAGGTGACAGTCGAGACCACGAAGGCCAGGGCTGCGCAGATTCTGTTCCACAGGGTAAATTTCTTACTGTCCATAACCCACAAAGGTACAATTAAAAATCCTTATCTTTGCAAAAATTATCCCACCGATGGCACAACAAGACTGGAAAAGCCGTTTGGGTGTCGTTTATTCCACGAACCCCGACTACCAATATCAGACCGCGCAGGCGGCTCCCGAGGCGGACACCCTGCCGCCGGAGAAGCAGCGCCTCATCGTCCGCATCGACCGGCGCCAGCGCGCCGGAAAGCAGGTTACGCTCGTGGAAGGCTTCGTCGGACGCGCCGACGACCTCGCCGCACTCGCCAAGACCCTCAAGACCCGCTGCGGGGTAGGCGGGACCGCAAAGGACGGGGAGATCACCATCCAGGGCGACCTGCGCGACAAACTCGTCACCCTGCTGACAGGGATGGGTTACCAGGCCAAACGGGGCAACTAGTCGTTGGATGGAAGAGGTCTTCAAGAGCGGCACGCTGGACATGTCCGCCAGTCCGATACCGGGGCTGGAGGCATTTCCCGCATGGGGTGACCTGCTGACCAACCGGATCCTGACCGTCGTGGCCGTCCTGCTTCTGCTGGCGGGCCTGCCCGACTTGTTCCGGCTGGCCCCGCATCTGCTGTACAGTTTCGACCGCTCCCGCGGCGCCGCCGCGCTCGAGCACAGCCTCGGCATGGCGCGCACACGCAACCTGGTGGCCCTTGCCTGCGCGCTTCCTTTCTGCCTGATGGCCGACCGTTATGCGCTGATGCGTCCCGGCTTCTGGGCACAGATCCCGGCGCAGTGGAGTGCGCCGGCCACACTGGGCCTGCTGGTGGCCTTCCTGCTGGTCCGTGCCCTTTTCTACCTGATCTGGCGGCCGAGACGGCTGAATACCGAGGCGTACGCGACGCTCCGGCACAATCTGTATAACTATTTTATCCTGCTGACGGGGCTCATGCTCGTCAGTGTCGGGATCCTCAGTTTGCTGCATCTTCCGGACGCCGTCATCCGGACGGTCCTGTGGGTGGAAATGGCCGTCTTTTACCTGTTTGCGCTCTTCCGCTCCGGACAATTTTTGAGTACATTTGGTATGGGATTTCCAACATTTTTGTATCTTTGCGGGCTCGAAATGATACCGGCTGCCCTGATGGTAGCAGTTGTTAAGTTTTTATGATCAATTTGCAGCAAGATGAAGATCCTGATATCCCAGCATGTTCCGTCCAATCTGACGCCTTACGAGCAGTTGCAGAAGAAGTTCGGGGCTGAGCTCGCATTCCACCCTTTCTTCCTCATCGAACCGCTTTCTGCCAAGGAATTCCGTGCGGAGCACATCAATCTCCCCGACTATACTGCGATCGTTTTCTCTTCCCGTCATGCCATCGACGCATATTTCAAGCTCTGTGAGGAGATGCGTTTCAAGGTCCCCGAGACCATGAAATACTTCTGCTCCACGGAGGCTGTGGCGATGTATCTGCAGAAGCACATCGTGTACCGGAAGCGCAAGATTTTCTATGGCACCGGCACCCCTGCTTCCATCATCGCCCTGGTCACCGCCAAGCACAAGGGCGAGAAGTTCCTGATCACCACCACGGAGGGCTCCGACACCACCCAGATCACGACGCTCTTCGCGGCCGCCAAGCTGGATTACACCGTCGGCGTGCTGGTCAAGCCCGTCTCCCAGGATCTCCGCAGCGTGGATATCGCTTCCTTCGACGTCGCCGTCCTGTGCAACCCGGCAGACGTCGCGTCCCTGCGCGAGAACTTCCCTGATTTCAAGCAGGAAAGCCTCAAGTTCATCTCTTTCGGCAAGGCGGTGGTCCGTTCGCTCGAGGAGGCCGGTTTCCAGATCGCCCTCCAGGCCCCGACTCCCGAGGCCACTTCCATCAGCAAAGCGGTCGAACTCTATATCCAGTCCTGCTAAATGACCGCTCCGCAAGGCCATACCCTCCCCAAGGAGGAAAGGCTGTGCGGGAAGACGACGGTCGCCGCACTCATTTCCGATGGGAAATGGGGCGCTACGGCGCATCTGCGCTATTGCTGGGCATCCGGCCGGGACAGCGGACGCAACCGTCTGATGGTGTCCGTGCCCAAGAAGTTTTTCAAGCGCGCCGTCCGGCGCAATCTCCTCAAGCGGCGTCTGCGCGAAGCCTACCGCCTGCAGAAGGAGCTGCTTGCGGCCACCGGGGTAGACCTGATGCTCGCGTATTCTCACCCGGAGATCGCGGACTTCGCCATCCTGCGCGCCGAAGTTGCCGAGATTCTGCACCGCATCACGCAGAAGCTTTCCTCAGCACCTGCAGGCATCACCGGCGACGCGGATGCGGCCGGTCTCCCGGAAAGCAAATCTCCGTCCCTATGAGTTTCGTCGAGGTCTGCAAACGGGTGCTCTCCGCGCCCTTCATCCTGCTGATCAAGTTCTATCAGCTCTGCATCTCGCCGCTCAAACCGCCGAGCTGCCGCTTTACGCCCACCTGTTCGCAGTACGCCCTCGAGGCCTTCCGCAAATACGGACCGTTCAAAGGCTTCTGGCTCAGCCTGAAGCGCATCCTTCGCTGCCACCCCTGGGGCGGATCGGGTTATGATCCGGTGCCTTGATTGACCGGGCCGTACCGGGCTTTATGATCCGGGGAAGAATCCCCCGCACCTCCTCGGTCGCTGCGCTCCAAATCTTTCCTCATAATATTACTTTGTGCCGTGGTATGCGAATCCGGTGATCACTAACGATAAATGAAAACACGGGTACTCGAAAATAGTACCCGTGTTTTTGTTATTGATTGATAGTTAGTAGTTTGAATCACTACGCCACCCCTTCCCCTCAACTCCGTTGTATGGCGTGGCATACAAATTCGCTGATTTTCAATAATAAATGAAAACACGGGTATTCGAAAATAGTACCCGTGTTTTTGCTGTTGGTTGATGGTCAATCGTTTGATCTTCTACGCCTTGGAACTCGGTGGGTAAGGACCTTATCATCTTACGCCGCTTACCTGCTATTCGGAGGTACTCCGCTTCTGCTGTACCACTCTAAACTCGGAGAAGATGTTGATTTGTTTTTGCCAGGGGCAGGGGTAATTGATTTTGCCCCCGGCGGCGGAAACGTGTCGCCAGGGGCAAAACAGCCCGATATTAGCTCCTGGCAGTAGTTGATTGGTAACAAGGAACTTATTATGGGCTCTCCCAGATCGGTGAAACCGGCGGAAGGGGCATTATGACGAAGTGGGGTCCGGGGATGACGAAGTGCCTTTCTGGCGGGATGACTGAAAAGAAGGAAAGGGGTTGTCGGGGAGAGAAAGCCCCCCGTTCAGACTAGTGCGAACAAGTAATCAAATTATTTTATATATTTGTATTCTGGAAACAAGCGGATTCAATTTAACACCTTATAGCGATATGCAGCAAAACATCGATTCCTACGATTTCGCCGGCAAGAAGGCGATCGTGCGCGTAGATTTCAACGTTCCCCTCAACGAGAATTTCGAGATTACTGACGACACCCGCATCCGCCGGGCGATGCCGACCCTCAAGAAGGTCCTCGCCGGGGGTGGTTCCCTCATCATCATGTCCCACCTCGGACGTCCCAAGGGCGTGACGGACAAGTATTCCCTGAAGCACATCGTGGACCATGTGGCCGAATGCCTCGGCGCCCCCGTCAAGTTCGCCCCTGACTGCCAGAAGGCCCAGGCGGAAGTCGCCGCCCTCAAGCCGGGCGAAGCCCTGCTTCTCGAGAACCTCCGCTTCTATGCCGAGGAGGAAGGCAAACCCCGCGGACTCGCCGAGGATGCTTCCGAAGAGGAGAAGAAAGCGGCCAAGAAGGCCGTCAAGGAGAGCCAGAAGGACTTCGTGAAGACCCTCGCCTCCTATGCTGACTGCTACATCAACGATGCTTTCGGTACGGCTCACCGCGCCCATGGCTCCACCGCCCTCATCGCCGACTACTTCCCCAACGACAAGATGTTCGGCTACCTGATGGAAGGTGAGATCAAGGCCATCGACAATGTCCTCAAGAACGCCCGCCGTCCCTTCACCGCCATCATCGGCGGCGCCAAGGTCTCATCGAAGCTTGCCGTGCTCGAGAACATGCTCGAGCGGGTGGACAACCTGATCATCGGCGGCGGCATGAGCTACACCTTCATCAAGGCCCAGGGCGGCACCATCGGCAACTCCCTGCATGAGGATGACCTGATGCCGCAGGCACTCGAGATCCTCGCCAAGGCGAAGGAGAAAGGCGTGGCCATCTATCTCCCCAAGGAGACCGTCATTGCGGATGAATTCAGCAACGAAGCCAACAGCAAGGTCGTTCCTTCCACCGAGATTCCCGACGGTTGGGAGGGCATGGATGTCGGACCGGCGACCCTCGCGGCCTGGAAGGATGCGATCCTCAACTCCAAGACCATCCTGTGGAACGGTCCCGTCGGCGTGTTCGAGATGCCGAACTTCGCCAAGGGTACGCTCCAGATCGCCGAAGACCTCGCCGAAGCCACGGCGAAGGGAGCCTACACGCTCGTGGGCGGTGGCGACTCCGTCGCAGCCGTGACCCAGATGGGCTATGCCGACAAGGTGAGCTATGTCTCCACCGGCGGCGGTGCCATGCTCGAGGCCCTCGAAGGCAAAGACCTGCCGGGTATCGCGGCCATCCGCGGCTGATCCGGACGAACATAACGTGCAATTCACTAATTCTTAAATCTAAAGTATTATGGCCTATCAAGAAGTTACCAAGACAAGCTATGGCCAGCGTCTCGGCAATTCCGCACGCGGGATTGTGACCGGCCTGGTGCTCTTCGTCGCCGCTACCGCCCTCCTGTGGTGGAACGAGGGACGTGCTGTGAAAACCTCCAAGATGCTCAAGGACTCCGAGAAGGAGTGCGTGGACGTCGCCGACATCTCCACGGTGGATGCTTCCCTCAACGGCAAGCTGATCCATGCCGTGGCCGATGCCAAGACCGACGAGATCCTGACCGATCCTACTTACGGGATCCAGGTCAATGCCATCCGCCTGACGCGTGAGGTCGAGTATTATCAGTGGGTGGAGCATTCCACTTCCGAGTCGAAGGACAAGATCGGCGGTGGCCAGGAGACCGTCACGACCTACACCTATTCGAAGGAATGGGTGGGCAGCCCGGTCAATTCCAATAACTTCCATGATCCTGACTATCAGGGTGCCAACACCGTGCGCACTACGATCGAGGATGCCTCGTTCGCTGCCAAGAATGTCAGCTACGGCGGCTATGTCCTGCCGGACAACCTGGTCCGCTCTATCCCCGCGGAGACGCCCGTGAACCTGCCGCAGTCCCTCGGTGACGGCTACGAGGTCTTCGCCCAGGGCAATGTGCTCTACTACGGCACCCCGAACTCCCCGGCGGTCGGTGATGTCCGCGTGACCTTCATGCAGGCCGACGGCGGCACCGCCTCTATCCTGGCCAAGGTCAAAGGCAATACGTTCGAGCCCTATACCCACAAGAACGGCAAATCCCTCTGCGTCCTGTCGATGGGCAACCGTTCGATGGAGGAGATGTATGAGGCCCAGAAGGCAGCCAACAAGTTCATGCTCTGGCTCATCCGTATCCTCGGCATCATCCTCATCATCGCTGCTCTCCGTGCGATGTTCAGCATCCTCGTCACGATCCTCAAGGTCCTCCCGCCGTTGGCCAAGGTCGGCGAACTGGGTATCAACCTGGTGACCGCTGTCGTCGGTTTCATCTGGGCGTTGCTCGTGATCCTGGTAGCCTGGGTGGTCTGGAGGCCGGTACTGGCCATCGTACTGGCCGTGGTCATCTGCCTGCTGGTGGCGTTCCTCATCACGAAGAGCAAGAAAGCACCCGAGCCGGCTCCCGAGGCCCCTGCTGCCCCTGCGGCTCCCGCAGCCCCCGAGGTGACCGTGACTCCTGCAGCTCCCGAGGCTCCGAAGACCGATGCCGAATAATATGGGCAAACGATTCTATCTTGGGCTGGCAGCCTTGTTGCTGCCAGCCCTTGTCGCTTGTTCGGGCCAGCCCGCCGGTCCGGTCGATATCGATTGGCAGGAAGGCGAAATGGTGGCCGTGGGGTTCCTGGGCTACTATGACTCGTTCAGCGCATTTGAGAACGCTCCTTCCTATCTGCAGTTGACCAAGAAGTATCCGCAGATCGTGGAGGCTGCCAAGGTGGACTGTGGCGTAGGCCGTCAGATCTATCTGGTCATCCCGCGGGATCCGATGGCTTCCCTCGCCGTCAACGAGGACGGCGAGTATGTCACCGACGAGAACCGGGAAGTGTATTACCGCAGCGAAGAAGGCAAGCCGGTGCTGCTCCTCAACAATTGGTATGAAGAGAACAGCCTGATCAGTATCGTGGACAACGAGGGCCATGCGGCGCTCTACACGCCCGCGATCGACACCAGCGGCTCCCTGGTCGTCCCCGGCGACGGGAGCGTCCACGATATCTCCTTGCCCATGCCGGAGCCGATGAAAGGCTTCACCTCCTTCGACTATGGAGAGATCTTCGACGGCGGGGACCTGGGCATCAGCGTGCGTCTGGAGGCTGGCCAGCCCATCCTCACGAGTTCGACCGAACCGCTCACGCAACTCGGCTATCCCGAGGAATCCATCGTGCTGGCCGACGGGGACAAGACCTTCGGCGGCATCAACGGCTTGTGCAAAGGTGTGTTCCTGGGCGACATCGGACAGGACTACAACCCCGTTGTCTGTGTCGTGATGGACAATGGCGATGTCAAGATGAGCAGCGTTCTCTTCGCCAGCCAGTACGGCGGACCCGACCTCAGCGACGCCCTTCCGGGCATCAAGGATGCCACGGGCTTCGAGAGCGGTCCTGCCGGCGAATGGGTGGACCCGGAGTCCGGTGAGACCTTCTACGAATACCAGTCCGTCTTTGCCCTGGATGCCCGCGGAGGCCGTACGGAGATCCCGTATTTTGCCAATTACGGCGTGTACCGCGCTCCCCGGGAAGACGGGGAATTCGAGGTAATCCTCACGCCGGACTGGCAGTTCGCGTTCCGCTCCTTCTCGCCCGACAGGGCCGAGATGTGCAATGGTTATTTCCAGGAACTGGAGTCCGAAGACGATGTCTTCAAGTTCGCGTTCCGCCAGACTACCTACAGCCGTTTCGAAGACGGCAACGACGTGACGGACGAAACGGTCCGCACAGGTACTTTCACGGCCCGCGAGAAGGGTTTGTCCTATGTGGTCGACCTCTCCGGGTCTGACGTGTTCCCTTCCGGGACGGAGTTCCGGGATGCTAGGATAATGGATTCAGAAGCAGATGCAGGATATGAAGATTTTTAGAATGATGACCCTGGCGCTGTCGCTCTTCGCGGCCGGTGTCTTCGCCCTGCAGGCGCAGCCGAACGTAGAGGCTGCCGGCGGGGTGTTCCGCAAGGTGGCGGACCCCGAAGAGGGGGAACAGGCCCGCAGCGGGCAGATTTCCGTGATCTTTGACGGCAGCGGCAACGTGTGGTTCGAGATCAAGCTCGACCGCGCCGACGGTGTGACGGCCCAGTTCGGTACGGAGAACGGGGAGTGGATTCCCGCGGAGGGCAGCAGATTCCGTCGCAGCCTGCGGTCCGACGTGTTGGACTACACCTTTGAAGCCAATCTCGTCTCTGCCGACAAATTGGTGATCACCGAGAATTTCGGCGCCGGCGGGTCCCCTTTCGAGAAGGGGATGACCCTGATGGGCGAGTATGAGCGGCTTGGCGCTTATGTCCCTGATACCAAGGGATTCATGTACAGGTATGTCTCCGAAGCGACAGAGCTGGAGCTTTGTGCGGGCGGCCGCTATGCCGGGACGATCCAGGTGCCGGAAACCGTCAGCGTGCAAGGCAAGGACCTGCGGGTGGCAGGTATCGCCGAGAAGGCATTCTGGGGCAACAAAGCCGTGACGGATGTGGTCTGGGACCACGGCACGCAGTATGTTGGCCCGTCCGCGTTCTACCGGAGCGGCATGCATTATTATTGGGAAAGCGGTTACAGCCTGCCCGGCTATATCTATCCCAGCAACGACTTCATGTTGTTCGTACGTCAGGAAGAGGTGTATGATTGGGATCAGAATACTCCCTTGTGGATGTTCTTCAAGCACAATTACGCACCCCTGACTTTCATCAAGGACCGTCTGAAGGACGAGTCGGCCCGCTGGGGCTACAACCCCATGCTTGCCGACCAGATGCAGGGCGTGTACTACGAGATGCGCGTACCGAGCGCCGTGAAGAAGGATATGTTCCGCGGTTATGAGGCATTCGAGGTGATCGGCTTGGTCATGGGGGGCCGCTTCGCGGCATTCCACCGCTTCCCGCCGTTCAGCCGTTGGAAAGGGGGCGAGAAAGAGCAGCAGATGAGCGCTTCGCTCGTCAAGGCGGTCGAGACCCGTTATGGCCGCAAGGTCTTCCAGTCCCGTTACATCGGCCATCTGCGCGAAGAGGATGGCCGCGTGGGTATCTTCGAACTCGAGCCCAAGGACGGCGAGGCGATGATTGTCATCGCCTGGACGCAGGGCGGCAAGCTCAAGGCCACGTACGTGAAGACGACCGAACTCGATCCGTCGTATGGCGAGGGAAGTACCTGGAACGTTGACGACGACGGTACCTACGGTATTCCTGACCTTCTCTGCGTCGCGTTCGACCTGCACGACAACGTCATCCTCTGGTTCAACCACGGGGCTCCCGAGAGCAAGAATCTCTTCGGCCTGCGCCAGCAGGGCGACCAGCTCCAGCCCTTCAGCGAGGAGCAGTGGTACGTCTACGTGGACTAGACGGCTGCGAGCAGGGCTTCCGTCCCGCTTCCCGACAGTTTCAGCTCCAGGGTGCGGCCGTCGCTCGAGCGCAATGTGCAGCTATGCTGCTGCGGATCGACCCGGCAGACATGGCCGATGTTGACAATCGTACTGCGGTCCACCCGGAGAAAACGGTCACCCGGCAGCCGCTGCTCCAGCGAAAGGAGGTTCTCCAGCACCAGGTGTTCGCCGTGAAAAGTGACAAGGGTGGCGTAGTTCCCTTCGGCCTTGAACCAGGCGATGTCCTCTGCCGGGAAGAATAGTTTACAGTTCACCGACTTGAAACTCAATTTCAGCTGCTGCCCTCCGGGAAGGGTGGCAGCTGATGCTTTTGCCCGTTCCCGGACTTTCGCGATGGCGAGCGCGAGTTCGGCTTTGCCGACAGGCTTGAGCAGATAATCGACCGCGGAGAGCTTGATGGCGCTCATCAGATACTCCCGGTCCGAATAGGCCGTCGTGAAAATCACATAGGGCAGGGAGATCGTCTGCCGGAGCGCTTCGAGCAGTTGGATGGAATCGCGTCCATGCAGCTGGATATCGAGGAAGAGCAGGTCGGGACGGTGCTGGAGGATGCTCTCCAGGGCAGAGTCATAGTCCTCGCAGGCATCGACGATCTCCAGTTCCTCCTGATGATCCTCCAGTTTCGCCAGCAAGGACAGGCGGGGCAGGCGTTCGTCCTCTACGATGATGGTCTTGAGTCGGTTCATGTCGTGTCAATATTGATAGTCCGCCGGCACCCAGGTCTCGAAACACGTGCCGGCGGGGCGACCCTGACCGTCGGTCAGGTCCGTCACTTGCTGCACGATGGGATGGGCGTTGGCCTGGTTGTACAAATCGATCTGCTGCCGGAGTATGGTCAGCCCCTGCCCGGTCGAGCGCTTGCCGGAGCGGGCCGCCTCCGCGCGTCCCACCCCGTCATCCCGTACCGACACGAGTACGCCGTCCGCTCCGTCCCGCTGCTGACGGCTGACAGTGACTTCCACCGTCCCTACGCCGGCCTTGGAGGCGATGCCGTGCTTGACGGCGTTCTGGCAGTAGGTGTGGAGCAGCATGGTGGGCAACAGTACGTTCTGGTCCACGTCCGGGGCCACGTTGATCCGGTACTGCAAGCGCTCTCCGTAGCGTAGCTGCTCCAATTCCAGATAGCGGCGCACATAGTCCACTTCGCCCGAGACCGGACGGGCCGGGCGGTCGATGTCAGTCAGCGTTTGGTTGGTGAAGTCCGAGTAGAGCTTGAGATAGTAGGAAGCGTCGTCAGAGGATTTGTTCATGACGAAGTACTCGATGCTGGAGAGCACGTTCGAGTGGAAATGGGGGATGGCCTTCAGCCGGACGGCGCGCAGTTGCAGCTCTTTCTGGGCTTTCTCCCGCTCCAGGCGGGCCATCTTTTTGCGCGTCTGCCGCTGCACCGACCAACGGGTCAGTTCCCAGACGACTGCTGAGAGCAGGGCGACTGCGATCAGGATCGCCCACCAGCGCTGCCACCACGGAAGCGGCTTCTCTACCACGGTGGACTGCCGGTTGTCGGACAAAAGATCTGCAGGGCGGAATGAGATCATGTCCTCCAGCCCCGCCAGCCAGACCGTCCCGTCTTCGCTCTCGGCCATCGCGCCCATCAGCGGCTCGATGGTGGTGAAGCCGTTGCGCGCGTCGAACCAGTGGAAGTCCGGCGTGCGGCCGGCCGCATCCAGGCTGGCGACCAGCAGGCCATCGATGGCTGCGACGACCAGATAACCCCGCGGCGAGATGTGCAGGGAGCGGATCTCATGGCCTGCCAGAACGGCGTTTAGTTCAGTAATCGGGCTGATTTGTTCGTCGCAAATGAAATAGAGGGCGTCGCCGAGCGCATAGCAGACCCGGCCCCGGTCGTCGGCCGCCATGGCTGTGATGACCGGGGTGGTCGGGGTGCTGATCAGCTTTTCGGCGGATATGCCGCCGTTTTCTTCCTGCGTCAGGCAGAACAGGCCGGGGTTGCCGCTCACCCAAAGGCGTCCCTGCGAGCCGGGGGCGGCGCACCACGGATGCGCGATCCCGGTGGAGAGCGTGTCGAGCCGGCCGCTGACCGGATCGTATTCCAGCACGCTGCGGAGCGTGCCGATGATGAGGTGGTCCTCGGTGCCGGCCACGAAGCGGTAGCGGTCGTCGGGCAGTCCCAACCATCGCAGCGTGTTGCCCTGGACGGAGGCCACGTCACCATTTCCCGCCAGGTAGACCCGGTCGCCGAGGGTGACGGCACCGGGCGCATAGAAGTTGCCGTCCAGTTCGCTGATGAGCTGCCCGTCGGCAATGACCTTGCCGTTGAGCGTGCCCAGGACCTGCTGTCCGTTGCAGAAGGCGATCGCCCGGGCGATGTCGTTGCGGTCCGTCAGGCGGTGGTTGGTGAAGTTGCAGTGGAAGAAGCAGTACGCGCCCTGGTAGGTGGCTGCCCACAGGCGGTTCCATTTGTCAATGAAGATTCCGCGGATGAGGTTGAAGCCCGTCGCGAGTTGGTGCAGGGGTTCGCCGGCGGTACCGTCGTAGCGCCAGATCGTGTGCGAATCGGCGAGGAGGAGCTCCCCCTGTTGGTTCTCCCGAACCGAGATGCCGTAATCAGGGGCTTCGAAGCGGTGTGCGCAGACGAGCACCAGGCTGTCCGCGGCGAGTCGGTAGATGCCGTCGGCCGCGATGGCTAAGAGTCCGCCACCGGTGCGGATTAAAGAGAAAACGTCGGGTTTGTCGCTGAGTTCGCGGACCTTGCCGCCCTGCGCAGCGTAGAGCCCGCGGGGGGTGGGGATATAGACGCCCGTCGAGTCGAGATACAATTTACGGTCAGGGGTCATGTCGTCCAGCACCGGCGACTCCAGCACCTTTGCCGGACCGTCGTCGCCGAGCCGGCAGAGCACACGGTTCTGCTCCTGCCGGTCTTCCAGCAGGACATAATCCGCAGGCAGGTCGGCAGCGTTGAGGTTGTTGAGCAGCAGCTGCCCGGTCGGGTCGATCTGGGACATCTCCGCTTCGTCGCCTTTGACGCGCCACTGCCGGACGAATCCCATCGCGCGCACCTTCCCTTCCGCTTCCCGGAACATGACGATATTCTCCCGCTGACCGCCCAGGAAGGTTTTCATCGAAAGGCCGTCATAGCGGACGAAACCCGAGAGCGTGCCGATATAGATATAGCCGCGGGAGTCCTGCCAGACCGTTTCCGTCTGCATCTGCGGCAGTGCGTCGAGTGTCGTGAAGCGCCGGTAGCTCAGGTTGCTCTCCATGACCGCAGCGCCCGCCTGCCCGCAAAGGGTCGCGAGGCAGAGTAGGATCAGACCATATCGTATCCTTTTTCCCATCAAGTGCAAATTTACGATTTTTACCGCATACCTGCCTTCCCCTTTCGTCATGTAGAAACGCACTTTCGTCATCCGCAGGGGGCACTTCGTCAAAATGCCCCTTTCGCCTGTTTCACCGCTGGAAGAGAATCCATAATTTTACACGGTTAACAAAAGATTATCATAATTATAAAGCATATGGAGACAAAACGAAAAGAACGCTATGAGGCCCCTCTGGTGGAGGTGTTCTTAATCGCACAGGAAAGCATGCTCTGTGCAAGCCCTACAGAGACCACAGGGTCTCCGGATTTCGAAGGAATGAATTCTGAAAAAAGCTGGTAACAGGAGGAACGTGTTATGAAAAAGAATCCGGTTATTCTTCTTGCGATGTGTGCTGCCTTGCTTTCCTGCGGAAAGGATAGTCTGGCACCTGAGACAGAAAGTGTTGTAGCGACCCCCATTTCTTTCAATCTTGCAGCCAATCATCCGGACGAAGGGACCAAGGCTGTGAAAACCGGCTGGGAATCCGGTGATGCTATTTTCGTGTTTTTCGATAACGTTGCCGCTCCCAGGCACTTAAAAATGACTTTTGACGGCACATCCTGGAAAAGCACCGAGTACGATGGCGACACACCCACTCCTGGCGCCCTTGGCCTCGCTAATGGGGCTTCCGGGAGCATGCGGGCGGTCTTTCTGCCTTTTGGCAACGACCTCACCGTCTCCGTCAGCGAAGGACGTTTCGTTTTCAGCAAGGTCCAGTACACCTATTATTTGACGGCCACACTCAACTATACGGTCTGCGGCAATACCGTATCCGGAGCGTTCGACATGAAGATTCCTGCTGATTATGTGCAGTTCTATATTGAGGATTCAGAAGCAGTCGACGAGGCATACACGCTTGGTTGCGATGCGGTAATCCCAACTGGCATCGCCTACATTTCCAGCAATGGCACCATTAAAGAAACGACCGACAAAGAATATAGTGATGATTTGCCTGGTTACGCCTACCACGGTGGTTATTTGTTTAGTGGTTTGATTTTAAGTACGTATTACACGACATATTATGGAAACTATTATTTTGCAAAAACAAAAGTATCCGACCAGAGCCGAGAGGATTATTTCGTCAGCCAATTTGGTCTAAGATTACAATCTCACGATGCCGTGAAACTACCTGCTAACGGAAGCGGTTCCTGGCAGAAGGTGGGTGAAACGGAAAGTGTCAACCTGAGGAGCAAAACTGACCAGGACTTGGGAACATGGTTTACTTGCAACTACGGAGAGACAGTTCCTGAGGGAGCGGACGAGAATAAACGCTATTCTTTTAGTGCGGCCACGTCCATCACAGGAACTCCGACGTATGATCAACTTAATAATATGATTGAAAAAACGCAAAAAAATCCTGTGTCAATTCATGGGCAGTGGGGTTATGTGTTTGCAGGGTATACCGGTACCTTCCTGTTTATTCCTGGTCAGTACGGCACCTCTGGAGGGATTCTTTCCTGTTCGGAATATACGGGAAATACTAGTTTGGTGTGGGATCTTGAGTTCAATACCAATACTGCCCCGTCTTGGGCGACTAACCCGAAGTATTTCACTTGGCCGCTTCGACTCCTAGACACGACTACTCCTTAGACAAACAGACTCATCCAGTGTATTCATCTGGTTTTTAGGTAGAAAGCCTTTTGTCTTCCACACTCTATGCCTTCCCCAATTCCTATCCGGTCAGTTTCGAAGCCTATTGTTTTAAAGAAGACAAAAAGTTCTCCACCTATGAAGCTGCCGTGAACGGAAGCAACCCATTGACGCTCAATTCCATGCCGCACGATGCGAGGCGTTACGGTATGCCCGTCCGCCCGGTGAAACATCCGTAGAGACCGATAGAACGATTCCCCGGATTTTTGTATCTTAGCGGTACGATAATCCAGAGAGCGTATGAATATCTTCCAGAAGTGGGCCCGGACGAGCCTGGTGCTTCGCATCCTGGTCGGACTTGTCATCGGTGCCGTCCTGGGGCTGACCCTGCCGGGATGGTCGTGGATCGGCATCCTCGGGACCATCTTCGTGAGCGCCCTCCGGGCCATTGCCCCGGTGCTGGTGGCCATCCTCGTGGCCGCCTCCATCGCCAGGGCGGGCGGTGGCCTGGGGTCGCGTTTCCGGACGGTGATCACCTTGTACCTGGTGAGTACTCTGTGCGCTGCGCTGGTGGCGGTGGTCGGCAGCACCCTGTTCCCCGTCACGCTCCAGCTGCAGGATGTTGCCGAAGGCAGTGCTCCCAGCGCCCTGACGGACGTGTTCAAGAACCTGCTCACGAACATGGTGGCCAACCCCCTGCAGTCCATTGCGCAAGCCAATTACATCGGTATCCTGTTCTGGGCCATCCTGCTGGGCCTGGGGCTGAAGCTCCTCGCCTCCAAGGAGACAATCCGGGTGGTATCGGACCTGGCGGACGTGGTTTCCCTGATGGTCAAATGGGTCATTCAGTTCGCCCCGTTCGGCATCCTGGGCCTGGTGTTCTCCGCCGTTTCTTCCAGCGGCCTGGAGATCTTTACGACTTACGGGAAACTGATCCTGCTGCTGGTTGGATGCATGCTTTTCAATGCGTTGATCCTGAACCCTCTGTGGTCGTTCCTTGCTTGTCATAAGAACCCTTATCCGCTGCTTTGGACCTGCCTGAAAGAGAGCGGCCTCAATGCTTTTTTCACCCGCTCGTCTGCAGCCAACATCCCCGTGAACATGGCCCTCTGCAAAAAGCTGGGCGTGGATGAGGATTTCTACTCCGTGAGCATCCCGCTGGGCGCCACCATCAACATGAACGGCGCGGCGGTCACCATCACCGTGATGACCCTCGCGGTGGCGCATACGGTCGGGGTGGAAGTCAGCTTCGTGGCGGCGCTGCTGCTGAGCGTCATCGCCACGCTGGGCGCCTGCGGGGCCTCCGGGGTGGCGGGCGGCTCGCTGCTCCTCATCCCGATGGCCTGCTCCTTCCTGGGCATCGGAAATGATATTGCGATGCAGGCCGTGGGCGTGGGCTTCATCATCAGCGTCGTGCAGGACTCCGTGGAAACGGCCCTCAACTCCAGCGGCGACGCCTTCTTCACCGCCACCGCGGAATTCCGCAGCCGGAAATCATGATGGTTGCTGCGCCGGTCCCTGATACGGGGCTGGTGCAGTTGCGGATAAAACCGGAAGGCAGGGAAACTATTTCAGCGGGCGGGCGTAGTGCGTATCGGCTTTCTTGACCGGCTGCGGGTGGACGACCGCGGCCGGTTTTTTCGCCTTGGCGGCGTAGATGAGCAGGCCGATGCCGGCGAGGATGAAGGGGATGGAGAGGAGCTGGCCCATGTCCAGGAGCATCGTCTGCTCGAACTCGACCTGCGGCTCCTTGATGAACTCGATGAGGAAGCGGGCACCGAAGCAGCCGACCAGGAAGAGCCCGAAGAAGAAACCCCGGTGGACCTTGTCCAGCTTGTTCTTGTAGATCCAGACCATCACCAGGCCGAGGATCAGGTAGGAGAATGCCTCGTAGAGCTGGGTCGGGTGCTTGGGCTCCGTCTCGCCGCGCAGGTCGAAGATGAAGCCCCAGGGGAGCGTCGTGACATCGCCGTAAATCTCTGAATTGAAGAGGTTGCCGAGGCGGATCATGCAGCCGGCGAAGGCGACCGTGATGCACAGCCGGTCCATCAGCCAAAGGTAGTCGAAATCGTTTTTCCTGCCGTAATGGCGGGCAAACCACCACATGGCAAGCAGCAGCGCGATGGCGCCGCCGTGGCTGGCCAGGCCGCCCTTCCAGGGCATGAAAATCTCCCAGAATCCCTGCCAGGAGCCGAAATAATAGTCTGGCTGGTAGAAGATGCAGTGTCCGAGGCGGGCACCCACGATGGTAGCGATCAGCAGGGTGTAGAGCAGCGGGTCCATCAGCTTGGTATCAAGCTTCTCGCGGATGAAAAACCAGCGGAAAAGATACCAGCCGATGACGAAGCCGGACACGAACAGCAGGCCGTACCAGCGGATCTCCAGGGAACCGATGTGGAAGAGTATGGGATTGACGTGCCAGTGGATGGAGAGCAGGGTCAGCATAATTCATTTTTTAAATCTGACAAATATACTAAATAATGCTGACAGACTGCCTGAATGGTGTAAAATTTGCATATCTTTGCGCGCGTTTATTATTATGAGAAAAACAATATCGTTAGTAGTTTCAGTTTTCCTTCCCTTTCTTGCCCTTGCGCAGGCCGTTGATACGACGGCTGCCCCGACGCTGCTCACCCTGGAGGATGCGCTGCGTATCGCGTTGAGTGAGAACGTTTCCGTCAAGGTGGCGGACAGGGAAGTCGAACGGACGGGTTATGCCCGCAAGGGCACGTATTCCGCCCTTTTCCCGCAGATCAACGGCTCCGCATCCTACCAGCGTACCATCAAGAAGCAGGTGATGTACATGGACGGCGGCGGTTTCGATATGTCCAGCATGATGGCCGAGACGATGGCCACCTATCTGCTGCCCCTGTACGCGCAGCACCCGGACGTCCCGTTCCCGACGCCGGCGGTACCTTCGGAAGAAGAGTCTTCCTCTTCCAACGAAGGCTTCTCCGTCGGTCGTTGGAACACCTGGTCCGCCGGCATCAACGCCAGCATGCCGCTGGTCAACGCGCAGCTCTGGAAGACCCTGCGCATCTCCGACCAGGACGTGGAGCTGGCGGTGGAGAAAGCACGCAGTTCCCGCCTCGAGACGGTCAACCAGGTCAAGCAGGCTTTCTTCGCCTGCCTGCTGGCGCGCGAGGCCTTCGAGGTGTACAAATCCGCTTACGAGAACGCCCTGGAGAACTGCAACCAGATCCAGCGGCGCTACAACGCCCAGAAGGCGTCCGAACTGGACCTGACCCGCGCCAAGACGACCCTGGCCAACGCCATCCCCAATGTCTATGATGCGGAAAGTTCCATGATCCTGTCGCTGTGGCAGCTCAAGGCCGTGATGGGCGTGGATCTGGAAGAGAACTTCGACGTGGCCGGTTCGCTCAGCGATTATGCCCAGCACATGCTCTACGACCTGCACGAAAGCGGGGAGCTGTCGCTGGAAAACAACTCCTCGCTGCGCCAGCTCGCCCTCCAGGCGGAGCAGCTGGCCAATACCATCAAGGTCCAGCAGTACGCGGCCCTGCCGACGCTTTCGCTGTCTTTCAATTACAGCCTCAACGCCATGGCCAACGACTTCAAGTTCAGCGAATACCGCTGGTCTCCCTATTCTTTCGTGGGACTCAACCTGTCCATCCCGATCTTCGCCGGCGGACAGCGGCTGAACGCCGTGCGCCAGGCGCGGGTCCAGGCCGGTGAGCTGGATCTCCAGCGGGCCAATACGGAGCGCCAGCTGAAGATCGCCATCCGCCAGTACCTCAACCAGATGGAGACGGCGATGAAGAGTTATGCCTCTGCGGAAAGCGCCGCCGGGACGGCCCAGAAGGCCTACGACATCGCATCCAAGTCCTATGATGTGGGCCGCAGCACGCTGACCGACCTCAACGATGCGCAGCTGGCCCTGACCCAGGCCCGGCTCGGTGTCTCGCAGGCCGTCTTCAACTTCGTGGTGGCCAAGGCCAACCTGGAGAGTACGCTCGGTGCTGATTTCATCGACGCCGGGGGCAATGTCCAACTGAATAAAACATACATCCATGAATAAGCAATTCCGCCTCGGACTGGCTCTCTGCGCACTGGTATGCGCCGCTTGCGGCCAGCAGAACAATGAACAGCCCGCACCCCTCGCGATGGAAGCGGTCACCCCGGTCGTCTCCGTGACGCCGGCCGTCCGGCAAATGGTGCCGCAGGATGCCGTCTATTCCTCCACGGTGCAGGCCAACGTGGTCAACAATATCGCCCCGCAGAGCACAGGGCGCATCCAGAAACTGAATGTCGAAGTGGGAGACTTCGTGTCCGCCGGCCAGATCCTGGCCGAGATGGACCGTGTCCAGCTCGACCAGGCTGGCCTCAAGCTCAAGAACGACGAGACCGAGCTCGCCCGCGTGAAGCAGCTGCAGGCTGAAGGCGGTGTGTCGCAGTCGGACTACGAGGCGCTTGAACTCGCCTTCAACGTGTCGAAGAGCAGCTACCAGAACCTGCTGGAGAATACCATCCTGCGCGCGCCGGTAGGCGGCGTGGTGTCGGCCCGTAACTACGACCGCGGCGACCTGTACACGATGGGACAGCCGGTTTATACCGTGCAGCAGATCACTCCGGTGAAGCTGCTCGTCGCCATCTCCGAGACAGATTATACCCGGGTCAAGCGGGGGGACAAGGTGTCCCTGACCGTCGATGCCCTGCCGGGCAAGACCTTCACGGGCTCCATCGTCCGGCTGTACCCGACCATGGATGCGGCCACGCACACGTTCAATGCGGAAGTCCGCGTGGCCAACGCCAAGCGCGAACTGCGCCCCGGGATGTACGCCCGGGTGACGGTGGACTTCGGCGCCAGCGACAGCATCGTCGTGCCGGATGCCGCCGTGCTGAAGCAGCAGGGTTCCGGGCAGCGCATCGTGTATGTGCTGGAACCGGACCAGACCGTTTCGATCCGGACCGTGACCCCGGGCCGCCATTTCGGCATGAACTACGAGATCCTCTCCGGGTTGGAAGAAGGCACGCTGGTGCTGACCGGCGGCCACACCAACCTCAAGTCCGGCGATAAAGTGGAGGTCAAGCAATGAGTATCTACCGTTCCGCGGTCGAGCATCCCGTCACGACCTCGCTGATCTTCATCGCCCTGGCCATCCTGGGTCTGTTCTCCCTGAGCCGGACGTCCATCGCCCAGTTCCCGGAGTTCGACTCCAACACGATCATGGTGATGTCGTCCTATCAGGGAGCGAATGCGCAGGATATTGAGACCAACCTCACCAAGGTCCTGGAGAATGCCCTCAACGGCGTCGAGGACCTCAAGGAACTGAATTCCCAGTCCAAGGAGAACATCTCCCTGCTGACCCTGACCTTCAACTACGGTGTGGATATCGAGGCTGCGACCAACAGTGTCCGCGACAAGCTGGACATGGTCAATTCGATGCTTCCCGACGGCGTGTCGATGCCGGTCATCTTCAAGTTCAGCGCCTCCGACATGCCGATCATGCTGCTCTCCGCCACGGCGGAGGAAAGCCTTCCGGGTCTGGACAAGATCCTGGATGACAAGGTCGCGACGCCGCTGGCGCGCGTCTCCGGGGTGGGCACGGTGTCCGTGAGCGGCGCCCCGAGCCGCGAGATCCAGGTTTACTGCGATCCCAGCAAACTGCAAGCCTACGGCCTGAGCATCAGCGCGATTGCCGCCGTGATCGGTTCGGAGAACCGCAACCTCCCTTCGGGAAATATCGACATCGGCTCCGAGACCTACACCCTGCGCGTGCACAAGGAGTTCGCAGACCCGTCCGAACTGCTGGACATCGTGGTCGGCGCGGCGAACGGCCGGGTGGTCTATCTGCGCGACGTCGCCACGGTGACGGACGGCCAGCAGGAGCGCGAACAGGAGTCCTATACCAATGGCAGCCGCGCTGCCCGGATCGTGATCCAGAAGCAGAGCGGCGCCAATACGGTCAACGTCATCCGCGGTATCAAGAAGCAGATGGCCCAGATCGAAAAGAACCTTCCCGCCGACGTCAAGATCACGACCATCGTGGACGGCTCCCGGGAGATCATCAATACGATCCACACCCTGATCGAGACCATCCTCATCACCTTCCTCGTGGTGATGCTCGTGGTCTTCGTCTTCCTGGGCAACTGGAAATCCACCTTTATCATCGTCCTGTCCATCCCGCTGGCCCTGCTGGCCTCGCTGATGTATCTCTACGCGACCGGCAACACGCTGAACATCATCTCGATGTCCGCGCTCGCCATCGCGATCGGCATGGTGGTGGACGACGCCATCGTGGTGCTGGAGAACATCTCCACGCACATCGCGCGCGGCGAGAAGCCCAAGGAGGCGGCCGTGCACGGGACGGGCGAGGTGGGCATCTCCGTCATCGCTTCCACCCTGACGATGCTCTGCGTCTTCCTGCCGCTGACGATGATCAACGGCATGGCCGGCATCATGTTCCGCCAGCTGGGCTGGATCGTCTCCATCATCATGATCGTGTCCACGACAGCGGCCCTGACTTTCGTGCCGATGCTCTGCTCGCGCTGGCTCAGGCGCGATGTCAGCCACGGCAAGCTGTACAATGCCATTTTCATCCCGATCAACAAGGCCATCGACAAGGTCTCCCGCGGCTACGCCCACGTGATCCACTGGGCGACCAAGCGCCGCAAGGTGGTCATCCTGTCCTTTGCCGGGATTTTCGTACTGGCCCTGGTCCTGCTGGTGCCGGGGCTCAAGACCGAATATTTCCCGCGGGGCGATTCCGAGCGGCTTACCGTGACGATCAACCTCCCGATGGGCACGGCGCAGGAGGTTACGCGCGACTTTTACGAGCGCATCTACGCGGACATGCGCGAGGCGGTCCCGGAGATCCAGGTGCTCAACGCCACCTTCGGCCAGGCCGACACGGACAATACCTTCGCGAGCATGCAGAGCAACGGCACGCACATCCTCTCGATGAATATCAACATCGGCACGTCGAGCACGCGCAAGCGCAGTTCAGCCGAGATCTCGGACGTGCTGCGCGGCATCTGCGCCCGCTATCCGGAGATCCGCCGGGCGATGGTCTCGGAAGGCATGGGCATGGGCGGCGCATCTACCGTGGACGTGGAGGTGTATGGTTATGATTTTGCGCAGACGGACCGCGTGGCGCAGGAGCTCCAGGCCCGGCTGATGCAGGATCCGTCTTTCACGCAGGTGACTGTCAGCCGGGAAGAATATACGCCCGAGCTCCAGATGGACTTCGACCGGACCAAGCTGGCCCTGCACGGCCTGAATTCAACGACGGCCGCGGCGGCTTTCAGCGCTGCCATGAGCGGCACCGTCGCCTCGCTCTACCGCGAGGACGGCGAGGAATACAACATCCGGGTGCGCTATGCGCCGGAGTTCCGCACCAGTGTGGAGGATATGGAGAACATCACCGTCACGACGCCGACCGGCGCCAGCGTGAAGATGAAGGAACTCGGCACGGTGGTCGAGGGCCTGGTGCCTCCGACGATCGAACGCAAGGACCGCTCCCGCCTGATCACGGTGAGCGGTATCGTGGCGAAGGGCGCCGCCCTGAGCGATGCCGTGGATGCGGCGGGCCGGGCGATCGACGGCATGGACATGCCTTCCGAGATCTCCACCGTCATCGCGGGTGACTACGAAGACCAGCAGGAGATGTTCGGCCAGATGCTGACCCTGATCCTGCTGATGATCCTGCTTGTCTATATGGTGATGGCTTCGCAGTTCGAGTCCCTGATGGGCCCGTTCGTGATCATGTTCTCCGTGCCGTTCGCCCTGGTGGGCGTGCTGCTCGGCCTGCGTGTGACGGGTTCGGCCCTCGGCGTGATGTCCATCATCGGCATCATCATCCTGATCGGTATCGTGGTGAAGAACGGTATCGTGCTCATCGACTACACGATCCTGTGCCGCGAGCGCGGGATGAACATCCGGGACGCTTCCACCACGGCGGCCAAGAGCCGTCTGCGCCCGATCCTGATGACGACGCTCACCACGGTCCTGGGTATGCTCCCGATGGCCCTCGGAACGGGCGAAGGCTCCGAACTGTGGCGCTCGCTGGGTGTCACGGTGGTCTGGGGTCTGACCATCTCCACACTCATCACCCTCGTGCTGATCCCGACGCTCTATTGCTCACTGACTACCCGGATGGAAAAAAGGAGGAACCGGAAATGAAAGCGATGTTCATAGCCTACAACCAGGCCTACAACGAAGAGATCGTGGAGTTGCTTGCCGCCCACGGCCAGCGGGGATTCACCCGCTGGGAGGATGTCGAAGGCAAGGGAGACTTCAACGGCATCCCGCGCCTGGGCAGCCATGCCTGGCCTGAGATGAACCATGCCCTGCTCGTCATGATGAAGGATGAAAAGGTGGAGCCGCTGCTCGCCGCGCTCAAGGCGAAAGACAAGGAGGCGCCGGACCTGGGACTCCGCGCTTTCGTGTGGGGGGTTGAAACTTTCTATTAATTTACTATCTTTGCAGTTGCTGCACATAATGTGCGGATTAATAACACATCTTTTTTTTATGGAAATCGTCATTAACGACAACAATATCGGAGAGGTCCTGGCATCGCCGGTGCCTGTTCTGATCGACTTCTGGGCTACCTGGTGCGGTCCCTGCCGCGTCCTGAGCCCGACCGTGGACGAAGTGGCCGCCGAATTGGACGGAAAGGCCGTCGTCGCCAAATGCAACGTAGATGACTGCGAGGAGATTGCGGTCAAATACGGGATCCGCAACATCCCGACCCTGCTCTACTTCAAGGGCGGTGAGCTGGCGGACCGCACAGTCGGCGTGGTCTCCAAGCAGGAGATCGTCACCCGGCTCGAGAACCTGATGTAAACCTTTTAACCAAAAAACACGAAATGAAAAAATTAATCGTCATCGTCGCTTCCCTGCTCGTTGCAGTGAGCGCGCACGCCCAGCTGGGTGTCATGGCTGGTATCACCTCTTCCAAGGCTGATCTCAAAGAGGCTTATGCCGATGTCAAGAACGCCACTTCCTATCACGTGGGTGTCGCTTACAAGATGGATCTCGGCCTGATCAAAATCCAGCCGGCCATCATCTACAATGTGAAGGGCTCCAAGGTGGGGAACATCATCAACAAGGCTACGGAAGGCGCCGTCACTGCCGGTGACTTTGAGTACAAGACCGGTTCCATCGAGGTTCCTGTCCAGCTGCAGGCCGGCCTCGACCTGGGCATCGTCCGTGCGTACGGTATCCTGGAGCCGTTTGTCGGCTACCAGATCACCAACACGGCCCAGACTACCGGCGGTACCAAGATCGATGTGAAGTGGAGCGAAGTGAAGAACAAGCTCGAGTATGGTGTCGGCCTCGGCGCCGGTGTCGAACTGATCGAGCACGTCCAGGTGGCCGTCCGTTACTTCTGGAACCTCGGCAACGCCAGCAATGCCAACATTGCTACGGCTTATGACGCCGTCCGCACCCAGAAGGCCTCCGGTATCATGGCTTCCGTCGTCCTTCTCTTCTAGTATCTTATGTCGGACAAGCGGGCAGTAATCTATTGCTCCTCCAGTTCCGGCATCGATCCTGTCTACAACGAGGCTGCGCGGCGAATCGTCCGCGCAGCCTGTTTGGCAGGATATGATATCGTCTCGGGAGGTTCGTGGCGCGGCACGATGGGTCACGTCTGCGATGAAGCGTTGCAGCATGGTGTGCGGGTGATCGGCGTGGTCCCCCGCTTCATGAAGGGATTTGAGCACCCCCGCCTGACGGAGTGCATCTGGACGGACCGCATGTCGGAGCGGAAAGATGTGATGCGGGAGGGGACCAGCCTGGCCATCGCCCTTCCGGGCGGGATCGGCACCCTGGATGAAGTGGCTGAGACCTATTGCCTGGCCAAACTCGGCAAATATGCCGGGCGTGTCGTCATCTTCAACATGAACGGTTTCTACGATCCGTTCAAGGCGCAGTTGGATCTCTACGTGGAGCGGGGGATGATGGATGAGGCTTCCCGGGCTATGGTTTATTTCCCGGAGACGGTCGAAGAATTAGTCAGTCTTTTGTGAACAGGCAGGACATACTGGCATATCTCGGAGCGGATTGGGACCGGACCTTGGCCCTGATCCGGTCGCACCTGCATTCGGATGTCACGCTGCTGCAGGACACTAACGACCGGATCCTGGCGAATACCGGGAAGCTGCTCCGGCCGATGATCTCCCTGCTGGTTGCCAAGTCGATCGCTTCCCCGACGGAGGACAGTCATCATTACGCGGCCGCGTCCGAGTTGTTCCATAACGCCACGCTGATGCACGACGATGTGGCCGATAAAGGGACGGAACGGCGCGGGCGTCCGACTGTCGCCGCCCTGCTGGGCCCCTCCGGAGCCGTGCTGGTGGGTGACTACTGGCTGGCCCGCGCCGTGGACCTGGTGGTCCAAACGGAGCATTGTTGCGAGGCGATCCACCTGTATTCCAGGACTTTGACGGAACTGGCCGAGGGCGAGATGCTCCAGATGGAGAAGGCTTCCTCCGGCGATACGACCGTGGCGGATTACCTGCGCATTATCCATTGCAAGACCGCAGCGCTTTTCTGCGCCGCGGCCGAGACGGGGGCGCTCTCCGTGGGAGCTTCTTCCGGGCAGTCCGCGGCAGCACATGCTTTCGCCGATGCTTTCGGCATCGCGTTCCAGATCAAGGACGACATCCTGGACTATGCCGGCACGGATGCTCTCGGGAAGCCGGTCGGGGTGGACCTGCGTGAGCAGAAGATCACCTTGCCGCTGCTGGGAGCCCTGGCGGACTCTCCGCGTGAAGCGGAGATCCGGCGGATGGTCCGGGAGGTCCCGTCCCACCCGGAGTATTGCGACGGGATCCGCCAGTTCGTGCAGGAGCGCCGGGGCATCGATTACGCCATCCGGCGGCTGGAAGTCTGGGTCGCCCGGGCGGAGGAAGCGCTGGCAGCCTTCCCGGACGGTCCGGCGAAGGAATCCCTGACGGAGATCGCCCGTTACAATCTGTGGAGGGAAGTATGACGTTCGCGCAGGTGCAGGGCAACCAGGAAGTCAAGCAGGCGCTCATCGGCATGGTCGATGCCGGGCGTGTACCGCATGCCATCCTTTTCCATGAGGATGACGGCGGCGGGGCGTTCCCCCTGGTGCTGGCTTTCCTGCAATACCTCTACTGCAAGCATCGCAGTGACGGAGATTCCTGCGGACAGTGCCCTTCCTGCGGCAAGATCGCGAAGCTCATCCATCCGGATGTGCATTTCGTCTTTCCGACGGCATCCGGCGTCCTGTCGGAGCAATATATGGAGCCGCTGCGGCGGCTGGTGGCGGAGCACCCGTCTTTCAGCGAAGCGGAACTGCTGGAGGCGCTGGGCCTCGAAGGCAAGATCCCGATGATCGCGGTCGCGGAGTCCCGCCGCCTGTTGGAGAAACTGTCCCTGAGTGCGCTGGAAGGTGGATACCGGGCGGTGGTGATCTATCTGCCGGAGCGGATGAACGCCGAGGCGGCCAACCGCCTGCTCAAGATGATCGAGGAGCCGCCGCAGCAGACGCAGTTCCTGCTGATCTCGCACCAGGTGGAGAAAGTGCTGGTGACGATCTCGTCCCGTTGCCAGCGGATCCGCATCCAGCCCGCGGGGCAGGCTGCGGAAGCGGGTTTTGCGGAAGCGGGCCTGCTGGACGAGCTGATGACGGCACTGCTGGGAAAGGACCTGCTGGGGGCGCTGGAGGTGTCCGAGCGGATCGCTTCCCTGCCATCGCGTGAATGTGCCAAAGCTTTTTGTATCTTTGCAGCAGACCGGCTGCGGCAGATGTTCCTCTGCCAGCAGGGCGTGCAGGGCCTCGGGACCTGCGCCCCGGAGGTGGAGCGCTGGGCCGGCAAATGCCGCAAAACCTTCCCGCGCCAGGCCCTGGAGGTGCTGGACCGGGCCGTGACCCTGATCGGACGCAATGTCAACCTGAAGATCCTCTTCGCCGACATGACCGACCGCTTGTTTTTATTGATATGACAACGAACGAAACCATCCAATATGATTGCTCCCGCGGCTGCGTGGTGACGCACGAGGAAGAGTCGGGCGAGACCCGCTGTACCTATCGTGCCGGCTGCTGCAAGCTGGGAGACTTCAATTGGCTCAAATATGCCGCTGACGGCACCTACCGCAATCTCTACGAAGTGCGGTTCAAGAATACCCGCAAGGGCTTTTATGTCAATGACTCTGCGCAGAGCATCCGCCAGGGCGACCTGGTGATGGTGGAAGCCGTGACGGGGCAGGACCTCGGCATCGTGACCCTCGAGGGGCCGATCGTGGGGCGCCAGATGCAAGCCCGCGGGATCGATCCGGAGACTACCCAGCTCCGGAAGATCTACCGCAAGGCCCGCCAGAGCGATATCGAGAAATGGCAGGAAGCCATTGCCCGGGAGCAGGACACGATGATCAAGGCCCGCCGCATCGCTGCGGAGATGGGCCTGGAGATGAAGATTGGCGACGTGGAGTTCCAGGGCGACGGCAGCAAGGCCATCTTCTACTACATCGCGGACGGCCGCGTGGACTTCCGCCAGCTGATCAAGGTGTTTGCCGAAGAGTTCCGCATCCGCATCGAGATGAAGCAGATCGGCGCGCGGCAGGAGGCCGGCCTCATCGGAGGCCTGGGCATCTGCGGCCGCGAGTTGTGCTGCGCCAATTATATTTCCTCTTTCCAGAGCATTTCCACGGCGGCTGCCCGCTGCCAGGACCTGTCGCTGAACCCGCAGAAACTGGCGGGCCAGTGCGGCAAGCTCAAATGCTGCCTCAACTACGAGGTCGCCACCTACCTGGACGCCCAGTCGCGGATTCCCAGGGTCACGGAGCCGCTGGAGTTCGAGGACGGCCAGGCCTGGCTGCGCAAGACGGACATCCTCCGCGAGGTGATGTATTTCTCCTATGACAAGACCTCCGATGCGGAACTCTTCCCGCTGGATGCCGCCGAGGTGTGGGACATCATCGAGATGAACCGCCGGGGCGAGCGCCCCGAGTCGCTGCGCACGGAGCCGGAGCCGTATGTGCCCGAGTTCGTGACGGCGGTCGGGGACGACAGCATCAGCCGTTTCGATGCGCCGAAGCGCAAAAAGTCCCGGGGCGGGAAGAATCGCGCGAAGAGCCGGGAGGCCAGTGGCGGCGGCAACGGCGGTAATAGCGGCAATGGCGGCAATGGCGGGAACGGTGGCAATGCCGGATCCGGCGGCAACGGTGGCAAGCGCGGACGCGCTCACCGGCCCGGCGGCGGACGCGGCCAGGGCCCGAAGCCGAAGAATCCCGCCGAGTAGATGAAATTCCGGATTCTGGGAGCCTTGCTAGTGGCATGCGTCCTGGGATGCCTGCTGCCTGCCTGTTCGGAGCCGGACGGGATGGAGACCTTTATCTTCCGGAAGGATGCCCGCGACGGGGTCTATGTCTTTTCCCTACCGCTTACGGATACGACGGCGCGGTATGATTTCTGGTTTTACAGCCGGGTCGGAAAGACGCCGATCAGCAACGTCCAGTTAAACGTGCAGTGGCTGGCCCCGTCCGGCAACGGCTTCTCGGAGACGGTCTATATGCGCTCTGTGGATACCCGTGGGACCCGGGAGCGCTACCGGAGCGGGATGGTGCCTGCGGAAGCCGGGGACTGGCAGCTGAGTGTGCGGCCGGTGGACGTGGGGGAGGATCTCCTGGGGATTGGTGTAGTGTATAAGAAACAGGATGGGACACGATAAGTTACGCAAGTTCGCGGAGAACGAGACGTTCTCCTGTCTCCTGCAGCCCTCTGCGCAGGAACTCCTCGCCGACGGTTATTTTCACCTCCGCGATCACGCCGTCAAAGGCCGCTGGAACGATTTCTTTTCCGATCGTAAGAGGGGGGACCGCAAGCGAGGTGTGGGGCCCCCGCAAATCTCAGATTTGTGGGGTACAGCAAGCGCAGCGGTGGGGTCGAGCGCAGCGAGACGTTTTCAGGGGGGAGCTGCCGAACTGCAAGCAGGAAAAGAAGTTAATCTTGGAGTTGGGATGCGGCAAGGGGGAGTACACGATCGCGCTGGCGGAGCGGAATCCGGATCAGAATTATATCGGCGTGGATATCAAGGGGGCGCGGTTGTGGAAGGGAGCGAAGTATGCGACGGAGCACCGCCTGCCGAACGTGGCGTTCCTGCGGACGCGGGTGGAGTTCATCACGGCGTTTTTTGCTCCCGGCGAGGTGTCCGAGGTCTGGTTGACTTTCTCGGATCCGCAGTACCGCAGCGAGAATTCCCGCCTGTGCTCGCCGCTTTTCCTGGAGCGCTACCGCAGCTTCCTGCGGCCAGGCGGCATCGTCCACCTTAAGACCGACTCCCGCTTCCTGCACGAATACGCCCTCGCTGTCTGCCGCTGCAATAACTTGCAGATCCTTGCCTGTACATCTGATCTTTATGGCATGTCCGATTGCGGTGACAAGGCTGGAGCGGCAGTCGCCCCAGCAAACCGTGCCACCCTCGGCATCGTAAGTAAGAGGGGGGACCGCAAGCGAGGTGTGGGGCCCCCGCAAATCTCAGATTTGTGGGGTACAGCAAGCGCAGCGGTGGGGTCGAGCGCAGCGAGACGTTTGCAGGGGCGAGCTGTCGTCCAGCCCAACGCAATCGGACATCCCGAATGAAGTACGGGAGGTGCAGACGTTCTATGAGCAGTTGTTCCTGGAGCAGGGCTATCCGATCACGTACCTGTCGTTCGTGATCGACCATGAAGGGCCGTACGTAAGTCCCCGGGATCCGGAGGATTTTGACAGCAAGGCCTGGCGGGCCGCCGAGGGCCCGCGGCTGCTCTTCGGCCACGATTCCGCCGAGACCCGCCGCCAGAAGCTTCATGCCGGAGCAGAATCCGACTAGAGCGTTTCCTGCTTGAGACTCTCGATGTAGCGGTCGATGCGCCGCAACTGGTCGGGGATGCGGATGTTCTGCGGACAATCCTTCTCACATTTGCGGCAGGCGATGCAGTGGTCGGCCTGACGGACGGTCGGGATGGCTTCGTTGTACGCCAGCAGATACTTGCGGCGTGCCTTGGCATAGCCCTCCTGCTCCTTGCTCTCCACGTAAGTGCCGGCGGTGACGTTGTCGTTGTAGAACTTGAAGATGCCCGGGATGTTGATACCGTAGGGGCAGGGCATGCAGTACTGGCAGCCCGTGCAGGGCACGAGCGGATAGTTCTCCATCCGGTCGGCGATATCCCAGAGAAGCTGCTTCTCCTCGTCGTTCAGCGGCTGGAAGTCCAGGAAACTCTCCAGGTTGTCCTGCAGGTGCTCCATGTAGGTCATACCGCTGAGGGCGCACATCACGCGCGGGAAACTGCCCACGTAGCGGAAGGCCCAGGAGGCGATGGAGCGCTGGGGCTCGCGGGCCTTGAGCCGGTCGGCCAGGTCGGCCGGGATGTTGGCCAGGGCGCCGCCGCGCAGCGGCTCCATGATGACGATGGGGATCTCCCGCTTGTCCAGCTCGGCGTAGAGATAGTCGGCGCGGGTGTTGCGTCCGGAGGGGTGCTCCCAGTCAATGTAGTTCATCTGGATCTGCACAAAGTCCCAGTGGTACTTGTCGTGCAGGGCCATCATCTGGTCGAAGCCTTCCTGGTGACCGTGGAAGGAGAAACCGAAATGCTTGATCCGGCCGGCTTCGCGCTCTTTGACCAGATAGTCGACGACACCGGAGTCCTCGAAGCGGGATTTGAAGTCTTCGCCTGAACTGATGGCGTGAAGGAGATAATAGTCGATGTAGTCCGTCTTGAAGATTTCGAACGAACGCTTGTACATTTTGATACAATCCTCCAGCGGAGTCGGGTTGAAAATGGACAACTTGGTCGCGATCTTCCAGCTCTCGCGCGGATGGCGGTTGAGAGCTTCCGCGGTGGCACGCTCGCTGTCGCCGCCCAGATAGACGGGAGAGGTGTCGAAATAATTGACCCCATGCGCCAGGGCGAAGTCCACCATGCGGTTGACCTCCTCCTGGTTGATGTGGTTCTTGCCGTCTTCGCCCTTGACCATGGGCCAGCGCATGCAGCCGTAGCCGAGGGTGCCGATGCCCGGGTAGTTCCGGAGCATCTCGCCTTTGAGTTCCTTGTTGCCTTGGAAGGTGGAGCCGGCGATCTGTTCGGCGGCTTTGGGTGCGCAGGCGGCAACACCGAGCGCAGCGACGCCCAGACCTGCAGATTTTATAAATTCTCTTCTGTCCATAGGGCTTATGCGTTGGTGTGGTGAACGGCGATGCCGCGAACGGTGATGGCGCTGATCGGGCGGGACGGGCACAGGTTCTCGCAGGCACCGCAGCCGATGCACTGGGCCTCGGCGACGGTCGGGACTTTGTACTGCATGCCCTCCTGCTCGACCATGCGGATGGCACCGGACGGGCAGTGGTAGGCGCAGTTGCCGCAGCTTGCTTCGCCCTTGGCGGCAAAGCAGAGTTCGAGATTGACATGCGCCAGACCGATCTGGATCGTCTGTTTCTGCCCGGGAGCCACGGGCCGGATGGCGCCGGCCGGGCAAACCTGGCTGCAGGCGTTGCACTCCGGACGGCAGTAGCCGTGCTCATAGCCCATCACGGGCTGGAGGAAATGTTCAAAATCCGTCGAGGGGCGCAGCACTCCGTTGGGGCAGGCGCTCACGCATAGCTGGCAGGCGGTGCAATGGTCGTAGAAAGACTTGACGCTCCCGGCACCGAACGGCACGAGGCGTGTGCCGCGCTCCGGATTCTGCTTGTCGATGACAGGGGCGAGACCGCCCTGCATGTGGTCCTGCGCCTTGGCAGCCAGGGCCGTGCCGACCAGTGCCGTCGTGGCGAGGAACGCCCGCCTGCCGCTGTCAGCCCCGGCCTGCTTGTCGTCATTTGCCGGCTTGGCCGGCGACGCGTCCTTCCCTTTCAGCCCCACGAAGCGGTACTGGATCGCTCCTTCAGAGCAATTGTCCAAGCAGTCGAAGCAGACCACGCAGCGGGCGTAGTCGATCCGGTGGTTCTGGGTATCGATGCAGGAAGCCTTGCAGCCTTTGCCGCAACGTCCGCAGTTGATGCACTTCGAGGTGTCAATGGTCGGGCGGAACAGGGCGAAGCGGCTCACCAGGCTGAGGGTTGTGCCGACGGGGCAGATGGTGTTGCAGTACTCGCGGCCCCAGAGCCATGCGCAGCAGAAGATGAGCACGAGGGTCACCAGGCCGGTGATCAGCAGCGCCGGGACGACGGAGCCGGAGGCCACGCCCACGATGCTGCGGACGATGCGCCCGTAGGCGCTGTACGGGGCAATGAGGGCGATCAGCATCTGGCCGCTGACGACGATCGAGACGATAGCGAGCAGCAGTACGCCGTAGCGTACCCATTTGTGCTCCGGCACGTAATTGAAGCGCTTGAGATATTGGTTCACTTTCGGCTTTTCCGTGGAGCCGTTCTCCTTGAGCTTCTTGAGTTTGCGGGTCTGGGCATTCTGCAGCCACTTCCCGCAGGTGCGGCGGAGCCAGATGACCACGTCCTGGAAGACGCCCATCGGGCAGATGACGGAGCAGTAAAGGCGGCCGAAGATGAAATTGGCCAGCAGGATGACGGCGACCACGACGAGATTCAGGGCCAGGGCCGAAGGCAGGAATTGGAGTTTGGCCATCCAGCCCCACCAGTTATGCCCGATGCCCACGAAGAGCAGGGTGATCCCCACGAAGAAGATTGCTGCCAGGGCGATGCGGATTTTCTTTAACATACGATGGATAAAAACGGTGTGCTATGCAAATATATCATTTTTCGCAAAAAAACTACCCCTGTCTGCGCTCCGTCACGCCGCGCGCCAGGATTCCGGGTCGCGGAAACCCTTGAGGAAGTCCGCGGCGCCCATGCGCTTCTTGCCGGCGAGCTGGAGATCGGTGATCTCGAGGGCGCCGTCGGCGGTGGCGATGGCCAGGTAGGTCTTGCCGTCGGAGAGGACGGTGCCGGGCTCGGCGTGCAGGTCATCCCGCTTTTCCGTCCGGAAAATCTTCAGGGTCGCAGATCCTTCGCTTCGCTCAGGATGACAGAGCTCCGTATAGGCGGTTGGATACGGGCTGAGGCCGCGGATGAGGTTGTAAACCTTGTCCGTGGGCTGCGTCCAGTCGATGTGACAGAGCTCCTTGGTGAGCTTCGGGGCGGGCTTGAGCTCCTCGGAACCCTGGATGAAGGAGCGCTGGACGCGCAGTTCGACATTGTGCTGGATCAGGCCCTCGACGGTCTGCAGGACCAGGTCGGAGCCGATCTGCATCAGTTCGTCGTGCAGTTCGCCTGCCGTCTCGTCCGGCCGGATGCGGCACTCCTGGCGCAGGATGATGCCGCCGGTGTCGATGTCCTTGTCGATCATGAAGGTGGTCACGCCGGACATCTTCTCGCCGTTGATGACGGCCCAGTTGATCGGGGCGGCGCCGCGGTACTGCGGGAGCAGGGCCGCATGGAGGTTGAAGGTGCCGAGCCGGGGCATGGACCAGACTTCTTCGGGGAGCATGCGGAACGCCACCACGACGAAGAGATCGGCCTTCCAGGCCTTCAGGGCCTCCAGGAACTCCGGATCCTTGAGCTTGACCGGCTGCAAGACGGGGATGCCGTGGGCGACCGCGTATTGCTTGACGGCGCTCTCGTTGACTTTGAGGCCACGCCCGCTGGGCTTGTCGGCCACAGTGACGACCCCCACGACCTTGTACCCGGCCTGGACGAGGGTGTCCAGGGGTTTGACCGCGAATTCGGGCGTACCCATGTAAACGATGCGCGTCGGGCGGAAGATCCGCTGGATCTTGCTGAAGAACCGTCGCCGCCAGATCTTGAATTGGTCCATGTTGAAGAGTTCGGAGTCTTTGAGTGCTTTCCAGGTGAAGAATGCGCCGAGCGGCGCGATCACGGCGGCGGAGATGAAGACCCCGACGGGAGTCTCTACCGCGCCGTCGCGTGCCAGCTTGGTCCCGGAGATGTTGACGACATAATAGAGGACGAAGAACAGCACGGAAATGATGAGTCCCACGCCGAGCCCGCCGCGCTTGCTCTTGACCAGCGCGCCCATCGGGGCGCCGATGAAGAAGAGCAGGAAGCAGGCGAGTCCCTGGGCGAATTTCTCAAGATACGAGAGATCGGACTGCCGCAGGCTGTAGCTCCGGTCGTAGGATTCGAAGCGCATGTTGTTGACCTCGCCGGTGAGTTTCATCGCATTGTCGGCCGCCTTGTTCCAGGCTTCCGCTTCTTTCTGGCGGTCTTTCCAGCGGAGGAAGTCGGGATCGGAGAAGAACTGCCGGTCGGCGTTGCGCGAAGCCGTATCCAGCTGCCTTCCGAGCTGGAAGGAGGAGGAGCGCCGGATCTGTTCGTAGTGGATCCGGTGCAGGGAGTCCAACTCGTGGCGCAGCGAGTCGCTCAGGTGCCTGAGCTCGGCTGCCTGCTTGGTCTTGATCTGGTCGTCGAAGCGGGCGGAATCCGACTTCTCGAAACTGTAGTTCTTGAGCGGGATCAGAAGCTCCTGCCGGGCGAAGTCGATGTGCTGCAGCACGAGGCTCGTGTCGTTGTAGCGCAGGGTGTTGTCCTCGCGGTAGGTGGAGCCGTTGTAGAGGGAGAAAGTCAGGTATTCCTTGCTCTTGGCCATCTTGAGGATGGCGGAGTCTGCGATGGTGACGGAGATGTTGCCCTTGTGGGCGGTGTGGTCATAGACCTGCACGCCGTAGAGCATCTTGCTGTCCTTGTTCTGGTCGTCCACCCGGAGGATGTAGCCTTCGATGCCGTCGTAGAAGGTCCCGGGCGGGATCTTGATCTCGTCCTTGGTCTTGGCGATGTCGTCGCGCAGGGTGTAGATCTGGTTGAAGGCGTAGGGCACCACGTTCGAACAGACGATGTAGGTGCCGACGGCAATCAGCGCGGAAGCGAAGGCAATCGGGACGATGATGCGGCCGAACGAGATGCCGGAGGCCTTGATCGCCATCAGCTCGGTGTTCTCGGCCAGCTGGCCGATGGTCATCGTGGCCGCGAGCAGGGTCGCGAGCGGCAGCGCCAGGGGGAGCGCCAGGCTGCACACCCCCCAGAACAGGAATTCCAGGATGGTGCGCAGTCCGAGTCCCTTGCCTACCAGCTCGTCGATGTAGAGCCAGAGGGTCTGCATCATCAGGATGAAAACCACGACGAACAGGATCGCGATGAACGGTCCGATGAAGGCTTTCAATATGAAGCGGTCGAGCTTTTTCATCCCGGGATGCCGGTTTTATGAGCGGGTTGCCGTCTCGACGAGGGTGTCAAGCGCCTGCCTGAGCCCGTCGGCGTTCTTGCCGCCGGCCGTGGCCAGACCGGGCTGTCCGCCGCCGCCGCCCTGGATGAATTTGGCGGCATCGCGGATGTCCTTGCCGGCGTTGCGGCCGGCGGCCACGAGGTCGTCGGAGTACATCAGGGCCAGCTGCGGCTTGCCGTCGTGCTGGTAGGCGGCCACGAGGGCCGTCTCCTTCAATTCTTTCTGCAGGGCAAGCGCCGCGTTGCGGAGCAGGGCGGGATCGATGTCCTGCCCGGGCATGCCTGCAATGATGATCCGGGTGCCGTTGATCACCTCCGCCCGCTCCGTGAGGATGCGGGCGAAATCGACGGCCTTCTGGCGGGCGAATTCTTCCGCTTGCTTTTTGAAGGCGGCATTGTCCTCGATCATCTTCTGGATGGCGCCGGTGAGGTCTGGGACGTTGTTGAAGAAGGCCCGGGCCGTCCTGACGAGGCCCTGGAGTGCCAGTACGAGGTCTTCGGCCTGCTCGCCGGTGACCGCCTCGATGCGGCGGATGCCGGCGGCGATGGCAGACTCGGACGTGATCTTGAACAGGCCGATGTTGCCCGTGGCGGACGTGTGGCAGCCGCCGCAGAGCTCGACGCTGGGGCCGAAGCGGATTACGCGGACGCGGTTGCCGTACTTCTCGCCGAAGAGCGCCATCGCGCCCATCCCGCGGGCTTCCTCCATCGTGGCGCAGCGGTTCTCATCGAGAGGGAAGTTGCTGCGGATCAGCTCGTTGACGCGCTTCTCCACTTGCGCGAGCTGCTCGTCGGAGAGCTTCTCGAAATGCGAGAAATCGAAGCGGAAGCTCTTGTCGCCCACGAAGGACCCCTTCTGCTCGACATGGGTGCCGAGGATCTCGCGCAGGGCGCGGTGCAGCAGGTGCGTGCAGCTGTGGTTGTTCGCGATGCGCTGGCGGCGCGCTGCATCCACGCTGAGGCGGAAGGTGCCGCTGCAGTCTTGCGGCAGCCGCTCGGCGATGTGCAGGGTCAGGTTGTTCTCCTTGACCGTGTTGAGGATGCGGATCTGCTCGCCGTCCGCGGAGGTGATGGTGCCGGTGTCGCCGACCTCGCCGCCCATTTCCCCGTAGAACGGGGTGCGGTCGAAGACGAGCTGGAGCATCTCCTTGTTCTTCTGCACGACGGTGCGCTGCCGGAGGAGGCGTGCTCCCTCGACCTCGGTGGTGTCGAAGCCGACGAACTCCACGTCCTCGCCTTCGTGGTAGGCGGTCCAGTCGCCGAACGAGTTGGCCGTGGCGTTGCGGGCGCGGTTCTTCTGCTGCTCGAGCTCGGTCCGGAAGCCTTCCTGGTCCACGGTGTAGCCGTTCTCGGCGGCGATCAGCTCCGTCAGGTCGATCGGGAAGCCGTAGGTGTCGTAGAGCTTGAAGGCGTCTGAGCCGGCGATGACCTTGCTGTCGCGGCTGCGTTCCATGCACTCGTCCATCAGGCGGATACCGCGGTCCAGGGTACGCAGGAAGGCCATCTCCTCTTCGCGGATGACGCTCTCGATGAAGGTCTGCTGCTTGGCGATCTCCGGGTAGGCTTCTCCCATGTCGTCCACGAGCTGCTGCACCAGGCGGCAGAGGAACGGCTCGGTGAAGCCGAGGAAGGTGTAGCCGTAGCGGACGGCGCGGCGCAGGATGCGGCGGATGACATAGCCGGCCTTGACGTTCGAAGGCAGCTGGCCGTCCGCGATGCTGAAGCTGATGGCGCGGATGTGGTCCGCGATCACGCGCATCGCGACGTCGGTCTTGTCTGCCTCGCCGTAGCGGTGGCCGGAGAGTTCGCCGATGCGGGTGAGCATCCCGGTGAAGACGTCGGAGTCGTAGTTGCTGTTCTTGCCCTGGAGTACGGCGCAGAGGCGTTCGAAGCCCATGCCGGTGTCGATGTTGCGGGCGGGAAGCGGCTCGAGGTGGCCGTCGGCCATGCGCTGGAACTGCATGAAGACGAGGTTCCAGATCTCGATGACGTGCGGGTCGGACTTGTTGACCAGCTCGCGGCCCGGCAGGCCGGTAGCGGCCTTCTCTTCCGGGGTGCGGATGTCGATGTGGATCTCGGAGCAGGGACCGCAGGGGCCGGTCTCGCCCATCTCCCAGAAGTTGTCATGCTTGTTGCCGAGGAGGATATGGTCCTCGGGCAGGTATTTGCGCCAGGCCTGCTGCGCCTCGGTGTCGAGTTCGGTGCCGTCGTCGGCGGAGCCCTCGAACACGGTGGCGTAGAGGAGGTTCTTGTCGATTCCGTACACGCCGGTCAGCAGCTCCCAGGCCCAGTCGATCGCTTCGGACTTGAAATAGTCGCCGAAGCTCCAGTTGCCCAGCATCTCGAACATCGTGTGGTGGTAGGTGTCGTGCCCCACCTCTTCGAGGTCGTTGTGCTTGCCGCTGACACGGAGGCATTTCTGGGAGTCGGTAGCCCGCAGGTAGGGGGCCTTGGCATTGCCCAGGAAGATGTCTTTGAACTGGTTCATGCCGGCGTTGGTGAACATCAGGGTCGGGTCGTTCTTGACGACCATCGGCGCGGACGGCACGATGGTGTGGCCCTTCGATGCGAAGAATTCGAGGAATTTTTGTCTGATTTCCTTGGAGGTCATGTCATTGCATATTATAAACGAACCACAAAAGTAGCAAATTATTCACAAATAAAGAAACGCGCGGGCGCGAATGTGCTTGAGATAAACACGTGTAATTGTCAAAAAATGAGTATATTTGCATCCCTATGCCAAAATACGTCCTCAATCCAGAGACCCTGTTGTATGAGGAGAAGGTAGAACCCAAGTACCTCAGACACATCCGGATAGCGGTGGCCACACTGGTCGCCGTCGGCTCTGTGTTCCTGTATTTCTGGCTCTACATTTCCGTATTTCACTGGGATCTCCCGCGGACGGCGGTGCTCAAGCGGCGCGCGGCGGCCTGGGAGGCCCGGATTGAAGTGCTGGGGAGCCGGCTGGATCTCTACGAGCGGACCCTGACGGGGATCGAGCAGCGGGACGACGAGGTGTACCGGTCCATCTACGGCCTCGGGGAGATCCCGGACGAAGTCAAGAATTCCGGCCTGGGCGGTATCAACCGTTACGCCGAGCTCGACCGGCTGGGGACGAATTCCTTCCTGAGCTGGACCGTACGCCGGCTGGACAACCTCACCAAGCGCGCCTATATCCAGGGAAAGGCCCTGGACGAAGTGGGACAGCTCTCCCGTGAGGCAGGCGATATGCTCTCCTGCGTGCCGAGCGTGCCGCCGGTGCTGCCGGACCACAAGAAGGTCCACCTCTCCAGCGGCTTCGGCTACCGTACGGACCCCGTCTTCGGAGGCGGCGAACGGCACGGCGGACAGGACCTGGCCGCCCCTACGGGGACACCGGTCTTCGCCACCGGCGACGGCCTGGTCGTCATGGCCGAGTTCAAGTCCAACGGTTACGGCAACCAGATCGTCATCGACCACGGGTTCGGCTACCAGACCCGCTACGCGCACCTGAGCGTGATTACCGTGGCCGAAGGGATCCGCGTCAAGCGCGGGGACCAGATCGGCAACGTGGGCTCCACCGGCAAGTCCACCGGCCCGCACCTCCACTACGAGGTGGTTTACCGGGGCGACCGGGTGAACCCGATGAATTATTTTGATTTCAACATGCCGCTCGACGAGTACCGCGCGATGATCGATACGCGCCGGGAAGACTCGCCGGTCGGCAAGCGGTCCAGCACCACGGAGCTGCTCCGCAGGAGGAACAGGGGAAATGGCTAGACGGAAGAAACTGTTCATATTCGATTCGGAGAGCATCCACTTCGGCGAAGTTCCCCGCAAGGTCGGCAAGACCCTGCTGATGGTCCTGCTGTACATGCTGCTGACCTTCACGCTGGCCGTGCTGACCTACCTTGCTTTCTCCCTGGTCTTCCGGACCGATACGGAGCGGCGGCTCCGCCGGGAGATCCGGATGTACGAGCGCCTCTACCCGGGACTGGAGGAGCGGGAGCAGCTGCTGGGCGACGCGATCGCGAACCTGCAGCACAAGGACGACGAGATCTACGGGCTGGTGTTCCATTCCGGCGCGCCGGGCCTCGACCCGATGGCGGACCTGGGCTCCCTGTCGATGGCCGATTCCATCCCCGACACGCAGCTGGTTGATTATACGAAGAACAAGGCCGACAGCCTGCTGGACCGGAGCCGGGCCGTTGAGGCCGCATTCCGCCGGGTCTTCCAGACGCTGTCCGACCCGGACCGGGTCCTGCCGCCGATGATCATGCCCGTCGGGGACATCACCTACCCGCAGATCGGTGCGTCCGTCGGACGCAAGATCAACCCGTTCTACAAGGCCTATGTCTTCCATGAGGGACTGGACCTGATTGTCGCCCGCGGGACCGAGGTGCATGCCACCGCCGACGGGATCGTGACCCAGGCCTCCTCCTCGAAGACGACGGGCAATACGGTGCATATCAAGCACGCCGGCGAATACGAGACGGTCTATGCCCACCTGGAGAGCATGTCCGTCCATGTCGGGCAGCAGGTGCGGACCGGCCAGAAGATCGGGACCGTCGGCATGTCCGGACAGGCCTTCGCCCCGCACCTGCACTATGAAGTGCGCAAGGACGGGGTCCTGATGGACCCGGTCAACAGCTTCTTCGCCTCCGTCACGCCGGCGGAGTATGCGAACATGCTGTATATGTCCGTAAACACGATGCAATCAATGGATTAAATAATATGGAGAAACTGTTTTACTCGATCGGCGAAGTGGCCGGGATCCTGGGGGAATCGGTATCCCTGGTCCGTTTCTGGTCCAACTCTTTCCCGAAATTCATCAAGCCGCAGCGCAACGCCAAGGGCAACCGGCAGTTCACGGCGGCTGACGTACAGACATTCAAGCAGATCCACCACCTGGTCAAGGACCGGGGGCTGACGCTGGAAGGCGCTGCCCTGCAGTTGGCCGCCGACCGCAGGCCCGTGGACCGGAACGTCAAGGCCATCGAATCCCTCAAGGAAATCCGGGCCCAACTTATGGAGATTAAGAAAAATATTTCCTAACTTTGTACTTTGTATCCCATGCGGAACGCTGAATAAATTGAGAATCATTAATATATGGCTACTACCAAGAAAACTACGAAAGTGGCTGCTCCCGTCGATGAGCGCGAAACCTTCGTCTCCCTGCAGAAGAATTTCGCTGAGTCCGAACAGAGCACCCAGGAGAAACTCAAAGTCCTTTACGAACTCCAGGCCGCCGATGTCGCCATCGACGAGCTGGTCCATCTGCGCGGTGAACTTCCCGCCGAGGTGTCTTTCCTCGAGGAGGAACTCAGCGGCCTCCGTGCCAAATCCGACCGGATCGGGCAGCTGATCGAAGGCTACAACCAGACCATCGACGCCTGCAACAAGCAGATTGTCGAGCTGGATGCCGAGATCGAGAAATACCGCAGCCAGCTGGAGAACATCTCCAACAGCCGCGAGTTCGACTCCATCAACAAGGAGCTGGAGAACCAGGGCCTGCTGCGCGCGATTGCGGAGAAGAACATCCGCGAGGCCCGCGAGGCGATCGAGGACCGCAAGATGGAGCGCGAACGCCTCGGCGACCGCATCCTCATCCGTGAGGAGGACCTGAAGGCCAAGCAGGAAGAGCTGGCCACGATCGTGGAGTCCACCGCCAAGGAGGAAAAGGCCCTCCAGGCCAAGCGGGACGCCTGCGCCGCCAAGATCGACGAGCGTACGCTGAGCGCTTATGAGCGCATCCGCGGCAATGCCCACAACCACCTTGCCGTGGTCACCCTCCGCTACCGCTACAAGGACGCCGACTCCGAGAAGGACGGCGAGCGGGACAAACTGGACGCCGCCTGCGGCGGTTGCTTCCACACGATCACCCCGCAGCGGATGATCGATATCGAGTCGGGCAAGAAACTCGTCATCTGCGAGCACTGCGGCCGCATCATCGTCAACCCTGACATCTAGCAGGATGCCGGCGCAGAGGTCAACTGGCTCCCGCAAGAAAGACCAGGCGGTCAACCTCGAGACCCTCGGACTGGAGATCGGCAACAAGCCGCCCCAGGCTACCGATGTCGAGGAGGCCGTCCTGGGCGCCATGTTGCTGGAGCCGGCCTGCGTGGACCTCGCGATGGAGGAGCTGACCCCCTCCTGTTTCTATGATCCCAAGCACCGGATGATCTTCGAGGCGATGTCCCGCCTGGTGACGGACCACACCTCTGTCGATATCATCACGGTCAGCTCCGAACTCAAGGCCCAGGGCAACCTGGAGGCCGTGGGCGGCACGGTCGTGCTGGCCAACCTGTCCGAGAAGGTCGGGTCGGCTGCCCACATGGAGTATTATATCAAGATCCTCAAGCAGAAGACGATCCAGCGCGACCTCATCTCCGCCTCCTACGATATCCTGCGGGATTCGTTCGACGATTCGATCAAGGTGGACGACCTGATCGACAAGGCGCAGAGCAAGGTCTATGATGCCATCCAGAGCAATGTCCGGCGGGAAGTGCAGGACATCGGCAGCCTGATCAACATCGCGATGTCGGACATCCAGGAGATGCAGAACAGCACCGGCCTGAACGGCGTGCCTTCCGGCTTCCTGAGCATCGACCGCATCACGATGGGCTGGCAGAAGTCCGACCTCATCATCCTGGCGGCGCGTCCGTCGGTGGGTAAGACCGCGTTCTCGCTCAACCTGGCGCGCAATGCCGCGGTGGACCATCACATGGCCGTGGCCTTCTTCTCCCTGGAGATGTCCGCCATCCAGCTTGTCAAGCGCCTGATCACCTCCGAGTCCGGCTTGCCGGCGGACAAGATCAAGGGCGGGGCACGGCTCGAGGACTACGAATGGGAGCAGCTCGAATACAAGCTGAAGGCCCTCTCCAAGGCGCCGCTCTACATCGACGACACGCCCGGCCTGCCCCTGATGGAGTTCCGTACCAAGGCCAAGAACCTGGTCAAGAACAAGGGGGTCCGCCTCATCTTCGTGGACTATCTCCAGCTGATGCAGGGACCGAGCGAGCTCAAGGGCCTGCGCGAGCAGGAAGTGGCTGCCATTTCCCGTACGCTCAAGGCGACGGCCAAGGAACTGGACGTGCCGATCATCGCCCTCTCGCAGCTGTCCCGCCAGGCTGTCCAGCGTCAGGGCAGCGGCGGCAAGCCCCAGCTGTCCGACCTGCGCGAGTCCGGCTCCATCGAGCAGGACGCCGACATGGTGCTGTTCATCCACCGGCCGGATTTCGTGGGACTGAGCGAGAATCCCGAGGACAAGGAAAAGACGCAGATCATCATCGCCAAGCACCGCAACGGCCAGACCTGCGAGATCGATATGCTCTTCAAGAGCGAGCAGATCCGATTCGTCGAACTGGATGATGCCCTGGATATGCGGGCAGGCTCGATGGAGATAGACTCGGCCATGAATTCAATGATAAACAATGAGTTCCAGTAGCGAGATCACCCACCGCGGCCGTATCATTTCGATTACGCCGGAAGTCACGACCGTGCAAATCGTGTCCGAGTCGGCATGCGCCGCGTGCCATGCCCGGGGCCTGTGCAGCCTGGGTGACAGCAAGCTCAAGGAGGTCGAACTCCCGACCCGGGGTTGGGACAACTGGAAGGTCGGAGACGAAGTGGATGTGGTCCTGCGTGCCTCGATGGGGCACAAGGCCGTGTGGCTGGCCTATGTCGTGCCGCTGGTGCTGATGGTTGCCGCCCTGCTGGGCACGCTGTCGGCGGGCGGAACCGAACTGCTGGCCGGACTGGTTGCCATCGGCGTGGTCGCCCTGTACTACGGGGTGATCTGGCTGTTGCGCGACAAGCTGAAAAACGCATATACATTTAACATTAAAACATAATGACACAAACAATTATCTGGACTGTCGCCATCCTGACCGTCCTGGGCCTTGTGCTCGCGCTCATCCTGTTCTGGGTAGCGCGGAAGTTCAGGGTCGAGGAGGATCCGCGGATTGACGAGGTGGAGAAGGTGATGCCCGGCGCCAATTGCGGCGGCTGCGGTTTCGCCGGATGCCGGGCCTTCGCCGATGCGGCAGTCAAAGCTACCACGCTGGACAACCAGTACTGTCCCGTCGGCGGCGATGAGGTGATGCAGAAAGTCGCTTCGATCCTCGGGTTTACCGTGGCGAAGAAGGCTCCGCAGCTCGCCGTCGTGCGCTGCAACGGGACGTGCGCCAACCGTCCCCGGACCAACGAGTACGACGGTGCGCAGTCCTGCCGGGTCAAGGCCGCTCTCTACAGTGGCGACACCGGCTGCTCCTACGGCTGTCTGGGCTGCGGCGATTGCGTCGCTGCCTGCCAGTTCGGTGCCTTGTCGATGGACCCCGAAACGGGGCTTCCCGTGGTCGATGAGGAGAAATGTACGGCTTGCGGCGCCTGTGTGAAGGCCTGCCCCAGGCACATCATCGAGTTGCGGGCCAAGGGTCCGCGCGGGATGCGCGAGTTCGTGTCCTGTGTCAACAAGGACAAGGGCCCCGTGGCCAAGAAGGCCTGTGCGGCGGCTTGCATCGGCTGCGGCCTCTGCGCCAAGACCTGCCAGCACGGCGCCATCACGGTGACGGACAATGTGGCCTATATCGATTTCACGAAGTGCAAGCTTTGCCGCGAGTGCGAGGCGGTCTGCCCGACCGGCGCCATCCACGGGGTGAATTTCCCGAAGGAGCTGGATAAGGATGCCGTCAAGAAGCGCATTGCCGACCGCAAGGCGAAGGCTGCCGAGGCTGCCAAGGCCGAGGCTGAAAAAAAGGAGGTCGCAAATGGGTAAACTGACATTCTCCATGGGTGGTGTCCACCCCCATGACAGCAAATTTGCAAGCGAGCGCCCCATCGAAGTGCTGCCGCTGCCACCGACCGTTTACGTGTCGATGGCCCAGCACCTGGGTGCCCCGGCCAAACCCGTGGTCGCCGTCGGCGACCGGGTGAAGGTCGGCCAGGTGCTCGGCGAGCCGGGCGGATTCATTTCCGCCTTCATCCATTCCCCGGCATCCGGGACCGTCAAGTCCATCGCTCCCCGCAAGGACCTCGCCGGCAACCCCGTGATGCATGTCGAGATCGCCGTCGAAGGCGACGAATGGGATCCTTCCGTGGACTTGTCCCAGGACCTGGTGACCGCCATTCCCGACGACAAGGCCATGATCCTCGACCGGATCAAGGCTTGCGGCGTGGTGGGCCTGGGCGGTGCGACTTTCCCGACCCATGTCAAGCTCAATCCGCCGCCCGGCAAGGTCGCCGAGTGCCTGATCATCAATGGCTCCGAGTGTGAGCCCTACCTGACCAGCGACTATCGCATCATGCTGGAGCGGCCGAAGGAGATCATCGTCGGCGCTGCCATCATGCAGAAAGTCCTGGGCGGCTGCAAATGCGTGGTCGGCATCGAGGAGAACAAGCCGGCGGCAATCGCTACGATGCAGGCTGCCATCGCGGAACTCGGTTATCCGGGCATCACGGTGCAGGTGCTCAAGAAGCGGTACCCGCAGGGTGGTGAGAAGCAGCTCATCGATGCCGTGATGAAGCGCCAGGTCAAGTCCGGCGGCCTGCCGATCGACGTGGGAGCCGTGGTCCAGAACGCGACCACCGCGTTCTCCGTCTATGAGGCCGTCCAGAAGAACAAGCCGCTCATCACCAATATCCTTACGGTCACGGGCGACGACCTGCCGGCCGAGCGCCAGCACAACTACCTGTTCCGCATCGGCGTCCCGTTCTCCTACATTGCGGAGTATGCCGGCGGCATTCCCGCCTCCGCGGCGAAGATCGTCAGCGGCGGCCCGATGATGGGCAAGGCGATGAGCAACCTGGACGCCACGACGGTCAAGGGCTCTTCCTCCGTACTCTATCTCAGCGAGGCTTCGACCCGCCGTCACCCCGAGACGAACTGCATCCGCTGCGGCAAATGCGCGGACGCCTGCCCGATGGGGCTGGAGCCGTTCCTGCTCAACCGTCTCTACAAATCCGCCGACCTGGAAGCGCTCGAGAAGAATGCGGCCCAGGATTGTATCGAATGCGGCTGCTGCCTGTACAGCTGCCCGGCCCACATCCCCCTGCTGGACCACATCCGCCAGGCGAAGGGCCAGGTGATGGGTGTCATCCGTGCCCGCGCCGCAGCCGCCAAGGCTGCCGCCGAGGCCGCCAAAAAGTAACCGACTATGGACAAGAAGTATATCGTATCTCCTTCTCCGCACATCCACGCGAACATCTCCACGACCTCGATCATGCGGGATGTCATCATCGCGCTGTGCCCGGCGATCCTGGTCTCCATCCTCGCCTATGGCTGGGCCGAACTGCTCGTCCTGGCCGTCAGCGTGGCTTCCTGCGTCCTGCTGGAGTGGGCGGTCACGCGGTGGATGCTGAAGAAGCCTTCCACCATCGGTGACCTGTCGGCCGTCGTCACCGGCTTGCTCCTGGCCATGAACCTGCCTTCCGCGATCCCCCTGTGGATCGTGTTCATCGGTGCGGTCATCGCCATCTGCGTGGCCAAGCTGCCGTTCGGCGGCATCGGCCAGAATGTCTTCAACCCGGCCATCACGGGCCGCGTGTTCCTGCTGATCTCCTTCCCGGCCCAGATGACGAACTGGACGCCCACGCGGGGCTTCATCCAGATCACGGACGCCGTTTCCGGTGCCACGCCGCTGAGCGTACTGCAGGAGACCCTCAAGTCCGGCGGCACCATCAGCCAGTTCATGGAGTCCAACCACTACACGATGGCTTCCCTGATCTGGGACATCGGTGCCTCTTCCGGTGAGCTGTCCGCCGGCGCGCTGCTGATCGGCTTCGCCTATCTGCTGATCCGCCGGGTCGTGAAGCCCTGGATCCCGGTCAGCATCCTCGGCACGATGGCTCTCATCGCCGCCATTTTCCACGGGATCAATCCTGAGCTCTACACCGGTGCGGGCTTCAACCTGATGACCGGCGGTGCGCTCCTGGGTGCCCTGTTCATGGCTACGGACTACGTGACCTCCCCGATGAGCACGCTCGGCGGCGTCATCTACGGTATCGGCATCGGCCTCATCGTGATGATGATCCGCTACTTCGGCGCTTATCCGGAGGGCATGTCGTTCGCCATCCTGCTGATGAACTGCACCGTGCCGCTTCTCAACATGTGGTTCCACCAGAAAAAATACGGGAGGGCATAGCGTATGGCAGCAGCTTCTACACTCAAGAACATGGCACTCTGCCTGTCGGCCGTGTGCCTCATCTGCTCGGCCGTGGTCGGCGCCGCGTACGTCGTGACCGCCAACCCCATCGCCGAGGCCGCCCAGGCCAAGACCACCGCGTCCATTGCCGCCGTGCTGCCCGCTTTCGAGGGCACGCCGGAGCAGGGGAACATCCAGGTCGACGGCGTGGACTATACCTACTACAAGGCGGACGACGCCGGCTATGCCATCATCTCCACCACCTCCGGATTCGGCGGTGCGCTGACCCTGATGGTGGGCATCAACGACGACGGCGAGATCCACAACACCACGGTGCTCTCGCACAGCGAGACGCCGGGTCTCGGCGCCAAGTGCACGACGGATGAGCACTTCATGGCACAGTTCCGGGGATTCGATCCCGACGAGAAGTCCCTTCTGGTCAAGAAGGACGGCGGTGACCTGGATGCCATCACGGCCTCCACGATCACGTCCCGGGCCTATGCCAAGGCGGTCGCCAATGCCGTGGCCGTCTATCAGAAACTAAAGGAAGGAGGAGACGACGATGAGTAAATGGCATTTTGTTACCGACGGGTTCGTCAAGAACAACCCGACCTTCGTGCTGGTGCTCGGCATGTGTCCGACCCTCGCGACCACGACGTCCGCCCTGAACGGCCTGGAGATGGGCCTGGCGACGATGTTCGTGCTGATCCTCAGCAACATCGTGATCTCGCTGATCGCACCGATGGTGCCCGACAAGGTCCGCATCCCGGTGTATATCACCGTGATCGCCACCTTCGTGACCGTACTCCAGCTCCTCATGCAGGCCTTCACGCCTGCCGCTTATGAGACGCTGGGCCTGTTCATCCCGTTGATTGTCGTCAACTGCATCGTCCTCGGACGTGCCGAAGGCTTCGCCAACAAGCACAAGGTCGGCGAATCCGCCCTCGACGGCATCGGGGTGGGCCTGGGCTTCACCATTTCCCTGACGGTCATCGGCATCGTCCGGGAGATCCTCGGCAGTGGCTCCGTCTTCGGCTGGAAGTTCATCCCGGGCGACGGCATCCTGGCTTTCGTGATGGCGCCCGGCGCCTTCCTGGTCATGGGCTACCTGATGGTTCTTTTCAACAAGTATCTCGCTAAAAAGTAGGACGCGCTATGGAATATTTCCTCATCATCGTCTCGGCGATCTTCGTCAATAATATCCTGCTGGCCCAGTTCCTCGGCATCTGCCCTTTCCTGGGCGTGTCGAACAAGCTTTCCACCGCGACGGGCATGTCCGGTGCCGTCTGCTTCGTGATCACGCTGGCCACCGTCGTGACCTACCTGCTGAACCAGTATCTCCTGGTGCCTTTCGGCCTGGAGTTCCTGCAGACCATCTCCTTCATCCTGGTGATTGCCGCCCTCGTGCAGATGGTGGAAATCGTCTTGAAGAAGATCAGCCCTTCGCTCTACCAGGCGCTCGGCATTTTCCTTCCCCTGATCACCACCAACTGCGCCGTGCTCGGCGTGGCCATCACCGTGGTGACCAAGGATTTCGCCCTGGGCGGCAATGCGCCGCACATGCTCAATCTCGGCCAGGCGACGGTCTATGCGATCGCCACGGCGCTCGGCTACGGCCTTGCGATGTGCCTGTTCGCCGGGCTGCGTGAGCATCTGGCGGGCTGCGACGTGCCCAAGGCGTTCAAGGGCCTCCCGATCGCGTTCATCACCGTGGGTATCATGGCGATGGCGTTCCTCGGGTTCTCCGGTATCGTTTAACCCTAAATATTCAAAAAATGAAGAAGTTTATCGTTATCCTTGTCAGCGTGCTCGCTTTCGCCGCTGTCGCTTCCGCCCAGCCGCGGGCTCTCGGTATCCGTGCCGGTTACGGCGGGGAACTTTCCTATCAGCATGGCGGTGGCGTCGGCTTCCTGGAGGCTGATCTCGGTTTCCTGGGCGGCGCTCACGGTTTCTATGTGACCGGTATTTATGACTTCATCCTCGGCTCCGCCGGCATCTGCAACTTCTATGCTGGCCCCGGTGTGCAGCTTGGTTTCTACAACTATGCTGAGCAGAGCGGCTTCAATGCCGGTATCGCCGGACAGATCGGCGTGGAATTCGAGATTCCGTCCATCCCGATGAACATTTCCCTCGACTGGCGTCCGACCTACTATTTCCAGTATGGCGGCTTCGGCTGGTCCGGGTTTGCCCTCGGCCTCCGCTACCGTTTCTAGCCCGATTGCCGGAACAAGCGAAAAGGGGCCTGCAAGCAAAAAAGCTTGCGGCCCCTTTTCGCTTGTTCTTCGGCTTCTCTGTTTTTCGCCACACGCCCCAACGCATCCGGTGCACGGCTCCCGACGGCCCGGGCAAACGTCCACAGGCTTACGCGCATCCGGCGCAGCGTGTGGCGTAGCTTTGTCCAAAAATTGTATTAGCGTATCAGTTTTTTGTATAAATTTGTAAGCTATGTACAAAATCCTGAAAAAAGAGATGCTGACTCCGACGATCTGTCGGATGGAAGTAGAAGCCCCGAGGCTTGCTGCTGCGGCGCTGCCCGGGCAGTTCCTGATCGTCCGCGCGGACGAGAAAGGAGAGAGAATCCCGTTAACCATCAGTGACTTCGACGCGAAGCGCGGGACCGTGACCATCGTCACGCAGCAGATCGGCGCTTCGAGTGCGGACATCATTGCCTTCGAACCCGGTGAGGCATTTGCCGACGTAGTCGGCCCGCTCGGCCTTCCGTCCGAATTCGTGGAGATGGATCCGGAGCAGCTCGGGAGGATGCGTTATATTTTCATTGCCGGCGGCGTGGGCACGGCGCCCGTGTATCCGCAGGCGAAGTGGCTGCACGAGCGCGGCGTGGCGGTCGATGTGATCATCGGCGCCAAGACGAAGGACCTGCTGATCTACAAGGAGGAGATGGCCGCCGTGTGCGACAACCTCTTCATCTGCACGGACGACGGTTCCGAGGGCTTCCACGGCATGGTGACAGCCCTGCTGGAGAAGTTGGTCGCGGACGGCCGCAGCTATACGCAGGCCGTGGCGATCGGTCCGATGATCATGATGAAGTTCACGACGCTGACCGCCAAGAAGCTGGGCCTGCCCATCACGGTGAGCCTCAATACGCTGATGGTGGACGGTACCGGGATGTGCGGTGCCTGCCGCGTGAGCGTGGGCGGCAAGACGCGCTTCGCGTGTGTCGAGGGACCCGAGTTCGACGGCTACCTGGTCGATTTCGACGAGGCGATGCGCCGCCAGGGCCAGTACAAGGCCGAAGAGGCCGAGGCAAATGAGAAACATGTTTGTAAAATAGGGAGGGGCAAATAGATGGCAAACCGTATTCCCCGTGTGCCGGTCCGTGAGCAGGACCCCAAGGTCCGCGCGACCAATTTCGAAGAAGTGTGCTATGGCTACAACAAGGAGGAGGCGATGCTCGAAGCCTCCCGTTGTCTGAACTGCCGCAATCCCCGCTGCATCTCGGCCTGCCCGGTCGGCCTGCAGATCCCGCGTTTCATCGCGGAGGTCGTGGCCGGCAACATCGCCGGTGCCGCCGCCGTGATTGCGGAGGACTCCTCCCTGCCTGCCGTCTGCGGACGCGTCTGCCCGCAGGAGACGCAGTGCGAGGGCAGTTGCGTGCTCGGCGTCAAGGGCGAGCCGGTCGCCATCGGCAAGCTCGAGCGCTTTGTCGCCGACTACAGTCGTGAGCTGGAGAAACCGGCTGCTGAAAAGGCAGAAAAGAAAGGAAAGAAAGTCGCGGTCATCGGTTCCGGTCCTGCAGGTCTGGCGTGCGCGAGCGACCTCGCGAAATGGGGCTACGACGTGACGATCTTCGAGGCGCTGCACAAAGCCGGCGGCGTGCTGGAGTACGGCATTCCTGAGTTCCGTCTCCCGAAGGAGAAAGTCCTGCGCCACGAGATTGACGCCGTCCGCGAACTCGGCGTCAAGATCGAGACCAACGTCATCGTCGGCCGCACCATCACCATTGACTCCCTGATGGACCAGGAAGGCTTCGAGGCTGTCTTCATCGGCACCGGCGCCGGCCTGCCCAAATTCATGAACATCCCCGGCGAGAACCTCTGCGGCGTCTTCTCCGCCAACGAGTTCCTGACCCGCAACAACCTGATGAAGGCCTGGCGCGAGGACTACCTGACCCCGATCCACGCCGGCAAGAAGGTCTGCGTCGTAGGCGGCGGCAACGTCGCCATGGATGCAGCCCGCACGGCCCTGCGCCTCGGCGCGGAAGTACACATCGTCTACCGCCGCACGGAGGCCGAACTGCCGGCCCGCCGCGAGGAGGTGCACCACGCGAAGGAAGAAGGCATCATCTTCGACCTGCTGACCAATCCGGTGGAAGTGATCGGCGACGAGAAGGGCTGGGTCAAGGCCCTGAAATGCATCCGGATGGAGCTGGGCGAGCCCGATGAGAGCGGCCGCCGCAGTCCTGTCCCCATTGCCGGCTCCGAGTTCGAGATCCCCACGGAGACCGTGATCATGGCTCTCGGCACTTCGCCCAATCCGCTCATCTCCAAGACCACGAAGGGGCTGGAGACGACCCGCCGCGGCTGCCTGGTGGCAGACGAGGCCGGCGCGACCACGCGCCCGGGTGTTTTCGCAGGCGGTGACGCCGTCACGGGCGCCGCGACAGTCATTCTCGCGATGGGGGCTGGCCGTACGGCTGCCAAGGCGATCGATGCCTACCTGAAGCAGAAATAACCACATAATGAAACTTCAAAGCCTTTTGGCTCCCCTCGGGACGTGGAAGTTCTGGAAGGAGCTCCTGATTATGACCGTCGGCATGTTCATCGCCGCAGCGGCCGTGTACTATTTCCTCGTACCCAGCAAGATCGTCGTCGGCAGCATCTCCGGTCTTTCCATCGTCATCAGTGCCCTGTTCGAGAATGCCGGCATCGCCATCAAGGTGTCCACCGTCGTGCTCGTCATCAACGCCATCCTGCTGGTCTTGGCGTATTTCCTGATTGGCAAGGAATTCGGCGTCAAGACCTGCTATACGGCCTTGATCCTCGGTCCGATGATGGATGTGTGGGAGAAGATCTGCCCGTATGAGAACCTGCTTGAGCCCGGTGCCACCTCCGTCATGGGCGATCTCTGGTTCGACCTGATCTGCTTCGTGCTGATCCTGAGCATTTCCCAGGCCATCATGTTCCGGATCAATGCCTCCACGGGCGGCCTGGACATCCTGGCGAAAATCGTCAACAAATACCTCCATTTCGATATCGGCCTGTCGGTGACGATCGCGGGCGTGATCATCTGCTGCACGGCGTTCTTCGTGAACCCGTTCCGCCTCGTGATCATCGGCCTCATCGGCACCTGGATCAACGGCCTGATCGTGGACTACTTCATGGCGAGCTTAAGCCGGCGCAAACGCGTATGTATCATCTCGGATGACCATGAGACCATCCGGGACTACATCGTCAACAAGATCGTACGCGGCTGCTCCCTCTACGAGGTGACGGGCGGCTACAAAGGCGAGAAGCGCGTCGAGGTGCAGGCCCTGCTGACCAAGGACGAGTTCGCGGATTTGATGAATTTCATCCGGGAGAAGAATATCCCCGCCTTTATCACCGCCGGCAACGTCAGCGAGGTTTACGGTCTCTGGTCCGAACACAAGCGGCACCGCCGCTAGTCCGCTGGCGTCTCCCGCGGGGAATAGCCGAATTCGCGCTTATATGCGCGGCTGAAGAAGGCCGGGTCCTTGAAACCCGACTCCAGCATCGCATCCGCCACGCGGCAGTCGCCTGCGGCGAGGAGCCGGTGCGCCTCTTCCAGCCGGCGGCGGAGCACCCATTTCTCGGGCGTCAGTGCGCTCACTTTCTTGAAATCGCGCTTGAACGCGGACAGGCTGCGGCCCGTGTAGCGTGCGAGTTCCGGGACGGAGAGGTCGTAGAGATAGTTCTCCTCCATGAATCCCAGCAGGTCGATCTTCCAGGGCTGGGCGAAGTCAAACAGCGAAGCATAGAAGTCGCGGTCGGCCGCAAGCACGCAGCGCAACCCTTCCTGCCGCTTCATCCAGGCGATCTCTTCGGGCAGGGCATCTGACGAATCCAGGTAGGGGGTCAGCGACAGGAACAGGCTCTCCAGCTCCGGTCCAGCCGGCATCTTGAGGACGGGCTCCCGGCTGCGCTGTGCGTCCAGCGGCAGTTCCTTGTGGGAGAGGCCGCGGTAGTAGGCATGCAGGAAATGCCGGCAGAAGAACAGGGCGACGGATTGGAAAGGCGTACCGCCCTCCGGCGCCCACGCTTCCAGCACCAGCCGGTGGTCCTTGCGGAGGAATACGCAGTCGCCCGCCGACAGCGGCGTGCGCTGGTCGTCACAGACGACTTCCGCCCGCCCGGAGCGGATATACAGCAGGGTGTGTTCCTTGAGACGCTGCGGCCCGCGGACGTCCTCCCGGTCCACCCGGGAGAAGACCACGCCGGAGTAATTGATGCGGCTGAATCCTTCCATGCCGCAAAGATAGGAAACTTCTGGACTTTTCAGTCAAATAATCTGGACTTTTCAGTCAAATGCTTCCGGGAGGATTGTTGCAACTTTGCCGTCGAAATCAATCAACCGATGAAACGTATCCTCTTGACCCTTGCGGCCCTCCCGGCCGCCCTCCTCGCCCAGGCTATCCAGCCGGAGCAGGACATCGTCGATACCCTGCGCAGCGCCGTCGTGACCGGCACCCGCGTCGCCATGGAGCGCGACCGCCTGCCTGCGCCCATTTCCGTAATAAACCGCGCTGTCATTGAGCGCAGCGACGAGAGCGCCCTGATGCCCTCGCTGATGGAGCAGGTCCCCGGCTTGTTCGTGACTTCTCGCGGCGTGACCGGCTACGGCGTGTCGTCGGGCGCAGCCGGCGCCATCTCCCTGCGCGGTTTCAGTGCCGCCAGCGGCCGCACGCTGATCCTGATCGACGGACATCCGCAGTACCAGTCCATTTACGGCCACGCCGTGGCCGATGAGTATCTTGCCGACCTGGCGGAACGGGTGGAAGTCACCCGCGGCGCCGCTTCGGTGCTCTATGGTTCCAACGCGATGGGCGGCGCGATCAACATCATCACGCGCCAGCCCAATTTCCTGGGCAATCGCGTGTCCGTCAAGTTGATGGGCGGCTCCTACGGGACCTGGCGCGCCTCCGCCACCGAGCAGTACTCCAACGGACGCTTCTCGCTGACTGCCAACGTCGCCCACGACCGGACGGCCGGCCACCGCGAGAATTCCGCCTATCGCTCTACGAGCGCAATGCTCAAGGCTTCCTACGACTTGTCAGCGGCCTGGCGCCTGAGCGGCGATGTCAACCTGGTCAAAGCCTACTCCCAGAACCCCGGCACCGTGGACAAACCGATGTTCGAGGGGACGGCCGACATCCTGCGCATGATGTCCTGGATCTCCCTGGAGAACCACTACGACCGGACCGACGGCGGCATCAACCTCTACTACAACTGGGGTAAGCATGACATCAACGACGGCTATGCCGCAGGCGGCAAGCCGCAGCCCTATCTCTTCCACAGCACTGACTATCAGGGCGGTTTCAATATCTTCCAGGCAGTACGTCCCTGGGAGGGAGGCACCCTGACCGGCGGCGTCGATCTCAAGCTCTACGGAGGCAATGCCTTCCGCAACCCGACCACCGAGATCTATGCCGACCACAAGAAGCTGCACGAAGAGGCGGTTTACCTGCTCGCCCAGCAGCTGCTCGGCCCCTTCACCTTCGACGCCGGCATCCGCATGGAGCACCACAGCCTCTACGGCGTGGAATGGATCCCGCAGGCCGGCGTGAGTGTCCTCGCCTGGCCGGGCGCCAGCCTCAAGTTCTCCGCATCCAAGGGCTTCCGCACCCCCAACCTGCGTGAGCTCTACATGTATGCCGTCGCCAACGCCGAGCTCAAGCCGGAGCGTGCCTGGAGCTATGATTTCACCCTCAGCCAGCACGCGCTGGACGGCCGGCTCAACGCGGAGTTGAGCCTCTTCTACACGAAGGGTTCCAACATCATCGAGGTCACGGTCGTGGACGGCAAGCGTGCCAACCGCAACGTCGGGGCGTTCGCCAACAAGGGTGTGGAGTTCAGCGCCGATTTCCAGGCCACGCCGACCCTGAAGTTCAACGCCAACTACAGTTATCTCCACATGGACACCATCTACACCGGAGCCCCGGTCCACAAGGCCTATTTCTCCGGCACCTGGACCCCGGGACGCTTCTCCGCCAACCTGGGCCTGATGGGCATCAAGGACCTGTACCTGTCCACCGGCGAGAATGCCGTGAAGAGCAGCTATGTCGACCTCAAGGCCCGGCTCGCCTTCCAGGCGACGGACTGGCTGTCCGTCTTCGTGCGTGGCGAGAACCTGCTGAACCGCAAGTATGAGACCATGCTCGGCTTCCCCGAGCCCGGCATCACGGTCCTGGGCGGCGTGGCCATCCGGCTGTAGTCAGCGGTTTTTTGCGGATTTTAGCAAATAATCATTATCTTTGCACTCCGCTTCCGGCTTTCCGGGGGCGGAGTGCAGGTTTGCTGGTTCCGTAGCTCAGTTGGATAGAGCAACAGCCTTCTAAGCTGTGGGTCCCGAGTTCGAGTCTCGGCGGAATCACAAAAGAAGGCTCGCGGTAGCGAGCCTTCTTTTGTCTTATACCAGATTGATCCCTGCTTCGCGGCACTGGCGGACCATTTCTTCGGGCCAGATGCTGCTCTGGATCTCGCCGATATGGGCCTTGCGCAGCAGATACATGCAGAGGCGGGACTGGCCGATGCCCCCGCCGATGGTGCAGGGGAGTTCGCCGGCGAGCAGGCTCTTGTGGAAGGGGAGGCTCTCTTTCCAGCTCTCGCCCTTGATCTCCAGCTGGCGGCGCAGCGCCGCTTCATCCACGCGGATGCCCATGCTGGACAACTCGAAGGGGCGCTGGAGGATGTGGTTCCAGACCAGGATGTCACCGTTGAGGCCCTTGAATCCTTCTTCATTGGGGCTGCTCCAGTCGTCGTAGTCGGCGGCACGGCCGTCGTGCGGCGCACCGTCGGACAGGACCCCGCCGATGCCGATGATGAACACGGCACCCCAGCGGCGCACCACCTCATGCTCCCGCTCTTTGGGCGTCAGCCCGGGGTAGAGCTGGACCAGCTCCTCGGCATGCACGAAATGGATCTCCTCCGGGAGCTCCGGGGTGATCTGCGGGAATTCGACGAAGAGTTTGTTTTCCGTGACCTTGATCGCTTCGTAGATGCGGCGGACAATCTGCTTGAGGAAGCCCAGGTGGCGGTCCTCCCGGCGGATAACCTTCTCCCAGTCCCACTGGTCAACGTAGATGGAGTGGAGGTTGTCCAGGTCCTCGTCGGGACGCAGGGCGTTCATGTCCGTGTAGATGCCCCGACCGGGCCGGATGCCCATCTGTGCGAGCTTGACGCGCTTCCACTTGGCCAGGGAGTGGACCACTTCGGCTTGCTGTTCAGCCATGTCGCGGATCGGGAAATGCACGGGGCGCTCGACGCCGTTGAGTTCGTCGTTGAGGCCGGTCCCGGAGAGCACGACCATCGGGGCGGTCACGCGCAGCAGGGCCAGCTGGGCTGACAGGTTGTTCTGGAACATGTCCTTGACGGCCTTGATGGCCTTTTCCGTGTTCTCGGCACCGCCGAGCAGATCCACGTAGTGATCGGGGAGGATCAGTTGCATATCAGGTAACACTAACTAACTGCTGCAAAGATAGTGATTATTTCTTCTTCCGCAAGTTGAGGTGCGCGTAGGAGATGATGCCGACGATGATGATCAGGATGGCGTGCGCTTCGTGTCCGAGGGTGGCTGCCAGGATGCCGGTCTCCCAGGACGCGCCGTAGAGGCTCTGGATGGAGAGGGCCACGAGGTAGTGGTAGGCGCCGATCCCGCCCGGCACGGGGATTACGGAAGCGATGTTGCCGACGGCGGACAGGAAGAGCGCGTCCACCATCCCCAGGGCGCCCAGGTCCGGGATGGCCTTGATGGTACACCAGAGCATCAGTACGTACATCGTCCAGATGCCGACGGTGGAAAGCACGAAGCCCCATTTGTTCTCCAGCCGGGCGACGCTTGCGAAGCCCGTCGCGAGCCCTTTCAGCGTACCGGCGATGCGCTCGAAAAAGCGGACGCGTCCGCGAAAGCGGAACACGGCCCAGAAGAAAGCGGCGATCAGCAGCACGGCGGCGGCGACCAGCAGCCAGACGAGCGGACCGCCCAGCCGGGCGGCCATCGGCTGCCAGATGTTCTCGGCGAAAAACGGCCCGAAGCTGGCCCACTTGAGGCTCAGGGCCAGGACGAGCAGCACTGCCACGGCGATCACGTCGCACAGGCGCTCGCAGGCGATGGTGCCGAAAGCCTTGTCGAAACTCATCCGCTTGGAGGAGACATAGCCGCAGCGGGCGAATTCGCCCGCGCCCGGGAGCACGATGTTGATGATGTTGCCGACGTTGATCGAGTCCCACACATGCAGGCGCCGGATCTCCGGATCGAGCGGCTTCATCAGCGCGTACCAGCGCTCTTCTCGAAAGACGAGCGCCAGCAGGGCGACGATGAAATAGAGGACGACCCAGAGCCACCGGGTCTGCTGCAGGCCGGCCCAGAAGGCTTTCCAATCCACGCCGCGGAAGGCAAACCAGACGAGCACGACAGCCAGCAGGGTCGTGAGGGTGTATTTGATGATATTTGAAGCTTTCTTGTTCATGGGCTGCAAATTTACGATTATTTTATGTTATTTTTGTAAGATATGAAATCTATCCTTGGAATTGGCAATGCGCTTACGGACATCCTGGCTGTCCTGCCGGATGACACGCTCCTCAACACCTTCCACCTCCCGAAAGGCAGCATGCAGCATGTCGATGCGGAGACGGGCGACAGCATTTGGACGGCCCTGAAGCCGCTCGGCGTGAAATATGTCGCCGGCGGTTCGGCCGCCAACACGATCTCCTGCACCGCCATCTTCGGGATGCCGTCGAGTTTCATCGGCAAGATCGGCAACGACGAGCTGGGCCTGCTCTTCAAGAGCGACCAGGAGCAGTACGGCGTACAGACCCACCTGCTGACCAGTGAGCATTCGAGCGGCCGCTCAATGGTCTTCGTCAGCGGCGGCAACGCCGAGCGTACCTTTGCCGTCTATCTCGGGGCGGCGCTGGACCTGGTCCCCGACGATCTGGACCCCGCCTGGTTCGAGGGCTTTGATTATTTCCACATCGAGGGCTATCTGGTGCAGAATCAGGACCTGGTCCGCCGGGCAGTCGAGCTGGCGCATGCCGCGGGCTGCACCATCTCCCTGGACCTGGCTTCCTACAATGTCGTGGAGTCGAACCTGGCCTTCCTGCACGACATCGTCGGGAAGTATGTGGACATCGTGTTCGCCAACGAGAGCGAGTCCCGGGCTTTCACGGGCCGCAAGGACCCGCGGGAGGCCCTGGATGTGCTGGCCTCCCTCTGCCGTACCGCCATCGTCAAGGTGGGCAAGGACGGCAGTTGGGTTAAGTCCGGCGACGAGGTGTACTGTATCGCGCCCTGGCCGGCGGATCCCGTCGATGCTACCGGCGCCGGGGATACGTACGCTGCCGGTTTCCTCTATGCGGATTCGCTGGGACTTCCGCTCAAGATGTGCGGCGAGATCGGCTCGATCATCGCGGCCAAAGTGGTCGAAGTGATCGGTACCAAGATCGATATCCCGCGCTGGCGTGCCGCCAAGCAGGAAATCCGCGAATTGATCGCCGCTTACGAAGCATGAAGAACCCCATCCTGACCGTCTGCCGCTGGTTTGTGCTGCGCCGGAACCGGAGTACGGTCCCGACCACGCTCCTTCCGCTGCGCGAAGTGCGCAGCGCGACGGTGTTCGTGGACACGACGGTGGAAGGGGAGGATCCTGCCCGGATCAGCCGGGCGATCCGGCAGTTCTTTGACTACCACGGGATTCCGGTGCAGGTGATCTGTCCGCAGAAGCGGGACCTCAACCTGCTGGGCTGTCTCAAGGCCCGCGTGCGCGGCAGCAAGGAGAACCCCCGCCGGGAGGACCTGTTCATCTCGCTGGCCGCTTCTGCAGAGAATTTCGCGGCGGAATATGAAGCCCGGTGCAGCACGGCCCGTTTCAAGGTCGGCCGCTTCCCCCTGCCGGGCGATGTGTTTGACCTGGTCGTGGCGACTCCGGAGAGCTCGGAAGCCGGACAGGCGGCGGCCTTTGCCGCCATCAAAGATTATCTCAACAAGATCCGATGAAAAAGTACCTCATAGTCTTCCTGATCTCGATGGTCCCGCTGATCGAACTCCGCGGCGCCATCCCCTATGCCGTAGGCTTCGGCCTGCCGCTGGTTCCCTCCTTGATCGTCGCCCTGGTCGGCAACATGGTCCCCGTCCCGTTCATCTTCCTCTTCGCCCGCAAGATCCTGGAGTGGGGCAAGGACAAGAAGTACATCGGCAAATTCTTCACCTGGTGCCTGGAGAAGGGAGAAAAGGGAGGCCGCAAGCTGGAAGCGAAAGCCGGGGCGGGTCTCTACATCGCTCTGCTGCTGTTCGTCGGCATCCCGCTGCCGGGCACGGGCGCCTGGACGGGCACCCTCGCCGCCAGCATCCTCGACATGGATTTCAAGAAGAGCATGCTCTATGTCTTCCTCGGCCTGCTGCTGGCCGCCGGCATCATGCTTCTCGCCAGCCTGGGCGTCTTCGGCGCCATCAACCTGGTGAAGTAGCAGGCAGCGCCCGCCGCCCCACGCACCTGCTGCTGTGACCGGCTGGAGCGGGCGTCCGGTGTCTCTCGTAAGTACGCTATTGCCAGGGGCACTGACAGCCGGTTCTGCCCCTGGTGGGCCGAAAATGCTGTTGCCAGGGGCGCCAGCCCCCCCCCTTCTGCCCCTAGCGGGACAATAACGCTGCTGCCGGGGGCGCTAGCGCTCCTCGCTGCCCCCGGCAAGCGAAAATAGACACTGCCAGGGGCGGAGACGCGTTATTTTGCCCCCGGCAAACGGAGATGCGCGGTCGTCCGGGGGCCTTTGCCGGAACCAGACAGCCCTGTTCAATGGAAAGCCGTTTGAAGCACCCAGGCTTGAACTACCTGGCGTGCTTCGGGTGCAGATGACAATGATCAAAGCGTGGTGCCAAACAGGTGCACGAAAAACTCTTTGGGGGTGTAGCAGGTGATTTGTGAGTAATTCCGGAACTTATGGTCATTCGTGATGATGGCGTCACATCCGTTGCGAAGGGCACAGGCTATCTGTACGGCATCTTCGTAATCATCTATTTCACAGAAATTTGCCGCTTCGATATCTTCCCGTTCAATTGAAAGGATATCAACAATCGACCCGAGCAGGCCGATGGCTTTCTTAAACGCACTTGCCGGGGCTTTGGCCGCTTGTGTGAAAACGTATGAGGCATCCACGACAGACTGGGTGGAGATGCCTGCCGTAAGCGGACTGACACGGACGGCCTGGAGTATGGCGGTCGAATAGTCGTGGCTCTCCCGCTCTGCCTGTAGGATGTCTATCAAGACATCCGTGTCAAGAAAGATTCTCATAGGGCCAGGATGCTTTTCAACCGGGGATCCTGCTGGATTTGCTCATCGGAAACCGATCCTATCAGACCGCCCAGTTGCTTCAGGTCATCATCAATCTCGAAGCTGGACGGATCAAGTTTGGGAATGTCCGTTTCGACAGCATTCTCAAGGATGCGGGTTATGTAATTGTTCAGGGAACGCCGCTCTTTTTTGGCGTTTCTTTTCAACTTCTCATACAGGGAAGCATCGAGCCTGATGCCGGTCTGGATACGCGTAGTGTTCTCCATACGTGTTATCATTTCTGCAAATATATAACATTTTGTAAACAAACACAAAAATGATAGCAGTTTCTGAAAAGAACCTGCCAGGTTTGAAGACCTGGCAGGGGCAATGTGAAATAGCCGTCGAGGTGAAATAATCCTGATGGGCTAGGCGTTATGCTCCCGAAGGAACTCCGCGGGAGACAGTTCCAGGCCTTCGGCATCCAGCAACGTTCCGAGTCGCCAGAAAACAATGTCCAGAATATCATAATACTCGATGTCCGGACAATTGTAATGTGTGCGGAAGGTGCCAGTTGCTTTCATAGATGGCAAAGATATCTATCCGTGAAAGTTCAATCAAGTTCAATTTAGTTCAAATCAATTGACTGCACAACTCCCGCAACACCCGCAGGGAACGGGCTTCGATGCGGGTCTCGGTGTGGTAGCTGAGGTAGCGGAGGAGGATCTCCGCGATCTCACTGCGTGCTTCGCCGTTGAGGGGCACGAGCATGCAGGTGCCGAAGTCCGATTGGACCAGGGCGCGGAGTTCGTTCAGATGCGTCTCGGCGAAGGGGGCGAGGTCCGCCAGCGCCGGGGAGAATCCCAGGGCGGAAGCGAGTTCGAGCAGGAAACGCAGGTGGTAGTTGGCATAGTCGCCCTCCAATGCGTCGAGGGTCAGCACGGCGCGTTCGCACCATTCGAAGAGGCCTTCCTCCCGCGCTCCGTCCCGGATGGTGCGCCAGAGCACTTCGCTCATGAAGAGCGTCATCGCGTTCTTGGCCGGGCTGGTGCGGATACCCGCCAGGGCGTGGACGGCCGAGAGGCCATGCACCCGCCAGAGGTCGGATTTTGGATTCTCCGTGACCTCGGCGTCCAGGATGTTCAGCGGCTGGAACAGGGCCATCCGCCCGCCTTTGGGGACGGAGGTGATGAAACTGCGGCGCCCCCAGTCGGGACTGAGGGCGTGCAGGACCAGGGATCGCTCCCCGATCTTGGTGGTATTGAGGACAATCAGCCGGGAGCGGTGGATCATCAGTATTGCTTGATCCGCTCGCTGGCGAGGGCCTGGCGGAGGGCGTCGTCATAGCGGATGCGCACCTTCACGCCGGCCTGCTGGAAGTAATACCGCACGACGATCTCTTCCTCGATGAGGGGGATGATCTCGTCGCGCTTGAGGCGCAGGAACTCCTCTTTGTCCATGTTGAGCGACTTCTCGAGGGCGTCGAGTTCGGCTTGCATCGCCGTGTCCAGTCCGTCGCGCTTGAGCTCCTCCTTGGCCCGGTCGAAATAGGTCTTGGCCGAGGAGCGATAGTCGAATTCCTGGCCCTTGGCGTAGGCGATGAAATCCTCGTAGTCCGCCTCGGAGAAGCGGAACTGCTCCACCGGCGGGATGCTCTCATGCTTCCGCACGTACTCCAGGGCGTACTGTTCGAGGATCCCGTAGGAGACCAGAGAATAGGTGAGGCGGCTGTATTCGCGGAAGTCCAGCTTCACGTCCGGCGTGATGCCGCCGCCGTCGCGCACGATGCGACCGTGGGCGGTCTTGAATTCGCGCGTCAGCGAGTCGGGAATGGATGCCACGCTGCCGTCCTCGCGCCGCTGGGCATAGTCGATGGCCTGCACGCAGCGCCCGGAAGGGGTGTAGTATTTGGCCGTCGTGACCTTGAGTTCTCCGCCGTACGGCAGGGAGCGGATGCTCTGGACCAGGCCCTTGCCGTAGGTGCGTTCGCCCATGATGGTCGCCCGGTCCATGTCCTGCAGGGCGCCGGCCACAATCTCGGAGGCCGAGGCGGAGCCGGAGTCTACCAGCACGATGACCGGCATGCGGGTGTCCACCGGGTCGCGGGTGGTCTTGAGGGTGTAGGTGGAACCGGGTTCACGGCCCTGGGCGGATACGACTACGGAGCCCTTGGGAACGAGCACGGAGACGATCTCCGCCGCTTCGTTCATCAGGCCGCCGCCGTTGCCGCGCAGGTCGATCACGAGGGTCTTCATGCCCTGCTTCTTGAGTTCGGTGACTTTCTGGCGGAAATCCGCACCGACCCCATCGGAGAAGCCGTTCTGGGAGATATAGCCGACATTGTCGTCCAGCATCCCGGCATACTCGATGTCGTCGATCTTGATGCGCTCGCGCTTGACGGTGATGTCCTCCACCGCCCCGCTGCGAAGCTTCTTGACGCGGAAGACCACCTGTGTGCCGGGGTCTCCGCGCATCTTCTCGCTGCACTGCTGGGAGCTGAGCCCGATGACGGACTCGCCATTGATGGCCATGATCTCGTCGCCGCAGACCAGGCCGTATTTCTGGGCCGGAGAGTCGGCATAGGGCTCGTTGATGATGACGTTGCCCTGGAGATCGGGCTTGTAGATCACCGCGCCGATGCCGCCGTAGGTCTTGTGGATCATCATCTGCAGGTTCTCATTCTCCTCCTCGGGGATATAGACCGTGTACGGGTCGAGGTTCTGGAGCATCGCGTCGATGCCCCGCCGTTCGATCCGGTCCACCGGCAGCGAATCGACGTAGGAGCGGGTGAGCTCCTGCAGGATGGCGGTCTGGATCTCGGTCCACTTGCCGAGTTTGAAGCGGGGAGACTGGGCGCCCGCGGCGAGGGTGGCGCCGAGCAGGGCTATGAGAAGAACGGTACGTTTCATCATAATCGAATCGGTTTATTGGGTCCCGAACAGCAGCAGGGCGATGCCCGCCATCATCAGGACCATGTCCAGGGCCTTGTCCTTGACGTGCCCCTCCTTGAAGAGCAGGGCGCCGAAAAGGAAGGTGATGATCACCGAACTGCGCCGGATCATCGAGATCACCGAAAGCAGGGCGTCCGGGTCCTTGACGGAGTAGAAATACAGCATGTCGGAGGCTGTGATCAAGACGGCGATCAGCGGGATCCGCCAGTCCCAGACGAAAGGCTTGAAATGCTCCCGGTCCGCCAGGTACTGGATCAGGATCACGATGCCGAGCAGGACGGTGATGTAGATATTGGTCCAGCTCTGCACGAACAGCGGCTGCAGGTGCTGGAGGATAAACTTGTCATAGAGGGCGCTGGCCGAGCCGGACAGCACGGAGATGATCATGGCGGTCATGCCCTTGGCGGTGGTCTTCTGGTCGGTGTCGTGCCGCTTGGAGCGGGTGCTCAGGAAGAGGGCCGTCATCACGATGGCGACACCCAGCCATTGCAGGAGGTTGAGCCGCTCGCCGAACAGGATGATGGAGAAGATGACCACGAACATCGGGCGGGAGGCCTTGATGGTGCTGACCGTCGTCAGGGGCAGGTGCTGCAGGGCGAACAGCCCGGACACCCAGGAGGTGGAGACCAGGACGGCCTTGAGCACCAGGCTGAGATGGTCCGACAGGGAACCGTGGGAAAGGAACGGGCAGAGGAACACCGCCGTGAACGCGGTGGCGCTCAGCAGGATCCAATAAACCCCGTTGCGTCGCAACGCCTTCTTCTTGGAGACATCATAGATGCCGAGAAGCAGAGCGGAACAGACTGACATCCAAAGCCACATATTCAGAAGATTTGGACAAAGTTACTTATAAATTTCGTAACTTTGTCATCCTTTATGTCCAAAGACGGCAAGATCGAAATACGCGGCGCCCGGGCGCACAATCTCCAGGACATCGACGTGGACCTTCCGCGCCGTAAATTCATCGTTATCACCGGGATCAGCGGCAGCGGCAAGTCTTCGCTGGCTTTCGATACCCTCTATGCCGAAGGACAGCGGCGCTACATGAACACGCTCTCCCCGTACGCCAAGCATTTCATGGGCATCCTGGAGAAGCCCCAGGTGGAGAGCATCAGCGGCCTGAGCCCGATCATCGCGATCGAGCAGAAGACGACGGGCAGCAATCCGCGCTCGACCGTCGGCACGATCACGGAGATCTCGGACTTCCTTCGCCTCCTGTACGCCCGTGCCTCCACCGCCTATTCGCCCGTCTCTGGCAAGGAGATGGTGCGCTATACCGACGCGCAGATCGTGGATCTGATCCTGCAGGAGTTCCGCGGGCAGAAATGCCTGCTGCTCGCGCCCCTCGTCCGCGGCCGCAAGGGCCACTACCGGGACCTGTTCGAGTCGCTCCGCAAGAAAGGCTACCTGCAGGTCCGCATAGACGGGGAGATCTGCGAGCTGAACGACGTCGAGGCCGTGGACCGCTACAAGGGGCATTTCATCGAGCTGGTCGTGGACAAACTCAAGCCCGCCGAAGGGGACGAGGCGCGCGTGCGCAGCTCCGTGGCCTCCGCGCTCGGGATCGGCAAGGGCTCGGTCGCCGTCCTCGAGATGGAGAGCGGCCGGCTGCACCACTATTCGAAGCATCTGGTGGACCCGGAGAACGGGATCTCCCTGCAGGAGCCGGCGCCGCACACGTTCTCCTTCAATTCGCCGGAAGGCTACTGCCCGCACTGCAAGGGCCTCGGCACCGTGCCGGACGTGAGCCTGGACACGATCGTGCCGGACAGCGGCAAGTCGATCGCCGACGGCGGCATCGCCCCGCTGGGCCGTCTGCGCGACGGGCGCAAATTCGAACTCATCCGCGCGATTGCGCGCAAGCATAATTTCTCCCTCTATGAGCCCATCGCTGCCCTGCCTGACGACATGGTCACGCTGCTCATTTACGGCTCCGACGAATTCTACCGCGTCGGGGACGGCGCGCAAAGCGAAATGGTCAACTGGGAGGGCGTCGTCGGGGACATCGAGGACAAGGTCGTCTGCCCCGTCTGCCACGGGACCCGCCTGGGCCCGCATACCCGCTGCTTCCGCATCGACGGCAAGGACATCGCCGAGGTCAGCGCGATGGAGATCAGCGAGTTGTCCGCATGGCTGCAGTCCCTGCCCGGGAAACTGAACAAGCGGGAGAACACCATCGCCCGCGACATCCTCAAGGAACTCACGGACCGCGTCCGTTTCCTGCTGGACGTCGGGCTGGACTATCTCAGCCTGGACCGTCCGACCGCGTCTCTCTCCGGCGGCGAGGGGCAGCGTATCCGGCTGGCCACCCAGATCGGCTCCAAGCTCGTCAACGTGATCTATATCCTGGACGAGCCGAGCATCGGCCTGCACCAGCGCGACAACCGCAAGCTGCTGAATTCCCTGAAAAAGCTGCGGGACGAGGGCAACACGGTGATCGTCGTGGAGCACGACGAAGAGACGATGCGCGCGGCCGACTGGATCGTGGACGTGGGGCCGGGTGCCGGCGAGCACGGCGGGCGGATCTGCTACAGCGGCCCGGCCCGGCCGGTTTCCAACCCCATCGGTCTCCCGGCCTCCCGCCGCCGCGGCAACGGCCTGTTCCTCTCGCTGAAAGGCGCCCGGGGCAACAACCTGAAATCCGTGGACGTGGACTTCCCGCTCGGGACGCTGATCGGCATCAGCGGGGTCAGCGGCTCCGGCAAGTCCTCGCTCATCAACGAAACCCTGATGCCCGTCCTCAAGGGCAAATTCTATCATTTCAAGGAGAAACCGCTTCCTTACGACGATATCGAAGGGGTCGAAAACATCGACAAAGTCATCGAGATCGACCAGGCCCCCATCGGCCGGACACCGCGCTCGAACCCGGCTACCTTCACCGGGGTTTTCAACGACATCCGGGCCCTCTTCGAGGAGACCCCCGACGCCAAGGTCCGCGGCTTCAAGGCCGGACGCTTCTCGTTCAATGTCCCCGGCGGCCGCTGCGAAGAGTGCAAGGGCGCCGGCATCAAAGTGATCGAGATGAATTTCCTCCCGTCGGTCAATGTCTGCTGCGAAGCCTGCGGCGGCCGGCGCTACAAGGAGGACACCCTGGCTGTCAAATACAAAGGCAAGAATATCGGGGACGTGCTCGAAATGCCCATCTCCGAGGCCTACGAATTCTTCAAGTCCCATCCCAAGATCGCCCCCAAGCTCAAGGCGCTCGTGGATGTGGGCCTGGGATATGTCCATCTCGGACAATCCGCAGTGACGCTCTCCGGCGGGGAGAGCCAGCGGATGAAACTGGCCGCTGAACTGGCCCGCAAGGCCACCGGCAACACGCTCTATATGCTCGACGAGCCTACCACCGGCCTGCACTTCGAGGACATCAAGGTCCTGATGTCCGTGCTCCAGCGCCTGGTGGACCAGGGCAACACGGTGATCGTGATCGAGCACAACCTCGACGTGCTCAAGTCTGTCGATTATCTGATTGACATGGGCCCTGAAGGCGGCGCGGCAGGCGGCCGAATCATTGCAACCGGAACCCCCGAACAGATTGCCGCCGACCCGGCGTCCGTCACGGGACCTTTTTTAAAATCACTGTTATGACCAAGATTGAAGCCGCACGTGCGGAGTACAAAGAGTGGTGCCATGCCGTCGGCATCGACTCCCTCGAGAAAGTCAACGAGACCCTGGAAGCCGGCAAAGCCATCGAACTGATCAATCTCTGCGAAGCGCGCCAGGAGCGCCAGTATGCCCAGGCCGCCGACCAGATCTTCTGGAAACGGAACCGCTGCCGCATCGTGATGATGTCCGGGCCCTCCTCCAGCGGCAAGACCAGCTCGTCCCTCCGTATCGCCCAGCAGGCCCGTGTGCTGGGCCTGCACCCCCGGGTCATCGAACTGGACAACTACTTCGTGAATCGCGAAGATACCCCGGTCGACGAGAACGGCGAGCGCGACTACGAGTCGCTCGGCGCGATGGATGTGGCTTTCCTCAACGAGCAGCTCACCGAGCTGCTGGCGGGCAAGGAAGTCGAGTTGCCGAAGTTCGATTTCAAGGCGGGGCGCCGCGTCTTCACCGGAGAACGGCTGAAACTGGAGGACGGGGATATCCTCTTCATGGAGGGCATCCACGGACTGAATCCTGCCCTGACTCCGGCCATCCCGCGGGACCGGATCTTCGGCGTCTATATCTCCGCCCTCTCGGCCCTGCCGGGCGGCGAGAAGGACCACGGCTCCACCACGGACAAGCGCCTGCTGCGCCGCATCGTGCGCGACAACCGCACCCGTGGCATCTCCCCGGAGGAAAACATCCTCCGCTGGCCGTCCGTGCGCCGCGGCGAGACGCGCAACATCTTCCCCTTCGAGGAGAATGCCAACGTGATCTTCAACTCCTCTACGCTCTACGATGTCCCGCTGCTGAAATACTATGCGGAACCGCTCCTCTGCGGCATCAGCGAGTCTTCCCCTGCGTACGAGAAGGCGACGAAGCTGCTGGAGTTCCTCGAGCACGTGCGGGCGCTGCGTCCCGCGGAGATCGCGGCGATCCCGCCCACCTCTATTATGCGAGAATTCATAGGGGGTCAGACGCTGTAAAACAAAGAAGCCCGGCCAGTCGGCCGGGCTTCTTTGTTTTACAATTCAACTACTTCACTTCGGTCCACTGGCCCGGGACGAGGGCGGAGATGGACGCATCGTACATCGCCTCGCAGCTCACGGCCGGCAGGTAGAACTTGCCGGGGTATGTGGCGGTGAGACCGGTGGTGATGGTCACGCTCTGGCCGCCGCCCAGGTCGAAGAAGCTGTAGACCCGGTCGTCGCGGATGTCCTGGTAGGTGACGCCTGCAGGATACCGGAAGTCCTCGCGGTTGATGCGGTCGTTCTGGATCTCCCAGCCGGAAGGGAACTTCTGGGCGAGGGCGAGGTCACGTGCGACGGCGGAGCCAGTGTTGGTCACAGTCACGACGGCCTTGAAGTTGCGGCCGCGGGAGAGGGTGTCCACCTTGATGGGCTTGCCTTCCTGATCGATGTAGCTGATCTTCATCGACAGGCCGGAGGCCTTGGCTTTCTCGCTGCCTGCCTTGGGGATGCCCGTTACGGACACAACGGCGTGCAGGGTGTTGCTGCCGGCGTTGGACAGGGTCAGCGAAAGCTTGGCCGCCTCGCCTCCGAGAGCGATCTCCTGGCTGGCGATGGCCTTGTCGGTGCTCAGCTTGTAGGTCTTCTCCGGACCCTTGACCGTACCGTTGACGCCGCCGCCCGCGATGGTACGGGCGTAGTCGCTGATGGCGTAGAGCGACCAGGCGGTGGCCTGGGTGCTCATGTAGTACTGCGGATCGTTGAGGTGTGCCGCGATCTTCTCGGCCAGTTCGAAGGCGGGTTCCTTCTGCCCGGTCAGGATCGAGGTGCGCAGGGCGATGGCCATGTTGCGGTCTTCGCTGCCATAGTAGTCGTAGTAGCCGCTGCCGCTGGCCTCAAGGTACGGGAGGCCGCTCGTGAGCGAGGTCGCCACCTGCTTCTTGCCGTCGCTGGCGAAGGCTGCAGCCAGCATCCACACGGCGCTGCGCGGCATCTTCTTGGCCTGCTCGCGCAGGAGGTTCATCGCGCTGCGCTGCGGCTTGCCCGCCGTGGCGAGGGCGTAGAGACCATAGGCCCGCACGAATTCGCCCTCCTTCTTGTCGTTGACGACGCTGTTGGACAGGTAGCGCACCAGGCCGGCCTTGAGGTCAGCCGGGACGGCGTAGCCCTGGTTCTCCGCCTCCTGGAGGAAGTGGAGGGCATAGGCGGTGCCGAACGAAGAGGATGAGGAACTGCCCGGCCAGTAGCTCAGCGAACCGTCCGGACGACGGTAGCTGTGGAGCCGGTTGATGGCGGCGGTCACATTGTAGGTGGTGCGCTTGACGACATGCTCGTCGCAATCCATCACCTGGGTCAGGTAGAGCTGCGGGAAGGCGCCGGAGACGGTCTGCTCGACGCATCCGTACGGATACTCGGTCAGGTATTTGAGGCGTCTGCCCAGGTCGATGGCCGGGATGGAGGAAAGCTCCACGGTCACGGAGTTGGTGCCGGGCAGGCCGAAGAGCTCAGCCGTGGCATCCTTGCTCTTGCCGCCGTCCAGCAGGAAGGACTGGGCGCGCGTGACGGACGGGTTGGGGTTGAGGACGTCGATCTCCACGCGGCTGACGGACTTGTCGGAGCCGGACTTGGCGGTCACGGTCACGTGTCCGATGCCGGTCTGCTCGCCGACCTTGACTTCGAAGTACTCGACCTGCTGCCCGGCATTCGGGACCTTGACATCGAGGGTCGAAGGACCCTGGACAGTCATCAGGTTGTCGGTCTGGATGTCCAGCTTGACGTCACCCACGCCGTCCTTGAGGGCGATGACGGTGGCGGGGATGCGGATGGTCTCGCCGATGCTGAGGGTCCTCGGGAGCGTGGCCTGGACCATGACGGGCTGGGTCACGGCCACATCCTTGGAGGCGCTGCCCTGGGCCTTGCCGTCCGTGGCGATGATCATGGCACGCAGAGAACCGATGTACTGCGGCACTTCGACGCTGTGGGAAGCGGTCTTGCCGGCCTTCAGGTCGAAGGGGCCGAGGTAGGCGACGACCGGCTTGAAGCGGTCGGCACCCTGACGCTTGAGCGGTCCGTTGCTTTCCTGGTCACCACCGATGGCGAACAGCTGCTCGATGTGGCCGCCGTAAGCACCGATCACGGAGTCATATTCATCCCAGGTGCGTACGCGCAGGGCTTCCTTGGCATAGAAGGAAGACCAGGCGTCCGGGGTCTTGAAACCGGTGAGGGAGAGGAGTCCTTCGTCCACGAGGGCGACGATGTAGCTCATCGCGCGGCCGCTCTCTTCCTTGACCTGGAACTTGAGGGTGGACTCGGGCTTGGTCTCGGCCGGGATATCGAGAACCGGGTTCAGGTGGGAGGCAGGATCCTCCACGTTGATGTTTTGGACGCCGTAGAGGCGGATCGGAGCATCGTTGTGGACGTTGCCGTGCGGCTGGATGAGGGAGATGCTGGCATAGGCGTTCGGCATCATCTCCTTGGTGACCGGGATGCGGATCTCGGTGCTGCCGGCGAAGCAGTCCACCCGACGGGTGCTCAGGATCTTGCCGCCCTTCTCGATGGAGACGAGGGCGCTGGTGCCGGCGGCGGACGGGATGGTGATGCGGGCCGTCTCACCCACGGCATATTTATCCTTGTCGATCAGCATGTTGAGCTGCGTGGAGCCTTCGGCGACGTCGGTGGTCTCGTTCTCGTCCACCTCGATGAGCATCGAAGTGGCGTGTCCGCCGCGGGTGTCGGTGACGCGGATGTAATACAGGCCGTGCGGGGCATCCTCCCAGTCATAGCTGAAGCTGCCCTTGCCGCCGGAAGTGGAGAAGGTCTTCTCGAAGAGGAGTTCCTTGCTCCTGCCGGCCATATAGCTGGCGATCTCGCCGGAGGCGTTCCACCACCAGTCCCAATCCACATGGTAAACCTCGGCGTGCAGCCCGTTGGCGGACACGCCCTTGCCGTCGGGATCGACGGTGGCCACTTCGAATTTATGGGACTTGCCGGACTGGAGGAATTCCTCGCCCCAGCGGCTGCGGTCGGGCTCGGTCTTGATGCCGACATAGGTGCTGAACGGGGACATGCGGACGCTCTGGTAGCTCGTGCTGAAGTCTCCGCCCGGCTCATAGACGCGGAAGGTGAATCCGGCGGTCAGCATGCCCGGGATGGAGGATTTGTTGAGGTCGCAGTTGGCGTTGATGAAGGCGTGGCCCTCGGCGTTGGTCTTGAAGTCGTTGTAGTAGAGGGTCTGGCTGTCGAACTCGCGCGCATCGTCGCGGAAGTCATAGCCGTCCCAGCCCTTGAACGAAGTCGAGGCGGAGGCAAGTTCCAGGGTGCCATTGATCTTGAGGTCGCTGCCCGGAGCGCCGTAGAGCCAGGCCACGGCGATGTCGCCACGGTCGTTGCCGTCCGGGGTCACATAGTCCTTGTCGAAATGCAGGGAGATGTCCAGCTTGTTGGGCTTGATGGCCTCGACGCGGAGCGTCTTGCTGAAGGTCTGCCCGCCCACGTTGACGTCCACGCGCCAGCGGCCGGACGGGGCGTCTTCGGCCGTCGTCAACGGGAAGTGGTACATGTTGGAAGCGGTGCTGCGCTCCGTCAGGGTCTGGGTGAGCTGTCCGTCAGGATTGCGCAGCTGCGCCGTGATCGGATGGCCGGCAGGGAGGGGTGCGTCGTCGAAGAGCGTCACCACGCTGACGTGCAGGGTGTCGCCCGGACGCCAGACGCCGCGCTCTCCGAAGATGTAGGCCTTGATGCCGGCTTCGTGGGTCGTGCCGCTGACGTCGAAATTACTGGTGGACAGAGCCTTCTCGTTCTTGAGGTCGAGGTAGGCGTATTGCTTGCCGCTCGTGGCCACGACGAAGCGTCCGTCGCCGGAGGCGGGGAAGCTGATGTGGCCTTCGCGGTCGGTCTGGCCCTTGGCGAGCTCCTGCTGAACGAAGTCATAGAGCTTGACGCGCACGCCGGAGACGGGCTTGCCGGTGAGGATGTTGTAGACAAACACCTCGGTGGCGCCGTCGCCGCGCTTGGCGGTCAGTGCGAGGTCGCTGGCGAGCAGGTCCACGCTGCGCTCTTCGTAAGTCTCATAGTCCCCGAAATAGCTGTCGCTATCCCAGAAATCTTCCTCCACGAGAGGCTCGCGGCCGCGGATCTCGATGTGGTAGATGGCACCGGGCTCCGGCTTGATCAGATCCTCGAGACTCAGGCCGTAGGTGCGGTATTCGCGGATGTGGTCCGCGTTCTTGTCACCCAGGACGATCGTCGTGTCGACCACGGTCCCGGCCACTTTGTAAAGCTCGTAGCGGGTCTCATAGTCGTCCAGCTGGAGGAACTGCAGGATGTTGTTGCTGAAGACTTTCTTGACCCGTACCTGAGCCTTGGCATAGGAAACGGAGCCGAAGAGCAGGTCCAGCCCGCCTGCGGACGGCAGGATCGAGCCTTTGCTGATGAAACGGATGGTCGGTACCTCGGGGTCGATGTCGGCCCCGGTAGGAGCGGTCCCCTCGGTGTTCAGTGCCATCGCGGTCTCGCCGGCGACGGCGCTGACGGAGGGTCCGACGGTTTTCTGGCCGCCGCCCTGGCAGGCGGTCAGCAGCAGGCCGGCAGAAGCGACCATTGCTAAAATCAAACGGGCTTTTTTCATAGGAAAAATGATTACATTTGTTCAGTCAATGGACAAAGTTAAGAAAATACTTCTGATTTCGATACCTTTGAGCCTGATTGTTTGGTATTTGTTCTGCTTGCCGCGCAATCTGTTCAAGGCTCCGCTCTCCGCGACGGCCATCGCCGCGGACGGCACCCTGCTCGGTGCGCGCATCTCAGCGGACGGACAGTGGTATTTCCCGCCCGCGGACCACGTGCCCGACAAGTTCGCCAAATGCATCGTTACCTACGAGGACAAGCGCTTCTGGTGGCACCTGGGCATCGATTACCTCTCCGCCGGACGGGCGCTTGTCCAGAACCTGACCCGGGGGAAAGTGGTCAGCGGGGCCAGCACCCTGACGATGCAGGTGATCCGCCTGAGCCGGCCCGGCGCCCCGCGCACCGTGCCGGAAAAACTCTACGAGATGGTGCTCGCCACGCGCCTGGAGATGCGCTGCACCAAGCGCAAGATCCTTCTCCTGTATGCTTCCAACGCCCCCTTCGGGGGAAATGTCGTCGGCCTCGAAGCGGCTGCCTGGCGCTATTTCGGCCGCAGCGCGGACGATCTCTCCTGGGGCGAGAGCGCCATGCTCGCGGTGCTGCCGAACGCTCCCGGCCTGATTCATCCCGGACGCGCGCGGGAGCGCCTGCTCGCCAAGCGGAACGCCCTGCTGGACAATCTTGCGCAGAAAAAGGTCATCGATGAGACCGAGTGCATGCTGGCGAAGGATGAACCCCTGCCGGATAAGCCCCTCGCCATGCCCGACGAGGCCTACCACCTGCTGGAACGCTGCCGCCGCGAGCAGGGGGACGGTCCGTTCCGGACCACGCTGGACGCCTCCCTGCAGGAGCGGGTGAATGCCATCGCGAAGCGGCATTTCGACGTGTACCGCACCAATGTGGTGGACAACATGGGCATCCTGGTGGTGGACGTGCACACCGGTGAGATCCGCGCCTACTATGGCAATACCCGCGGATGCGCTCCCCGCGTGCGCGGTGCCGACGTGGACATGGTCCCGGCGGCGCGCTCCAGCGGCTCCACCCTCAAGCCATTGCTTTATGCTGCCATGCTGCAGGCGGGCGAACTGCTGCCGACGCAGCTGGTCAAGGACACGCCGTACAATTATAATAATTTCTCCCCGCACAACTACGGACGCAGCTTCGACGGGGCCGTGCCCGCCCACGAAGTGATCGAGCGTTCGCTCAATGTCCCCTCGGTGCGGATGCTGGAGCAGTTCGGCGCCGAGCGCTTCCTGGGCGTCCTGCAGGAAATGGGCTTCACCACCATCAACCGGGACGCCGACCACTACGGCCTGTCGCTGATCCTCGGCGGGGCCGAGATCTCCCTGGAGACGCTGGCCCGCGCCTATTATTACCTGGCGGCGAAGCTGGCCGGGGACCCGGTCAGCGAGACGCTCGGCTATCTGGAAGACGCACGCCGTGACCGGCTCCCTGCCCGCCGGATCCCTATCAGTCGCGCTGCCACCTTCCTGACTTTCGACGCCCTGTCGCATGCCAACCGACCCGAGGAGGAGGCTTCCTGGATGGATTTCGCCACGGGGCGGAAAGTCGCCTGGAAGACCGGTACGAGCTGGGGGAACCGCGATGCCTGGTGCGTGGGCGTGAACCGCGACTGGGTCGTGGCCGTCTGGGTGGGCAACAGCGACGGCGAAGGACGTTCCGGCGTGACCGGCGTGACCTACGCTGCGCCGGTGATGTTCGACGTGTTCTCCTCGCTTCCGGGGTCCGGCTGGTTCTCCCGCCCCACCGACGAGATGACGCAGATCGAGGTTTGCCACGACAGCGGGTTCCCGGCCAGCGACCTCTGCCCGCAGCGGGACACCATCTGGGTGCCCGACGTCAGGGAGCAGCCCGACATGTGCCGCTATCACCGCCTGGTCCACCTCGACCCCGAAGGGCGCTGGCAGGTCAACTCCTCCTGCTGCCCGCCGGAGCAGATGCGCAACGAAGTCCGCTTCGTGCTGCCGCCGGCGCAGGAGTGGTACTATATGCGCAAGCATCTTGATTACAAGCCCTTGCCGCCGAAGCATCCGCTCTTCGACGCCGCTTCTTCGGAGGTCAATCCGATCGAGATCATTTACCCCCAGCCAGGCCTCTCGCTCGTGATCACGCGCGGCCTGTCCGGGGAGAAAAACGGGGTGGTGTTCCGGGCGGCGCACTCCGATCCGTCCGCGACGCTCTACTGGCACATCGACGACCTGTTCGTCGGCGAGACGCGGAACGGCGAACACGAGCTGCGCGTGGACCCGGGGCCGGGCGACCACCGCCTGACCCTCATCGACGAGCAGGGTGCCCGGCGGGTGACGCTGTTCAGCGTGAAATAAGCATCTTGTTTGTCACGCCGGAATACTGTATCTTTGCGCGCTTTTTTGAGAATAAGCGTTATGCAACAAGGTATTTGGACCGTCCTGATGCTCGTATGCTCGAACATCTTTATGACTTTCGCCTGGTATGGGCATCTGAAACTCCAGGAGATGAAGATCTCGACCGGCTGGCCGCTGATCCTGATCATCTTGTTCTCCTGGGGGATCGCCTTTTTTGAATATTGCCTCACTGTCCCGGCGAACCGGATCGGTTTCGCCGGCAACGGCGGCCCCTTCAACCTGATGCAGCTCAAGGTCATCCAGGAAGCCATCTCGCTGACCGTCTTCACGGTGATCGTGCATTTCCTCTTCCAGGGCCAGCCCTTCCAGTGGAACCACCTGGTCGCTTTCCTCTGCCTCATCCTCGCGGTGTTTTTCGTCTTTCTGAAGTAAGCATGCGCTCCCTGATCCAGATTGTCGCCGCCCTGGTTTTCCTCGTCCTGCTCTCCTGCACGGGTCCGCGCGTCCCGCGGGTCCCGGAGGGCCTGATTGACCTGGAGGATACGGTCGCCCTCGGGCTGCCGGGACTGCCGGGAGCGGACGTGATCCTCGTTACGCGTCCGGAAGGGGAGCGGTACGTCAACAACGTGGTACTGACCGCGTTCCGCGGGAAATACTACTGCATGTGGCAGCAGTCCGCCCGGGACGAAGACACGCCGGACAGTTTCGTCGCGCTCTCGGTGAGCGCGGACGGACGGCAATGGGAAGCCCCCGTGACGCTGGCTGCACCCACGGACAGCACGTTCGCTTCTCCCGGAGGCTGGATCCAGCGGGGTGATTCCCTTTGCGCGGTGCTCAACTACATCTGCGCCCCGGACCGGTCCCGCGGCGGGACGGCCTGGTATGTTTCCACGAAAGACGGCGTCTGCTGGAGCGCTCCCGAGCCGCTGCGGATGGCTGACGGGACCCCGATGGACGGCATCCTGGAACAGGATCCGCTGCTGCTCGCCGAGGGCCGGACGGTCGGGGCGGCGCATTTCCGGCCGGGTGCGCAGCTCGGTCCCGTCTATACGGACGATCCTTCCGGCGTGCGGGGCTGGCGGAAGGCCGTGCTCCCGGAGGGCGAAGGAAAGCCGCTGGAGCCCAGCCAGTATGTCGCCCCGGACGGGCGGCTCGTGATGTTCTTCCGCGACCAGGACTCTTCCTTCCGGAAATTGTACGCCGTCTCGGAGGACGGCGGCATGAGCTGGAGCGCCCCGGCGCTGACCAATATTCCTGACTCCCGCTCCAAGCAGTGCGCCGGCACGCTGCCGGACGGGCGCACTTTCTGGGCAGGCAACCCGACGGGCAGCAAGTCCCGGCGAATCCTGGCGCTGGCTTTTTCCCGGGACGGGTACTGCTTCGACAAGGCCTATGTCCTCGCCCCGGCGGACGGGCTGCCCCGGCAGCGCTTCACCGGGCGCTACAAGACCTTGGGCTACAGCTACCCCAAAGCCACCGTCATCGACGGCGCCCTCTGGATCTCATTCTCTATTAATAAAGAAGACGCAGCCCTGGTCCGGATTCCGCTGTAATCGGCACGCCAAGTTTCTTCCAGCCATCATGCTGCCGCCAGGGGCGCCAGAACCCCTCTCTGCCCCCGGCAAGCGAAAAAAGACGCTGCCAGGGGCGCCAGAGGTCGGTTTTGCCCCTGGCGGGCGTTTAATCTGACAGGTTTCCGTGAATCACCACCGGGTCCAGGTCGGGATCCAAGGTCTCTTCCGGCTCGTTGAATGGCTCCAGGAAGGGGTTTCCGGTGCGTTCGCGGCCGATGGTGGAAGAGGGGCCGTGGCCCGGGAGGATGTGCGTGCCGGGGTCCAGGGGGAGGAGTTTTTCCAGGATGGAGCGGATCTCGTCATCGTATTCGCTGTACGGGAAGTCGGTGCGGCCGATGGAGCCGGCGAAGAGGGTGTCGCCGGTGAAAAGGATGCCTTCCTCCCGCTCGTAGTAGCAGAGGCAGCCGGGGGAGTGGCCGGGGGTATGGATGACCTCGAACGTGATTCCCGCAACTTCCAGCTGCCCTTCCTGCAGGGGTGTCCAGTCGAAGTCCTCCGGCATCTGCATGCGGAAGCGTTCCGCCATCACCTGGTTGTAGTCCAGCGCGGCCGTGTCGGCAGGATGCATGTAGGCCGGGATGCCATAGCGGTCCTGAAGGGGCTTCACGCCGAAAATGTGGTCCATGTGTCCGTGGGTCAGCAGGATGGCCTCGGGGGTGAGGGCTTCTTGCGTGAGCAGGTCCGTCAGGGCCTGCAGCTCTGCGCCGTTGCGGCAGCCGGGATCGATGAGCACGCAGCGGCCCGGCTCGCGCCATGCCACATAGCTGCGTTCCTCGAAGAGATTGAAAACGGAATAGCGGATGTTCAGCATTTCTTTGCGGGTAAACATTGGCAAATTTACAAAAGAAGTGTTAATTTTGTATGATACACACCGAACGGTTATGCATATCGGAATCGCAGGAAACATCGGCAGCGGCAAGACCACCCTTACCCGCAAATTGTCAGAGCATTACGGCTGGACGCCCAAATACGAGGCCGTCACGTACAATCCCTACCTCGAGGACTACTACAAGGACATCCCCCGCTGGTCCTACAACCTGGAGACTTATTTCCTCGCGCAGCGTTTCCAGGACCTGCTGGATATCTCCAAGTCCGAGGATGTCATCATCCAGGACCGCACCATCCTCGAGGGCGTGGAGATCTTCGTGGCCAACAACCACGACATGGGCAACCTCTCCGACCGCGACTACGAGACGTACATGCAACTTTTCCGGCTGATGATGTCGATGGTGGCCCCGCCCGACCTGCTGATCTACCTGCGCTGCAGCGTGCCGCACCTGGTCTCCCAGATCCAGAAGCGCGGCCGCGATTACGAGCAGTCGATGAGCCTGGAGTACCTCAGCGGCCTGAATGACCGCTACGAGGAGTGGATCGCCCGCTACCATGGCCGGCTGCTGGTGATAGACGCCGACCAGCTGGATTTCGAGAACCGTCCGGAGGACTTTGCGTCCATCACGGACAAGATTGACGCCGAACTCTACGGACTATTCAAATAATTCTCTTAACTTTGTAAGTTCTAATAAACAAGTTATGCATATTGCGATAGCAGGAAATATCGGCAGCGGCAAGACGACGCTCACCAAGATGCTGGCGGCCCACTATGGTTGGATCCCGAAGTTCGAGTCTGTCGACTTCAATCCGTATCTATCTGATTTCTACGAAGATATGGAGCGCTGGTCCTTCAATCTCCAGATCTACTTCCTCAACAAGCGCTTCAAGGATGTGGTCGAGATCGCCAAGACCGACGACATCATCATCCAGGACCGCACCATCTACGAGGACGCCCGGATCTTCGCCCCCAATCTCCACGACATGGGCCTGATGAGCACCCGCGACTTCGAGAATTATTCCGACCTCTTCGACCTGATGATGTCGCTGGTCGGCAATCCGGACCTGCTGATCTACCTGCGTTCGAGCATCCCCAACCTGATCTCCCAGATCCAGAAACGCGGCCGCGAATACGAGAAGAGCATCCGCATCGACTACCTCACCGGCCTCAACGAGAAGTACGAGAACTGGATCAAGGACTATCCCGGCAACCTGCTGGTCATCGACGCCGACCACATCAAGTTCGGCAACAATCCCGAGGATTTCGCGAAGGTCACGGACATGATCGACGCACAGCTTTACGGCCTGTTCACCCCTAACAAAAAAGATATCTATGGCGAATAACGAAAGACCGACAATCATTGACTTCGTCGAGAAGTATACCCATCAGTTCGGCGACCACACCTACCTTCGTGAGAAAGTAGACGGCAAGTGGAAAGAAATCACCCAGGAGCAGACCCGGGAGACCGCCTATCGCATCGGCGCCGGCCTCATGGCCCTGGGCCTGGAGAAGGGGGACAAGATCGCCCTGCTCTCCGAGAGCCGTTCGATGTGGATCCTGGCTGAACTCGGTGCCCTCTATGCCGGTGCCACCGACGTGCCCCTGTCCGTCAACCTGGGCGCCGACGCGGACCTGATCTTCCGCATCACCCATTCCGATTCGAAGTGGATCTATGTCTCCGGCAACCTCCTGCCGAAGATCCGCAAGATCCTCCCGGAGTGCCCGGCTGTCAAGAAGGTGATCGTCTTCGACGACACCGCCTTCGACTACGAAAAGCTCGAGGAGAAGGAGATCCGGATGTCCGAGGTCCAGAAGCTGGGCGAAGAGTTCCTCGCCACGCGCAAGGATGAATTCGTGGCCCGCTACCAGTCCGTCGGTCCCGACGATTACGCCAACATCAGCTACACCTCCGGCACCACCGCAGACCCGAAGGGGATCCTGCTCACGCACCGCAATTACACGGCCAATGTGGCGCAGGGCAACAGCGTCATCTCCATCGACGAGAACGACGTGATGCTCATCATCCTGCCGCTGGACCACTGCTTTGCGCACGTCGCAGGCATGTACACGATGATGTTCTACGGCGGTTCCATCGCTTTCGTGCCGATCGGCAAGAATGCACTCGCCACCCTGAAGAACGTCCCGGTGGCCATCCGCGAGACGCGGCCGCACGTGATGCTGTCGGTTCCCGCGCTGGCGCGCAATTTCAAGAAGAACATCGAGAGCGGCATCAAGGCAAAGGGCCCGACGGCCGAGAAGCTCTTCAATTTCGCCGTCAAGAACGCGATTGCGTACAACAAGGAGTACTATAACCGCGGCACCGGCGGTACCTTCTGGCGCAAGCCGCTGATGGCGCTGTTCGACAAGCTCCTTTTCACGAAAGTGCGCGAGAGCTTCGGCGGCCGCATGAAGTTCTTCGTGGGCGGTGGCGCCCTGCTGGACATCGAACTGCAGCGCTTCTTCTGCGCCGTGGGCATGCCGATGTTCCAGGGTTACGGCTTGACCGAGGCGACCCCGATCATCTGCGCGAATTCCGCCGGCCACGCCATCTTCGGCTCCTCCGGCCGCATCGTGCGTCCGATGGACTGCATCATCTGCGACGACCAGGGCAAGGAAGTTCCCATCGGCCAGAAGGGCGAGATTGTCGTCCGCGGCGAGAACGTGATGGCCGGTTACTGGAAGAATCCCAAGGCCACGGCCGATACCGTGATCGACGGCTGGCTGCACACCGGCGACATGGGCTATATCTGCCCCTTCGACCACGACTTCCTCTATGTGGTGGGCCGCTTCAAATCCCTGCTGATTAGCTCCGATGGTGAGAAGTACTCCCCGGAAGCCTTCGAGGACAGCCTTCCGGAAGTGTCCAGGTATGTCTCCCAGGTGGTCCTGCACAACAACCAGAACCCCTACACGGTCGTGCTCATCGTGCCTGAGAAGGAAGCGCTGGCCGACTTCGTCAAGAAGGAAGGCCTCGATCCCGCCTCCCGCGAGGGCAAGGTGGCGATGCTGAAGAAGATCCAGGCCGAGATCGATTCCTACAAGACCGGCGGCCCGCACGCCGACCTGTTCCCCGACCGCTGGCTGCCTGCAGCCGTCATTATCTGCGATGAGCCCTACACCATCGCCAACCAGATGATGAACTCCACGATGAAGGTGGTCCGCCGCAAGGTCGAGGAGCACTATGCCGACCGCATCGAGTACGCCTATACCGCCGAAGGCAAGCAGCTGCTCAACGAGAAGAACATCGCTTCCCTGTAACACTACAGTACTAAACCAAAATTTATAAGATGGAAAAGAAAAAAATCAACATGGTGGCCGTCGTGACGATGTGTTTCATCTTCGCGATGATCTCCTTCGTCACCAACATGGGCGCTCCCTTCGGGAACATCTGGGGAGAGCATTTCCCCTTCGCCAAGGCCTGGGGCAACCTGATGAACTTCGCAGCTTACCTGTTCATGGGTATCCCGGCAGGAAAGATGCTCATCAAATACGGCTACAAGAAGACTGCGCTCATCGCGCTGGTCGTCGGTATCGTCGGACTCCTGATCCAGTATCTTTCCAGCCTGGTCGGTTCCGGTGTCGAGGTGTTCACGTACAAGAATTATGAGATGACCTCCTGGGTGGACGGGATCAAGCAGACCAGCTCCCAGGACATCCACGTGACCTTGAACCTCTTCATTTACCTGCTCGGCGCCTTCATCTGCGGTTTCTGCGTGTGCATGCTTAATACCGTCGTCAACCCGATGCTCAACCTGCTCGGCGGCGGCGGCAACAAGGGCAACCAGTTCATCCAGATCGGCGGTACCTGCAACTCGCTGACCGCTACGCTGACCCCGCTCCTGTCGGGCCTGCTGGTCGGTGAGGTGACCAAGGACACGAGCATGAGCGCCGTCGCCCCGCTGCTGTTCATCGGCATGGCGGTCTTCGCGATCTCGTTCTTCATCATCCGCAAGGTGCAGATTCCCGAGCCCACCCTGGGCAAGGAGCAGCAGAAGTTCGAGCACAGTCCGCTCGCTTTCCGCCACTGCCTGCTGGGCGTGATCGCCATCTTCTTCTACGTGGGTATCGAGATCGGCATCCCGATGGAGCTGAATTTCTATGTGACTGATTTCACGCGGGGATCGGCCGCTATCGGCGGCACGCTCGCCTCTGCTTACTGGCTGCTGATGATGGTCGGCCGTGCCGGCTCCAGCGCCATATCCGGCAAGGTCTCCACGAAGGTCCAGCTGGCCGTCGTCTCGGCGGTGGCCATCGTGCTCCTGGTCATCGCCATCTTCATGCCTGAGAGCTCCACTTTCACGCTCAGCGGCAAGGAAGTCCCCGTCAAGTGTATCTTCATCGCGGCCTGCGGCATCTGCACCAGCATCATGTGGGGCGGCATCTTCAATCTCTCGGTCGAAGGTCTCGGCAAGTACACCGAAGCTGCCAGCGGCATCTTCATGACCCTGGTCGTCGGCGGCGGCATCATGCCCCTCATCCAGGAAGCCATGGCCAATTCGCCGAAGATCGGCGTGATCAACAGCTACTGGCTGGTGATCGCGATGCTGGCCTACATCCTCTACTATGCCCTGGTCGGCTGCAAGAACGTCAACAAAGACATCCCGGTAGAATAATATGGAGAATCCTGACAAGAAATACGTAGTCGGCGTCGATATCGGCGGCCAGACTTCGAAGATCGGACTCGTCGATGCCCGCGGTGACGTCCTGTTCCAGAACGTGATCCGGACGGATATCTACGGCGAGGATGCCGCAGCCTATATCAAGGACCTGGCTGCTGCGATCAAGTCCTGCGTGGAGCAGGGAGGCAAGAAGATGGAAGAAGTGCGCGGCGTGGGCGTGGGTGCCCCGAACGGCAACTACTACACGGGCGAGATCGCTTTCGCTCCCAACATCATCTGGGCGGCCGACCATTCGGTAGCCTTCTCCCGCCTGCTTTCCGAGGCCCTGGAGGGTATGCCCGTATCCCTGACCAACGATGCCAATGCGGCCGCCGTGGGCGAGATGGCCTACGGGGCTGCGCGCGGCATGAAGAATTTCATTATGATCACCCTCGGTACGGGTGTCGGCAGCGGCATCGTGATCGACGGCAAGGTCGTGTACGGCAGTGACGGATTCGCCGGCGAGCTCGGCCATGTCTGCATCGAGCGCAAGAACGGCCGTGCCTGCGGCTGCGGCCGGAAGGGTTGCCTGGAGGCCTATTGCTCCGCCACCGGCATCTGCCGGACGGCACGCGAGTGGATGGAAGCCACGGACGAACCGACCCCGCTGCGGAGTCTGGAGACCATCAAGTCCAAGGACATCTACGATGCCGCCAAGGAAGGCGATGCCTTCTCGCTCCGCCTCTTCGAGTACACGGGCACGCTGCTCGGCCGTACGTTTGCGGATTTCGTGGCGTTCAGCGCCCCGGAGGCCATCGTGCTCTTCGGCGGTCTGGCGCGCGCCAAGGAGTTCCTCTATGAGCCGATGAAGCGCGCGATGGAGGACAATCTCCTCAAGATCTGGAAGGGCAAGGTCCAGATCGTCTTCTCCCAGCTCAAGGAGTCCGATGCGGCCATCCTCGGCGCTTCGGCCCTGGCATGGGAATTATAGAAAGGTTAATTATTTATTTATAAAAAGATGAAAGCAAACAAGATTTTCGCAGTCCTGCTGATCGGACTTGCATTCGCGGCTTGCACCAGCAAGCCGGCCGGGGAGACGCTCCCCAAGGAGTTCCAGCCCTCCAAGGGCCAGATTGATTCCGTGAGCTACCTGCTTGGCATCAACTTCGGTTCGTTCCTCAAGAGCTACGATTTCGGTCCCGAGATCGACTATTCGCAGATCGTCAAGGGTATGAAGGATTTCGTGAATGCCAAGGGCACGCCCAATCCCCAGGATCCCGAGTTCCTCAAGCAGTTCAAGGTGGACCCCAACGAGATGAACACCCTGTTCAACAGCTTCCTGGAGAAGCGCCACAGCGGCATCGCCATGGCCAACAAGGCGAAGTCCGAGAAGTTCCTGGAAGACAATGGCAAGAAGAAGGATGTCGAGACGTCTGATTCCGGCCTGCAGTACACGATCATCGAGCCCGGCAACGATGTGAAGCCGGGTCCGCAGGACACCGTGTGGGTGCGCTACAAGGGTACGCTCATCGACGGCACCGTGTTTGACGAGGTGCCCGCTGATGCCGATCCGATCCGCCTGACGCTCAACCGCGTCGTTCCGGGCTGGACCGAGGGTCTGCAGCTCATCGGAGAAGGTGGCAAGATCAATCTCTTCCTGCCCCCGGCACTCGGCTACGGCGAGGAAGGCAACCAGGCCATCGGCCCCAACTCCGCCCTGATCTTCAACGTCGAACTGACCAAGGTCGGCAAGTACGTCGCTCCTGCGGAGTAGCATCTCTCTCATCCCGGGCTTGTCCCGGGATTTGATAATCAACCATTTATAGATTGACCTTCGGAGGAAACTCCGAAGGTCAAATCGTTGATGCCTGTTGCTCGGGAGGGAGGCTATTCGTTCTCGTCGTAGAGGATCTCTTCTTCGTCCTTGTCTTCGTCCTCCTCGTCCTCATCCTCTTCGTCGTCGAAGTCTTCATCCTCGTCATCTTCGTCGTCGTTCCGGCCTTTCCGGGCTTCGCCCGGCAGGTGCCGGTGCTCGTCGGGCAGGTCCTCGAAGGCGACATAGCCGTTCTCGAACTCCTGCGGGATGGGGCCCTTGGTCTCGATGATGCGCGGTACGGCCGTGAATTCGGACGCCTCTCCTTCGAAGGTGATGATCACGCTCTTCTTGGAGGCGATGTCATAGAAATACACGAAACTGGCCACCCCGGCCTTGATCGTGTCGGAGATGGATACGTTGTCCACTGCACCGAAACCGATGTCCATCAGCGCGTAGCGGGCGACCACGCCGCCCTGTGCGTCCAGGGCCTTGAAGAGGATGGGCTGATCCATCGGGAACTCGAGATCCGCACGCAGCTGCTTGTGGAACGTGTACAGCGAATTCTCCCCGTTTACCAGGTATACCCGGAAGAAGCCTTTGATGCCGGCCAGCGTGACTCTGTATCTGTAATTCATATTGCGAAGATACGAAATAATCACTAATTTTGATTCGCTGATGGCATCAATTGATACATATAAAAGTATAGCAGGCCTTTCCGAAGGCCTCTTCAAGGACAATGGCAGCCGCTTCATCGCGAAGGCGTTCCCCGTCGAAAGCGAGGCGGAGGTCAAGGAGATCGTCGCCGCCATCAAGAAAGAATACCACGACGCCCGGCATCACTGCTACGCCTACCGCATCGGCCTGGACGGCTCCACCTGGCGGGCCAATGACGACGGGGAGCCCTCCGGCTCGGCCGGAAGACCCATCCTCGGGCAGATCGACTCCGCCGGCCTGAGCGACATCCTCGTGGTGGTCATCCGCTATTTCGGCGGCATCAAGCTCGGCATCCCCGGACTGATCCGTGCCTACAAGACCTCCACCTCCGATGCTCTCGCCCAGGCGCAGGTCACGGAGAAGGTCGCCGGACGCTGGGTCACCCTGCGTTTCCCCTATGACAGCTTGCCCGCCGTGATGAAGGCCGTCAAGGACCTGGGGCTGCCCCAGCGGGGACAAGCCTTCCAGGAGACCTGTTCCCTCGAAGTCCGGGTCCGCCGCTCGCTGGAGCAAGACTTTTTGGAGCGTATCGAAAAATTAAATATCTTTATAGGCTGAAACCTGACCAAATTCATTATGGGTAAAAAACATGTATTCAATGCCGGGCCGTGCCTGCTTCCGCAGGAGGCCATTGACAACACCATCGAGGCCTTGAAGGATTTCAAAGGCACCGGTGTTTCCCTGATTTCCATATCCCACCGCACCAAGGGCTGGGACGAAGTGATGGATGAGTGCCGTGCGCTCTGGAAAGAGCTCCTGGGCATCCCCGAGGGCTACGAAGTCGTCTTCCTGGGCGGCGGCGCAAGCCTCGAATTCCTCTATGTAGCGATGAACTACCTGGAGCACAAAGCCGGTTATCTCGAGACGGGTGTCTGGGCGAAGAAGGCCCTCAAGGAGGCCAAGGGGCTTGGCGAAGCCTATGCCGTGGCCAGCTCCGCCGACAAGAATTACTCCTATATCCCGAAGGGGTATGAGATCCCCACGGACCTGGACTATTTCCACATTACAACCAACAATACGATCTACGGCACGGAGATCCGCGAGGACATCGACTGCCCCGTTCCCCTCATCGCCGACATGTCCTCCGACATCCTCAGCCGCCGCGTGGACGTGAGCAAGTACGCCCTGATCTACGGCGGTGCGCAGAAGAATGCCGGCCCTGCCGGCGTGGCTTTCGCCATCATCCGCAAGGACAGCCTGGGCAAGGTCTCCCGCTATCTCCCGACGATGCTCGACTACCGGACCCATATCGACAAGCTCTCGATGTTCAACACCCCGCCCGTCTTCTCCATCTTCGTGATGAACGAGACGCTCAAGTGGCTGAAAGGCATCGGCGGCATCGACGCGATCCATGCGATCGACGTCAAGAAGGCCGAGACCCTGTACGCCGAGATCGACCGCAACCCGCTCTTCACGGGCACGGCCGCCAAGGAAGACCGCTCGATCATGAATATCTGCTTCGTGATGGCGCCGGGCCGCGAGGACCTGCAGGACGAGTTCCTGAAATTCGCCACGGAGCGCGACATCGTGGGCATCAAGGGCCACCGCTCCGTCGGCGGCTTCCGCGCTTCCTGCTACAACGCCTGCACCCAGGAGGACGTCGATGCGCTCGTCGCCGCGATGCAGGAGTTCGAAAAGATCCATGCCTAGCCTTATGAAAGTCCTTGTCGCCACCCAGAAGCCTTTCGCGGCCGCAGCGGTCGCGGGCATCCGCCAGATCGTCGAGGAGGCGGGCTACGAACTCGCCCTGCTGGAGAAATACGCCGACCAGGCCGACCTGGTCGCGGCCGTCGCCGATGCCGACGCGCTGATCGTCCGTTCGGACAAGGTCACCGCCGAGGTCGTCGCCGCAGCCCCGAAGCTCAAGATCGTCGTGCGCGCCGGCGCCGGCTTCGACAACCTCGACCTCCCCGCCTGCACGGCGCACGGAGTCGTCGCGATGAACACGCCGGGCCAGAATGCCAACGCCGTGGCGGAACTCGCCATCGCGCTCATGATTTTCATGGCCCGCACGCAGTTCACGCCGGTCACCGGTTCCGAAATCCAGGGCAAGACCCTCGGCATCCAGGCTTTCGGCAATGTCGGCCGCCTCGTCGGCCAGAAGGCCGCCGCGCTCGGGATGAAGGTCAAGGCCCTCGACCCGTTCCTCTCTCCGGAGCAGATCCGCGCCGGCGGCGCCGAACCTGTCGAGTCCCTCGACGAACTCTACGCCGGCAGCGACTACCTGAGCCTGCACATCCCTGCCACGCCCCAGACCGTCGGAAGCATAGGCTATGACCTGATCATGAAGATGCCGAAGGGCGCCACGCTCGTCAATACCGCCCGCAAGGAAGTCATCGACGAGGCCGGCCTCGCCCGGGCACTCGCCGAGCGTCCTGACCTCAAGTACGTCGCGGACGTAGCTCCGGACAACCTCGCTGCCCTGCAGGAGACAGCCGGCCTGCGCGTCTTCGCTACGCCCAAGAAGATGGGTGCCCAGACTGCCGAGGCCAACGTCAACGCCGGCCTTGCCGCCGCGCGCCAGATCGTGGGATTCTTCAAGGACGGCTGCACGAAGTTCCAACTGAACAAATAGATTACAGCTGAAACTAGCGGCAGCCTGTGTGCCAGCCGCGCGTGAGCCTTCGCCCGTTTGCCCGCGCCGTCGGGGGACGTGCGGGGAGTGGGAAGGCGAGGCTGCTGTCAAGTGTTTTAGCCAAAGAATAAATTTAGAGTTTGGCAGGCGTCCTTTGCCTGCCAAACTCTAAATTTATTCTGGCGTTATTATTTGGTGATATGATAAAAAATCGTTATCTTCGGTAAAAGAATTGTTTGAAATAATATGGTACGAGTCAAACCCTTCGCGGCCCTGCGGCCGCCCAAAGACATCGTGACGCAAGTCGCGGCGCCGCCCTATGATGTCTTGAACTCTGAAGAAGCGAAGCAGATGGCCGGGGAGAAGTCCCTGCTGCATATCACCAAGCCTGAGATTGATTTCGACCCGATCGCCGGGGAGCACGAACAGCGCACGTATGACCGGGCCGTCGAAAACTTCCGGACCTGGCAGGAAAAAGGCTGGCTGGTCCGTGAGGAGAAGGAAAAGTACTATGTCTATGCGCAGACGATGGGCAGCCGTACGCAGTTCGGCATCGTCCTCTGCGCCCACACCGACGACTACGCCGCCGGGATCATCAAGAAGCACGAACTGACCCGCAAGGACAAGGAAGACGACCGCATGATCCACGTCCGGATCCAGAACGCCAACATCGAGCCCGTCTTCTTCGCCTTCAAGGATAACGCCGAACTCGGCGGGATCATTGCCCGGACGGCCGCCGGCGAACCGGAGTACAAGTTCGTCGATGAGAATGATTTTACCCACACTTTCTGGGTGATCGACGACGATGCGGTCAACGCCCGCATCACCGAGATCTTCACGAACGACGTGGATGCTTTCTATGTGGCCGACGGCCACCACCGCACGGCGGCTGCCGCCCGGGTGGGCGCCGAGAAGAAGGCCCAGAATCCGAACCATACCGGCAACGAAGAGTACAACTTCTTCATGGCGGTCTGCTTCCCGGAGAGCCAGCTTGCCATCATCGACTACAACCGCGTGGTCAAGGACCTGAACGGCCTCAGCACGAAAGACTTCTTCAAGGCCCTGGAGGAGGATTTCATCGTGGAGTGCAAATGCGACTGCACGAAGGACGGCGGCCGGTGCACCTGCGAGTACCCTTGCCACTGCAGCTGCTCCGAGATCTACCATCCCTGCGGCCTGCACAATTTCTCAATGTATATCGAGGGCGTCTGGTACAGCCTCACCGCCAAACCCGGCCGCTACGACGATTCAGACCCGATCGGCGTGCTGGACGTGACGATCCTCTCCAACCTGGTGCTGGACAAGATCCTCGGCATCAAGGACCTGCGCACCGACAAGCGGATCGACTTCGTCGGGGGCATCCGCGGCCTGGGCGAGCTTTCCCGCCGCGTGGACAGCGGCGAGATGAAAGTCGCCTTCGCCCTCTACCCGGTCTCCATGCAGCAACTGATCAATATTGCCGATACCGGCAATATCATGCCTCCCAAGACAACTTGGTTTGAGCCCAAGCTTCGTTCCGGACTTGCCATTCACACTTTAGACTGACGCCCTATGACCCCGGACCCGGCACTGATACACAAGACGCTGAAGGAGTTCTTCGGCTATGACGCCTTCAAGGCGGACCAGGAAAAGATCATCACGCACCTGATCGGAGGGGGTGATGCCTTCGTCCTGATGCCCACCGGAGGCGGCAAGTCCCTGTGCTATCAGTTGCCGGCCCTGGTGATGGAAGGTACCGCAATCATCATCTCCCCGCTGATCGCCCTGATGAAGAACCAGGTCGATCTGCTCCGCGGCTTCGTGTCCGGCTCGGGGAGTATCGCGCACTTCCTCAATTCGTCGCTGAGCCGCCAGCAGATCGACGAGGTCCGTGAGGACCTGCTCGCCGGCCGCACCCGCCTGCTGTATGTCGCTCCCGAGTCCCTGACCAAGGAGGAGAACGTGCAGCTGCTGCGCGAGGTCAAGATCTCGTTCTACGCCGTGGACGAGGCGCACTGTATCTCCGAATGGGGGCACGACTTCCGGCCGGAGTACCGCCGCATCCGCGCGCTTGTGGACCAGATCGGCCGGGCGCCGATCATCGCCCTGACGGCCACGGCCACCCCCAAGGTACAGAGTGACATCCTCAAGAACCTGGGCATCCCCGACGCCGCGGTCTTCAAGTCCTCGTTCAACCGTCCCAACCTCTACTACGAGATCCGGGACAAGGTGGACCCGGAGAAGGACTTGATCAAGTTCATCCGCCAGCATCCCGGCAAGTCCGGCATCATCTACTGTCTCAGCCGCAAGAAAGTGGAGGAGATGGCGGAGCTGCTGTGCATCAACGGCATCAAGGCACTCCCTTACCACGCCGGCCTCGAAGCGAAGGTCCGTGCGGAGAACCAGGACAAGTTCCTGATGGAAGAAGTGCAGGTGATCGTAGCCACGATCGCGTTCGGCATGGGGATCGACAAGCCCGACATCCGTTTCGTCATCCACTACGATATCCCGAAGAGCATCGAGAGCTACTACCAGGAGACCGGGCGCGCCGGCCGTGACGGCCAGGAGGGCCTCTGCATCGCCTACTACAGCTACAAGGACATCCAGAAGCTGGAGAAATTCATGCAGGGCAAGCCCGTGGCCGAGCAGGAGATCAGCCGCCAGCTGCTCTCCGAGGTGCTCGCCTACGCCGAGTCGAGCCAGTGCCGCAGGAAGTTGCTGCTCAACTACTTCGGAGAAGATTATACGGAGGACAACTGCCAGTGCTGCGACAACTGCATCCACCCCAAGCAGACTTTCGACGGCCGGAAGGAGATGCAGCTGGTGATCCGCCTGGTCGAGGCGCTGCCGGAGCATTTCAAGCTCGACCACCTCGCCAACATCCTCGCCGGCGTGTCCAACTCGCTGATCAAGTCCTACAAGCACGACCAGATCGAGTTCTTCGGTGCGGGCAAGCCCCGCTCCGAGAAATTCTGGGCTACCGTCATCCATCAGGGACTGATCGCCCACCTGCTCGCCAAGGAGATTGAGACCTATGGCCTGATCCACGTGACGGACAGCGGGCGGCAGTTCCTTGAGAACCCCTGGGAACTCAGGCTGGTGGAGGACCGGGTATTTGCCGGCCAGGGCGACGACGATGAGGAGGACGAGGAGGCGGCGGCCGCGGCCGTCGCGATGCGCGCGGGCGGCGGTGCCGGGGATCCCATCCTGCTGGCGATGCTCAAGGACCTGCGCAAGGACCTGGGCAAGCGGCTCAAACTCCAGCCCTGGATCATCTTCGGCGATCCCGCCCTGGAGGATATGTCGATCATCTACCCGATTACCTTCGAGGAGCTCAAGAACTGCCAGGGTGTCGGGGAAGGCAAAGCCCGCAAGTTCGGCGCCGAGTTCATCAAGCTGATCCAGAAATACGTCGAGGAGAACGAGATCGAGCGTCCGGACGACTTCGTCGTCAAGTCCACGCCCAACAAATCCGCTTCCAAGGTCGCCATCATCCAGAGCATCGACCGGCGGATGTCCCTGGAGGACATCGCGCAGGCGCGCGGGATGGACATGGACGAACTCCTGGGCGAGATCGAAGCCATCGTCTCCAGCGGCACCAAGCTCAATCTGGACTACTATATCGAGGAGAATCTGGACGAGGAGATCGTGGACGAGATCTACAGGTATTTCAAGGAAGAGGCGACGTCGGATGACGTCCAGTCTGCCATCGATGCCCTGGGGCCGGATTATTATGAGAACGAAGTCCGGCTGGTCCGGCTCAAATTCCTTTGTGAGATCGCATCGTGATACCGCAGGAGACCGTCAACCTGATTCTGGATACCGCCCGCATCGAAGATGTTGTGGGCGATTTCGTCACGTTGCGGCGGCGGGGGAGCAGCCTGTGGGCCTGTTGTCCTTTCCATAACGAGAAGACGCCTTCCTTCCATGTCGAGCCGGCGCGCGGCATCTACAAATGCTTCGGTTGCGGCAAGTCCGGGACGGCGGTGGGCTTCTTGATGGAATACGAGCACCTCTCCTATGTGGATGCTCTCCGGTACCTGGCCCGGAAGTATCACATCGAGGTCCAGGAAGAAGAAGAGTCCGCCGAGGAGATCGCCCGGCGGCAGCGCAGCGAGAGCCTGCTGCTGGTGTCCGACTTCGCCCGGCAGTTTTTCAACGCGCAGCTCAAGTCGGGGGAGGGCCATGCCGTGGGGTATGCCTACTACCGGACCCGCGGGATCGAGGATGAGACGATAGAGAAATGGGGCCTCGGCTGGGCCCCGTCCGGCCGCAGCACGCTGGTGGACGCCGCCCGTCAGGCCGGTTATAAAGATGAATACCTGGTCGCGGCGGGCCTGGCGCTGCAGAACGAAGACGGCAGCCTGACGGACCGTTTCCGCGAGCGCGTGATGTTTCCGATCCATTCGGTGAGCGGGCGGGTGCTTGCGTTCAGCGGCCGGACGCTCCGTTCGGACAATCCGGCCAAATACGTCAATTCGCCGGAGACGGAGATCTACGTCAAGAGCCGCAACCTGCTGGGCATCTATTTCGCGAAGAGCAGCATTGCCCGGGAGGACCGCTGCATCCTGGTGGAGGGCAACGTGGACGTGGTGATGATGCACCAGCTCGGGATCACCAACGTCGTGGCCTCCTGCGGGACTTCGCTCACGGTGGAGCAGGTGCGCCTGATCAAGAAATTCACGGAGAACATCACGATCATGTACGACGGCGATTCGGCCGGCATCCACGCCGCCGAACGGGCCGTGCCGATGATCCTGGACGAGGGGATGAATGTGCGTATCGTCCCCCTGCCGGAAGGCGAAGACCCCGATTCGTTCTCACGCAAGCACAGCCTGGAAGAAGTCCGGGCCTATATTGCGGAGAACGAGAAGGATTTCATCGTCTTCAATACCGACAAAATGCTCGCGCAGGCAGCGGGGGATCCGGTCAAGAAGGCCGGACTGATCAACGGGATCGCCGACACCATCGCGCACATCCCGGACGCCGTGAAGCGAACGACCTATGCGGAGGCCGTCGCCCGGCAGTTCGACATGGAAGTGTCGAACCTGCTCGAGCGGATCGCGCGCACGCACCGCTTCCTCCAGGAGGAGGTGCTGAAGGCGCGGGAACGCGAAGAGCGGCGCCGCCGCAACGGCCTGCCGCCGGAAGGACCGGAAGATGCACCTGCCTCCGAGGGGCCCCGCGAGGCCCCGGCGTCCGCGTGGACGGAAGAAAACCGCATCCTGGGCCCTGCGGAACGGGATTTGCTGTCATTCCTGCTCCGATACGGCTGCCACGAACTGGACTTTGAGAGCGACTCGGACTACTACAGCGGCAGCGAGGATGACAAGCCTACGGTGGCGGATTTCCTCCGGGATGCGTTCAGCGATGGTACGCGGATGGCCAACAGCGTTTATGCTGCCGTTTATGATGCCTACATGGCTTTGTACGAGGAAGGCTGCAGCCAGGAGGAGATCGTCAAGCGCCTGCTGGATGACGCGGACCGCCGGGTGGCCGGGGTTGTCGCGGAGCTCTCCACGGAGAAATACCAGCTGACGGTGAACGCCTTCGAGCGTTCGATGACCACGATCGACTCCTGGCTGGTGACCCAGCTGCCCCGTGCGATCCTGGTCTATGCGGAGCGACGGATGCAGGACCGCTACGATACCCTCAGGCGGAGCCTGCCGGAGCTGCCTGCGGAGCAGGAAGCGGCCGTCCTGCAGGAGATGATCAAGATCCAGACGGCCCAGCGCCGGATCCGACAGAAAATGGGAAGAGAAAAAAACACGAGATAATGGACAAAGAATTTAAAAGAACCCTGGTGACCTGCGCGTTGCCCTACGCAAACGGTCCGATCCACATCGGCCATCTGGCCGGTGTCTATGTGCCTGCCGACATCTATGTACGCTATCTGCGCATGCGCGGACGGGAAGTCCTGTATGTCTGCGGCTCCGACGAGCACGGTGTGCCGATCACGATCAAGGCCCGCCAGCAGGGATGCACCCCGCAGGACATCGTGGACCGTTACCACGGGATCATCAAGGACTCCTTCGAGGGCCTGGGCATCCATTTCGACATCTATGGCCGCACCTCGTCCGAGGTGCATGCGAAGAACGCCTCGGGCTTCTTCCGCAAGCTCTATGACGAAGGCAAGTTCATCACGAAGGAGAGCGAGCAGTACTACGATCCCGAGGCGAAGCAGTTCCTGGCGGACCGCTACATCGTCGGCACCTGTCCGCGCTGCGGCAACGAAGGCGCCTACGGCGACCAGTGCGAGAAGTGCGGCAGCACCCTCAGCCCCGAGGAACTGATCAACCCGCGGAGCAAACTCAGCGGAGCTGCGCCCATCAAGAAAAAGACCACCCACTGGTACCTCCCGCTCCAGGACTATGAAGCCTGGCTGCGCGAGTGGATTCTCGAAGGCCATCCGGAGTGGCGCACCAATGTCTACGGCCAGGTCAAGAGCTGGCTGGACGGCGGCCTGCAGCCGCGCGCCGTCACGCGCGACCTCGACTGGGGCGTGCCCGTGCCGGTGGAAGGTGCCGAAGGCAAGGTCCTCTATGTGTGGTTTGATGCGCCGATCGGCTATATATCCAATACGCAGGAACTCCTGCCCGACAGCTGGGAGCGCTGGTGGAAGTCCCCGGACACCCGGCTGGTCCACTTCATCGGCAAGGACAACATCGTCTTCCACTGCATCGTGTTCCCGTCGATGCTCAAGGCCTATGGCGACGGCTACATCCTGCCGGACAACGTCCCCGCCAACGAGTTCCTCAACCTGGAAGGCGACAAGATCTCGACTTCCCGCGGCTGGGCGGTCTGGGCGCATGAGTATCTCCAGGATTTCCCGGGCAAGCAGGATGTGCTGCGCTACGTGCTGACGGCCAACGCCCCCGAGACCAAGGACAATGATTTCAGCTGGAAAGACTTCCAGCAGCGCAACAACAGCGAGTTGGTGGCCGTCTTCGGCAATTTCGTCAACCGGGCCATGGTGCTCACGCACAAATATTTCGGAGGCAAGGTTCCCCCGTGCGGCCCGCTCGAGGAGATCGACAAGGAAGTCCTGGCGCAGATCCCGCTGCTGAAGGCCTCGATGGAGAAGAATCTCGAGGGCTTCAAGTTCCGCGAGGCCCTCAAGGATGCGATGGGCATCGCCCGTGCCGGCAACAAGTATATCTCTGACACTGAACCCTGGAAGGTGGCCAAGACCGACCTCGACCGCACGGCGACCATCCTCAATATCTCCCTGCAGATCTGCGCGGACCTGGCCATCGCTTTCGAGCCGTTCACGCCATTTGCCGCGAAGCGGCTGCGCGCGATGCTCGGCTCCCCGCTGGATTGGGAGATCCTGGGCCGTCCCCAGGTGCTGCCCGCCGGTCACCAGCTTGGCGAGGCCGAACTGCTTTTCGCCAAGATCGAGGATGCGCCCATCGACGCCCAGCTGGAGCGCCTGGCCCGGATCCGTGCCGAGCGCGAGGCGGCTGCAGCGGCTGAGGCTGCGAAGCAGGTGCCTCCGCAGAAGGAAGAATGTACCTTCGAAGAGTTCGAGAAGATGGACATCCGCACGGCCACGGTCCTGGAAGCGGAGCGCGTGCCCAAGACGGACAAACTGCTCAAGCTGACCATCGATACGGGCATCGACCGCCGCACGATCGTGTCCGGCATCGCCGAATACTACACCCCGGAGGCCATGGTCGGCAAGCAGATCTGCATCCTGGCAAACCTCAAGCCCCGGACCATCCGCGGCATCGAGAGCCACGGGATGATCCTGATGGCGAAGCAAGGTGACGGCTCGATGCGGTTCATTACCCCGCAGGAGGCGGTATGCAATGGCGCGATTGTTGGATAATTGCCGCCGGCAAATAACAAAAAGCAAACGAAATCATGAAAGTTCTGATCGTTGATGACGAGCGGGCGATCCGCAACTCGCTGGGAGAGATCCTCGGAGACGAAGGCTACGAGGTGGAGACCGCCGAGGACGGCGCCGTGGCGCTCCAGAAAGTTGAAAAAGAGAAGTTCGACGTGATCTTCTGCGACATCAAGATGCCGGGCATGGACGGTATCGAAGTGCTGGGCAAGCTGACGGAGATGGGGATTGATGCCGCGGTGGTGATGATCTCCGGCCATGCCGATATCGACACGGCGGTGGAGTGCATCAAGCGGGGGGCCTTCGACTTCGTCCAAAAGCCGTTGGACCTCAACCGGATCCTGATCACCATCAAGAACGCTACCGAGAAGGTCACCCTCACTACGCAGAACAAGGCCCTCAAGAAAAAGGTTTACGGTGCCGACATGGTCGGCGAATCCGCGCCGATGCAGCATATTCGTGAGATGATCTCGAAGGTGGCCCCTACGGATGCCCGGGTTCTCATCATCGGCCCCAACGGTTCCGGCAAGGAACTGGTGGCGCGCAACCTCCACCAGCAGAGCAACCGCAGTGCGAAGCCTTTCGTCGAAGTGAACTGCGCCGCCATCCCGGGCGAACTGATCGAAAGCGAACTGTTCGGGCATGAGAAAGGCTCGTTCACCTCGGCCATCAAGCAGCACAAAGGCAAATTCGAGCAGGCCGACGGCGGGACCCTGTTCCTCGATGAGATCGGCGACATGAGCCTGGCGGCGCAGGCCAAGGTGCTCCGGGTCCTGCAGGAGAAGAAGCTCTCCCGCGTCGGCTCCGACAAGGACATCGAGGTGGACGTGCGCGTCATCGCCGCGACCAACAAGAATCTCGCGGCCGAGATCGAGAAGGGCAATTTCCGCGAGGATCTCTACCACCGGCTCAGCGTCATCGTCATCAAGGTCCCTTCCCTGGACGAGCGCCGGGACGACATCCCGCTGCTGATCGATTTCTTCCTGGACAAATACACCGACGGCGCACGCGCCCGCAGTTTCTCGCCGCAGGCGGTCGAACTGCTGAAGCAGAAGTCCTGGCCCGGCAACATCCGCGAACTGGACAACGTGGTGGACCGGCTGCTTATCCTCGGTGACGAACCTGTCAGTGCGGACAATGTCAGGGATTTTGTAAACCTCTGATTTTGCCAAGTGCCTTATTGTTAAATAAGTGCGACATCCCGCCCAAGTGGCGGGTTTTTTTCTTTTTTGCTTGTGCTACCTGCAAAACTCGGATAAGTGCGTTTTGGGTGTAATATCATCCAAGTTTCTGTGAATTAATGCGTTATTATTTTTAAAAAAAAGTCTAATAGTGGTTGTTGCAAAACTCTAATCGCTTATCTTTGCAAATAGAAAAACCAACGAATGACCTTCTACATGGAACAGAAACGCACCGCGGCCGAGAAGGCCTTGTTCATCAAATCCGGTCCCACCATCAAGCGGGTTCTCAGCAGTGAGATCCTCTATGTCCAGTGTGAGGGCAATGTCTCCCGTTTGAACTTGAAGGACGGTACGGAGCTCGTTTGTATCCGCCTTCTCAAACTCTTCGAAGAAGATCTTTCCGGCGCCGGTTTCATCCGGATCAACCACAACATGCTGGTCAACCTCGCCGAGATCACGGAGATCCGTTATATCAATGCCCGCAAGCGTCAGGTTGTCCTGTCGGACGAGGTCGTCCTGGATGTTTCCTATCGCAAGTGGAAATCGGTCAAAGAAGCCTTATTGGGACGGAAATAACGCGGAATGGACTGGGGAATTGTCGGTATCGTCTTGTTGGGCCTGATGGTCGTGGTCATCACGTTTCAGGCCCTGTGGATCGATGCCTTCAAAAAGAAGCAGAAGCACAGTCAGGAACTGATCAGGAACCTGCAGATGGAGCAGGCTTTGCTCAATCAGCTTCGGGACCGGGCCGAGAACGAAGATATCCGTCCGTTGCTGGAGCGTCGTGCCTCCCTGATCGGCCGTCTGATGGCGGCAGGGATCTCCGGGGACCGGGAACTGAACGAAGTCATTCTGAAGGAAATAGAATCTTTGGTAGCGGACCGCGAGATCTTTATGCGGGAAAACCTGCAGCTGTACGAGCGCTGGCAGCCCGCGATGATTTCCCGCCTGCGGGAGTGCGGCCTTACTGATGAAGAGATGGAGGTCTGCTGCCTCTATGCGATGGGCCTCAACGGTAAAAGTATCCAACAATACACCCAGGACGGGCGTCATTACTAGAATGTGGGGCTCATCCGCAAGAAGCTGGGCCTGGGCGAACACGACAAGAACATCGACGGCTACATCAAGTCCCTGATCAAGTAGCCGTTATCTCCTGACCTCCGCTCCCCTCCGTTCGAATCGCTTGATCTCAGCATCCGTGAATCGTCCGTCGAGGGGTCCTTTGTATCTGGCTTTGTCATAATAGAACAGTTCATGGGTGTCGGCCGCGATCAGCATTTTGTAGCAGACGGACTCGAAACTGATCTGCGAAGGCGCGATGGTGATGCCGACCAGGGCATCCGGCTCCTGCTGCAGGCAGGCTTCGTCCGCCCGGTCCGGATCGAGGTAGAGGGTCTTGCCTTGCAGTTTGCTGCCGTTGGCGGCTGACAGGCCGCTGTAAGCCGTGCGGTCGGAGATCATCGCGTCTTCGACAAAAGCCTGGATGATGTCCAGGAAAGCCCCCATCAGGACCAGTTCCCGGCCGCTGGGGTCCTCATAATTCGCAATCGGTACGCGGACGACTTCAAAGGGTTTCTTGAGGCTCTCCCGCTCATCGTCCCGGCCGCCTTTGGCCAGGATCAGGAAGGCAATGCCCTCGTCGTGCGCCAGCGTGAGGAAATAGTGGTCGTTGGAGGTCCGCAGGCCGGCGTATTCTTCCGGAGAGCAGAATTCGTAGGGGGAGATGCGCCAGTGGACGGCAATCTCTTCGCGCAGGGCGAGTTCGAGGATCGAGTTGCCGGCCAGGACGACTTTGGTGGTACGGGTGGGGAAGTCCCCGAGCCGGACTTTGCGCGTATAGATTTTGCCCTGCCCGGCAGCGGACAGGCTGACGGACAGCAGCGACAGGGCGATAAAAAGATGGAGCAAACGGGTTTTCATATCCCAAAGTTAACTAAAAATCATTACATTTGTAAGTTATGTCAGACTACGTTGTATCAGCCCGAAAATACCGTCCGGACTCCTTCGAGTCCCTGATCGGACAGGACAATATCGCCAGGACCCTCAAGAATTCGATCCAGCGGGGTCAGCTTGCGCATGCCTATCTGTTCTGCGGTCCCCGTGGAGTAGGCAAAACCAGTGCCGCGCGCATTTTTGCCAAGACGATCAACTGCGCCCATCCGGGCCCGGACCTGGAGCCTTGCGGCGAATGTGACTCCTGCCGCTCTTTCGCCGAAGGGCGCTCCTACTGTATCCACGAACTGGATGCGGCGTCCAACAACGGTGTCGAGGATATCAAAAACCTCATGGACCAGGTCCAGATCCCGCCGCAGGTGGGCCGCTATTCGGTCTATATCATCGATGAGGTGCACATGCTCTCGCAGTCGGCTTTCAACGCCTTCCTCAAGACCCTGGAGGAGCCGCCCGCACATGCCATCTTCATCCTCGCCACGACGGAGAAGCACAAGATCCTGCCGACCATCCTGAGCCGTTGCCAGACTTATGATTTCAACCGCATCGGCGTGCCCGACATCGTGCGCAACCTCCGCGGCATCGCGGGCAAGGAAGGGGTGCAGGTGGACGACGAATCGCTGCATGTGATCGCCCACAAGGCGGACGGCGCGATGCGCGATGCACTGACCCTCTTTGACCAGACGGTCGCCTTCTGCGGGACGGATATCCATTACGAGGATGTGATCCGCAACCTGGGCGTACTGGACTATGAGTACAGCTTCCGGCTGGTGGATGCATTCCTGTCCGGGGACTATGCGACGGCGTTGCTGGAGTTCGATGAGATCCTCTCGAAGGGCTTCAACGCGCTGCATTTCGTCTCTGCGTTGAGCGCGCACCTGCGCGACCTCTTGGTGAGCCGGACGGGCGGCCTGGAGGCGCTGCTGGACCTGCCCGACTCGCTGCGGGTCCGCTACAAGGAGCAGGGGGAGCGCTGCAGCGTGAAATGGCTGTATGACGCGCTCGGCGTGACGACCCAGTGCGAGGCCGGTTATCGGCTTGCGACCAACCCGCGGTTGCATATTGAATTCGCCTTGATGAAACTGGCGTTTTTGAATCAAGTTCCAGTGGATGCTGCAACAGCTCCGCAGATTCGCACCGGCGAATCCTCGCCGAACATCGCGCAAAGCGCCCGTCCCTCCCAAGCTGGCGCTGGGGCCCCTCCCGTTCCCGCGACCACCGGCGGCCACGGTTCTTCGAGGGTGCCCGGTGACTCCGCCGCTGGTGGGGAGCCGGCGGTGCAGAAACCTCCAAAAAGGAAGACCGGGTCGTCGTTGTCACTCAGTGCTTTGATGAGCGAACCGGAGCCGGATGTGGTGAAGCCGGCAGCGACGCAGGAAGAAGCGGCGCAGCAGCTCCCTTCCGATGAGGTGTTGGCGGGGAAGTGGAAGGACCTGGCGGCGATGTATGCCAGCCAGCCGCGCCTGGCGAATGCCCTGGCGAATGCCCAGCTGAGTTTCCGGGAGGAGGCGGGCCGCAAGGTCGTGTCCTTCACCGTGACCAACGAAGCCCAGAAGAAGTGGATCGAAGAGCGCATCCTGCGCGATCTGGAGGGCAAATTCGCAGGCTTGTCCGGCTGCGGCCGCATCCGCCTCGAGCCCGCCGTGCTGCCCGAAGAGGAGCAGGCTCCGCGCATCTACATGCCTACGGAGAAGGCGGAAGACCTGATGAGCAAGAACGAGGAGGTCCGCAACCTGGTCGTGGACCTCGGACTGGATATCAAATAAGGATATGAAACTACGCTGCGAGAATCTCGTCAAGAAATACGGCCTCCGCACGGTCGTCAAAGGCGTGTCGATGGAAGTGGAGCAGGGGGAGATCGTCGGATTCCTCGGCCCCAACGGCGCTGGCAAGACCACCAGTTTCTACATGATCACCGGACAGATTGTCCCCAATGCCGGACGCGTCTATCTCGATGATGAGGATATCACGGAACTGCCGATGTACCTGCGCGCCCAGAAGGGGATCGGCTACCTGCCCCAGGACGCTTCCGTGTTCCGCAAGATGTCCGTCGAGGACAATATCGAGTCCGTGATGGAGATGCGGGGCATCCCGCGCGAGCAGCGCCGCCGGCGCCTGGAGTCGCTGATTGACGAATTCAACCTCTCCAAGGTGCGCAAGTCCCTGGGCATCCAGCTCTCCGGCGGCGAGCGGCGCCGCTGCGAGATTGCCCGTGCCCTGGCCATCGACCCCAAGTTCATCCTGCTGGACGAGCCGTTTGCGGGGGTCGATCCGATCGCCGTGGAGGACATCCAGTACATCATCGCCAAGCTCAAATACCGCAACATCGGCGTGATCATCACCGACCACAACGTCGGTGAGACCCTCGCCATCACGGACCGTGCCTACCTCCTGTACGAAGGGACGATCCTCCAGCAGGGGACCCCGCAGTCGCTGGCAGCGGATGAGGATGTCCGCACCAAGTACCTGGGGTCGGGCTTCGTCCTCAAGCGCTCTGTCTCCGTGCAGCGTGCCCTGGCGGAGCATGAGCGCGCCCTGAACGCCGTAAGCGAATAGCCGGCGTACCCGAAGACCAACCAATACTTGTCAAGATATGAACCGTAGTATCCTGTCAGCCCTTCGAGAACGGCTTCCTGCGCATTGCGCGCAAATGGAAGGCCGGGGACGAGGTCGAGATGCATTTCCGCCTCGCCAGCGTCATGCAGGAACCGGAGCCCGGCGCCGTCAAGCAACTGGTCGGACCGCTGCTCTACGGCACCGAGGGTGACGGACCCGCCACTCCGGTCTATCACCTGATGGATCCGAAAGTCTCCCGCGAGACGGGCTATTCGAAGCAGGTCATCCGATAAGCTGATCCTTCAATTATCGTAGATGATTGGGAGTTTTCAGGAGGTTGAGCAGCAGCTGCTGCCCGACGACATTGGCGTAGTTCTCTTCGCTGAGGTCGTAGGTGCCCATCGCCTCGTTGGCGCCGTCGATGTCCAGCTGGGCGGCGAGGCCGGTGGGGGATCCGCCGGTCGGGTCCGCAGATGACGAAGAGATGCAGGCCGGGATGTCGAGCGTCGTGAGCAGGATCTGTCCGCGGCCTGCCCGGATGCGGCTGAGTACGGAGTAAACCTCTTTCTTGTGGTCGGCCACGGCGGCGGCGAGGATCTCGCCGTTGAAGGCGCGCAAGCCGATGCGGCGGCGGACATAGGTCGCGAAGCACTGGTACTCCCAGTTGAATACGCAGTCCTGTGGCAGGCCCGTCCAGACGGGGTCGGCCCGGTTGAAGAAATTGCCGCCGTACCAGGCGGTCCCGATCACCTTGCTGCCCCGGTAGTCCATCACCTCCTTGTCGGCGAAATACTCCGCCCAACGCTCCGGATTGTCCACGACGATCAGCGTGTGGCCCTTGTAGACCCATTCCATCACATCGCTCATCCCGCTGCCCCACTGGTCCGGTTCGAAGTCGCCGACCAGCAGCCAGTCGCCCTTCGGCGTGCCGCTCACATAGCTCTCCGGCTTGATGCCGAAACGGCCCAGGAAGGCCGCCAGGCGTCCGCTCTTGTCGGCCACGGAGCCGTGGGCCGGGATGCCCGAAGCATCCAGCGCCACGGCGAAAATCTCGTCAGAGCCTTCGCAGACGACGCCTCCGCGGCGGTCCAGCAGGCGGGCGTCCACACGGCTGTAGCCGGGCTTGTCCACCGTGAATCCGAAGCCGTCGGCCAGGCACTCGCCATAGACCACCCCGCCGCTGACGTGCACCTTGCGCGAGGCGCGCTGCTGTACCGCACCGTCCGCATCCCGGAGTGCAATCTCCAAGGTGTAGTCCCCCTTGAGATTCTTCTCATTGATGATGAACACGTCCGCCGTGGTGCTGCGCCCGACGGGCAGGACTTTGTGGTTCAGCTTGACGGAGAGCACCAGCGGGCGGTTGTAGCGGGCGATCAGCTCGGGATCACCCTTCAGGAAGCGGTAGTTGTCCACGACCCCGGAGTGGTCCTCGAGCTTGAAGCTTTCCCAGCCGTTGATGGCATAGCCGTCCACGACGTCGTTGATCCGGATATTCTCGATGATGCGGCCCTGGTAGTAGTAAGCCACATTGCCCATCGCCGTGGTCAGGGCGTCCACGGAAGGGAAGGCTTTCGCAAAGCCTTTCTCCTTCAGGAAAGTGTCGTAGGCGTCATACCAATTGAGGTAGTCCTGTGCCTCCCAGGTGCCGGTCTTGCCGCTGCGCAGGATCTCGTCCCGGATGAGCTGCAGGCGCGGCGGCGTGCCGATGGCGCCCTCCTCGCCCCAGTAGATGATCTCGTCTCGGTGCTTCGAGCCGCGCAGGTATTCGTCTTTGTTGACATAGAGCGCATCGTGATAGACGCCCGGCCCGCCGGCATGGTGGTTGTCCCACCAGCCGTAGTCGCGGAACTCGGTCTCGAAGGGCATCAGGTGCGTCTTGAAGCGCGCATTGGGCTCGTTCTCCGGGTTCTGCCCGTTGCTGGAATTGTACACCAGGATGCGGGTCGGATCCAGGCGGTGCCCCATCGCCATTTCCTCGTAGTCCTGCCGCTGCGGCGCCGCGCCGCGCTCGTTGTGCATGTTGTAGATCACCAGCGAAGGGTGGCTGCGGTCGCGCAGGATCATCCGGCGCAGCTTCTCGTCGCGGTACGCGAAATAGAAGCGGCTCTGCAGGTCGTCATCATCGAAACGGTTCGCGGGGTACTGGTTGCCGCCCGGCTCCTCCCAGTAGAGCAGGCCCAATTCGTCCGCCCAGTCCAGCACGCGCCGCTGGCCGATGGTACGGTGGAAATTCAACATGTTGAGCCCCAGTGCCTTGGCGGACTCGATCTGGCGGCGGGCCAGTTCGTCTGAGGGCATGATGCCGTTGTCCGGCCAGAAGCTCCAGGAGATGGACGTACGCACGACGATACGCTTGCCGTTCAGGTAGAACTGCCGGTCGCCCGCCACGTCGCGTACCTCGAACCAGCGGAAGCCGAAACGGCGGGTGTCGCTGTCGCCGCCCACCCGGACTTCCAGGTCGTAGAGGTTCGGTTCGTCCACGCTCCAGAGCCTGGCCTTGGGCAGGCGGACGGGATACTCGCGCACCGTCTCTCCCTCCGGCCACGGGCCGGGGTATGACTTGCGAAACACTTCGGCTCCGCCTTTCTCGCGGATGACCAGCTCCAGCGGCGCGCCGGAACCCTTGTCGGAATGGACGGTGACCTGCACTTTCACGGCGTGCGGATCCGGCTGGTTCTGCACGAAAATGTCAGCGACCCGGGTGTGGTCTGTCGCGGTGAGCTGCACGCGGCCGGTGATGCCGCCGAAGCCGTGGGTCGGGTTGGTGCGGTATTCACCCCAGGTATAGACCTGGGAGTCCTTCCAGTTGAAGTTACCGTTGGGGTCGGTGATACGCACGCTGATGACGTTGCGTCCGCCATAGCTCAGTGCGTCGGAGATGTCGAAGCTGAAAGGGGTGCTGTTGACGAGGTCGTAGCCCACCAGCTTGTGGTTCACGAACACTTCCGCGCGGAAGCGGACGGCCTCGAAGTCGATGCTCACGCGCCTTCCGGCCCAGTCGGACGGGATGTCCACCGCCGTCTCGAACCAGCTCACGCCCACGTAGTTGCCGGTCACGCCGAAAGTCTCGCCGTTCCAGCCCCAGAGATATTCCTCCACGGTGGCGGGCAGGTGGACGCCGCGCACCTGCGGCGTCTCGAGCAGGGCCCAGCCGCCGCTCGGGATGCGCACCGGCAGGGTGCGCACATCCACGGGCGGGAGGTGCAGTTCTTCGTTTTCCCAGGAGGCATCGGGGTCCAGGGTGATGCTCCAGTCATTGCCGGAAAGGTCGAGGTGCTCGCGCCCGGGAGCTGCCGCCATCAGCAGCGGGAGCAGGGCGCAGCAGAAGATAACGGTTAATCGTCTCATATAAAGGGTATTGGTCTTATCGGGCAGGGGCCATCACGCCCTCATAGGTATAGCGGGCGGCCTCGGCGGGAGTGAGCTGGTGCGACCAGCCCACGCGGGCAGATGCATCCGAGCCGGGGCCCGTGCAGCCATATTCGGCGTAGAAGGCCGTCTGCTCGTTGCTCTCTTTGCCCCAGTTGTGCCAGCCCTCCGGACGGATGTGCCCGCCGAGCTCGCAGTTCAGGAACACGGTCTGCGCATAGGGCCGCCAGGGGCGTCCCAGATAGATCTTGGTCACGCCCGGATCCGCCGTCAGGCGGCAGTCCTTGAAGACATAGCCGAAGGGCTGACCCTGCAGGGTGGAGGCGGCGGTGACATAGGAGTCGGCCTTGGAACGGATCTCGCAGCGCTCGAACCAGGCCGTGCTGCTGCCGAAGATGAAGTCGGTCGTCCCCTCGATGTAGCAGTCGAAGAAGCTGTTGCGGATGTGATTGCCGTCCTCGCTGTATTTCCCGAAGGTGTAGAGGGTGTCCTGGTTGCCGAGGAAGCGGCAGCGGCGGGCGGTGAAGCTGTCACCGTTGGTGAACAGGGCGACCGCCTGGCCCACGCGGCCGGCATCATTCTCCACGGTCAGGTCCTCCAGGGTCACGTCCTCCGCGTGCACGAACAGCGTGGCGCTGCCGGAGGTGCCGACCGTGCCGGGTGCATTGCCCCAGGGCAGCGAGGCGTAATTCCCATATACAATCACGGTATTCGCCGCGTCCAGGCCCTTGAGCAGCAGGTGGCGCTTATTCCAGGGGATCACGACGCGCTCGCGATAGACCCCGGGCTTGATGAGGATCGTGTATTGTCCGTCATGCAAGGCGTCCGGCGCCGCGTCAATGGCCGCCTGGACCGTCAGGTAGTCACCGCGGCCCTGCTGGTCCACGACGGCATCCCAGTGCACGAGGTGCTTCGCAATCTCCGGGAGTTTGACGCGGATGGAGTCGCAGACGATGTCGCAGTTGCGGCGGGCGCCCAGCGGCGTGGAGTGCGTGTTGTCCTGGATGCCCTGCGGCTTGGCCGGCACGGTCCCGGGCTCCAGCCACATGAAATACGGCCGCGAGGCGAGGTCGCCCGCCTGTTTGAGCCACTGGATGGTGGCCTGTTCCATGTCGATCAGCGTCACGCCGCGCTCGGCGGCCACGGCGCGCATCGAGGCCGGGTACTCCCCGTGCGTGGTCTCGTCCAGCACGTTGTTATAGAAATGCCGGCGCGCCACCGGGGTCAGCAGGACCGGCGTGGCGCCCAACTCGCGGGCCGTATCGATGAACAGGCGCAGGTAGTCCTGCCACTCCGTCCAGGCGGGCGCGTAGCCCTTGCCGTTGGGTTTCTGGTCATTGTGGCCGAACTCGATGAAGAGATAGTCGCCCGGACGGATGTTGGCCTTCACGCGGTCCCAGATGCCCTCGGCGATGGCCGTCTTGCAGCTGCGGCCGTTCTTGGCGTAGTTGATCACGCGCACGCGGCTGTCCAGGAAGTTTTCGAAGACCATCCCCCAGCCGCGCTCGGGGTTGAGCCCGCTGATGTCCTTGTCGGCCATTGTGCTGTCGCCCATCAGGTGGATCGTGAAGTCCACGGAAGACGCTGGCACGGGCAGGTCCAGGGTCGGGCCGGCGCCGCGGCGCACCAGTGCAGGCACCTGCGAAGCGGGCACGGCCGTGTAGGCATAGGGCATGCTGACCGTCCCGCGGTCGGCGGGGGAGAACCTCTCCCGGAAGATGTTTCCCTTGAACTGCCAGGCCAGCGCATTGTCCGTTCCTTCGAAAATCTTCTTCACCCCTTTCTCGAAGTAGTTGCCTTCGATGAGGACTTCCGAGTCGATCCGGGCGTTGATGGCGGGTGAGCCGTTCCCGGCGCAGTCATACAGGGTGTTGAGTACGTGGACCTTCCCGAAACGGACGACCGGCATGCGTACTTCGCAGCCGGCACCCCAGATGCAGTAGGCGAAGGTGACGTTGAGATTGTCCACGCCCTGGTCGGGACGTTCGCTGCTGCCGATCAGGTTGGATGCCTTGTGGTCGTAGGCCCGGTCGGTGTACTGGAAGACGCACCAGCTCACCGTGATGAAGTCTGAACGCGAATTGATGTCGAAGTTGCCGTCCATCCCGTCCGTGAAGCTGACATGGTCCACCCAGATGTGGCGGGAGCCGTTCGAGAGGGTCAGCAGGTCGGCGCCGCCCACGTCGATGGGTCCCGGGCCCACGAGCGCGAGGTTGCGGATGATGATGTTCTCGCAGCCGTTCAGGCTGAAGAGACCGGCGTTGCGGTAAACTTCCTTCGTGTCGCCGGTATGGTCGATGATGGCCTGGCGGGTGTGTTGCTCGCGCTCCTCCGCCACCCGGACGCCGTTCGAGAGCTCACCCCCGCCGCCCTGGTCGGACATCGCCTTTACGCCGGTATCGTCCAGCAGCTTGCGCAGCTCCGGCGTGACCTCGAACTGCGTACGGATGCGGGCGCCGTTCACGCCCAGCAGGGTCTTGCCGCGCAGCCCGCGGAACTGCATGGTGCTGGAGATGATGAAATCGCCCCGCGCCCCGTCGAAGACGATCACGTCATAGTCCTTGACGGCCTTGATGACGTCTTCGCGCATGTCGAAGCCGTTGCTTTGCAGCACGATGGTGCGGGCGGGATCGCCTCCGGTCAGCGCGTAGCCGCTGCCTTCGGTCAGCGAAAATGCCGTCGCCCACCCGAACGGTCCCTCTTGGACGGAGGTCGAAGAAAGCGCTTCAGCGGCGGCGGAAGACTCCGTCACCGCAGGAGTCATGGAAAGGATCAGAGAAGAAAGGGTCAGCAGCAGTCGTATCATCATTCAGCGTTTTTGTCAATGAAACGGATCAAGGTAGCCATCTTGTTGATGTAGTCGCGGGTGGAGATGCACATCGTGCCGTCCGTACAGCGATACGGGGAGGTGTCGTACTCGTCACCCACGTTGGTGGAGCCGTACTTCGTCTCGTCGCTGGGCGTGGTGGAAGCGCCGGGTTTGTAGGGATTGGAGGTGCTGCCCAGCGGGCTCAGCCAGCAACCCTCGGGCCGGAGGGCGGCGATGATATCCTTCACTTCCTCGCGCGGACCGCGCACGGTCGCGAAATACTTGGGAAGCGGCACCAGCTCCTTCTCCAGCAGTGGGGAGCCCTTGACGACCTCCGCTACCGGCCGTGCCTTCAGTTCTTCGTACTGCCGGCGGAGCGCCTTGACATTCACGCGGGTGGCGGAACTGTAGTGCCCGATGGTGCCGGTGATGTCCTGGCTGGTGAAATAGTGGCCGTTGTACCAGTTGCTGCCCACGCGATGCACGTATAGCGGGGTTCCCGTGTCCGGATCGATGAAGCGGGGCACGAGGATGGCATCCGGATCGTTGTTCGGACGGCCCCACCGGGTCTCCTCGCTGGCCGGCAGCCGCTGGGACTCCAGGAAGTCCAGCGCTGCAGGGATGCCGGACAGGAAACGGGTGTCGCCCGTCAGGCGGTAGTATTCCATCATCTGGCGGATCATCATCACCGTGGTGCCCGAGTTGACCCCGCGGGGCTCATAGGAGCGGGCGTGGGCCGGCTTGAGGTCGGCGGGCGTGTACTGGTCGGCCCAGCCGGCATAGGGAGCGCCCTGCTGGAGCACGACGCACAGGTACATAGCCCGGTAGATCGGCTCTTTCAGCCCGGGGAGGCCCAGGGACTGGTAGCACTGCACCAGGAAATCGATGCACTCGGGGATCACGTCGTCGTTGAGCGTGATGAAGGACGAATAGTCGGCCTTGCCCCGGAAGGGGTGGTCATACATCAGCGGCCAGCGTTGCGGCCAGCCGCCGTTGGGATACTGGCTGTTCAGTACGAAGGCGATGGCCTTGTCGAGTGCGGGGCGCAGGGAGGGGTCGTATTTCTCCACGTACATGCGGAGCAGGAATTTCGCGCACTGCGAGGTGCAGGAGTCGTCGAAGGTGGCGTTGCCGTAGTAGTGCTGGAACTCCTCCAGCCGCCAGCCGCTCTGCCCCACGGTGGCGTACCAGTCTTTGAGCGACGCCTCGCCGGCGAAATCGAAGCAGTAATTCCAGCCGCCGCTCTCGTGCTGGCCCCAGATCAGGGCTTGCGCGACCTGTTTGGCGGACTCGTAGTAATACTCATCTCCGGTGGCGTGGTAGGCGTCGAGCAGCAGCTGGCCCATCTGCGGGGTCCCCGGGTCCTGGGTCCAGACCATCGTGCGCTTGGCTTCCATCTCGCCCCACTGGCGGGAGAAGTCCGGGAGGTAGTTCCAGACGAAGCCGCCGCGGTAGCCCACCACGTCCATCATGTAGTGGGTGGCGGTCTTCATGGTCTCCAGGGCCTGTTCTTCGAGGGATTTGGGTTTGGCGGCCAGGGACAGCGGAAGCAGGATGGCCACACAGAGTAAAATACGTCGGGTCATATAATTGGTAGGCTTTTGGTGAATCTTATCGGGATCGTTCTCAAATATACGAAAAAGTCCCTATCTTTGACAAAAATACCCGTCCAAATGAACAAATTATCTACCATCCTTTCCCTTGCGGCGGTGCTGCTCCTCGCGTGCGCCTGCGGCCAGAATCCTCCCCAAGAACCCCAACTTCCAGACACAGAGACCATGACACAGCAAAGCGGTAATTTCATTTTCGCTTCCGAGACGCCCTGGCAGGACGCCGGCGGCGGTGCCGAGCGCCAGATCCTTGGCTACAACGACAACATCATGATGGTAAAGGTCAGCTTCAAGAAAGGCCAGGTCGGTGCCATGCACAGCCATCCCCATTCGCAGGTGACCTATGTCGCCTCCGGCAAATTCGAGTTCACCGTCGGTGACGTGACCAAGATCGTCGAAGCGGGGGACGCCCTCTACAAGCAACCCAACATCATCCACGGCTGCACCTGCCTGGAGGATGGCATCCTGATCGACTGCTTCAACCCGATGCGGGATACTTTCCTTAAATAGGATATTTTACGGTAAAGCAGGCGCCGCCGAGGGTGAAGGACCGGCTGTAGGTGATCGAGGCGCCGCAACGCTCCAGGATGCTCCGGCTGATGGCGAGTCCCAGGCCGGAGCCGCCGTTTTTGGTCGTGAAGTTCGGGGTGAAGAGGCGCTCGATGTTCTCGTCGGAGACGCCCGGGCCGTTGTCTTCGACCACGATGTCATAGAAGCCGTCTTCGACGGATTTGCGCAGCGACACGACGATGCGGCCGCCGGGGGCGTCCCCGATGGCCTGCACGGCGTTGCCCAGCAGGTTGACGAACACGCGCGTAAGCTGTGGCTTCGGGCCGCGGACGCGGACGTCGGCCAGCCCCAGGTAGTCGAAACGGATGTTCTCCTTGTTGTCGAACATGGAGATTTCCTCCTGCAGCAGCTGGTCCAGGGCGATCTCGGTCGGCTCCTCGGTGTAGAGCTTGGCGAAGGTCGAGAACTCGTTGGCCGTGTCGGTCAGGATGTCGATATGGTCGAGGATGACCTGGCTGGCTTCTTCGAAGCGGGTCTGCCAGGCGGGGTCGCCCTTCTGCTTGAGCCGGATCACCCGCTGGAGCTGCAGCTTCATCGGGGTGAGCGGATTCTTGATCTCGTGCGCCACCTGGCGCGCCATCCCGCTCCAGGCCTTGTCGCGTTCGGCCTGCGCCAGTTTGCGCGAGCTCTCGGAGAGTTCGGTCACCATCCGGTTGTATGCCTGCACGATCGAGGAGATCTCGTCGTCCCGGTCGTAGGTGATGTACTCCAGGGACCCGAGGTCCGCATTGGCCATTTTCTCACTCATCTCGCTGAGCGGCTTGAACATGCGGTCCACGATGCGGGACACCATGAAGAGCGCCATCAGCAGGAAGAGCAGGAAGAGCGAGAGGATGGTCAGCGAGTGCATGACCGCGTCCTCCTCGAAGTCGTAGGTGTCTTCGTTGTACGGCGAACAGAGGATGGCCAGCATGGCGCCGTTGTCCGCGAACAGCGGAGCATACATGCTGTAGAAATGCTGCCGTCCCAGCTGTTCCCGCTGGATGAAATGCCGCCGGTTGCCGTAGATGATGTTGTAGTAGGCCGTCCCGTTGATGCGCTCGGCGACCATCAACTGGTCGAAGATCATGGGGGTGGTCGTCATCAGCAGGTGGCCCGAAGGGCTGTAGAGCGTGATGTCGGAGCCGGTCTCATTGCCGACCCGTTCGACCAGCCGGTGGACGGCCTGCCAGTCGCTGCCGTCACCGGCGCCCGTCTCCTGCAGGCCGGCCTGCATCATCGTCACGATGGAACTGATCTTGTCCGACATCACCGTCTGGCGGTTGCCTTCGTTGCGCGAGTACACGAAGAGCACGCTCACCAGCGCCATAGAGAGCAGGGTGAGGATCAGCGAAGTGAGCAGGACCCAGGAGATCCGGGAGCGGTAGTAGGTCTGCTGGAAGACCGGTGCTTTGGGTTGCCGGAGCACGACCAGCAGGAGCATCAGGAAGGTCAGCAGCGCGACCAGGATCCCGGCCACGATGTAGGCCAGCACGCCGATGCGGGCCCGGGAGATTACCACGGCTTCACCTTCTCCCACGCCATACATGAAATGCGTATAGCCATCCATGACCAGATGGCCGGAACGCGATCCGTACAGCTGCACGTAGAGGGCATCGTCGATGCGGGTCGGGTAGGGATAGGGGCCCCGGTAGGCTTTCAGCTCCCGCCCGGCATAGCGGGCGTAGGAATAGCCGGAGGGCAGGGCGACCTGGCCGGGCGGCGTGATGCCGAAAATGCCGGCATAGCCCCTGCCGCCCAGGGTCTCGCGGGACTCCAGGCGCACCAGCACGCGGGAGATCTCGTTGTCGTCAGACAGATAGAAAAACACCCCGACATAGTAGGGCTTGCCGTTCTCCCGCCGGGCGTACAGGAAGCGGGAATCGTCGGCGATCTCCACGCCGTTCTCCAGGATGGCGTTGAACTCGTCCGCGGCCTGGCGCGTGTTGTTGAAGCGGTTGTACACCCGGGCAGAGATCAGGTATCCCCGGTCGCTCCCGGAGAAATAGTACTCGGCGATCCGGCTCTGGATGGCCGACTCCGTCCCCTGGAAATGCGAGAGGGCGGCCAGGATCATGTCGTCCGCGATCTGGGACTCCACCCGGCGCAGACGCAGTTCGAGGGCGATGTCACGGTCGAAAGCCAGCCGGTTGGCGATCAGTCCGAGCCGGTCCTGCTCCTTGCGGAAGCCGAGTACGCCGGACAGCGTGACCAGGTACACGGCCATCAGCAGGGACCAGATCACGCGGTTGGTCATCGAGAAGGAATCGAAATGCCGTCCGCTTTTCTTCTCCACGGCCGGTTTCAGCAGCTGGAGCTGCAGCGGGATGCCGATCAGCATGGTCAGGAACGACAGGTACACGACAATGCAGAAAGGCGAGAGCTGGGAGAGCTTGTAGAGCTCCAGGGAGAAGCCCGAGTTGAGGATGATGCTCTTCAGGGCGAAGAAAGAATAGACCAGCTCCAGCGCGATGAAGATCAGCACCGCAAGGGTGCCGGTGCTCCGGCGGGCAGGCGTGTCCATCCGGGTCCAGAAGGCCTCCCGGGCCATATAGGCGCAGAGCGAAATCCACAGGAGGGTCAGGTTGATGAGGATGACGGCACCCAGCGAGTAGAGCAGCTCTCCGCCTGCGTACAGCATGGGGGAGAAGATCAGGGCACGGGTCTGGGAGAATTTACCCCAGAGGTAGAACCCGCACATGACGACCAGGATCCCGGCGGCGGCTCCGCAGAAACGGGGCAGGGAACGATCCGCCGACAGGTAAACGAGAAAGGCGGACAGGATCAGGAAAAGCGCCAGCCAGAGCAGGGGCGACGAGTCCCGGCCCGCGGCCATGAGCGACTCCAGCAGGATCTTGAACTGCGCGCGGCCTTCCACGGTCACGGACGAGCCACCGCTCGCGGAGATCGGGCGGATCACATATTTGTTCGGCAGATGCAGCCGCCGGTTGGTCCGGGCGGTGCGCCCTACGGGCATCTCGTCCATCACCTCCATGCCTGCGATCACCCGGACTGCGTCGTCGCCGACCGATTTGGCCAGGTACCAGCGCGTACCGAAATTGTAGAAGCCCAGGGAGTCGGTCACCTGCAGGAGCGGGGAGACCGCTCCCACGCGGGGATCCGCCAGGAAGGGGACATAGACCCGCTGGTTGATGTCGTCGTTGGCTACCGGGAATTCGTGGCACCAGGACTGGAGGGTGTCCCGGCAATAGCGGTACACCACGAAATCGGACGGCAGGCCGTCCAGTTCCATCCATTGCGCGGGATCCTGGGCCAGCGCCTTGTCGATGTATTTGTCCAGCAAGGCGATCCGGCGGGCTGTCACGCGCTCCATGCGCCGGGCAGCGGCGGAGGTGTCGCCCGGAGACTGCGTCACGCGCAGGGAGGAGATGAATATGATCGCCCCGGCCATCAGCAGGGCTGCGGCGAACCATTCCATGATATGCTTGGGCAGTTTCATTCGTGATGGTAGGGCTCTCCGCGCAGGATGGTGAAAGCCCGGTAAAGCTGTTCTGCAAAAATCGTTCTCACCAGCTGGTGGGAAAAGGTCATTTTCGAGAGCGACAGTTTCCCGCCGGCACGGCCATAAACCGCATCGGAGAAGCCGTAGGCTCCGCCGATGACGAAGACCAGGTCCCGTCCGGACGCCGAGAGCCGGCGGCCCAGCCAGTCCGCTAACTCCACCGAACGGTACTCCCGCCCGTGCTCATCCAGCAGGATGACTTCGTCCGAGGGTTTGAGCTGCTTGAGGATCAGCTCTCCTTCCCGCTCCTTGATCTGCTCGCGGCTGAGTGCGGACACGCCTTTCAGTTCCGGGATCTCCCGGAGCTCGAAAGGCACGTAGTGCTTCAGCCGGGAGATATACATCTCCAGCCCGTCCCGCACCCAGGGGATATCCGTCTTGCCTACTGTGAGGAGCGTCAGATGCATCGTTTCCGGTTTTCCTACAAATATAATAATGTGGCTCGGAATTTGCAATCATTCCGGCCGTGCAACGCTTGCTCAAAATAGCGGCTATCCTCCTGCCTTTGCTTCTCTGCGGACGCCTCATGGCCCAGCCCGCAGGGTATGATGTATTCATCCCGATCAGCAAATACATGGCACAGGGCAATGCCGACAACCTGTCCGCCTGGTTCGACGACAACCTCGAGATCGCCGTTATCTCCCAGGGCAGCAGCGCGAGCAAGGCCCAGGCCCGGCAGATCGTCAAGACTTTCTTCGACAGCCACACCCCCCGTTCCTTCGAGGTCAACCACACCGCCGGCCGGGACAACATGAAATACGCCCTCGGCACGCTGAACGCCGGCGGAGAGAACTACTCCGTCACCATCTTCGTCAGTTCGAAAGGCAAGACCTACAAAATCCAGCAGCTCAAGATCGAGCGCCTCTGATCACCGTTCCAACTCCTTGATAACCAACTCGCAGATGCGGTCCGCTTCGTCTGGGAGCAGGTCTGCGTAGAGCGGCAGGCAGAGTACGCCCGCGGCCAGGCGGCGCGCCACGGGGACGCGGGCGGCCGCAGCAGCGGCACTCCCGGCATAGCAGTCCAGGTCGGGAATCAGGGGGAAGAAATATTTCCGGGCGGAAATGCCCGAGTCGGCGAGGCGGGCATGGACCCGGTCCCGCAGTTCCTGCGTCCGGAAGAATACGGGGAAATAGGCGTCGTTGGACTCGGTTCCGGCACGCGGGGCGGGCAGGCGCAGTCCCGGGCGTCCGGCCAGGCGGGCGCGGTAATGCTCCGCCAGGGCGTGGCGCCGGGCCATCTCGTTCCCGATGTGGCGGAGGTTGCACAGACCCATCGCAGCCTGGAACTCGTTCAGTTTGGCATTGCCGCCGACGGCGGCGCAATGCTCCTCATCGCGGATCCCGAAATTCTTGGCATCTTCCAGGGCCTGCAGCAGGGAAGAGTCCCCCGTGCAGACGGCTCCGCCCTCGATGGTCGAGAAGACCTTGGTCGCGTGGAAGCTGAGGATGGCGGCGTCTCCGTAGCGTACCGCCGGGACACCCCGGTAGCGGACGCCGAAGGCGTGTGCGGCATCGTAGAGCACTTTCAGGCCGTATCGGCTTGCGACGGCGCCGATGCGGTCCACGTCGCAGACGTGGCCGTACACGTGGACGGGCAGGATGGCAGCGGTATGCTCCGTGACGAGGGCTTCGAGCCCGGCGGGGTCGAGCGTGCCGTCCTTCTCGAGGACATCGCAGAAGACGGGCTGCAGGCCGCTGCGCACGATGGCGTGGGTGGTGGAGACGAAGGAGAAAGGCGTCGTGATCACTTCTGCGCCAGCGGGGAGCCGCAGGGCGGCGATCGCCGCCTCCAGGGCGAGGTGCCCGTTGGCGAACAGGACGGTACCGGGCGTCTCCAGGTAGCTGCTCACGGCCTCCCGGAACGCCTCATGCTCCTCGCCCATGTTGGTGAGGATGCGGCTGTCCCAGATCTTGCGTATTTCGGCGCAATATTCTTCGAACGACGGGAGCGAGGGCCGGGTAACGGGGATCGTTTTCATTTTCTGCAAGAAAGGATCAGGTTTCGGAGGGAGCGGGCCAGGTCCCTGCAGGCGCGCCGCAGGGTGACGGGGAGTTCGTGCGGGGCGAACAGGGCGGCGTAGCGCCTGCCGGCCAGCAGTCCGTTGGAGTCGTACTGGCGCTTGCGGAATTCGACCGCCTGGTGGAAACGCCCGTCCGTGTAGGCGTCCAGGGCGTCCAGCATGCGTTTCAGCTGTTCGCGGGTATCCTCCCGCATCCAGCGTCCGTTCGCGGCGGTCCAGGAACCGGGCGTCCTCAGGCGATAGACGGACATGCAGTCGTCCAGGTAAGCCATGCCGCCGCGCAGGGAGCCCTGGATCTGCAGGACATAGTCGTTGACCACGACCTCGCGCATCGGGGTCATGCGCAGATAGGCCTCCCGCCGGCATAGCAGGGACGAAGTGGCGACGAAATTGCCGCCTCCGAGGATCACCTCTTCCGCCGGGATGCAGCAGTCCCGCAGCCGGGGCGCCAGGTAGCCGTGCGGCTTCCCGTCGAGCAGGCACCGGGTCCTGTGGGCGCAGATGTCCAGCTCCGGATGATGCTCCAGGGCTTCCACCTGCTTGCGCAGCTTGTCAGGATCGGTCCAGTAGTCATCTCCCTCGCAGAGAGCGACATAGCGTCCGCGGACCAGCGGGAACAGGAAGGCCTGCGGGATGGCGACGCCCTGCGAATACTGGTTCTCCGTCTGGTAGATCCCCCGGATGCGGGCGGGGTAGCGGGCTTCATATTCGCGGACGATGTCCGCCGTGCCGTCGGTGGATGCATCGTCGTGCACGAGTACTTCGATGCCGAAGGGCGCCCGCTGGGCCACGAAACCCTCGAGGGCGTCGCGGATCAGTCCGGCCTGGTTGTAAGTCAGGCAGATGACGGTCACGCAGGGGTTATCCATCGATGAAAGTGTAGTCGTCGAGCATCTCGTGCAGCTGCTCCCGGGAGTTGAACATGATGGCGTCCAGGATGGAGAGGCGCTCCACGAACGGGCCGCCGGACTGCGGATAAGGCTTGAGTTCAGGCTGGATGAAGCAAAGCCGGATCCCCTGGCGGGCGAATTCGTCGCGGTCATAGAGCGCCTGCCCGCCCGGAAGGTTCACATAGGTGTCGGCACCGAGCTTGTGGCAGAAGTCATAAATGCGATCTTCCCGCTTGAAACAGCTGTTTCCGGGCAGGTCCGAGCTGTGCTTGATGGGGGTCGTGATCCCCAGATAGGCGCAGACTTCCCGGATGGAATGCTCCAGGAACAGCGCCAGGTTGCGCTCCGGGCAGCTCAGGATCCGCTCTGCCAGGGCGTATCCTTCCGCCAGGTAGGGAGCGTTGTGGTAAGCCATGGCCAAGGTCTTGAGCTTGTCCCTGCACAAATAGGGTGTCAAGGCGACCTGCTTGTCCCTGATCAGCCGTGAAGGCCCGCCGCGGGCGATTTCGACCCGGAAATACTGTACCTGTCCGTTGACCAGGATGCGGTTCCGGTTGATCCAGCTGTGCCGGACGAAGTCATAATCATCGGCCAGCAGGAACAGGTCGGACAGGTGGATCAGCTGCCAGAATCCCAGATAAGGGAGAAAGTAGGGTTGGTTGCCTGCCAGGGTCATAGCACGTCGCAGCAAGAGAGGATATCCGGATCGTCCGTCTGGATGGCGCAGGCTTTGCGGTCGTCCCCCACGTTGGTCACGGGGAGGCTGGATGTGCGGAAGAGACCGGAGTCGAAATAGCGGTCGTCCACGCAGAGCAGCATCCCGCAGAGATAGTCGTCGAAGTGCTTGCCTTCCCAGTCCAGGGGGACGCTGCGCTGCTCCAGGAAAGGTTGCATGACCATCCCGTCCACCGGGCGGATGCCGTCGCGGTCAGGCCGCCAGAGGCGGCGCCATTTCCAGGTCCGCTCCAGCGGACCGGCATGCACCCCCTCGCTCTTGCCCAGGCGGCAGGGCTTCAGGATGTAGCCGTCCTTGTGGGTGCGCGCTTCTTCGAAGATGCCGGCCGCGGCCGGATCGGCGCCCGCCCAGGTCGGGATGGCGTGGGCGCGCAGGAAAGCAGCATCCTCCGGATCCAGGCAGGCTCCGGTGAAGGTGTCGTCGTACCAGAGCTGCATGAAGCGCTTGTCGTGGATCAGGAAGATGTTACGGAAATCACTGATCATCCCCGTGTCCATCATGGCGCGCAGCGTCTCCGGGCGGAAGCCCAGCAGGTCCCGCTGGTTGAGGGCGCTCACGACGAAGGTCCCTTCGCGGGCCCATTCGCTGCGCCGGGACTCTACCTCGTCCGTCTCGAAGATCTGGACGGAGCAGCCCTGCTCCTCGTAGAAGCGCTTGTAGAGCCGGATTTCGCTCGTCCGGTCGGCGCTCTTGAGGACGCAGAGGCGCTTGCGCCCGTCGGGCAGGGCGCGCATGTATTCCAGCAGCTCGGGATAGCGGGTCTCCCGCTGCTTGCCGGGGAAACGCTCCATGAAGCGGTCGGCGGCGAATTCCGCAAACCAGGTGAGGAAAATCCCGTGGCCGAAAAAGCGGGAGGTGATCTCGCAGAGCTTCAGCTCCCCGTCGCGGGTGATAATGTAGTCGGGCCGCCAGGTGCCGGCCCGGAAAGGATAGCGGCTCTGCTCCTCCAGAATGGCGAGTTCCCGCGCCCCGAGCGGTATCCTGGACGGCACGTAATCGCCGTAGTGCAGGGCGAAATGCTCCACAGCGCGGTACAGGATCCTGTGCAGGCGGCGCAATTCGTCCCGGCGGGCCGTCGTGATGCCCACCGGACGATCATGGAACCAGCGGAGGTAGTACGAAGCTAAGTCGCTATACATTCTCGAACAGCGTGGACTGGTAGCCCAGGCACTGGAAACCGTTGCGGTTGATGAGCGGAATGTCCTGTTCGGTGATACCCAGCTGGAGGCGTACCCAGTAGCAGATACTGACGCTCATGCCCAGCGTGTCGCTGTAGGCGCGCATCTTGGCGATGCACGCGCGGCTGAGGTCCCGGTCGGGGGCGGTGCGCCCGCGCTGCTTGCGGTGGTCGGCATTGGACGGCGGGAGGTAGGCATCGTAGAGCTGACGCTCCAGGTCGCTTCCGAAGTGGCCCAGCAGCGGGCCCAGCATCGCGAGGTTTTCCATGCAGGCCGTCAGGAACTCCGGCTTGTAGTTGATGATGCCGTTGTCGTGCAGCGTGTCGAAGAATTCGCGGATGTGCTCGTCCGTAAGCCAGGGGGTAAGGATGGGCTGGATCAGCGCCGAGTTGGACTGGATGCCGCGTTCCTGACAGAGCCGGACGGCGCGCATGCGTTCGGAGAGCGGGGCGGCGAAGGGCTCCAGCAGGTCCCGGAAGGCTTTCGGCATGATGGAGACGCTGGTGTTGAACTGCATCTTGCCGCGCAGCTGCTCGAACAGGTCCAGTACCGATTCGCCGCCGTCCTCGATCAGCAGGTGCTTCGCGCCGGCCTTGGAGGCGATGAAGAGGCGTGCCTTCGACTGGGGACAGTCGCGGAAATGGGCGATGAACTCGCGCAGGATCCGGTGGGCGATGCCCGTTAGGAGCGTCGGCTCCTGGAAGGCCTCCGTCTTGGGGGAGAAATAATAATAGTGCGGGGCGTTCTCGCTCCCGGGGCCGTTCTTCTCCGCAAGCAGCCGGCGGACGTACAGGTGGTAATTCTCCAGTGCGATGAGCGGCTGCTCATGCACGCCGTCCGTGACCAGGCAGTATTGGCAGCCTACGCCGCAGCCCTTGACGGGGTTGATCTCATAGGTCAAGGTAGGGCAGCGTCCGGTATAGTTGTGGATCTCGGGCTCCTCCGTCGCCGGATCGATGTTCCGGAGCTGATAACGGGTGTGCGGCAGCAGCGTGTGCTCCTGCAGGCGCCGGGCAAAGAGGCGGGAACCCCGTGCCAGCCCGGCCAGCGTCTCGGCGGAGGGCTCTACCGAAACGCCCAATTCCCGGAGCCTGGCGGCATCGACAGGGTGCTTTGCCAGGTCCGGGAATTGGTAGATATCGGTCTCTCCGGCATAAACCGGAGAGTACGCGATGAATTTATGCTCGTCCTCCATAGGAACGGTCAGCGGTATTGACATTGATCTTTTCGCCCGTCTCGATGAAGAGCGGGACCATCACTTTGGCGCCGGTCTCCAGGGTGACTTCCTTGAGGGCGGAAGTAGAGGCGGTGTTGCCTTTGACGGCAGGCTCGGAGTAGGTAACCTCGAGGGTGACGTAGGTCGGGAGTTCGCAGGTCAGGCAGCGCTCCTCGCCGACGACGAACATCATCTCGACGTGCTGGCCTTCCTTCATCAGGTCGGAGTTCTCGACGACGTCCTTCGGGAGCAGGATCTGCTCGTAGGTCTCTTCGTGCATGAAGTTGAAGCCGTCCTCTTCGGCATAGAGGAACTGGTAGGGGCGGCGCTCCACTTCGATCGTCTCGATCTTCATGCCGGCGGTGAAGGTGTTCTCAAGGATGTTGCCGTTCTCCAGGTTGCGGAGCTTGGTCTTCACGAAAGCGGGACCCTTGCCCGGCTTGACGTGCTGGAACCAGACAATCTGGCAAGGCTTACCGTTGTACTTGAGAAAAAGACCGTTCTTGAAATCAGCTGTTGTTGCCATAAATGTATTTTGATTAGTTTAATGATTCGTATATCCGGGCAAATTTAACGAAATGCCTGAATTAATGCAAATTTTTGATGGCTCCGGCCACTTCTTCCAGCAGCCACTTGGGGGTGGAGGTGGCCCCGCAGACGCCCACCCGGTCATCCGGGTGGAACCAGTCGCGCTGCAATTCATCCGCATAACCGATGTGCCAGGTCCGCGGATTGACCCGGCGGCAGAGCTCGCATAGCACCTTGCCATTGGAACTTTCGCGTCCTGAGACGAAAATGACGACGTCGTGGGAGCGGGCGAATTCCTGGAGCTCGCGGTGGCGCGAGGCGACCTGCTGGCAGATGGTGTCGTGGACCGTGAGGGTGGCTCCCCGCATCGCGGCCTGCAGGCTGGTACGCACGGCGACGTAGCCTTCCGGGCTCATCGTCGTCTGGGAGAACAGTTCGATGTCGTGGTCGGGCCGGATGCTGCCGTCGCCGAGCCGCTCCTGGAGCTGCTCCACATTTTCGACCACGATGACGCCGCCTTCCCGGACCTGGCCCACGAGTCCGAGGACTTCCGGGTGGCCGATCTTGCCGAAGAGCACGACCTGGCCGCCGGCCGGGGCGACGCGGGCGTGGGCTTCGCGGATCTTTTTCTGGAGGCCCAGCACCACGGGACAGGTGCAGTCGATGACCCGGATGCCGGATTGCCGGAGGCGCTCATAGACCTGCGGGGGCTCGCCGTGGGCGCGGATCAGCAGGGTCTCACCTTCTGCCGGAGAGGCGAGGTCGTCTTTGTCGAGGGTGACCAGGCCGCGGGATTCCAGCCGGGCCAGTTCCTCTTCGTTGTGGACGATGGCGCCGAGCGAATAGAGGCGGCCAGCACCGGCATCGAGGAACTCCTCGGCCGTGCTGATGGCGCGGATCACCCCGCCGCAGAATCCGGAATGGGGGTCGATCCCGACGGTCATTCCGCCTTTCCTCCGTTATTCGCGGGAGCGTCCAGCAGGCCGAATTTGCCTCGGATCAGGCCTTCCGCCCAGGCAATCTCGTCGGTGAGGCCCATCTCGGAATTGTCCAGCTCGAAAGCGTCCTCCGCGCGCCGCAGGGGCGAGGTCTCCCGGTGGGAGTCGATGTAGTCGCGTTCCAGGAGGTTGTTCATCACCTCTTCGAAGACCGGGTTCTCTCCTTTCGAGACCAGTTCGTCGAAGCGGCGCTGTGCGCGTACCTCCGGCCGGGCGGTCATGAAGATCTTGATCTCGGCGTCCGGGAAAACGGTGGTGCCGATGTCCCGGCCGTCCATGACGACGCGCCCGGCGGCGGAGAACTCATGCAGGCGGCGGTCCACATAGCTGCGCACGTATGGCACGGCCGCGATGGGGCTCACCTGCGAGGAGACCTCCATCGTCCGGATCTGCTTCTCGATGTTGCGCGTGCCCATGAAGAGGACGGTCCCCTGGCCGAAATGCAGGTCGAGCGTCTTCAGGGCAGCTTCCAGGGCGGGGTCGATGGTATTGTCCGGGTCGATCAGCCCCTGCTCCCGGGCGAAAAGCGTCACGCCGCGGTACATTGCACCGGAGTCAAGATACAGGAAATCAAAATGCTGCGCAATCAGGCGCGCCAGCGTGCTCTTGCCGGTCGAAGAGAAGCCGTCAATGGCAATGGTGATGTCAGGAAATCGCATAGATCATGTGGTATGGACTACAAATATACATTATTTTGGGCTCACCTGCAATGCTCTTGCACGTGAGCCGAATTATCCGTAAATTTGAATTCCGAACAACTTGATAATCCCTGACGATGATGAAAAAAGTATTGTCCCTGCTCCTGGGCGTCCTGGCCGGCACGGCCCTGCTGCCCGCCCAGGCTCCGAAGAATGTCTTCTGGTTTGACAAGCCGGCCCAAGCCTGGGAAGAGGCCTGGCCGGTCGGCAACGGCCGCATCGGTGCGATGATCTATGGCGGCACCGAGGTGGAGGAGATCCAGCTCAACGAAGAGACCATCTCCACGGGCGGTCCTTACGAGAACTGGAACCCCAAAGGCCTGCAGAACCTGCAGAAGATGCGGGACCTGGTCTTTGCCGGCAAGTATGACGAAGCCCAGAAGCTGGGCGACGAGAATTTCCTCTCGCCGGTGGGCGAAGAGATGTCCTACCAGACGGCCGGCTCTCTGAAAATCAGATTCGAGGACCGCGAAGGGGAAGTCACGAACTATCGCCGGGAGCTGGACATCGACCGCGCCGTGGTGCGCACCACCTATACGGTAGGCGGGGTGGACTATGTCGAAGAGGCTTTTGCTTCCTTCACCGACCAGCTCATCATCATCCGCCTGATGGCCTCCAAACCCAAGGCGATCAGCTGCGATCTCTATTTCGAGACGCCGATGAAGGACACGAAGGTCAGCATCCCGGCCAAGGGCCTGCTGCGGCTCGAGGGCAAGGGTGACGACAAGGGAGGCATACCCGGCGCCATCCGCTATGTCAATGATGTCAAGGTGGACCTGAAAGGCGGCCGGCTGGCGGCCGACGGGGACAAGCTGGAAGTCGAGGATGCCACGGAACTCCTCCTGCACATCTCGATGGCCACCAATTTCGTGAATTACAAAGACGTCTCCGGGGACCCGCTCGCACGCAACGCGGCATACCTGAAGAACGCTTCGAAGCCTTATGACAAGGCGCTGGCCTCCCACGTTGCCGCCTACAAGAAGCAGTTCGACCGCGTCAAACTGGACCTGGGGGTCTCCAACTACCAGGACCGTCCGGTCAATTACCGCATCCTGGCTTTCCAGTGGACGGAAGACGCTCCGCTGGTGGCCAGCTATTTCCAGTTCGGCCGCTACCTGCTGATCAGCTGCTCGCAGCCCGGCACGCAGGCTGCTAACCTCCAGGGTATCTGGAACCAGCGCGTGAAGGCGCCCTGGTGCGGCAACTATACCACCAACATCAACCTGGAGATGAACTACTGGCCGGCGGAGCTGACCAACCTGCCGGAGCTTCACGAGCCGCTGCTCGCGCTGATCCGTGATTTCTCCGTAAGCGGAGCGAACACCGCTCGCAACATGTACGGCTGCCGCGGCTGGGTGCTGCACCACAATTCCGACCTCTGGCGGATCACCGGTGCGCTGGACTATGCCTATTGCGGCCTCTGGCCGATGGGCGCAGCGTGGCTGTGCCAGCACCTCTGGGACCGCTATCTGTACAGCGGGGATGAGCGCTACCTCGCCGAAGCCTATCCGCTGATGAAGGGAGCTGCCGAATTCTTCGTGGACTTCCTCGTCGAAGACCCGAATACGGGCTACCTCGTTGTCGTCCCTTCCGATTCGCCCGAGAACCGCCCGGCGGGCCGGACTTCCAATATATTTCCCGCCATCACGATGGACAACCAGCTGGTGACGGACCTCTTCACCAACACGGCACGCGCCGCCGCCATCCTGGGGAAAGACGCGGCCTTCGCGGACACACTGGACGTGATGCGCCATCGGCTGCCGCCGATGCAGGTCGGCCAGTACGGACAGCTGCAGGAGTGGTGGGAGGACTGGGACAGCCCGACCGACCATCATCGCCATGTCTCGCACCTCTGGGGCTTCTATCCCGGTTACCAGATCTCTCCCTACCGCACACCCGTGCTTACGGAAGCCGTACGCAACACCCTGCTCCAGCGCAACGACGCCTCCACGGGCTGGTCGATGGGATGGAAGGTATGCCTGTGGGCCCGCATGCTGGACGGCAACCATGCCTTCAAGCTGATCAAGGACCAGCTTTCGCTGGTCAATCCTTCCAGCCAGATGGGCCAGTCCGGCGGCACCTATCCCAACCTCTTCGACGCCCACCCGCCGTTCCAGATCGACGGCAATTTCGGCTGCACCGCCGGTATCGCCGAGATGCTGCTGCAGAGCCATGACGGGGCCGTGCACCTGCTGCCGGCGCTGCCCGACGCCCTGCCGGCCGGTTCGGTGGAGGGCCTGCGCGCCCGGGGTGGTTTCGTGCTGGAGAAGCTCGTCTGGAAGGACGGTCATATCGAGGAAGCCGTACTCCGCTCCACGGCAGGCGGCAACCTGCGCCTGCGCTCCTACGACGCCCTGGCGGGCGAAGGCCTGAAGGCGGCCGAAGGCGCCAACCCCAACCCGCTTTTCGCAGCGCAGGAGATCGCCCGCCCGCTGGTCAGCGAAAAGGCACCGCTGCACGGCTACGCAGCTCCTGCAGCCTATGAATACGACATCGAGACAGTCCCCGGCCAGGTGGTGACGCTTCGCCGCGACGCGGCGGCGGAAGCGCGCCCGGATGCAGTGGTCGCCGCTGACGGCAGCGGAGACTACACCTCCATCCAAGCGGCCATCAACGCCGCTCCGGACTTCTCAGACCGCCGTTTCGTGATCCTCATCAAGGACGGGGTCTATGACCAGGAGAAGCTGCTGGTGCCCGAGGGCAAGAACAATATTACCCTGCGCGGCGAAAGCCGTCGGGGGACGGTGGTCAGTTACCTCATGTATGACGGACCGGACATCTACGCGCCGTCCCGCCTGCCGCGCGAATCGGCGATGAAATGGTTCCGCTCCGATCCCGTGCTGCTCAAGACATCCGCGACCCTCACGGTAGTGGGTGAAGGCTGCCGCATCGAGCATCTGACGCTCGCCAACACGGCCGGGCCCGTCGCGCAGGCGCAGGCGATCGCCCAGCTGGGAGACAGGCTCTATGTCACCGATTGTGACATCAAGGGCTATCAGGACACGATGTACCTCTGGAAAGACGGCAAACGCTCCTATTTCGAGAACTGCCTGATCGTCGGCCGCACCGACTACATCTACGGCGGAGGCATCGCCTGGTTCGAGAACTGCGAGATCCGCTCCTGGGGCGGCGGCTGGGTGACAGCCCCCTCCACTCCGCGCGAGCAGCCTTTCGGCTTCGTCTTCCACCGCTGCCGCTTCACCTACGCGTCCGGCTCGCCGCGCGAAGGGGACGATGGCCGCAGCATCGCGATCGGCCGCCCGTGGCACAATTATCCTAAGGTGGCCATCCTGGACTCCGACCTCTGCGACGAGATGGATCCGCTTGGCTGGCCGACCAACTGGGGCAAGCCCTACGTGGAGACGAGCCCGGACCTGCACCTCTACGAATACGGCAACCGCGGCCGCCGTGCGGACATGAACGGCCGTGCCAAGTGGACGGGCATCCGCGCCCTCACCCCCGCCGAAGCCGCTGAATATACGGTAGATCATGTCCTGGGCGGCGACCCCGCCCGGTGGTAATCCTTCTGACACAGGCGTAAACACTTGGCCTGGCTCGCGATGCTGCTGTTCAGTGCGGCTGCAGCCTCGGGAGATCCTGACGCCGGAACATGTCCGGACGCTGTCCAATTTCGGTGTGGTCAATTTCGCCCGGTACATCACCTGCCTGGTATTGGACGACGGAAGACACGGAGCGTAGCCGCAGGGAGGGATCTTGCAGCATCTCCGCTAAGTCTCGTCGGCGCAGACCGCGCCCCTATCCGGCTTCCTGCTTCAGGCTGTTGCGGTACTCGGTCGGAGTCATTCCGGACTCCTGCTTGAAAACCTTGCTGAAATAGTGGGGATCATTGAATCCCACGGCGTAGGAGATCTCGGCCATCGTCCTGCCGCCTTCGCGGATCAGCGCCTGTGCGCGCTCCATCCGGAGACGGCGCAGGAAGCTGGCGGGCGTCGTGTCCAACAAGGCGCGGCATTTCTCGAAGAGCACGGATCTGCTGACGCTCATCGCTTCGCACATCTGGGGGACATCCAGGCCGCCGTCGTCCAGATGCTCTTGCAGGAATCCCGAGAAGGATTCGACGAAACGGAGATCGTCCCCGTGCAGGTTCTTCAGCAGCGGGTCTTCCGCGGGTTCGGGACCGGCGGGCTTTCTTTTCCGGTAATTGACCAGCAGGAAGACGGCCAGGGAAGCCAGCAGCAGATAGAGCAGTCCGGCCCAGCCGGAGTGGAAGAAATCATGGCGGACCACGAAGACGATGTCGCGCTCATTCTCCACTTCCAGACCGTCTCCGTTGGTCGAGCGGATGCGCAGGGTGTATTTCCCCGGCTTCAGCGGCGGGATACTGATATTGGCCTGGTGGCCCAGGTGGATCCACTCCTTGTCGGATCCATCGAGTTTGTAGGAGTAGAGGATCTGCTCGGGGGCGGTCAGGTCCGTGGCGGCAAACTGGACCCGGATGCCGTCGCTGGGCTGGATGTGGATGGCTTCTTTGCCTTGGAAATAGCGGCGCGATCCGGAAATATAGAGGGCCTGGATGACGATCTCCGGAGCGAAATTGTTGTTGGAGATCTCCTGCGGATCGAAATACAGGATCCCGGCGGTGGTGTTGAAATACAAATTGCCGTCGCGGCCGAGCAGGGGCTGTCCTTCGTTGAAGCGCATCAGGTGTCCGAGCCGGTCATACGGGAATCCGATGAGGCTGCCGGTCTGGAGGTTGAGGCGATTGAGACCACCCTGGGTGGCAATCCAGAGGTTGCCCGCGTTGTCTTCGATGGTGGAGAGGATATAGTCGGACAGCATGCCGTCGTTGGTCGTATAGGCATGATAGCCGCTTTCCGGATCGGTGCTGTCGAATTTCAGCAGGCCGGCGCCGAACGAAGAAACGAAAAGGTCTCCCTGGCTGGAGAACAGGATGTGCTGGATATCATAGTCCAGGATCTGGGAGAAACGCTCGAAGTGCATGTCTTCCGGCTCATCGGATGGCTTCTCGCAGACGAAGAGCCCGATCTGGCCGCCGGCATAGAGCCGTTTGTCGGGACCGATGGCCAGGCAGCGGATCCGGTTGCGCCGTTCCGTAGGAAAACTCAGACGGTTTTTCTTGCTGATGAACATCCGGTCCGGCTGGGTCAGGTCCACGTAGGCGATTCCTTCGTCAAAGGTGCCGATCCAGAGGCGCTGGGAATCATCTTCCAGCAGGGAATAGATGCTGTCGCTGTTGGGCCCGTAGAAGAGTTCGTCTTTGGGGTAATGGGTCTGACGGACCTGGGTCAAACTGTTGTCGCCGGGCAGGCGCGCGATCTCGATCAAGCCCGCGCCCTTGGTGCCTAGCCAGATCTTGTCGTCGTGGCCGACAATCATGGCGTACCCCGGCTGCTTCGTATCCCAGGAAGCCCGTTCCAGGAGGGACTCGTCGAGGGAGTGCAGCCGGCTATCCCGGGTCGCGGCGAGGATCCAGCCCGAGCGCTCCTGCGCGAGGGCGCGCACGCTGTTCTCCGGCGATACCTGGCCGCTGCCGTCGATGGAGCGGAACTTGAAATTGTCTTCCTGGAAAACGACCCGCTCCAGTCCGCCCCAGGTCGAGCCGATCCAGAGATTGCCCTGGCGGTCGGCGAGGAAGGAGGTGATGCCCGTCTCGGAGTTCCAGCCTTGCTGCATGTTCTTGTTGAGGAAGGGGACCAGCTGGTAGTGGTCCCGGTCGTACCAGTAGAGACTGCCGCGGGAAGAATAGATCCACAGGTTGCCCCGCAGGTCGGACAGGCAGGTGAAGGAGCCGTCTTCGTCGGAGGTGTTGACCAGCGGGAGGTGGCGGCGCGAGTCGTCTTTGAGGTTGTGGATCTCGATACCCTGGGTGTCCGTGCCGATCAGCAGTTCCGGCTTGCGGGGGACTTTTGCGATAAAGGTGATGTCCTCCTTGAGCTGGGTGGGCAGGGAAGAGAGCTGCTGGTCCTGGTAGCGGAGGACCTCTCCGGCGACGGAGCCGATGTACAGGGCGCTGTCCACCACTTCCGCGCAGAAGGTCGGCACTTCGACCGTCTGCGCACCGCTCCGGTAGATGCCCTGGCTGGTCAGGATCCAGATCTCCCCGTCGATGTCTCGGATGATCGAGTGGACGGTGGTGTTGCGGTTGACGGTGCAGTAGTGGGCGAACGTGGCGTCCAGGACCTCGTTTTCGGTAGTCAGGTAGAAAGTGTTGGCCGCTGTGGGACGGAAGATCTTCTGGATGCTGTGCCCCTTGCAGTCCACCGGGTCCAGGACCCGGGTCTGCGGGTTGAGCCGGTAGAGGCAGTTGTCGTAGGATACGACCAGGATCTCATCGTTGTCGAAGGCTTCGACATCCACGAAACGGTTGCTGCGGGGGTTGTCCCGGTCGTCCGGGAGCTCGGTCTTATAATTATAGAAAGTCCGGCCGTCAAAGCTGTAGAGTCCGCCCCAGGTGGCAAGCCAGAGCTGGCCGTGGACGTCCTGGATCATGTCTTCCACGGTAGTGCCGGCAAAGCCGTTCTCCCGGCCGTAGCGGGTGAAGCTGTGGGGAGGCTGGGCGGTGGCCGTCAGGCCGGCCAGGACCCAGAAGAGGACCAGATACTTGCGGAGAGACATAATTGGATTCTTTTCTGTACAAAAATACACTTTTTTCCGGATTTTGGACAATATTCCACCGAATCAGCATTATATTCGACAATTGTTTCCACCGCTGTCACTACCTTTGTCATACAAAAAACAAGCAGTCCTAACCTTAAACGATATCCTGGATACTAACGGTTAATAATTGGTTTTTCGGGGTCCCTGCCAGGAAGGGACCCTTTTTTCGTCCTTGTCGGACGACAAAAGGGGGGCTATATGTCAAATAGTAGGATGAAATCGCTGTAATGGATTTGTATTCATATCTTTGTAGAGATTATCATTGATATGACAAAAAAAATGCATTTTC
>CADASN010000003.1 GCA_902790635.1 uncultured Bacteroidia bacterium | reverse complement strand
CGTGACGGTCAGGTCAGCGGCCTTCCAGACCTTGAGTTCCTCGGTCGTGTTGTACTTCGTCACGGTGCCTTCGGCCGTGAAGACGTCGCCGGTGTTGACAGGGATGGCCACGTTCGTGTAGACGACATAGTTCGTGCCATCCTGGGTAGCCTCGATGTTGCCCTTCTTCGTCGTGGTGGTATTGGAGGTGACACCGACCACCTTGACATAGGCGCTCTCATATGTGGCATAGTTGGCGGCGAGCTGGGCGAAGTTGACGACCTCAGGCTCGACGTTGCTCTCTTCACCCTCGACCGTGGCGGCGAGATCCGTGATCTCCTTGATGCCGTTGTAGAGCACCGCATCGACGATGACGTCGCCGGAGATGGTCTGGCCCTGCAGCAGGCCGTGGCCGCTCTCCTTGTGATAGAGGATGGAGCCCGTGGCGTCCTTGATTATAGCATCGGACGTGCCGGCGATGAAGGAGACGACCGCATCGGTCAGCGTGCCGGAAAGGGTGGCGGATTCCGCGCCCAGGAGGGCCTTGAGATCGGCGACGGAGGTGAAGTCCGGCTTCGCAGGGATGTTGATGGTATAGGCGGCGGTAGCGATCTCGCTGTCCGTCCAGCCTTCCTTGACGGCGATGGCCTTGATGGTCATGGCCTCGCCGACGGCGATGGCGTCGGTATAGGCCGAGCTCGCAGCGGTCGGATCAGTGCCGTCAGTCGTGTAGTAGATCGAAGCGCCGTCGGTCGCACAGGCGATCTCCACGCTCTGGGCGGCGGTGTATTCACCGGCGGCCGGCGTGAAGGTCGGGGCGGCGACCTGCTCCAGCTCCTCGTTCTGGCCATTGCCGACCTTGACGTAGACCTGCACGGTGGCGGAGGAATACTCGGTCTTGGTGACGGCCGGGAAGACGAGGGTGATGACGGCGTTGCCGTTGGCCACCAGCGGGGTGACGTCCAGCTTGCCGGTGGTGAGGTTCCACTCGGCGGTGGCGACGTTTGCCGGATCGACGGTAATCTGCGGCTTGTCAGCCTCCACCTCAACGGGGTGGCTGACGGCGACCTCGATCGAGGTGGCGGCAGGACTGGCCGGGTTGTAGGCCAGCTCGACAGCCTCGGCAGCGGTCTGGCCGACGGCCACGGTGACCGTGGTCAGGACCTGGTCGGAGCCGTGCTCCGGATCGATGATGATCGGAATGGTGATATTGAAGTCTTCGGCGAAGACGTTGCCGACGATGTTGGTGCGGCCGTTGACCTTGAGCGGAGCGTTCTTCACCTGCTTGTCGGCGGCGACCTGCGTGCCGGCGGTCACGGAGAACGTGACGTCATACTGCGCGCCGGCGGCGCTCTGGTCCACCAGGACGTAGTTCATCGCGACATACTTGTGCGTGCTGGAATAGGAACCGAAGGCAGCCTCGCCGATGGCGGCAGAGCTGAAGGTCCAGTCCGCAGGGTCGGAAGTCGCCTTGGTGGCCAGGTTGAGCACGGTCGGAGCCTGTGCGACGGTCATCGAAGAGGTGACCGCGGCCGTAGCGTCGACGAAGTTGGCCAAAGGGACAAGCACGTTGACCTGCGCGAAGGGACGCTTGAGCGTGACAGGCGAGCCGGTCAGGTCGATGCTACCGGTGACGATGCCCGTCTCATACGTTCCGAAGAATGCGTCGCGGGACTCGTCGTTGGCGGCGCCAGTGGCGGTAGCCGTGACGGCCGGGCCGGTGGTGGCGCTCTTCGCCCAATCAATGGCGTACGGAGCACCTTCCTTCTGGGCCCAGAAAACGACCTTATAGGACTTGCCAAGCTGGATTTTGCCGGTGAATTCCACGGTCGCGGCCTTTCCGCTGATCGCGGCAGGCGCATCGGCGTTGTCCGCCTTCCAGGTGTAAGCATCGTTCGCGCCGATTTCATAGATACCAGCGTAGAGTTTGTCCACCGTCGTACCATCCGCAAACGCCTTGGTCTGCGGACCGAGGACGACAGAGAAGGTAGCATCGACGAAAGTGCCATCGTCATACACGGCACCGCCTTCGACCTCCTTCAAGCAGGACGTCACGGTCAGGGCGGCCGCAAGCGTCAACAAGGAATAGAGTAATTTTTTCATAAATATTTGATTAATATGTTAATAGATTCTTCACTTCGTTCAGAATGACAGGAGGGTCAGAAGGAAATCGGCACCTCGATCTCGCTGTCGAAACCGGGGTTGATGCCGATGCCGCCGGAGGTCCCGCCACCACCTCCGCCGGAGCCGGTGAAGGTGATCCGGGTCTCCTTGCCACGCTGTACCGGCACTGCGCCTACATAGGAACAGAGGACCTGGTCCTTGGGGCCCGTAATGCGGAAGTCAACATTGACCGTGGTCCCTTCCGCAGGGGTGAAGAGATGGTCCGTGATGAATTCGAGTTCGCCGTCGGTGTTCATCTCGGGAACGGCAGTGAGGGAGACATCCTTGAGGGTGCTCATGGTCACGTCCCGCAGGACGTTATAGCCTTCGGCGATGGGCGTAGTGTAGCGCAGGCTCACCTTCATGGACGCGGCATCCACCCCGACGCGCCCCAGGAAGGTCAGCGCCTCCGGCGCGTAGAAACGGATCCGCGCGACAGGACGCGTCAGTTTGAGCGTCTCCTGCACCACTTCACCCGCCGTGTTGTAGCCCTCCAGGTCGAGCACCCGCGTACCGGTGAAAGCATCCCGCGTCCCCTTCCGGAGGTCGTAGCCTTCAGCCACCGAGATAAACTCGAAATCGGACACGTCGTAGCCCGCTTCCGCGTCGGCATCCAGCCGGTCGACCCAGGCCACCACCCGGTAGCGGGCCGGGTCGATGGGCAGGTAAACCGTCGTATCCAGCACGGAGATGCGCTCGCTGCGCGTGAAGCTGTAGACGTAGTCGGGGGTGAGTTTGTAGGCGACGTCGTCCACATAGCGCAGCAGCTCCACGGAATAGCGATATGCGCCTGCCTGGGCCGTTGCTTTCGTATCAGCGGAAATCGTACGAAGCACGGGCAAATCGTCCACGAACTGCAAACGGACGGAGAAATCCTTACCGGGGTCTCCCCCTTCGCTCGTCGGGAATTCGTGGGGACTGCAGGCGCCCAGCAGCAGCATCGCCAGGATGCCACCGCACAAGCCTGCATATTGAATCCGCCAGGTCATCGTCCAATCCTGTAGGTCAAGGTCAAAGCAGCGTGGTCCGGACCGAAATAGTCCTGGACCTTGGAGGTCGAGTAACGACCGTTCTCCACATTGTAGAAGAGGTCATAGTCCAGACGCAGGTAGCCTGCACCGACACTGAGTTCAAGTCCCCAGCGGTCGGCCCCCTTGGGATCGAGCCGGAACTTCCAGCCGAAGTTGATGCCGCCGCCGTAAGCCGGCGTGCGGCCGTCGCGGTCCTGGATGCGGAACTCCTTGGTCTCCAAAGCGATGTTGTAGTAGCCGGCCGTGCCATGCAGGGCAAAGAAGGGACCGCTGAAGTTGTCACGGAACCAGAGGCGGAGCTCAGGCTGCGTGCCGATCACACGGAATTTGTTGCGCGGACGGAACCAATCCGCAGCCGAATAGTAGAACGGAATGCTCAGGGAAGCATGGCGGCCCATCTCGAACTCCAGGGCGAGGTTGGCGTCCAGAAGCGCCCAGGGCAGGAAATTGGTCTTGATGTACATGCTCCAGGGACGCCTTTCGACAATCTCGGGAATGAAGAAATCCTCTTCGTCATCGGGCATCGGAGGCGGCAACACCACGGGCGGCCTGACCTCGGTCTCGGGCTCCTTCTCCGGCTCGGGCGGCGTCACGACGACCGGCTCCGGCTCGGCAGGAGCGCCCTTGTATTCGAAATAGACCACGGTGGTGCGCATCTCCGGGAAGATGTTCTCCAACAGGTAGTCCCAGGTATGCTGGAAACGCACGACCTTGATCCGGGTCAAGTCCCGGTCCTCGATCAACGGCAGCAGTTCGCGCCGTTTCGGCACATACGGGTCCTCGCGGACCAGACGCTCGAACAGGGCCCAGTCCATGTCCTTGAAGGACACCTCGAACGCATTCTCGTCGAAACGGATGTTCTGGTGGAGGTAGGCTGCGATGTTCTGGGCACGGTTATAGGCCAGCCGTTCGTTGACTTCCAACGAACCTTCCGGTGAAGCCCGCGCTACGACGACCACGCGGTCGAGCACCAGGTCCGCCGAGCGCTGCAGGGACTTGGCCTTGTTGGTGAATTCCATCAAACGGCGGGCGTTGCCTTCATAGAACGGGTCGAAAGCGGATTTGCCCTGCGCGAAATATACGACGACCGAGTCCCTCAGGACCTGGCCGGAAGCCAGGGCTGAAAGGGTCAGTGCCATCGTGGTCAGCAGATAGAATCGGATCTTTTTCATAAGCGTTATTGCAAATATAGCAAATAAGTATCAATTGTTTCCGGCACTCAGGCTGATGCCGTCCAGGTCTATCAAAGTGAATTGGGCCGCCCCGTTGTACAGGGTCATCAGACCCGTCACGTCGATCGCACGGCCGTCCGCCGTCTTGGACGCGGGGTCGCCGATCACCTCGGGATCGATCTCCGCATCGGCGAACTTGGCATAGCCGCTGGTGCGGATCTGCACGGGCACGGTCCCAAGCGAGAAGTACTGGCTCATCGTCACGGGCGCGGCATTGTCGATCAGGGCCTGCAGCAGTTCGCCTTCCAGCGGGGCGCCGCCCGAAGTCGTGACTCCCGCGAACTTGCCCGCAGCGATGTTCTCCAGAAGTTTGGCCTTGGACATGGCCCAGGTGGTCACGCCGTAGGTCTTGTCGCTGAGGAAGACGCGGTTCTCGCTGCTGTCGTCAGGGTACAGGATGGCGAAGATGCGCTTGTAGCTGTCCGTGTCATAGTCTGTCTTGGCACCATACCTGACACCCTTGAGCGTCACCAGGCTTCCCCATACATTGTTCTTGAAGCCGCCTTCGGCCAGGGCTGTCGTGATCTCGGCAGCCGTCAGTTCGCGCGGATCGGGAAGCGGAGCGACACGCCCCCGGTAGATGTGGGTGTCGATCAGGTACTGGGCGTCGATGTAGGCCGTGTCATAGCCGGAATCGGACTCGTCCTCCACCCCGAGCTGGGGCATCCCGTTGTAGCTGCCGATCTTGAGGCCGCAGCAGTCGATATAGACCCACTGCCCGAGCTTGTAGTCGCTGTAGAGGGCGGACTTGCCGACCTTGACGCAGATGGCACCGGTCTCGTCCTGGATATAGAGGTCGCGGTAGATGTTGCCGCTGCGGTCGCTGGAGATGACCTGCCCGCCGATGACCACGTGCGAGAAGATCTCGACAGCCTTGCCGCCGTTGTCGAGATAGAGCTGCTTGAGCGCCGCGATGGTCGTATTGACTTCCATCATCACCGGCTCACGCTCCCCGGGCTCGGGGTACGTGAGGGTTAGGACGGGCTCCCACTCGCGGCAGGAGAAGGCCAGGGTCAGCAGCATGCAGAGCGAAAGGATCTTTTTCATAGGCCTAGAATCTGAAATAGATGTTCAACATATAATTGAATCCGCTCATGTAGAAATACTTGGAGTCGAAGCGGTAGTAGCGTTCGCCGCTGGTGGTATTGTCCACGATGCGGGTCTGCTCGTAGCCGCCGGTACGGACGTCCTTGCGGTTGAGAAGGTTCTTGGCATTCAGCGAGAAGCCGATCTGGTACTTGCGGTCGATGTACCAGCTCTTGCCGATGCTGAAATTGACCAGGTAGTAAGGGGCGAAGCGCTCCTGGGAAGCCATGTATTCGACTTCCGTCGGGGTCACGGTCCCGTCCGGACCCGCCGTCGCATAGTCGGTGCGGTACAGCGGGTTCATGCTGAGATAGGTCTCGGCGAAATATTCGAAGTCCCCTTCGATGAACCAGTAGTTGTGGTTCCAGGAGAGGCCGACGCTGCTGGCCAGCTGCGGCGAATCGGGCACGTAGTGCTTCTGGAAATGGTCGATCTCGGAGGTGATGTCGCCATTGATGTCGCGCTTGAAGACCGGGTGGCTCTTCCAGTACGGGATGAGCACCGTGGTGTTGCCGCCGTATTCGACCGGCGCGGCGCTGTTGTCCACCGTCTGCACCATCGTGGGGTTGGAAGTGTACTCATAGCGTCCCGCGCTGAGCGCGCCCTGCAGGTAGAGGTTCGGCACGAAGAAAGGCAGCTTGAAGCCCAGCTCGACGCCATAGTGCTGCTGGTCGATGCCGCTCAGCGCGAAATTGGAGAAAGCGTTCTGCAGGTCGTCGAAAGCGCTCATGACATCCGTCTGGTCGAAAATCTTCGTGTAGTATCCGGTCAGGCGGACGTTGTAGCCGTTGCCGGAGAACTGGAAATTCGCATCAGCCGTATAGGTCCGCACGGGCTTGAGCCCTTCCACGACGGAGTCGCGGGTACGCGGGGAGAGATAAGCCACGGAGAAATTGGGCGCATCGTTGAAAACGGCAGCATTGGCGTAGAAGCGGGCCTTGCCGCCGATCACCCAGTTGATGGACAATTTGCCGGACCAGGTCAGGAACTTCTGCGCCTCGGATTTGCCGAAGGAGGAAGGCAGCAGCTTGCCGCTGGCGTCACGGCTGAGGTTGACCCCGTCCACGATGAAGTCGCTGCCGTCCGGGCGAAGGCCCGGGAACAAGCCCTTGCGCGTCAGGCCTTCCCGCCAGAAGGCGGTGTAGCCGGCCGTCCCGCCGAGGTTCATGCTGAAGCTGCCCAGCGCGAAGCGGCCGTTGAGCCAGGCTTCTCCACGACGGATCTGCGCATAATAGTCATACCCGAACTTGTCGCCGACCTTCAGGCTCCGGGCACTGCCCTGGGTGAGCCAGTAGTCGAGGTCGTTCTGGATCTTGGCCTCCACGGAGCCGTATTCGCGCTCCGCGAAAGAGTCCACGTCGAGGTAGTAATCGCCGCCGAGCAGGTCAACGACTTTCTTGTAGAATTCGGTGCGGTTCGCCTTGGCGGAGAAACCGCCGGTGAACGTGGTCTGTTCATCCACGCGCCACTTGAACCGGGCCGCGAAGTTCAGTTCCCGCTGGTCGGTGTGGCGCTCCTCCTGGATGTATTTGGAGCGCGCCATGCCGCCGCTCTCGATGTTCGCGCGATTGACATCGTAGAGGCGGTCCCAGTTGAGCTGGGTGATCGAGGGGAAATGCGAAGGATGCTCCCAGGCCTCGCGGGCCGCGGCGTATTTGTAGAGGCTCGTGCGGCCATAGTCGGGATCATCCTTCCAGAAGTAGCTCGGCAGGTTGCGGTAGTAGTCCGGACGCGGGTCCTGGGCGTCGTTCCAGTCGATGGCCGTATAGCCGTTCGTGCCGAAACGGTACAGGACGGTCATGGAGCCCGAGAAAACGTCGGAAGTGTTGAAGTCGTATTTCAGGAAGGCGATCGGCTCGTGGGTGTTGCGCACACGGGAGTTGCGCACGCGGCCGGCCTGGTAGCCCCAGTTGGAGTTGTACATATAGTCTCCCGTGAGGTCATAGACTTCCTGCGTGGAGGCATTTTGGGCGCCCCTGCTGCCCGGCGCACCCAGGATGGTGAAGCTCAGGCGGGTCCCCCGGTCCCACGATTTGGAGACGGAGGCATAATAGGCGAAAGAGCGGTAATAGATGCCGTTCACCCAGTCGTTGCCACCCAGGCGCGCGGAGGCGGAGAAGGCGAACGACCAGCCCTTGTCACGCACGCCGGTACCGTATGTCAGCATCAGGCGGAGCCGGTACAGCGCACTGTTGGTCAACACGCTGCCGCGCAGGCCGGTACGGACGTTCGGTGCATCCGCGTAGATGTTTGTCAGGCCGTTGTAGCCGCCCAGGCCATAGTCGGAGACCTCGGCGCCGGTGACGGAGGTTTTGTTGCGCGTGGCTTCATTGAGTCCGCTCCAGAGGGAGAAAGGAGAATAGCCGGTGATGGCGTCGTTGAGCTTGACGCCAGCCAGGTAAACATCCTGCGTCTCGGAGGTGTAGCCGCGGACATTGAAGCGCACGGAACTGAAATTGTATCCCGCCAGGCTGTTGAAGACGTCGTTCTGGTCGAAGAGGACGGTCGGGCGGTCGTTGTAGCCGGAGCCTTCCATGTCGTACTCTTCGGCCATCTCTTCGTAGATGTCGGGACGGGACTGGGTCAGGGAGATCTCGAAAAGGTTGCGGACGGCGCCGTCGAGCACGGTCAGGTGGATCCGGGTCTCCAGGAACTGCGTGGCCTCGATGAGAAGGTCATAATTGCCGTCCGGGAGAGCGCCGATATAGAAACGCCCTTCGCGGTCCGTGACGGTATTGCCAATCTCCAGGGTGCCCCGCGTCAGCATCACGGAGGCGTCTGGCACGGGGGTGCGGTCGCCCCGGGCGATGACCGTACCCATGACCCCGCCCGAAGGCTGGGCAGCCAGTACGAGCGAGAAAAAGAGGGCGACAAGCGTCGCTGTCAGGGATCTGGTCATAGCTCTTCGTGATTAGTACTGACAACGATATAGGTAGGATAGTGGTCGCTGTAACCATTGATGAACGCCCCGCCCGACGAGGTGCGGAAAGGCGTGCCCTTGTAGTCGCCTTCCTGCTGGGTCATGAACGGTTTGTGGAATACGCGGCCGTAGTATTTTTTCTTGATGATGGGGATGATGCCCAGCCGGCCGCGGGGGCAGTCCACAAGGTTGTGGTTGACCACGATGATGTCGTAGATGTTCCACTCTCCCTGGTAGGCAAGCGAGCCGTATCCGGCCTTGAGCATCGGCAGGAACGGGGAGAAGAAGTCCTTGCGCCCGACCTCGGCGATATTGCCCTTGGCACGAAGGTACTTGACCATGCTGAGGTCGGTGGGGTTGTCGTTCATGTCGCCCATCACCACGATCTTGATGTCCGGGAACGCATCCATCAGTTTCATGGCCTCCTCGTAGATGATCTCGGCACCCCGCGAGCGCAGGTCACCGCCCTTGCCGCCGACACGCGAGGGCAGGTGCGCCACGAAAAAGGCGAACATCTCGCCGCCCAGCAGGCCGCGTACCATCAGGATGTCGCGCGTACGGAAATCCGCCTTCTCTTCGTCGGTCATATCGAACCGGATGTTGCTGCTGTCGAAGGTAAATGGGATGGACTTGCTGCCCAGCACCTCGAAAACGCTCGGACGGTACAGCAGGGCTACATCCACGCCGCGCCGGTCGGGCCCGTCGTAGTGGACGATCTGGAAATTCGCCTCGAGGAGTTCAGGCTGGTTGACCAGGTCTTCGAGCACATGGCGGTTCTCGATCTCGCTGACACCCAGCACCGCATGCCAGACCTTGTTGTCTTCCTTCATCGCCTGGATGACCGTGGCCATGTTGTGAAGCTTCTTCCGGTACTTGACCTCGGTCCACTTGTTTTCTCCTTCGGGAAGATACTCATAGTCGTTCTTGCCCTCGTCGTGGTAGGTGTCGAAGAGGTTCTCCAGATTGTAGAAGCCGATCACATAGCTCCGGGCGGACTGCGCCGGCAGGGGCGTCGCTGTCAGGAGCCCGAGGACCAGGCCGGTTATCAAGTATGCAGTTATCCTTTTCATAAGCATATCATTGCCACCACCAGTTGACATTGGCGGGATTCTCTGTCTTGATTATGTGGACGATATCCGCGGATGCCTTGTCCGGGAGATTGACGAACAGGGAGTAGCCCAGGCGGGTCTCCAACTCGCTGATGCTCACGGCCTGGCTTCTCACGTCGCGGGTATTCGCGTAATTCTTGTGCTCGAACCAGAAGCCAGCCGCCATGTAATTGCCGTGGCCGATGGTCGAGTTCTTCTGGTAGCGGAGCACCGCCTTGAAATAAGCGGTCGGCACCGTAATGCGGGCCCCGGAACGGTCCGTGACGTAGTAGGGAGCGTCCTTCACGACACATCCGGTGACGACATAGAGGGTATCGGACTTGCCCGCCCAGTCACGGACCTTTCCTTCGAGCGTCGCCCAGATGCCGCTGTTGAAGTCGTTGTCCTGCGGAGTCATGTTGGTGCCGTAGAAGGTCGTGGCATTCAGTTCCTTGCTGGCCGTACGGTCGGCGGAAGGCAACTGGTGTCCTCGAGCGTAGTTGATGCCGGGATTGTTGCCGATCTTGTAGCCGCCGGATACGTTCTGCTGCTTCGAAGCCGGCAGGAACGGGTCGTAGCCCCATGCTTCCGTTCGCCCGGAAGAACCCATGTAGGCGTTGGTCAGCGGATAGGCCACCCACATCGAGACGCGGTCAGAGTAGTTCCAGTAGAAAGCATAGTTGCGCGCGGACACGCCGCCGAGCGAGCAGTTGCGATAGAAGAAATCGTATCCGTCCGCCACGGAAGTCTGGGGCAGTTCCAGCCAGTGCTGCGGGGCATACTGGAGGAAGCCGAAGCCGAAGGAGGAGCCAGGGGCGCCGCCGGAGCTGACTGCGCCGGACTGGATCAGCTGGATCCGGACCGTCTGGGACTCCGTCTCCAGAACGATGATGCCCGTGCGGGGTTCGGTGCGGGGGTTCGCGTCGTAGTAGATGACGACGTTGTTGCGGTCGCCGCTGCCAACTGTCGTGGAGAGACTGAGCCAGGCCGTCCCCTGCTCGACGGAGAGGGTCCACTTCCCCTTCGCCTTGATGGCGAGGAAAAGGTTGCCGTCTCCCCCGTCCAGTTCCGTCCGGGCAACCTCCAGCGAGGCCGGCTGCTGCGCGAGGTCCAGGCCGTCCGAACAGGACGGCAGCAGGAGCACCGCAGGGAGCAGCAGGGCCAGGAGGTATTTCTTGAAACGGATTCTCATTGGACAAATCATCTATCAATTTGATCCGGAGGTATGGCTGACATAATAGGCATTTAAAACTTCTATCTTATCGTTAAAAACACCACGGTAACCTATAATCGTAACGACATCGCCAGCCTTCAAGTTCAAGCTAGCATAGCTCTTATCGTTGGTCGCGCCATAGCCAAGCTCCGTCTTGGTAAGGCCATAGACATAAACCGAACCCGTCGAATCCTCCAAGTCAAAGTTACCGTAAGTAGTATTAATCGTACCGGTTATTTTGCCAGTCAATTGATACTTCTGAGTCTGGGAAACCTCTGCTGCAATAAATTGGGCAACCGTCACGGTCTGCACTTCGCTTGTGGTTCCACCACTGCCGCCTGGCGTAGTGCCTGGAGTCGTACCTGGCGTAGTACCCGGGGTCGTTCCGGAGCCACCGCCGCTGTCACCGATCGTCCCGTTCAGGGAATAGATGTAAGCTTTCTTCTGAGCTGTCTCAAGCGTGGTGCTGGAGTTGTTGACATATTTTACAACCCGGCCGCAGATAACCACTTCGTCGCCAACCTTGATCTGGGTGTCACCAGTCTTCCAATCTCTGTTTCCCAAATAGAGAACCCGATAGCAGTAGAAATCTTCGCCACCCGTAGAGCCATCGTCAGTAATATAGAAAGTAGCATTGCCGTAGCTGCCAAACTCTCCATTGTTGGCAATCTTGCTGATTTTGCCCTTGACGTATATGTCTTTGTCACTTTCGGCGTTGTCTGCCAACGTTTTGATAAAGGCGTTAGCCCCTGCCGCATTGTACGGATCCGCCTGCGTACCGGTGCCGGAAGGCGTGCCGGTGCCACCACCGCTGCCGCTGCCGCTGGGTTCTACAACCTTGCCGTTGAGCGAATAGATGAAGCCCTTGTTGGCGACGGTCTCAGGCGTATTGCCCTTGAAATTGACCACCTGGCCGCAGATGACGACCTCGTCTCCGACCTTGATCTGGGTGTCGCTGGCCGTCCATTTCTTGTTGCCCAGGTACATGGCGCGGAAGACATAGAACGACGTCCCCTCGTCGTCCGCGATATAGAAGGTACCGTTGCCGTATTGGGCGGAATACTCTTCCGTGACCTGCGAGATCTTGCCCTTGATGTAGACATTGTCCGTCGTGGGCGTGTCCGCGGCAAGGCCGGATACGAACTCTACGGCCCCGCCCACGGTGTAGGGATCCTCCAGCGTACCCGAACCGCGAGGCTTCTCGCCCTTGGCCCCGGGCTGCTTGACCGCGACGGCGACCTTGACCAGGCCGATGGAGAACAAGACCTCCCCGGTGCGGTTGTAGTCGCTGTTGGGCAGGACCGATACGACCACGCGTTGTGCCTTGGCCGAGGCGGTGCCGTGGTCAGGATCGACGGCCACCCAGTCCGGCTTGCTCCGTACCTGCCAGTCCCGTGTGGCGGTGAGGTTGATTTTCAACTCTGTATCGTCCGAGAAATCAAGGAATTCCTCCCCGACTACGAGATTGGGCAACACATAGTCCTCGTCTTGGAGGCAGCCGGAAAATAATAAACCGGCAGCCAGGACGGTTGCTAACAACTTGTGGATTCGCATGGTATATTAGTTCTGTCTGTTCTGTGTCTATTTAAATCTCTCCGACTGTTCCTTGATGAGTTCGTCGAGCACGCCCGCGTCGAAGTAGTTGATCCGCATCGCGCGCTTGACATCCGCGAGCGTGGCGGCAGCCGCTTCGCGGGCGGCCTCCGTACCTTTTCGCAAGACATCGTAAACGTACGGCAGATCCTTCTCCAGCGCCTTGCGGCGCACGCGGATCGGCTCCAGGGTATCATTGAGGACTTCCGTCAGGAAATTCTTGATCATCACATCCCCGAGGCCGCCGGCGCGGTACTGCGCCTTGACCTCTTCGAGGCTGTGGAAGTCGAAGCTGGACTTCCTGCCGTGGAAGCATTCGCCGAAGCGCTCGAAATGCTCCGGACGGCAGAATGCATCCAGGTAGGTGAAGACCGGGTTGCCTTCGACCTTGCCGGGGTCGCTGACCTGCAGGTGCCCCGGGTCCGTGTACATGCCGCGGACCTTGGCCTTGACCTCCTCCGCGGAATCGGAGAGGTAGATGCAGTTGCCCAGGGACTTGCTCATCTTGGCCTTGCCGTCCGTGCCGGGGAGGCGCAGGCAGGCAGCGTTGTCCGGCAGGAGGATCTCCGGCTCCACGAGCGCCGGACCGTAGGTGGCGTTGAACTTGCGGACGATCTCGCGGGTCTGCTCGATCATCGGCTCCTGGTCCTCGCCCACCGGCACCGTCGTGGCCTTGAAGGCCGTGATGTCGGCCGCCTGGCTGATCGGGTAGCAGAAGAAGCCGACGGGGGTGCCGGCCTTGTTGTCCGCGGCAGCGTCATCGTTGAAGCCGCGCATCTGGATCTCCTGCTTGACCGTCGGGTTGCGCTGCAGTCGCTGCACCGTCACGAGATTCATGTAGTAGAAAGTCAGCTCCGTCAGCTCGGCCACCTGCGACTGGATGAGGATGTGGCTCTTCGCCGGATCAAGCCCAGCCGAGAGGTAGTCCAGGGCCACTTCGATGATGTTCTGCCGGACTTTCTCGGGATTGTCTGCATTGTCCGTGAGGGCCTGGGCGTCCGCGATCATGATGAAGATCTTGTCGAACTCCCCGCTCTCCTGCAGCTCCACGCGGCGGCGCAACGACCCTACGTAATGGCCGATATGCAGGCGACCGGTAGGCCGGTCGCCTGTCAGGATGATTTTCTGCTTCTTCTCTTCCATCAGTCTTTCATGGCTTTGAGGGCTTCACGTACCTGGGCCTCGATCTCGTCGCAGAGCTCTACGTTGTCCTTGAGCAGCTGCTTGACCGCGGCGAGGCCCTGGGCGAGCTTCTCGCCCTGGTAGCTGAACCAGCTGCCGCTCTTGTGGATGATGTCGAAACCGATGGCCAGGTCGGCAATCTCGGCGACATGCGAGATGCCTTCGCCGAAGACGATGTCGAACTCGGCCTTCTTGAAGGGCGGGGCCATCTTGTTCTTGACGACCTTGACCTTGGTCCTGTTCCCCAGCGCCTCGTCGCCATCCTTGATCTGGGTGGTGCGGCGGACGTCCAGGCGGACGGAGGCGTAGAACTTGAGGGCGTTGCCGCCCGTGGTGGTCTCGGGGTTGCCGAACATGACGCCGATCTTCTCGCGCAACTGGTTGATGAAGATGCAGCAGGTGCCGGTCTTGGAGATGTTGGCCGTGAGCTTGCGGAGGGCCTGCGACATCAGGCGGGCCTGCAGGCCGACCTTGTTGTCACCCATCTCGCCCTCGATCTCCGCCTTCGGCGTCAGGGCGGCCACGGAGTCGATCACGATGATGTCGATCGCGCCGCTGCGGATCAGGTTGTCCGCGATCTCGAGGGCCTGCTCGCCGTTGTCCGGCTGGGAGATGAGAAGGGTCTCCAGGTTGACGCCCAGGGCCTGGGCGTAGGTGCGGTCGAAGGCATGCTCCGCGTCGATCATCGCAGCGATGCCGCCGGCCTTCTGGGCCTCGGCGATGGCGTGGATCGCGAGGGTGGTCTTACCGCTGGACTCAGGTCCGTATATCTCGATGATACGTCCGCGGGGATATCCGCCGATACCGAGGGCATGGTCCAGGGCCACGGAGCCGCTCGGGATGACCTGGACGTCCCAGTCGGGCTGGTCGCCAAGCTTCATGATCGTACCTTTGCCGTAGTCTTTCTCGATCTTGTCAATGGTCGCCTGCAAGGCCTTGAGCTTTGCGGCATTCACGTCTACGGTCTTTTCTTCTGCTTCTTTCGCCATAGTGGTGGTCTTTAGTAGTTTAACAGTTTTTGATAGTTAAGTCTTCCGGCTTATAGCCGGTGAAAAGCAAATATAGCAAATTTTAGTTATTTTTGCAGTAATGAAAGAAAAGTTGTTGGGAAAGAATCTGACGGAGCTGCAGGCGGCGGCAGAAGCTTGCGGGCTGAAGCCATTTGTCGGCAAACAGCTGGCAGACTGGCTGTACGCCAAACGCGTCCGCTCCTGGGACCGGATGGTCAACATCTCCAAGGCCGGACGCGAAGCGCTCGCCGACCGTTTTGAGCTCGGCACCTCCGACCCCGTCGGCACCGCCCAATCCTCCGACGGCACCCGCAAGTATCTTTTTCCCGTTGGTACCGTTTCCGCGAGTTGCCGCGCGTGGGCGCCGGATCGCGACAACGATCATCCGGCCATCCCCCTTGAGGGGGTGCAGGGGGTGAAGGCAGAAAGGGATGACCACAGATTTGTAGAATCTGTGGTCATCCCTGACGCAGAGCGTAAAACGCTCTGCGTCAGTTCGCAGGCGGGCTGCCGGATGGGCTGCAAGTTCTGCATGACCGGGCGCGGCGGCTACCACGGGCAGCTCGACGCCGCGGATATCCTCAACCAGTTCATCAGCATCGAAGAGTCCGAAGGCCTCACCAACGCCGTCTTCATGGGGATGGGTGAGCCTCTGGACAACTACGATACCGTCAGCCGCGTCATCGCGGTACTGACGGCCGACTGGGGCTTCGGCTGGAGCCCCAAGCGCATCACGCTGAGCACCATCGGCGTGCTGCCTGCCCTTCGGCGCTTCCTCGACGGGGAGCGCTGCCACCTGGCGGTGAGCCTGCACAATCCTTTCCCGGAGGAGCGGCTCTCGATCATGCCCGCCCAGAAGGCCTGGGACATCCGGGAGGTGATCGACCTGATCCGCCAGTATGATTTCAGCGGCCAGCGCCGCGTCAGTTTCGAGTATACGATGTTTGCCGGGTTCAACGACGACAAGCGCCACGCCGACGCCCTGATCCGCCTGCTGCGCGGACTGGAGTGCCGCGTCAACCTGATCCGCTTCCACCAGATTCCCGATTTCCCCTGGGGATGCGCCTCCGACAGCGCGATGGAAGCCTTCCGCGACCGGCTCAACAACCACCAGATCCTATGCACCATCCGTTCTTCGAGGGGCGAAGACATCCTGGCCGCTTGCGGGATGCTCGCCGGACAGCATTCGGAATAGCCCTCCTGGCCCTGCTGGCAGGCGCCCCGCTGGGCGCCCAGACCTACCCCAACGGGCTGTCGACCGACAGCGTGGACCCGCGCACGGACGCCGTCGTCATCCGGCAGATCCGCCGGCATCTCGACAATGTGCGCGCCCGGGAGAACCGGCCGACCGTGGGCCTCGTGCTCTCGGGCGGCGGTGCGAAAGGGGCCGCCGAAGTCGGCGCCATCCAGTACATCGAGGAGCTCGGCATCCCCATCGACTTCGTCTGCGGGACCAGCATCGGCGGCCTCGTGGGAGGCTGCTACGCGATGGGCTACCGCGCCGCGGACATCCGCGAGCTTTTCCTCACGCAGGACTGGAGCAAGATCCTCAGCGACAAGGTCGATGTCACCTATATCAGCTACGGTGACAAGATGGACAAGGCGACCTACCTGCTCTCTTTCCCCTTCAACACCCTCAAGGACCGTCCGCGCCGCGCCCGGCAGGATGAGTTCGAGCCGGGTTCCGGGCGGAGCGCGCTGGTCCGTTCCCTCCCCTCCGGCTACGCCTACGGGTTCAATGTCAACAATCTGCTCTCCAGCCTGTCGGTAGGCTACCAGGACAGCATCTCCTTCAGCCGGCTGCCCATCCCATTCGTCTGCGTGGCCGGGGACATGGTCAGCTCGAACGCCAAGATCTGGGGCAGCGGTTCGATCACGACCGCGATGCGCTCCACCATGTCCATCCCGGGACTCTTCAATCCCGTGCGGACCGGGGGCATGGTCCTGGTGGACGGCGGGGTGCGCAACAACTTCCCCACGGACATCGCCAAGGCCGTCGGCGCGGACTACCTGATCGGCATCGAGCTGTCCGACGCCCAGCCGGATTATGACGAGATCAACAACATCGGCGACATCCTCGGCCAGTTCATCACGATGCTGGGCAAGGACTCCTTCAACAAGAACATCGGCAAGAGCGACGTCTTCATCAAGCCTTCGCTCAAGGAGTTCAACATGCTGAGTTTCAACCGGAGCGCCATCGATTCCATGCTGATCCGCGGCTATGATGCCGCCGTGGCGGAAAAGGACGGCCTGCTCGCCATCCGCCAGCGGACCGGCCGGCAGACCCGGGAACTGACGGACAAGGCCACGGACATCTCCCGGACACCGGTCCGCCTGGGTGCCATCGAGTACCAGGGACTGGACGATGCCGGGGCGCTGCGTATGGCCCGCCTGACCGGACTGGACATCACGAAGCCGCTGGACCGCGCCACCATCGATGACGCGATGAGCCGCCTGCAGGCGACCGGCGCTTTCGAGACCGTCACCTACTCGCTCTACGGTGAGCAGGAGCCTTATCGCCTGGTCTTCCACTGCACCCCGGCCCCGAGCCACGATTTCGCCCTGGGCCTGCGGGCCGATACGGAGGAATGGGCGTCGCTGCTGCTCCGGATCGGACTGGGCACACACCACCTGTCCGGCTCCAAACTGGACTTCACCGCCCGGATCGGCCAGAACCTCCGGGGCAGCCTGCATTACGCCCTTGACCTGGGCAACATGCCGACCCTCAACGCCTCCGTCTCCGTCTCCCGCTACCGCGGGAAACTCAACAACGACATCTCCAACCTGTTCAATTACGATGTCGCCTACTGGACCCACCGGGAAGATTTCTACGTGTCCGGACTGGACTGGACGCGGCTGGACATCCGGGCCGGCATCAGCAACAAAGCCTATTCCCTGGCCCCCCAGACCATGTTTGCCCAACAAATGGAAGCCGCCGGTTCTTCACTGTCCGCCGATTTCATCGGCACCTGGCTCAAGGGCAACCTCTACACGCTGGATGATTATTATTTCCCCCGCAAGGGGGTCTCGCTGGCCTGGCGGGTCGATTATGACTTCCTGCACCCGGGCGACAGCAACTTCTCCCCCATCCTGTCCGCGGATCTGGATTTCCGGACCGCCATCCCCGTGGCGCCCCGGCTGACTTTCCTGCCCGATATCCGGCTGCGTGCCATCATGCATTTCGGGGACCCGTCGGGGGATGACCTGATCCACACCAATTTCGTCGGCGGCGCCCTCCCCGGGCGTTATGTCGAGGACCAGCTCCCCTTCTTCGGCCTGAACCACGTGCTGGCCACCGGGGATTACCTCGTCAATGCCACCGCCGGGATGCGCTTTTCGCCCGTGGACAAGCTCCATTTCACCGGCATGGCCGGTTTCCTCTTCTACGACGACACCATCCGGGGCCTGCTCTCCACGCTCCGCCCGGACTGCTGGGCGCTCGGTGCGGAAGCCGCTTACGACACCATCGTCGGTCCCTTCAAGTTCAACCTGCACTGGTCCAGTTTCCAGGGCTGGGGTGCCTATCTGTCGCTGGGATTCGATTTCTGATCATGGACGAGAGAAGCAAATCCGTGCTCGATGCGCTCGAAGCGCAATGCGCCAAGCGGGAGTACTGTACGGCTGAAATCCGGCGCAAGGCGCTGGAGCGGCTGGACTACGATGCCGGCGCCGCTGAGGAGGTCGTCTCCGCGCTGCTTGCCGGCGGCTTCGTGGATGATTTCCGCTACGCCGCGGCCTATGCGCGGGAGAAATCCGCCCTGTCCGGCTGGGGTCCCGTCAAGATCCGCACGACCCTGCTGGGGCGCGGCGTGTCCCGGGAGGCTGCGCTCGCGGCGCTGGAGGAGATCGATCCGGAGCGTGCTTCCGCCAAACTCGAAAAGGTGCTGGAGGCCAAATGGCGGACGCTCGCGGATGACCCGCAGGGCCGCCTGAAGCTCATCCGCTTCGCGCTCTCGCGCGGCTATGATTACGATCCCATCCGGCCCCTGGTCGAGCGCATCACCCGGCCGCCGGCCGCCGCGGAAGCGGATGACGCCTGAACCGTTCTCCGTCTGCCTATTTTCTGATTATCATTTACTTCCATAACTATGAAAAAGACTTCAACTCCCTCTTCCGCCTCATTCAAAGTCGGCGCCATCGCGCTGGCCTTCCTCATCCTCGGCTACCAGGCCGCCCTCTTCACCACCCGCGCCGCCCGCCTGCGGCTGGAGGCAAACCGGGATCGTCCTGACACGGTTTACATCTACGCTGCCGGAGCCCCTGCATCAGCCGGCGCGGAAGTCCTCCCGCCAACCCGTAGCCACCCTCGGCTCCGTAAGAGGGAGGGGCCCGCCGACGTAGTCGGTGGGAGGGGTCCGGCATCGCCGGACGGTTGGAGGGAGGAGCTCCCGGCCGGCTCAGCAGGGGCTCCAGCGGAAACGGTTCGCCGCAATGCGCCCCATTCCGACTACGTCGAGAACTACCGCCGCGCGACGCGCCGGGTAGAGAGCTTCCGCTTCAACCCCAACACCGTCTCCGTCGAGGATCTCATCCGCCTGGGATTCAGCGAGAAGCAGGCGCAGGCGATTGACCATTACCGCCAGAAAGGCGGCCGCTTCCGCCGGAAATCCGACTTTGCGAAATCCTTCGTCGTCGCCGACTCCGTCTATCAACGCCTCGAGCGCTATATCGACATCCCGCGGCTCGACCTCAACCGGGCGGACTCCACGGCCCTGGACGCCCTGCCGGGCATCGGGCCGTACTTCGCAGCCCGCATCGTCAGCTACCGCGACGAACTCGGCGGCTACTCCTGTCCGGAGCAGCTGATGGATATCTATCATTTCGATCAGGAGAAATACGACGCTTTAAGCGACCTGGTGTACTGTTCGCCACCGGAACCCTACCCGCTGTGGTCCCTTCCGGCGGAGGATCTGCTCCGGCACCCCTACATCCGTTCGAAGCAGGAGGCGCGTGCCATCGTCCTGTTCCGGGACCACACCCCGCCGGAAGGCTGCACGGTCGAAGCCCTCGCCGCCGCGGGCATCCTGCCGCCTGACCGGGCGGGGAAACTCGCCCGCTGCCGCATCGCAGATCCGTAAAGGGGGCAATACCCCGGCTATTCCGCGTCCTTGTATTTGTTGCGGTGCTCGCGCGGCCCCTCGTCGCGCAGGCCGCCGACCACCACGACGATCTCGCCTTTCGGCTCGACCGCCTGGAAATGCGCCAGCACCTCCGCAAGCGTGCCGCGGACATGCTCTTCGTGGAGCTTGGAGATCTCCCGGGCCACGGAGCAGGGGCGCTCCGGCCCGAAGGCCTCCGCGAATTGATCCAGGGTCTTCACCAGCCGCCGCGGCGACTCGTAAAAGACCATCGTGCGCGGCTCCTGCGCCAATTGCGCGAGCAGGGTCTGGCGGCCCTTCTTCTGGGGAAGGAAGCCCTCGAAGCAGAAGCGGTCGCAGGGCAGGCCGGAAGAGACGATGGCCGGGATGCAGGCCGTCGCGCCCGGGAGCGTCTGCACCTCGATCCCTTCCGCAGCGCAGGTACGCGCCAGCAGGAAGCCCGGATCGGAGATCCCCGGCGTGCCTGCATCGCTGACCAGCGCCACGTTTGCCCCGGAGAGGATGCGGTCACGGATCATCTCCACGGTCTGGTGTTCGTTGAACTTGTGGTGGGAGAGGAGCTTACCCCGGATGTCGAAATGCTGAAGCAGCACTGCGCTCGTGCGCGTGTCCTCCGCCAGGATCAAGTCCGCCTCCTTCAGTACCTTGACGGCCCTGAAGGTCATGTCTTCGAGGTTTCCGACCGGTGTCGGCACAATGTATAAAATTCCGGCTGCACCCATGCTCATCCAGCTTTAATTTGCTATCTTTGTAGGACAGCAACCACAAATTTAAACAATGTTTTCCGAGAATCACAAAAAAACCGGCTGCATCGAAGTCGTCTGCGGATCCATGTTCTCCGGCAAGACCGAAGAACTCATCCGCCGCCTGCGCCGTGCCCAGTTCGCCAACCAGGTCATCGCCATTTTCAAACCCGCGGTAGACAACCGATATTCGGACGTGGAGGTCGTATCGCACGATTTCCACAAGATCTCCTCCACCCCCATCCAGGATCCGAAGAAGATGCTGGAGGTCGGACCGGACGTAGAGGTCGTGGGGGTCGATGAAGCGCAGTTCTTCGACGAGAGCCTCGTCGATGTGTGCCAACAGCTCGCCAACCGCGGGATCCGCGTGATCGTCGCGGGCCTGGACACGGACTACCTCGGACTCCCCTTCGGCCCGATGCCGCGGCTGATGGCCGTGGCGGAGGACGTCCAGAAGGTACACGCCATCTGCGTGAAATGCGGCAACCTCGCCAACCATTCCCACCGTCTCAGCAAGAGCAAGGACCTCGTGCTGCTGGGTGAGAAAGATGTCTACGAACCACTCTGCCGCGCGTGCTACAACCGGGCTATCGCCGAGGATGGTGCGCCAAGATAGCCGCCTGCCACGTAGCGGTATCGATGTGCGTGTAGATCTCCGTCGTGAGGATGGACTCGTGCCCCAGCATCTCCTGCACTACGCGCAGGTCGGCACCGTTCTCGATCAGGTGCGTGGCGAATGAATGACGGAAGGTGTGCGGGGAGATCTCTTTGCGAACCCCTGCCAGCAGCGCCTGCTTTTTGACCAGATTGAAGATGGCCACCCGGCTCAGCGGGCGGCCGTTTTTGTTGAGAAATGCGATGTCGTCGAAGGCCGGCTCCGCCGCTTCCGGACGCGCCTGGAGGTATTGCGCGAAAGCGTCTGCCGCCATTTCCCCGAGGGGGACCAGCCGTTCCTTGTCGCCCTTGCCCACAACGCGCACGAAGCCTTCCGCGAGGTACACGTGCGAAATCTGCAGGCCGCAGGCTTCGGAGACGCGCAGGCCGCAGCCGTAGAGGATCTCGAGGATGGCGCGGTCGCGCAGGCCCGTCCAGCCGGCGGCCGTGTCCACGGATTCGAGGATGGATGTCACCTCCTCCACCGAAAGCACCTCCGGGAGGTAACGCCCGAGTTTGGGGGCGTCCACCCGGTCGCAGGGGTTGTCCTTGCGCTCCCCTTCGAGGATCAGCCAGTCGAAAAACGATCGCAGGGAACTCAGCAGGCGTGCCTGGGAGCGTTTGGAGAGCTCCGCAGCGCGCGCCGCGAGATAGCGCTCGATGTCATCCGTCCGCACCGCGCGCGGCTCCAGCTCCACCGCGGCGAGGAACTCGGAAGCGTCCCGGCTGTAGGCAGCCACGGTGTTGGGCGAGAGCTGCCGCTCCATCCGCAGATGGTAGCGGTAGTCCTGGATGATTCGGGTGTCGGGCGCAGGCATAGCGGTACAAAAATACAAAAAAGGCGGGACGGCTACAACTGCGCCGACCCGCCTTTTCCGGAGATACGATTCGGTTTATTCTTCTTTCTTTCCGTCCACCAGCCGGTTGAGCATCCGCCAGAGGCCCCCGCGCTCGATGTGCGTCAGCGCGCCCATCTTGCAGAACCACTTATACAGCGGCGAACCTTCACCGTTGTTCTGCTTCTTCTGGATCTTCATGAAATGGTAGAAGCCGTTGCTGGCAATCAAGCCCATCGCGATGACGAGGTAAAGCTGCAGATCGTATGAGGCACCCAACTTCCAGGAAAGGAACCAGAGGGCCACGATGATCAGGTCAAGCAGCAACAGGCAGAGCGACGTACCCACGTGGGTGAAGCCCATCTCGATGAACAGATGATGGAGGTGTGTCTTGTCCGGGGCGAAAGGAGAGCCGCCTTTGAGGATGCGGGCGGTCATCACGCGCAGCGTATCCGCTACCGGGATGCACATGACGGCCAGCACGAACGCGGCGATCCCCATGCCGTCCTCCGTCGCGAAGCTTTCGAAAGCCGTGTTCTTGGACATCATGCGGAATACGAAGATCGTCATCAACATGCCGATCATCAGGGATCCGCCGTCACCGAGGAACATCTTGGTCCGCTTGCCGAACACATTGTGCATGAAGAAAGGCAAGAGGGCACCGGCGCAAATCAGCGCGAAACTCGCCATTTCCACATCCTTCGCAATGAAGAAAGCGATGGAGAACAGCAGCGAGGACAGGATGCCGAAGCCGGAGCAATATCCGTCCACACCGTCAATCATGTTGACGGCATTCATGATGCCCACGCCTGTGAAAATCGAGAGCGGGACCGCCACATAAAGCGAGATCTGGTGGGTCCCCCACATCCCGTGGAAATCATCCACACAGGTCTCCCCGATGGAGATCAGCCCCCACAAGACCAGGCTCTCGATGAGGAAACGGACATTGGGCGGCATGTCCTTCATATCGTCCCAGGTCCCCAGCAGCCACATCAGGCCCGTCGCCGCAAGCGCCACACCCATGAAGCGGAGGTGGAACACCATGATCGCGATGCCCAGGGCCACGGCAAAGCCGATAAAGACCGCCGTGCCTCCGAGGACCGGCACCGGTACGCGCTGCAACTTCCGGGCATTGGGGTTGTCCACGAAATTGTGCTTCTTGGCAAAGCGCAGCACAAACGGGTACACAACTGCCGTCACGACCAGTGCCACCAGGCACAGAATGACAGCGATCCAAGTTTCGTTCATACGTTCAAAAAATCAACTGGGCTTTTCTGCTGCAAAAATAGTGCTTACATCCCAATTCTCCTAATCGTCAGTGCAATTGCTTCCGGGTGCTTCGCACAAAACATCGGAGTATCTTCCACAACCATAGCCAGATAGCCCCCACCGCCAGCACCAGGCATTTTCCAGGCCAGCACGTCTTTTTCCTGGCTCCAGCGGTCGATATGCGACTGGACGGTCCCCTGGATCATCGCCGGGAACAGGGCGACCTGGGCGTCAAAAGAATCCCGGTAGCCCTGGGCGAAACCGGCCAGGTCCCGGGCCATGATGGCGGTCCAGCAGACATCCGCCGCTGCCGCCAGGGTCTTCACTTTCGCCTCGGTGATGTCTTTGCCTTCGACGACCGAGCACCCCGGCTGACGCGGCTCCATCGGCACCATGCACAAGTGCGCTTCCAACCAGCTGAGGATCGTCTCGTCGCTGCAGATCTCCAGCTGGTCAGGCCAGAAATGATTGTCATAGTGGTGCCGGCACAGGCCGGGCACGCAGATGCCGATGGCATCCTGCGCACCGCTGATGATCCCGTCCTCCCGCTCCGGATGATTCTCGAAGCAGAAGACCAGGCGTGCCAACATCTCCGGATCCATGTTCGGCAGCTGATAGGGCCAGATCTTCCGGATGATGTTGCGCGTGCTGGTGCTGAGCCCGCAACGCTCCCGGATCTCAAAGTTCGGCTCCAGGGAGATCGTTATCGCCCAGCCCGGAGCCAGGCAGCTCACATAGGGCTGGTCGATCCAGGTCCCTGCCAGGTCGAGGCGCGTCGGGATCTGGCTGCCTGTCTTTTTCAGGTCGGTCGAACTGCGCGCCGTCAGGCCCGGTTCCGGCTCACGCTTGAGGACGACATACTCGATCCCCCGGCGCTCGCACTCCAGCCGCTTCTCCTCGCAGGAGCCGTCTTCATTGACCACGAACACGTCCGGATGGACGATGTCCAGCGTCGGCACGAAGTCCATGATCCCGCTGCCGGCGTTGATGTAAGCGTCCTTCACATAACGGATGGCCTTCACCATGAACAGTCGCTCCTGTTCGCTGTACACCGTCTTGCGGTGCTTGTAGCCCAGGTAAGTCGCGTCGCTGCCGATCCCGACATACAGGTCGCCATACGCCGCTGCCTGCTTGAAGAACTCCACATGTCCGCTGTGAAGCAGGTCGTAACAACCGGATACGAATACCTTTTTTGCCATATTCATTTTGCAGTCCGTCAGACAGGCTTGCCTGTCGAACTACTTTATCGTTCCGCTCTCATCGGATTATTCAGGAAGTCCTGATACGCCAGGCGGATGCCGTCTTCCAGTTCCGTCTTGTAGGTCCAGCCCAGGGCGGTCGCCTTGCTGACATCGAGGAGCTTGCGGGGCGTACCGTTGGGACGCGTGGTGTCCCACTCGATCCGGCCGCGGTAGCCGACCACCTTTGCGACCAGCTCGGTGAGGGCCTTGATGGTCAGCTCCTTGCCCGTTCCGGCATTGACCGTCTCATTGCCGCTGTAATTGTTCATCAGGAACACGCAGAGGTTGGCCAGGTCGTCCACGTAGAGGAACTCGCGCAGCGGAGAGCCGTCGCCCCAGCAGGTCACGGACTCCAGGCCGGCCTCCTTCGCTTCATGGAAGCGGCGGATCAGCGCCGGCAGCACGTGGCTGTGCTCCGGATGGTAGTTGTCATTGGGCCCGTAGAGGTTCGTCGGCATCACGCTGATGTAGTCCGTGCCGTACTGGCGGTTCAGGAACTCGCAGTATTTCAAGCCGCTGATCTTGGCCAGGGCGTAGGCCTCGTTGGTCTTCTCCAGCGCACCCGTCAGCAGGCAGCTCTCCGGCATCGGCTGCGGCGCCAGACGCGGATAGATGCAGCTGCTGCCCAGGAACTCCAGCTTCTTGCAGCCGTTCTGCCAGGCGGCGTGGATTACGTTCATCTCCAGGATCATGTTGTCGTACATGAAGTCCGCCAACGCGCTCTGGTTCGCGACGATCCCACCCACCTTCGCTGCCGCAAGAAACACATACTCCGGCCGCTCCGCGGCGAAAAAAGCCTCCACGGCATCCTGCCGTGTCAGGTCCAGTTCCTTGTGGGTGCGGGTGATGATATTCGTGTAGCCCTGACGCTGCAGTTCGCGCACAATCGCCGAACCTACCATGCCGCGGTGACCGGCTACATAGATCTTGCTGCCTTTTTCCATTACTTCACAATTCCTTTCTCCAAATACTCCGCCAGGTTCGTGCGGACCTTCATCGCCGCACCTTCGCCGGCCACTTTTGCCATGTCGTGGTCCACCATCAGCTTCACCAGCTGCTCGAAGGAAGTCTTCCCCGGATCCCAGCCCAGTTTGGCCTTGGCTTTCGTGGGGTCACCCCATAGGTTCACCACGTCCGTCGGACGGTAGAAGTCCGGACTGACTTCCACGAGCACCTTGCCTGTCTTGGTGTCAATGCCTTTCTCGTCAGCCCCCTTGCCTTCCCAGCGCAGTTCGATCCCCACGTGGTGGAACGCCAGCGTCGCGAATTCGCGCACCGTGTGCTGGACTCCCGTCGCGATCACGAAATCGTCCGGTTCCTCCTGCTGGAGCAGCAGCCACATGCATTCCACGTAGTCCTTGGCGTAGCCCCAGTCGCGCAGCGAACTCAGGTTGCCGAGGTACAATTTCTCCTGCAGGCCCTGTGCGATCCGCGCGGCCGCCAGAGTGATCTTGCGCGTCACGAAGGTCTCCCCGCGACGCTCGGACTCATGGTTGAAGAGGATGCCGCTGCAGCAGTACATCCCGTACGCCTCGCGGTACTCCTTGACGATCCAGTAGCCATAGAGCTTCGCCACCGCGTACGGGCTGTACGGATGGAACGGAGTATTCTCATTCTGAGGCACTTCCTCCACCTTGCCGTAAAGTTCGGAGGTTGATGCCTGGTAAATGCGGCAGGTCTTCTCCAAGTGGCACGCGCGCACGGCTTCAAGGACTCTTAAGACACCCGTGGCATCTACATCCGCCGTGAATTCAGGCGAGTCAAAACTCACCTGCACATGGCTCTGTGCCGCCAGGTTGTAGATCTCGTCCGGCTTGACCTTGTCCACCACCTTCACGATGGACATCGAGTCGCCCATATCTGCATAATGCAGGTGGAAATGCGGCTTGCCTTCCAGGTGCGCAATGCGCTCACGGAAATCCACGCTGCTGCGGCGGATGATGCCGTGGACATCGTAGCCTTTCTCCAAAAGGAACTCGGACAGGTAGGACCCGTCCTGGCCGGTCACGCCGGTGATCAAGGCTGTTTTCATGGCTCTATTCCGATTTGAATTCTATCTCATCCGGCTTCGGATGCACGAACTCGAACTCGAGCGTACGGGCCAGACCTTCTTTGAGGGTATAGGGCGGGACAAAGCCGGAGTTCATCGCCTTGGTCGAATCGAACTGGGTCGTCGAGCAGAATTTCTTGACGCGCACGGAACTGACAGCCAATTTCTTGCCGGTAATCATCGCCAGCAGGTCGAAGCAATAACCCCCGAACATCCCCAGCCAGTAAGGATAGTGGGTGGAGGGGATACGCTTGTTCAGCACTTTTTCGACATGTGCCACCAGATCGTTCATGTTCACGTCCGGTTTGTCTATGTAGTTGAACACGTTGTAGCCGGTCGTCACCTGTTCGATCATGAATTTCACGAAAGCCACGATGTTGCCCACATAGGCCATCGACTTGACGTTCGTACCGGGACCGACCATCAGGAATTTCCCGCTGGAGATCTGGTGCAGGAGATTATACACGTTGCCCCGGTTGCGCTCTCCGAAGATGACGGTCGGGCGGACAATGTCGATGTTCCAGTCCGGGTGGGTCTTGTACCACTCCTGCAGGACCTGCTCGGCCTGCCACTTGCTCTTGCCATAGTGGTTGAACGGGTCGGCGGGATGGTTCTCGTCCGGATTCTTCTTGTTCAGTCCGTAAACGGCCACGGAAGAGAAGAAGACGAGCCGTTTGATGCCATTCTTCTCCATCGCTTTGAGTGTCACCTTCATACCCTCCACATTCGTGTCGTAATAGAGAGAGATGGGGGTCACATCATCGCGGTGCTGCGCAGCAAGCAGGACGACGAGATCCCCTCCTGCCAGCATCCGGTCCATCTGCTCCTGCTCCCGCACGTCCCCGATGACCGTCAGGTCATTGAAGAAATGACTGGGCTGCAGGTCTATGTTCTGGAGTTCGTATTCCGGGTAGTCTTTCAACAGGTCCAGCAACCTCGTTCCCACGAAGCCGCTGGCGCCGATCAGTTTAATCTTTGTCATATCGTGTATTTCTATTGTTTTCCGTTAAGGGAAGGGATGCCGCAGTACCGGGCATACTGATGGTCCAGTACATCCGTATCGTATTGCTTCACAACCTCCTGCGTACGAAGCCGGATTGCCTCCCGCTCCTGTTCGGTCATCCGGTATAAACGAATCATGGCGTCTGCATAGGCCTGCGGTGTCGCGAGGCGCTCATCGATGCCCAGGTTCGCGTCCCGGATCGGGGAATACTTCATCCCGACATTGCACAAGATGGGTTTTCCGGCCGCCAGTGCCATGAACATCTTGTTCATCGATCCGCCGTAAGGAGCCCAGTCCGGAGCATAATTCAGGAGGTTGACAGAAGCGCACCCCAGCAGGAACGGGACATATTGCGGTTCCGTCCATCCGGCCTTGAACAGGACATTGGTGATGCCCTCCTGGGCGCAGCGCTTCTCCAACTGCGGACGCTCATCCCCGTTGCCATAAAGCAGGATCTTGATCTGGGGATAATCCTGCAGATACTTCGCCGCATCGATCAGGCTGTCCAGATGGTTCGCCTTCCGGATGCTCCCCAGATAGATAAACTTGAAAGTCGCCGGATCCAGCAGGTCCGGATCATCCAGGGAGTATGTATCCAGGTTTTTGTGGTATTCCGCCAGATCCACACCGTTATTGACATAGTGCACCTTGTCCAGATCCACCGGGCCACCCTGGGCACGGTCCCACTTCTTCTCCTTGATGTAGTCATGGCAACCTTCCATGGACATGACGGTATGGTCCGCCCTAGCATACAGATGCCGCTCGACAGCATAGAACAGGTTCAGGACCGGATTGCCTTTCTTCAGGTAGCCGAAATGCTCGAATTCCATCGGCCACAGATCCGTCACGTCCAGGATATACTTGGCCTTGATCCGCCTGGCAAAACGGTATATGGCATAATCGAAGGGAATTCGGGATGTATGGACGATAATGTCCGGCTTCGTAAAGTCACGGGCAGCCTTGCGGACATTGCGGGCAAAGGCCATATAGGCCAGGATGCGCTTGACACCACTTTCGCCATAAGCGGGAGAGGAGATGAACAGGTAAGGAATGTCATCATGCATCTCTTCCTTGTAGAGGCCTTCCTCAACATGGTTGATCTCCGTATTATGGACGCGTCCCGAGCAGACGAGCCGCACGTCATAGCCACGATCCTGGAAGAACTGGGCCTGTTTGACCGTACGGAGATGCGTCCCATACTCGCTGAGCGGGCCTGCATCTTTATTGATGAACCAGATGGTTTGTTTTTTGGACATAGTAAGTTATTTACAATGAGGATAGAACGTCCTCAATATATCTTTTTGCCGCCAGGTGATCCGTCAGCCCCCGAGCCGTCTCCCAGGCATTCCGGGAAATCTTCCGTTTCTCCTCCGGAGACATCGCATTGATCTTCCTGATGATGCCGGCCAACTCCCCGGCATCCCCTGCTCTGCAGAGAAAACCGTTGACACCATCGATGATGACGCCGTCAAAACCCTCATCCCGGGAGGCAATCACGATGCAACCCCGGGCCATCGCTTCCAGATAGACCAGGCCGTAGGCTTCTCCTTCGCTGATCATCACCATGCAGTCGGCCGCATCATAACGGGATTTGATGGCATCGCGGGGAATCTTCCCGAGAAAATCCACCCTGTCAGACGCTCCGGCCGTCCGCGCCTGCTCCCGGATGATCTCCAACTGCTGTCCATCCCCGATATAGGTCAAATGATAATCCCCTGAAGGATATGCCTCTTCCAGCGCTTCCAACACTTTGGCCGGGTGCTTTCGGGCAATCATCTCCCCGACGAAAACAAATTCTCGCAACGGCTGCCCGTATGTATGGTTGTTTTCCGTCGCAATATACCCGTCCGGGACTCCGGAATAACAGATGAACGACCTCTCGGGAGCGCCGAAACGTTCTGTGAACAGTGCCTGCAAATGCTTATACCGGAAGCCCCAGACATCGATACCGGCCATCAGCTCCTTGAAATCCTTCCTATAAACTGACGCGATTTGTCCGAGTTCCGACTCCAGGTGCAGGACGCAACAGGTCGAAAGGCCGGCAAAGCGCTGCTTCAGTTCATTAAGGATTCCGATCTGGGGATTCGGGAAATGCCCGACCGCCAGATCCGGGACGAAACCGGCTGCCGCCAGGTCCGCGCAGATGGCATCGAGGGCGTTCCGCAAGGATTTTGCCTGGAATGCCCCGTGCGGAATGGGCTTGAAAACAGGCACCCGCATCACCGGCACCTCGTCCATCTCGTATCGGACGATTTCTTTCTGGGCTTCGGTATAGACCACAGCGCCCGTCAAGGAAGCAATCCGGCTGCGCGCCAGACGTGCCAGCCGATACAAAATCTCCGGATAAACCGCCTGGATATGCACGACACGGACTTCGTAGCCCATTTTCAGCCACTCCCGGGCAAAGAAATGGCAGACTGCCGTTCCCTTGTTGTCTTTAGACGGTATCGGGTAAATGGTTGATATCAGCAGGATCTTTTTCATTCTTCTTCTCAGGCGAAGGATTTGTTTTCTTGAAAACAATGATCGTCTGTGCCAGCATAAGGAACACACCGGCAAATATCCCGAAATTGTTTTCGCTCAGATATGACCCTGAAGCCATCATCGGAACAAATCCCGCACAAAAATATTTCACAAGCAGAGCGCGGTTACGCCTGTCCAGTTTATACCAAACAAGCATAAATGCCGACGCGATGATTATCAGAATCAGCGGTCCTAACAAAAAACCAAAATGAACACAGACCTCCAGGAAGAAATTGTGAACATAAAAACCACCTGTCAACGGACGATCGCCATAAATCCCAAGCCCGAACAACGGATGCTGTTGCAAGGCATCCAAACCGATCGAATAAAGAATATCCCGGTCAGAAAGGGTACCACCTTGTCCACTAAGGAGCAGTTCAAGGGTACGGGAACTGATTCCGAAATCATTCAAAAACGCCATGAAAATCGGTATCATTATGATGGCCAAGCCCATGATGATTCCCAAAGGAATCAAGACACGGTGGTCATAAAAGAAAGCGTCATACAGGATATATAGGAAAAAGGCGACCACAACACCCCTGGATCCGATGGCCAGGACCACAAATATCAAGAAAAATGCAGCAGGGACCGATAACCATGTCTTCTTGGCATACAATACCAGACTCGGGAGCAACAATGCATACGAAAAGGACATATCATATTGCTCAAAAGAAAAAGTCCCCCGCAACAAGTTCGCGACATATAGTAAAGTCAACCAAACAACCGCCCATGAGACACGATACATACACCTGTCACACAACTCCACATCTCCTATCGCCCATAGGCAGAGAATCGTCGATATGACCATCGGGATCGTGAATTTCAGCGCTTCCGGCCATAGGTATTCGCTATTGTCCGGGAACAAGAGCGATGTGGACAGGCACAAAGCCAAAAAGCCGACATAGATAAGGAAAAAAGCGCGGGGGCGCCGCATGAAGCAATAGATGATGGCTGGCAGCACCAGTCCCGCCGTACCCATGACACGGTAAATGGTCGTCGACGACTCCGACATACCCAGCACGGAAATCATAATATGCTGAAGCAGCACCAGCACCGGCTGGCACAATACGGCATAAACAATCCACTTTTCTATGGTTTTCTGTCTGACTTTCATCGCAAAGCATCAGAGAGCACGGATGTAAATTCCGTGACTGTATGACTTTCACAATAAGCGGTACCGGGACGTCCGGCGTCCTGAATCTTCCCATAGGCTGCATGCAAGGCGTCCGGAGACACTTCAGAAATGGTGAGTCCCAGATGGTAACGCCGGACCAGCTTTCCGATCATCCCGGAGGCCGGTGCGACTACCGGAACACCGAATTCCGAGGCATAAGCCACCAGTCCGGAACTCTGGCCAGTCTCCAGATAGGGGATCAGCAGGGCATCCGAGGCCACGATCAGATCTGCCAATTCATCGTACGGAAGGAATCCGTCCAGCACGACGGTCCGCACCTCCCGGATGCCATCCATCTTCCGATAAAACTCCTCTTTGATATCCTCCATCACCTTACCGGCAAAGACAAAGACATACCTGCTGCGCTCCTGTGCATCCAACAACTTGAGTGACTCTACAATAGCCATCGTGCCCTTGCGGCGTTGAAGCGTCCCGAAATGCGAAAGGACCACTGCGTCACCGGCGATTCCGTGCAATGACCGGAAGGACTCCCCTTTTCGCTGCAATTCCATAAAGGGATCGGTGATGGGCCGGAATTTGTCTGTCCGATACAACTTGCAAAGCAGCCGGGCGCTGACCGGGTCATTCAGCAGCAGGACGGAGGCGTAACGCTTCGAACGGGCAAACAGCCAATATTTGCACACGTGTGCCAGTTTGCGCAGTCGGGAAGATTCTTTCCACTCGTAAAGGTAAATCTTATAGATGATGCCGGTCATTCGCGCTTTCCGGGGCAACAGGAACGGAGCCAGCGGAAGCGTCTCGATCAAGAATTGAACATAAACCATATCGGCCTGGTGCCGCCGGATCCGCGCGCGCAGTACCCGGCAGATCATCCTTGAGCGGGCCAGCTTGCGGTCAGAGTCCAGGACTTCGGCCTCTTCGTCCGAATAGCAATCGAAACGCACATTCGGCAATTCGGGCCAGCCCAGCTCAGCCACAACAGACGGGAAACGCCCCGGGGTGACGAATACGAATGAATCCTCCGGACGCCCCACACAAATATGCTTCCATATATGGCCGAGGTACTCAATATTGTGACCGGAGATTCCGGGAGCGTAAATCAGGTATGTCATCAAGACGCTGTCTGCGAGCTAAAAACGGTTGATCAGGGAAACGACTTCCTGCACTTCTTCCATCCGGATGGAAGGGCCGATCGGCAGGCTCAGTTCCTGCGCAGCGATCTGCTCCGTCACAGGGAAAGAAAGATGGTTCCACTCCCGGTAGCATTCCTGCTTGTGCGGCGGAATCGGGTAATGGATAATGGTCCCGACACCTTGATCAGAAAGGTATTTCTGCAGTTCATCCCGACGGGTGCACAAGATGGGGAAAAGATGATAGGCGTTCTGCGCATCCGGAAGCCTGGCCGGAAGGGTGATGGACGGGTTGTCCAGATGGTCATAGTAATAATTCGCCACTTCCTTGCGATGAAGGTTGTCCTCCACCAGATACTTCAATTTGACATTCAGGACTGCGGCCTGGATCTCATCCAGGCGACTGTTCCGTCCACAATAGCCAAATACATATTTCTTGTAGCTACCATAATTCGCCAGGGCACGGACTGTCTTTGCCAACTCCCCGTCGCTTGTCGTCACAGCGCCACCGTCACCCAAAGCGCCCAGATTCTTGCCCGGATAAAAACTATGTCCGGCCGCATCTCCGAGGCTGCCAGTCATCCGACCGTCAGAATAGAGGCATCCGTGAGCCTGGGCATTGTCCTCAATCAGTTTCAAGCCGTATTTCCGGCACAAGGCGCCGATCTTTTCGGTATAGGCGATCCGGCCATACAGGTGGACCAGCGCAATGGCCTTCGTCTTCGGGCCAATCAGTGCCTCCACCAGGCTGTCATCGAGTTCCAGGGTATCCGGACGCGGTTCACAAAGCACGGGGACCAGACCATTCTCGGTGATCGCGAGAATCGTAGCGATGAAAGTATTGGCCGGAACGATCACCTCGTCCCCGGGTTGCATCACCCCCATCTCGATGTATGCCCGGAAAATCCAGATCAAAGCATCCAGTCCATTGGCGCAGCCGATCGTATATTCCGTCCCGATAAACCGGGAATAATCCTGCTCAAACTTTTCATTTTCCGCACCCTGAAGATACCAGCCACTGTCCACGACACGGCGGACTGCTTCCCGAATCTCTTCTCCATGAAGTCCGGTAACATCCTTTAATGAAAGAAAAGGGATCATATTGATTCGTTCTTATTTTCTGCCCAGAAATTCATCCAGGAAACGTTCGTTGGATTCGGAAACACTCTCGTAGGTCAAGATGTCCCGCGGACCGCAGAGAATGGCGTAGCCGAACTTGTCGCGGTCGCCGTCGTTGATGTAGTCGCCGTAATGTTCATGCACCTTGAGCCCGGCATGGTTCTCATACAGAACGGTAATGCGCGGGTCCAGGAATTTGGTGATATCGGTCTCCTTGACGGAATAAGAATTCGACGGGATGTCGTAGCCGAACCACATCGATGCATTGGGGCCGTTGAGGTAATTGCCCGGCTCGATCTCACCTCCGTGCAGCATTTTGACGTAATCTCCCAGATAGTCATGCCCGGAAGCCGCACTGACCGTATGGCTGCAGATAAAGCCGCTGGAGCGGGCCCCCATCTCAACCGGCGTGAAAGACCCGTCTTCCTTCATGATGATCTCCAGATGCCCGAACATGCTGTGCAGGCCGAGCGCCTTGTAGCACTGGATACCGAAATCGGCAATCCGGTTCCAAGTCGCGTCGTCGTATTTGCGGGAGTTCCAGTGGTGGATCACGGTGACATGATTGTTCAATGCATACAGGGAATGGTGTTGGATCGAACTGCCGTAACAGTTGACATGACCGTAGGCATCGCCCAGCATGTCCACCGTAAACTCTTCTCCTTCAACGAATTCTTCGATCAGGCAGCGATGATTGAAAGAAGTTTCCTTCGCCTTTTTGACAGCTTCTGCCAGGGCCTCGCGCGTCTGTCCTTTCTCCAGGATCGTGATACCACGGGAACTGGCAGAAACATCCGGTTTGCAGATCAGCTTCATCCGGGAAGACGCCTCGAAGATCTCATCCAGGCTCATCTCATCATCCATCCTGGATATCCGGTTGAAGACGCCGGCCGCCATCCAGGCATCCCGCATCTCGTTCTTGGACAGGACGCGGTCAAATTTCTCCGGCATCGTCTTGTTGCCGCACCAGCGGTTGATGGCGTTCACGGTCGGCGCTGCGAGGTCGATGCTGGAAAGCGCTCCACCTACTTTTCCGCGCAGGCCCATTTCCTCCAGCCGCGCCACGATGCCTGGAGCATCTTTCACGTCCATCTGGATAAAGAGATCCCCGGTGATGTCCGGTTGGTCGTTCCAGGCCACCACGATTACCTTGTATCCGAATTCACGCAATTTGCAAACCTGCCCCCAAAGGAGCTTGTTGCCGCCAAGCAATACGAAATATTGTTCTTTCATTTTGTTTCTTTACTATTTACAAACTCCAGGAATTCTTGGTAATCCCGGATATAATCTTCTTCTTGATAAACCTCAGACGCCAGGACCATGCAAACGGCTCCAGAGCAGAAGTCTGACAGATCGCGCCACATCCCGGGCTTGATATACAGTCCCTGATTCGGACGATTGAGGAAGAATGTCTTTTTCTCCCTTCCATCGTCCAGGGTAACGGAAAACGAGCCCGCTGCAGCGACCATCAGTTGCTCCAGCGAACGGTGGGCATGGGAACCACGGGCTTCTCCGGCCGGGACGTCATAAAGATAATAGACACGCTTGACGTCAAACGGGAGCGTCTCCCCGTTCTCGATCACGGTGAGGTTGCCTTTCCGATCGCTGTGGTGTTTGTCAAACTCCAGGATCCTGCAGTCGGAGACACTAAATCTCCCCGGCTTCCCGGAGTCGTCTGTATTCTTCATAATCAATAATATAATCCGCCGTATTATATTTGGTCGATGCCAATTCAAGCGCCAGGGCATTGGTCGAGAAATTATCCATCACGCGCCAGATTCCCTGGGGGATGTACAAGCCATAATGCGACCTGTTGAGGGTATATTTCTTCCGGCTCAAGCCATCATCGACCAAAATGTCGAACGCCCCTGACAAAGCAATGATCAGTTCCTGATTCTCCCGGAAAGCATGCGCTTCGCGGTCCTCCCCTCCCGGAACGTCATAGATCCAGTAAACCCGTTTGATTTCGAACGGGATCTGGGCGTTGTTCTCCAGGAAAGACAGGTTTCCGCGCGAATCGCAAATCTTGGGGAGATCCAGCAGTTTTACATCCTGAATCGTCATCATGCTGTTATTTCACGGATAAACTTGGCAGGATTGCCTGCCCACACCTGATTGTCGGGGATGTCACGTGTGACCACGGAACCCATCCCGACGACTGAGTTCCGCCCGATCGTCACCCCTTTCCCGATCAGGGATGAAGCACCGATAAAAGCATTCTCCTTGATGGTGACCGGTGCGTGCGCGGCATTCGCGGCGTCAGTCGCCACATCCGCCCGCAGCACTGGATCCATCGCGTGGCAATCCGTGTCCGTGATGATGCACATCGCCCCGATCTTGACATTGTCTTCGATCACGATCCGCTCCCGGCACCAAAGACAGGAAGATGAGATGCCGACGTTGTTGCCGATCCGCAACTCCGCTCCCGGATGAATGCGGAAGAAACTCCGGACGTTGCGGCCCATGGGATTACTCATGTTGCCACTACTGCAGACAAAGCCGTCCCCAATGGACATCCTTCCGCCTTTCATGAGTTCAAGGCCCACAAAACCCCTGATGCGCATGCTGCTACCATGGACAACACCCCGAACCTTGAAGCGGAGAAGATTAAGCAGTACGATGAATCTCTGCCACATGCTCTTATTTTTTCAAAACATCTGCGACCGCATCCAAGTACCTCCGGCCAAATCGCATATCCGGCTCCAGATAGTTACCTTCTGCCCATTCATTCCAGGAACGCAAGATCAGCAAGCCGCTATCCGGCAGATACGGTTCGGTTCCAGCCGTTTCGACAAGGTCCCTGAAACGCTCCGGGGTGGATCCGACCAGTGTCACGGCTTGTTTGCCGCTTCTGGGTGTATGGTCGAAGTTCGGATTCACGACAGGCACATATCCTTTCCCGCACGGAAACCGTTTCTTGAAATAATCCACATACGCCGAATAGGACTGAATCTTGGGGATTCCGAACAGATGATGTGCGGCAGCAGAGAGATAGTCCGAGATACCGCGCCTGCCATAACGGAAATCGGATAACGGATCATACGAGACCGCATCATACGGGAAATCCTTTTCCTTGGAAAGTTCGTCCATACCATGCGCCAATGCCAGGAAATAGATTCCTTTCAGCCCATTTTTCAAAGCAAGTTCTCTCCATCTGGACATGAATGTCTTGATCTCTTCCGTAGCGAACGGTGCATAGATGCAAAACAACGGTTTTCCGTCAACCGTAATGTATCTGGGGTCTTTGAAGGCGGGCAGGACATATTCAAAATGGCGGTCATAATCTTCCTGTCCCGGATATAATTGCTCTATCAGCAGACGGTCCGACCCCTTGTTGTTCCAGGTCTTGTCGTACCATGAATGATTGGCCCAGGAGAGGCAGAAAGGGAAATCCGGTTTTCCGCTTGCGAGCACCTCCCGGAAAGGCCGCTCCAGTAGCATCCTTCCATTTCCAAACCAATAATGCCAATAGGCGAAGCCCTCTATTCCGGCTTCACGGGCAAGCTGCGCCTGCGCCTCCCGGGTCTCCGGAACACGCAAATCATAATAGCCCAACTCGGAGGGGATCCTGGGTTGATAATGGCCCGGGAAAAGACTTTTCGCCTTTCCGACATTCGTCCACTCTGTGAAGCCTTTTCCCCACCATTCGTCATTTTCAGGAATAGGATGGAACTGGGGAAGATATAAAGCTATTGCCCTGATTTTCTTATTCATCTTCTAATACTTTCTTGATAATTCTCGCAGGATTGCCTGCAGCCACACAATATCCAGGAATGCTTTTCGTCACCACCGCGTTGGCAGCGACGACGGCACCGTCACCAATCTCCACCCCGGACAGAATCGTCGCCTTATCTCCTATCCAGACATTCTTGCCGATAACGACCGATCCTTTGGAGGTCAGTTTCCTTTCCGAGGGCCGTTTCTGCATATCTTCGAGGCTCATCTCGCCATGATTGTTATCACTGATCGTCACCCACTTCCCGGTCAGGCATCCATCGCCGATAACAACCCTGTCGATGGCGGTAATATGATTCCAGGCACCAAAATGGCAATTGCTGCCGATGTCTATGGAAGGCGTATGCCCTTGAGTTCCGCCATCAACGGGATAACAATCCCAGGCCGTCAGGCAAACGTCCTGATCAAACCCGGTATCATCCCCAATTGAAATATATTTCTGACCGACAAGTTGATGGATGCGGGCGAAGTAAACACCCTTTCCGCAAGAATTGAAATCCCTGCGAAGCCACTCGCCCCGAAGGAAACTGACGAACTCCATCCAACGTGCTTTCCGCCGGTACGGCCAAAAGAAGTGGTGAATCCCCGAAGCAAGGATCATCAATGTCTGCTTGATTGCTTTCATTTGCTCCTCCGGAAAAACTTGTTGACGAAAGCTCCAGCCAGTTTTCTGGCCAGATAATAATAACTATAAGGGCAGCTTCCGTAATGACGGAAGACCATACCCCACGCACCTGCAACGTTAAACCCGCTGTCCTTGCGCAGTATGAGCAAGGGAATGATGAAATTCTCTGCCAGAAAATCTCTGAATGTCACTCTCTTGATCTCCCGGAATGTCTTTGGCGACATGGTCCCGGCGTTGACCGCCGATTCCAGCATTGAGAGAAAATTGTCACAGAAGACCTTGAAAAGATTGTAACCGCCGTTGTTGGAGGCATCCGAATCGGGGGATAAATAATCGCAACTCAGGATGGCATTCCGTTCCGAACCATAGCCGGCCGCCAGGAACAAAGGTATCTGCTGCAGGGAAGTCTGCTCATATTGTTCCAGAGGGATGTCCTGTATGAACCGGGCCGCCACGATATTACCGCTGATAAAAGTCATCCATACATGTACCTTGAGGAAGAAATCATCTGCAGAATCAAATTCGGTGAAACCGTTATTGCCGGAATGATTGTCCAGATGCAGCAACCCATAATCTCCGTTTTCCAAAATCCCGATGATCCGTCGCAGGACACCCGGTGCGGGGATGTCATCACTGCCAAGAGCCCAGACATACTTGCCGCCCATCTGCCTGAAGCACTTTCGGATATTACCGTCACCGCCTATATTGCTTTCGTTGCGACTGTATCTGACACACAACCCTTTTTCCCGATAGCGTTCAACGATGTCCGCCAGAGGTTCGCTAGAGCAATTGTCCGAAATAAACAAGGAGACTTTGTCTTCAAACAAATCCTGGTCCGCCAGAAAGGAGGACAACATCTTGTCAAGAAATACGCTCCGGTTGTAAATCGGGATATTAATTGCCAGCAAGGGAGACCCCGTCTTGATGCCACTCATGCTTTTTTCTTTTGAAAATAAAATAGTTCACCGGGAACAGTACCATGGCGATGGTCGCATATCCTATCACGATGCCATACAGCCCAAAAATCTTCCCCACGGTAAACACGGACAGACACTGCAAAACACCCCCTGCTATAGAAGTAATCAGATAGGGCTCCTGCTTGTGACAGCGGAGATAAATGGCCCATGAATTGACCATCTGATTCACTAAATACGGAATGAACAGGATCGCCATGGGTACATAATCCAGGAAACGCGACCCCAATTCGCTATCCCTGAAGCCCATATGGGTCACGCGCAGGAACCATACACCGGCAAACATAATAGCCAGCAGTGAAGAGCAGATCAGCATCACTTGCCGGGTCGTCTGATTAAAAACCTTGTCCAGCTGCTTATATTGCTTCATCTCAATCCATGCAGAATATGCTGGAACCTTTGTGTTCTGCCAACTCAGGACCAAAGCCTGGATAGCATTCATGACATTCAATGTCATGCCCATTTGGCCGGCGACGACTGGACCTTCTGTAGCAAACAGTACGGGATTAAACAGCTGGAAGATAAAATACCCGCTGATCCAACTGACCGCAATCCGCCATTGATACGGGAAGATTTCCTTGAAATAACTTATCTTCTCGGTCACCTTTTCCCTGAAAAGATTCAGGAAAAGATCTTTCAGTTCCGACCTGAGGATAAAGACAAACCAAATCAAGGCTCCCAGCATGGATCCGATACCGACAACATACAGCTTGAGTCCGCAGGCAAACAGAACCCACTGTGATACCGGGATGACCAGTTGCTGGTAAAAAGAGATTTGCATCATCTCCTTAACCTTCCCCAAGCCACTGAAAATAGCAGTAAAAGGAGATTGCAGCAACTTGATCGAAGTACTGAATGAGAGCAAAAGCCACGGCATCTTCCAATTGATCTCCGCGCCTTCGGTCCCATACGAACTGAAAAAGACGAAGCCGACGATGTTGACAACGATAAAGAAAGCTATGGCAATCACCAAATACCATTTCAGGCAGAAGTGGATCAGATATGTCAAGCGCGAGCGGTATCGTTCTTCCCCTTCATAACGCAGATCCCCGTTCAGTTTCAAATGTGCTGCTTCATGCGCGACATACTGGGTCATGATATCCGTAAAACCCAGTTCGAAGAATATCTGGATAGCCAGGATACTGGCAAAGGTATAATAGTAACCCTGCTCGTCTCCCGTCAAGAATGCGGCGATGAAGAAAATGGACACGACTCCGGCTAACGCCTGGAATATCCGCGCCCCAGACGAGTATGCGATGGCTTTGTCTATGCCCAGTTTCCCGGCTATGGTCCGAAGAATCCCTGATTTCATTCTTTTGTTATCATTCGGATTCCCTCCGAAAAAGGAATCACCGGTTGCCATCCCGTATCTTCCGTCAATGTACGGATATCCGCTACCAGGTACATCGGTTGATGCGGATAGTACTCCCTTGCGCCAAAATTGACCGGGACACCGGGATTGACCGTATCCCGCAATTCCTCAACATAGGCCGACAAGGGACGGCCGGAACCGCACCCCAGTGGATAGACCTTTCCATCCACGCCCCGGTCTGCTACAGCCAGGAAAGCATCTGCGGCATCATCGGCGTATAAATAATCCCAGATCTGTTCACATCGGGTCAGTTGCGGTGAGTTCCCGGCCTTCAGTTCCCGGATCAGATAACTGATCAAACTGTTCTCCCCGTCGTGCGGTCCATAAATACTTAACACCCGAATCCAGTTGTGCCGTATACCCAGTTGTTTGCAAAGCATCGCAGACAATTTACCGGCGGCATATTTCGCGATCCCGTATCCACTCTCAGGCCGGACAGGAAGGTCTGGCGTCAGGGGTACGGTCTGGATGCCGTATTCCGCCTGGGAACCGGCGCCGATAAATGCCTTGCAACCGCAACGTTCAGCCAGACGCACGGCATCAAGCGTATATTGGATATTGCGCGTCTGCACTTCTGCATCATCCCGGGATGCCCCGAAGGTCTTTTCCCATGCCAAGTGTATCAGCACATCGAAGCGGCCTTCAAGCATCAATCCACCATAATCAGACAAATCACACCCGAGAATGGCCAGCCGCGGATGGCTCGGCAGGTTTGACACCCGCCGGGATCCTTTATGGACAATGCAACACACCTCGTCCCCGCGCTCCAAAGCCTGCCGGATCAGGGCAGTTCCGATGGCTCCGGTACCTCCGGTAATGATAATCCTACTCATATTCCAGCCAATTCAGCAATGCCAATAATTCTTCGCCGTCCTGCACCAGATACCGGCAACCTGCGGACTTCAATTCTTCCCGAGTACCAGTCCCCCACAATACACCGACCGGAATCATCCCGGCTGCCAATGCCGCCAGGGCATCCGGAGCCATATCCCCGATGCCGATCATCCGCGCCGAAGGATATTCCTGTCGGCAATGGCAGAACAATTCCGGCTTCTTATACGGCATTCCATCTTCGTGCAAAAGCGTATCTGGCGTCAGCACTTCGATAATCTGCCCGCACCAGCCCTTCTTGTCCAAAATCCGGTTCGTGGCATACGCGGGTTTGTTTGTAATGACATGGTGGACGAAATGCGGATTGTGAATCAATTCATCCATGCCCGGGAAAGGGATCGTCCGCTCATAATCAGAAGAATCGTATATCTCGCGGAAAGCATGCACAACCTCGTCCAGCTCTGTATCTGGCAACACTTCAGACGGGAATGAGTTCCGGATAACATCCCGCACCGGCGGACCGATCCGCAGAGGGGAGACAGCCGATCTTGCCGGTACACCGAACCGCTTCAACGCTTCTTCAATCGTGGAGATAATCTCCGGCGCTGAATCGACGAGTGTTCCATCCAGGTCCCAGATCAGATGCAAGGGAGAATCCATCATTTTGACAACATATTCTTTTCAAACTCATCCCTGGACAGTAGCGGAGACATATCCTCCAGAGGCCGGGATGCCATTTGGCCATCCGCTTTCATGTAATTGGTCTGACGCGGAAGGATTTTCTGGCCGATATACACATGGACCAGACATACGACCGGTCCATCGGATGCCAGTACCTGGCCGACCGTACTATCAATCTCCGATTCTGTCCGGAGTTGGACGCACCGGATGCCGAAAGCATTCACGACTCTCTCTAAATCCGGCATTCCAAGTCCACTCTCCCTGGTGCATCCCGTCAGACGTTTGAAATTACCGGCCTGAGAGTTATAAATCATCCCATACCCTTCATTGCACAGGATGAACAGTTTTATCGGGAGAGCAAGTGCCTGCAAGGTTGCCAGTTCCTGTACGTTCATCATAAACCCTCCGTCTCCTGTAATACAGACAACCCGGCGTCCTCCCGACGCAAGACAGGATCCAATACAGGCCGACATATCAAAACCCATGGATGCCAAGCCTTTGGTCAGGAAAGCACGTTGTCCCTTCTTTATCCGGAAGCCATACATGGAGATATCCGCCCCTGTTCCGGAGCTGGTGAACTGAAAAATATCATCACCGGTCATTTGCGTCGTGAGAGAATTCACCAGCGAATAAGTATTTATTCCATCCCCTTCTGGCCGCTGCGCCTCGATATACAAAGGATATTTTTCTTTGATTCGCCGGCAGTAATCCCACCATTCCTTCCGCGGGGTATCTTTGATTCGATCTTGGAAAGAAAGCATCTTCTGCAGGAAAGACTTCGCATCGGCGTGAATCGCCAAAGTCGGATGGACACTGATCTTTTTCATCTCGTTCTCATCAATCTCGACCATCACGTGTTTGGCATTGCGAAGGAAACTGTCGAAGTCATATCCTGTGGAAAGAAGGTTCAGACGTGTTCCGATGGTCAAGACGAAGTCTGCATTTTGCTGGATGAAATTGGCATGCCGGTGTCCTACCGCCCCGGGACGGCCAAAAAACAGCGGGTGATCATCCTCAATCAGGTCAACGCCATTCCATGTGGTCATTACCGGAACTCCCATCTTCCGGATCAAGGTCTCCATCTCAGGAATAGCCCCAGCCAGTCGGATGCCATGTCCAAGCAAGACCAAGGGACGTCTGGCGGCATTCAGCATATCTATCGTTGCCAGAGCGTCCTTGTCTGAACAAACAAACTCTTCTCGGGGCTCCTCATAGTGGCGCAATTTCTCCGGCTCCACCTGTGAGGCTTGGATATCGAGCGGTATATCCAGCCAAACCGGTCCGGGTTTCCCGGACTTTGCAAGCGCTGTCGCTTTCTCCAACTCATACAGGATATCGTTCGCATCCCGCAGTTGGACGGCGTATTTTGTGATTGATTTGACAATCTCCACAATACCGATTTCCTGGATACCAAACTGGCGGATACCCTGTCCGTTCACCAAGTCCGCCCTTTTGGCCTGACCGGAAAGGAAAATCACCGGAGTTGCATCCAGCCACGCTCCGGCAAGGCCGGTAATGGTATTCGTCGCTCCGGGACCCGATGTTACGACACAGACCCCGAATCCTTCACTGATCCGGGCGTATGCTTCCGCCGCAATGGCGCAAGGCTGCTCGTGAAGCATACATACCGGGGTCAGGCGAGGATGGTGTCCCAGAGAATCATCCAAGTGCATAGCGCCGCCACCGGGTAAATAAAACACGTGCCGGACACCCAAGCCGGAGATATAATCAAAAACAAAATCTGAAACTTTCATGGTATTACTGGTTGAAAAGGCTGTCCGTTACGAAATAGATGCTCGTGCACGTCTCAGCGTTCTTTTTGAAGTCCACAAACATTTCAGAAATCTCTTCATTCAATGCATCCCATTGATTATCAGGATTGAGTGACGGAAGATAAGCATCCGCATAGCTCTCATTGTACTTGTGCTTGAATCCGTCGAAACCAGCGATCGCAACATTCTCTACCCCTACCTTATCAAGGAAACGAAGTGCACAGATCATAGCATTGTCGTAATGCGCCCATCCGCGCTTGATGACATTATTGAAACCGATAACCGATTCGTCCGGATCCGCCTGATTCTTGATATTGGACAGCACGATTCTCTTCGTTGTTCCAAACACCTCCGGATGACTATTCCTGGCATATTCATACCGGGCAGGATTCACAAAAAAGAGGTAATCGTATTGATAGCCAGGAATTATGGCATTAACGGCTATAACGACAGGCTTGTTGACCCGAATGTATTGCAACACTGTTTCCTGGTTCTCTATAGAAGACTTACCGGGAGCAACCAACAGGACCGTCTTCCCGTCCAGTTCCGCCCTAATTCTGGATACGGCTTCGGAATCGTCCACATAGAGGCTCCGGTTCTGAAGGTACTTCTCCTCCAACAGGTCATAATCATACTTTCTCCGATCCGCCGGAGAGAGGGACTCAATGATCAGACGCATATCTTTCGCGCTGGTCCGGTGATTCTTCAAGAGGTAGGCGATATTGTTGACATGACAGCAATACATGCCGGCGATGCAATAAGGTGTGGAATAGCCCCATTCATAATTCTCCTGATAGTAACCCATATAGACGTCAATGGCATCCATAACGGCATCAATATTATAGTGGCATCCACACTTTCGGTTCAGATAGCTAGCAACCAGTTCCGTAGTCGCATTGCCCGCGCCCCGCCCCATTCCACACAGACTGGCATCAATCACGAGGCCCCGGCCGGATTCTTTCAACGTTTTGATAAAATCCTGGCAAAGAGCAAATGCCATCTGCTGGTTGTTATGGGTGTGCATGCCCATCTTGATGCGTTTATCCAAATGCGTATCCAGGCATCTGACAATCCGTTCAAGGTCTTCCGGATACATCGCGCCAAATGTATCCACCACCGACAAGGATGACGGGAGAACCTTGTTCATATCCTCCGCCATGGTAATTAGGTCTTCGTCAGAATACGCCAGCGTGTTGGCCGCCTGAAACATCACCGTGTACCCCTTTTGCCGTATCCTCATACCAATCTTGATGCCCTCCCGGTGCTTCCCGTGCGGGAAAACGACACGGACGGCATCAATAGATTTTCCGTCATATTCAGGAAGCACCGAATCATCATATCGGTCCCAGTCAATCATCGTCACGTACAGGCAGTTGGGCTTCTTCTTCAGGATATATGGCTCAGCATCCGACGGAACGTGATAGAATGATGACCCTTCCTGATGAGGCTTATCCTTCAACCAGCCAATCTCAATGATATCGATATTCGCGTCTTGCAAATGACTGATGATGCCCTTCATCGGGGCAGATCCGAATTTGGATTCGACGATATAGGCCCCGTCACGAAGCGTACAGTCTAAAAGCTCTATTTGCATAATGAAGTTATGAACACTTAATACTTATTTTTTTACCACAGATAAACCACCTTTCTTTGTCCTTTTGACAAAATCACATACGGCCCAAACCGCTACGACTACCCAAAGGGCAATGACACTCGCATTTGACAGAAGCGGTGTGAGAACCCAAGTAGAAGCATTTGTATAATTGATCTGCAAAGGATTCATGATTGCGCAGAAAAGAAGCATAATGATATAATCCAACCAGCCGGTCTCCCTGTCCTGGAAAAATAAGATCAAAACGGGGAACAGGAACAGGGCGCAATAGAAACCGGAATTGATCGGATATAACAAAACAGCACACGCAATCAGGATCAGCTGGCGCCAGCGCTTGTTATCCAGGAGTGCCAATATGATACTCAACAACATCATCACAGCCTCTACAATCCGGGTCACTCCCACGACGTTGTCTGTAGCAGATTCGGACAGGTGTGCGAAAATACTGCCCAGGAACACCAGCTTATGCAAGCCGAACATGTAATCATAATTATGAAGATACGCTTCGTTGTTCAAAGAGACATTCTCCATCATTTTGGTAAGATTCGCAAAACCTCCATCCAGGAAGAAGAAGGGGACGAAAGCGATGATCAAAGTGAAAATGACACAGAATATGATATCCTTATAACGCTTATCCTGCAACAACAAAAGCCCGAAAAGAACAGGGAAGCCCTTCAGCGTGGCTGCGACGCAAATACAGATCAGGGAAAAGTATTTGTGGAAAGGGTCCTTGGCATCGTAAAAAGCCAGATAATAGTTAACGCATGTTGCAGAGATGAAAACGAAGTTACCGCGCTCGACCGAGAACAGGAAAACCGAGGAAAGAAGCAACGGGATCAGGATATAATCGGGGACATTGTACTTCCTGCACACCAGGGACAAGGATCTCCAGAAAAAGAAGATCATGAATACCATGTTCATGATGCAGGAAAACATCGCACCTTTTGATACATAGCAATCTGCAAGGCTCATGTTGGAATAATCCACAAGCAGGGTATAAGGGTAACTGAAAATCCAGCCGAAAGGGAAACCGCCATGTCCGTCAAGTTCGTTGATCTGACTGAAATAGAACCCGGCATCATCTGACAAATAGCGCATTACATTAAAGAAATCCGCAAACATATCCCCGCCCTGGAGGAAAAACAATGTCTTTTGCGCAGCGAATAACCCCGATGCTGGAGGGAAAAGCAGTAAAGTCAAAAATGCGACAAACAAGATCACCATTACAGCGATAAAACATTTTCTGGTATTTATCATAATGTCAGAATTTTGCGTCATTTTCCTTGTTTCAAAAGGCTTTTTGTAATTCCGTTACTCATTATTGTCATCAGGAATGCCACATAAGAAGTCAGGACCAAGCCCAAAACAAACGTCAGAATATAATGGGCAAACTCACCCTCAACCTGTACTTTCGAGGCCACATATCCCAAAAGGGAGGAATGCCATAGATAAAACATGAAAGTATACGGGGCGACTATATTGAAGAAGCGGCCTTGCGGCTTGCTTCCTTCAGCTCTTTTCTGGTCCCTGCCTGTTGTGAAATCGTACGCCACCAGCAATAGGCAGATCAAAACCATGAACGCACTGGGCCATACATACTGGTAAAGGATCTCACCATATGGGACCATCGAACCAAAATCCAGGCAAACAATTACAAGCAGAGTCAAACACGCTATGGTCGCTCTTCTGACCATAATCACAACCCTCTCTTTCCATTCCGGCAGAAAAGCCTTGATCCTATAGGCACAAATGCCGGCGAAAAACAGATCCGCGCAACCCAGCACATTTGCATAAGTCCTGCTGTACCAATCCCAATGGAGGAAATAACCCAAAACCCGATAAAGCCCGCCAGCAAGACAAATTCCTATCATCAAGAACAGATAGGAGCGGGCTTCCTTCCCCTGCCAGCATCGCTCCAGCCGTTTCAGCAAAAGAACTACCCAAGGAGCCAGCAAGTATAGTATAAACACGATAAAAACATACCATGATGCTCCGATTCCGGGCATATAGACATCTGCAGTGCCGAAGTATGTACAAGTCAGAGCAAGCAGGATACTGTCGAAATTGATTGTGACATCCGGATAGACCAGGAGATACTCAAGGGAAATGAAAATCCATGTAGGCAAAAGGATTTTTACCAATCTCCCGTAATAGTATGCACGGATGCCCTTCGGGTTAAGTCCGTACCGGTCTCCGAAAAAGCCGGAGGCGGCCAGGTACCCGCCCAGGATCAAAAAAATCCATACACCAGCCCAGGCCGGCGTAACCAACAACCTTTTCCAATCACTGAAAACCAATCCGTAAGCATCATGACAAACAATCCAGGCATGGCAGCCAAAAACCATAGCGGCAGCCAGAACCTTCAACACATTGATACAAGTGCTATTGTTTATCATCGAAGAAAAATGATGCTATAGATAAAAAACCACAATACCTGCCAAAATGAGCCCAATTGAAGCCAGCGTCCTCCTGTCAATCCGTTCATGAAGGATCAGCCAGGTCAGGAGCGGCACGAATATATACCCGGTGGCCTCCAGGATCGGCATATCCTTCAGCTGGACGCCCTTGCTCATGGCGAAAATATTCGTCACAAGGACTATTGCCATCACGGAATACGCCAGGATGACCCGCCAGTTCAACAGCGTGAAAACGGGAGAACGATGCTCCACGGAAGCACTCTTCTTGAGTAAAAGCTGTGAAGCGGAACTGGCCAGGACGCCCAGAATCACGATAAGGTAGAAGATCATACGTTCCTCCCTGTAGAGTTGACAATAATCCCGCAAATGATCAACACCGCCCCCAGGATATTCTGCACTGTAATCTGTTCTCCAAAAAAGAAGAATGCAAAAGCCAATGAGAAGATGACCGTCATGCTTTTGTAAAGGTATGCCCGGGAAAGCGGAAACCGTTTCAGGATGATTTGCCAGAGGACTGCATACACACCAAGCGCCAGGATAACCAGACCGAAGCGCAACAGATATCCCATGGACAGGAATTCTTCTGCAGATGCCAGTTTGGAAAAAACACCGGTAGAAGAATAAATCAGGAAGGCCGTCACCAACAATAGAATTGACGACCAACGCCATCCTGCAGAAGTATCCGTCTTATTCATCCTCCACATTGACTTTGTCCCGGACAACATACAACGGCCGGCCCTTCACCTGATCGAAGACCCTTCCGATATAGATGCCCACAATACCCAACTGCATCATTATCAATCCTCCCAGCAACCAGATAGAAAAAACGGTCGTGGTATATCCCGGCACCTTGATTAATCCAAAGAAATAGGCAATCACATTATACAAAGCCACCAGGATAGAGACCAGGGACAGGGCAAAACCGATTCCGACCATCACACGAAGCGGTTTGTTGGAGTTCGTGATAATGAAGCCGGAGGCCAGGTCCAGGAGCTTCCGCAAAGAGTAAGATGACCGCCCCTCTGCCCGGGAACCATGTTCAATAGGGATTGAAACCGTCTTGAAACCAACCTGGTTGAGCAAAGAGCCGAAAGAACTGTCCCGTTCCGGAATCCTGCGGACCGCCTCGATGGCACTCTGCCGGTAAACCCCGAAATTGGCAATTTTGTTGTTCGTCTTTACTCCACTCAGACTGCTGAAGAATGCATTGAAAAGCCGGGATGAGAGTCTCTTGAAGAACTTGTCCTTGCGCTCCATCCTTTCTCCCTGCACGATATCATATCCCTCCTGGGCTTTTTCGTACATCTTGACAATCTCCTCCGGCCGGTCCTGCAGATCGCAATCCATCACAACTACCCAGTCTCCAAAAGCGAATTCCAACCCGGCCCGGATAGCCTTGTGCTGCCCGAAATTGCGACTGAGATTAATACCTTTCACCCGTTTGTCTTCCGCACATTCCTTGAGGACCATCGTCCAGGAATCGTCGGGAGAACAATCATTGACCAGGATAATATCGAAATCTTCCGTAATCCCGGACACACTCTCCCGGATCCGCGAGACCAATTCATGCACCATTTTCTCCCCCATATAGACCGGAGAGACGATGGAGATGTGCGGATGCTGATGCTGCTTATCCGACATAAAACTTCCGAATCAAATCTATGATACGCCCCACTTCTTCCGTCTTAAGATCGAAAAACATCGGCAACCGGACCAGGCAGTCAGCATAGCGGTCGCAATTCGGAAGATCCGGGATTGATTCTGAAATAGAACGGTAATAGTCACTCTTGTGCAGACTCAAATAGTGGAAGACGGCATTGACTTCGTTTTCTTTCAGGAAAGCAATCAACCGTGTCCGCTCCTCGAGACTCCGGCAAACCAGGTAGAACATATGGGCGTTGTTGGTAGCATACCCGGGAATGACCGGCATCTGGAAATAACCGGATTCCGCCAAGTCCTTCAACCCTTCATGATACTGCTTCCACAAAGCCTTACGGCAGGCCTGGATCTCTGTCAGGCTCTCCAACTGGGCCCAGAGGAAAGCGCTATTGATCTCGGACGGGAGGAATGAGGATCCGGTATCCACCCACCCGTATTTGTTCACCATCCCCCGGAAAAACTCAGCCCGGTTGGTACCTTTCTCCCAAATGATCTCCGCACGGCGGATGAAACGCTCGTCATTGATGGCCAGAAGGCCTCCTTCGCCACCGGCCGTAACATTCTTGGTCTCATGGAAAGAGAAACAGCCGAAATGGCCGATTCCGCCAAGCGGACGTCCTTTATAATAAGAATCTATCGCCTGCGCAGCATCCTCGACCACAAACAGGTGATGACGGTCGGCAATGTCCATGATCACGTCCATATCGCACGCCACGCCCGCATAATGGACCGGAACGATCACCTTGGTCCGCTCCGTAATCAAAGCCTCCAGCTTCCCGGGGTCGATGTTGGGATTGTCTTCGCAACTGTCTGCAAAAACGATCTTTGCACCTTGCCGGACAAATGCCAACGCCGTTGACACGAAAGTATAGGAAGGGACGATGACCTCATCGCCAGGACGGACATCGCACAGAATGGCAGCCATCTCCAACGCATCTGTTCCGGAGGTTGTCATCAGGCATTTCCTGAGGCCATAGCGTTCTTCGAAGAACTGCTGGCATCTCTTGGTAAATACACCGTTTCCGGACAGTTTCCCGGTATAGACGGCCTGGTACATATAGTGCGCCTCTTTTCCGGTGAGGAACGGTTTATTGAAGGGGATAAACATAGGTTTATTATTTAATCGATCATGCTTGACTCACCATGCCCGGGATATACCGTCAGCCCTGAGGCCAGTTCCCGGATTCTCTGTTCTGATTCGGCGGCTTCGGTCTTGTCACTTTTTGGGAAAGTGGCCTTCACTTTAATGCCGGGAATGAAGGAATCCCCGGAAAAGACTCTGGTGCCAATCCGATAAACCAGACAACTCCAATCGTGCCCTGGCGTCTCAAAAACTTCCGCTTCACATCCAGCCCACAAAGGGACAAGGTCTCCCTCATGCAGGACACGGACATTGTCTTCCCGCGCGTAAATCAACTTATCGTAATGGTATCGGGAGTTATTTAACTTATCCGAATACAGGCCTTCCCGGCCATGCTCCGAAGTATAAACGACACAATCCGGAAAGAGGGAAACCAAACGGTTGATTCCGTACATATGGTCGTAATGCGTATGGGTCAGCAACAGTCCGCGCAGTCTGGCACCTTCCGGAAGCAAGGCGGATACGGGCTCCACATCACCGATATCAACCAGCCAATAATCCAACCCTCCTTCTTCGTGCAGAATATAGGTATTGGAAGTAAAAACGCTGTTTATTACTCTCTCTACGATCATCTAGCAAAGGGGCCCCATCAGGGTGTTCCATTTTACCAACCTGTCAATCAGAACGATACCATCCCACGGCATCTCAAAGTTGAGCATCCGGCCGATCTGCGGGAAGCGTACGGCACCCTTCGGCGTGGCGGCCTCCGCAAAGGCAACAGCCTGCTCAGGCAGGGCTTCGACGCCGATGGTTTGAATGTCATCGGTGACGTGCTTGACCGCCTGCATGATACTATCTACGGCGTGCACAAACAGCACACGGGAATAAACAGGCTTGTGCAATTCGTCTTTGTCATCAAGCAAAATGGAGTATGACATGGTTTCGCTGCCAATGGCTGTTCCGCAGAAGTCATAGACACCCCGGATGGAATGGATAGCAGAGACCTGTTCGGGAGACATCGCAGGCTTCGGAATCTGAATCTCGGTCTTCGCCATGGATTCATTCAGGATCTCACAGAACTTCCCGGGACTTACTGCGCCACCCTTCTCCACAAAGAGATTGTGGGCAGAGGCGCAACCGGTCTGGTCAAATACGGAAACATCCACGGAAACACGGCGGGCCAGTTTCTTGGCAGCCTGCTCATCCGTGAGCATTTCTTTGCTTACAACTGCGAACGAAAGCTTCGGCCCGAAGATGACCGTCTCACAATCATATCTGGAAGGATAACCTGCAACGGTTTCTACTGCTTCACGCCCTCCCCAGGCAATCCGCACATCAGCATTCCGGGACATTTGCTCACCCAGTTTCACGGCATTCCGGGAGAAATAAACCACCCCCATGGTCTTGAGCAGGTCATTGCCCTCAATGGTGGAGCCGTTTGGCGTGGTACAGCTCAAACCCTCGAAGGCACTCAACAAACTGGCAAATACACCATCATCGTGAGAAGACACCTTCAGCAGGTTCACATTTTTGGTCATGATGCACTGTACCAATGCAAAAAGACCCAGAATCTGCACGTTACCCGCCATCCAGTGGCAGCAGAGGCCACGTGAGTTCGCTTTCAACAGATGTTTTGCAGAATCCGGGAACGGGCTGTACGCATCTGCATACCCCACATTGCCCCGCAGGCCGAACTCCGCAATCTCTTTCAGATGGCGCTCGCCGCACCATGCAGCCAGAAAATGCAGGCCCTTGTCTTTCAAGAACTGGTACTTCGGATCGCTTGCCCAGCGCTGGGCTGCGGCATCGATGAGCCCGATCAAAGCCTCGATTGGCTGCTTGCGGAGCCAGGGCAACTGACCCTTCAAGGTGTCAATCATACCTTGGAGGGTCTTCTCCGGGGTCTCCCCCTCTACAATCTCATTCCGGAAGTACTGAATCTCCAGTTTATCATCACTTACGGACCCGGTGGAACGCTTCTGGAAAGTGAGTTTGTTGGAAAGGATATCACCGCAACCTCTGACCTCGGCTTTCTTCAAACGGCCCAGGATCTTGAACCGTTTGCCGGGCCGGCCATACGGGCACTCACCATCCATGATCATTCCCAGGTCATCGGTCAGCACTACATTGCCGGGATAACTGTGCGGGACAGGCGTGATAAACTCCAGTTTACCTTCTTCGCCCGCAGGAAGCACTTTGTTCGTGACGACATCACGCACCAGCACCTTCACATAGCTGGACTCATGCTTGCAACCGCAAGGGCAGTCGGGATAGTTCAATCCCATCTGTTCGGTGAAGCCATAGATATCTATCACATCCACCGGATCGATGCCGAAACAAGCTGCGAGTTGTTTGTTGAACAGTTCCTTGCTGATCTTCTCGCTTTCCAGTTTCTTCCAGCCACCGATGTGGATGATCTTGGAGCCTTTGGGCAGCGCGATTGCAATCCCCTTTTCCTGAATGGCTTTCAGCACATTGCTATAGAGAATGTAAGTGAAGCCGAATACGACCACAGGCTGGTCCGCCGGGATCGAAGCCACGTATTCCTGCATGGCCTCCACATCGAAGTACGATATGCCGTCTTTTGCCTTGAGGAAATAACCTGCCTTGCTCGCAAAATTCAGGTAACCGGTGATGGCGGCGAAACGGGCACCCAGCAGCGCACGGAATTCTGACCGGGGATCAATATCCATCACCAGAAAAGGTTTGCGCTCCCGGCCAATGGCCTCCTGAATCACCTTCACCATGGCCTTGGCCTGACGCTTGGAGGTGATTTTATCTACCACGATGGTGCTGGGAGTTCCGGATGTTGCGGAAGATTGAAGCCGCAGTTTGATGTCTTCCTTGGGTACGGAAGCCAGTCCCATTCCCAAGTCCTTGAACACGCTCACGGCGACCGGCGGGATTTCCTCCAGGGATGATATCTCCTTACGGGGATCAAAGCCTTTACGATCGCAGAACTGACGGTACATTTCATTATGCTCATAGTGAAACACCAGTTCCTCCTGCAAGGCTTTCAGATACAGGCTTTGCTGCTCTTCATTGTCGGAATACGCCGGCAAACTGAACAGTTCATCCATGTAGGAAATCTGCTCTTCCATATCTTTATTTCAATTTAAGACGTTGAACCTTCCCGGATGCGGTTTTGGGGATCGCGTCAATGCGTTCTATCCTGGCAGGAAGTTTATACGCTTCCAACTTGGGTCTCAGGGCCTCAATGATGGCAGCATCAGTAAGGCTCCCGTCTTTGCTTACGATGAAAGCTTTCACCAGTTCGCCCATCACCCCTTCCGGGTCAGGCATGGCTACACACGCACAGTCCTCAATGCCGGGGATCGTATTCAGGATATCCTCCACCTCCATCGGGCTCACCTTCTTGCCACCCACGTTGATCATTTCCTTGATGCGGCTCTTCAGATGGATATAGCCTTCGGCGTCCAGATAGCCACAGTCTCCGGTACGGAAATAGCCGTCATAGAAGTCTTTCGCAAATCTTTCCGGGGTCTCATTCCAATAGCTGCACGTCACGTGTTCACCCTTGACACAGACTTCTCCTTCTGCTCCTGTCGGCAGCACGTTACCTTCCGTGTCAAAGATTTTCACCTCCACATTGGGTGAAGCCTTGCCGGCCGTATTCAGGTAGTCATGCTCAGAATGGAACTCCATAAAGGCAGAGCGGGAGGCCTCGGTCAGGCCATAGTGCATGCAGATGCGTGTATCAGGCAACAACTCACAAAGAAGCTCCTTGTCGGGAATCGGCATAAAAGAACTACCGATCTCAATATAGCGCAGCTGCCCGGCGAATTCGCCGATCTTCCTTCCGCTCATCTTCTTGATGTAAGCCCAGCTGGCAGGGACCATGCCGAAGCCCGTGCAATGGAAGCGCTCCATTTGTTCGAAGAATTTCTTCATGTTGGCAAACGATCCGAGCAGAACCAGGGAGCCCCCCTTTGACAGGACACAGCGCACGCGTCCCAAACCAAACGAATGGCTTACAGGCAACGCCAACAATTCCACATCTTCAGCGGTATTCTTGATGAAAGTATTGATGTTGAGCGCGGCTGCTGTCAGGTTTTTATGATTCAAGGCAACGCCCTTGGGTGCTCCCGTAGTACCTGTAGTGAACAAGATATCGGCTATCTGCTCCGGATCGGGCGTTTGATATGGATCTATCTTGTCGCAAGGGGTCAGCACTTCGCTGAAAGGGGCCGTCTGCGTCCCCGCCACTTTATGGAGCACGCCCATCGTGCAGACCGGCTTCGTCGAATTCTTGATGAGCTCGAATCGGGTCTCGTTGGTGTCCGGATCGATAGGGGCACAGACCCCGCCCGCCATATGGATACCAAAATATGCGTAGATGAAATCAATATTGGCGGAAGCGGCGAGGATGATCCTGTCTCCCTTTTGCAAACCGTATTTCCGCCGCACATTGGTTGCGGCCAACAAGCAACGCTCCCAGAGCTGGGCATACGTCACCTGCTCTTCCGGTGTAATCAACGCAATACTCGCCGGATGCCGGATTGCGTTCTGACAGATTTGCTCCTCGATTGTCATTATGCAAGCTTATTGTTTACAGCATCAACAATATCCTTTACATCTTCAATCTCCATCATCTCCTCGGGCTCGAAACTGATATCGAACGCTTCCTCAACTTTGCTCAAGATTCCGAGATGACCTACAGAATCCCAAGCAGGGAAATCACCCACCGTGCTGCTTTCGGTTACTTCACTCTTATCAACGTCGCAAGTGATAGCGACAATTTCAATGACTTTTTCTAAGGTATCCATATGAATATACTATAGATTATTGATTATTGCATTTTTAACGCTTTCAATGTCAAGCCCACACCGTTGGAGCAGATACTTATAACTGCCCACAGGTATGAAATGGTCGTTGATTCCCAACTTCAACAGATTAGGATGGTTGGTGTACTGACTCAAAACATCAGCAACCGCACTCCCAAGACCGCCTATTATATTGTGTTCCTCAAGGGTAACAATCAGTTTCTTGTTTATGTCAATTGCCTCTGCATCCAGAGGTTTGATGGTATGCATATCCAATACTTCGGTCGAGATGCCTTCGGCAGCGAGATCTTCAGCCACTTTCAGAGCGTTACCCACCATGCTTCCTGTTGCGATGATTTGCACATCAGCGCCCTCTTTCTTCTTGATGGCTTTTCCACACTCAAAAGTAACCTCCTCGTCAAACATACCAGGAATAGCGGGGCCACCATAGAGACGAATATACACAGGATGTTTGCTATTCACTGCATATTCAAATGCCAAAACAGCCTCGTATGAATCGCATGGAGCAATCACCTCCATCCCCGGAATCGTGCGCATCAAGGCCAAGTCCTCAATGGCATAATGGGTGTTTCCCATATACTGAAGAGAAACACCGGAACCAATACCAATGATTACCATCGGTATCTGCATATAGCCGCAATACTGTCTCACCTGTTCGAAACTTCGCATGGTGATAAAGCAGGCTTGGGCTACGCAAATAGGTTTATACCCTTCTTCTGCAAGTCCGGCAGCAGTTCCTATCATATTCTGCTCCGCAATACCCATATTCATAAAATGCTCCGGGTATGCTGCTTTGAATCTGTCAAGACCAGCAGGTGTTGACATATCACTAGACAGCACCATCAGATCGTTGCGCAGATTCATCAATTCAATGAGGGAGATTCCAAATACACTGCCCCCCTGGCCAGCCATTGACATCAATTTGAAATTCACATTATTCCCCATTGTAAGCTTTTTTAATTTCTTCAACGGCAAGTTCGTATTTCTTTCTGGGTAATACGCACTGGTGAGAAATCTTATTGTTCATCAAGAAGGATATTCCGTTGGCCTTGATTGTATTGGCTACGACCGCATGTGGTTTATCAAATGTCTTACCGAGGGTATCAAGCAGTTCGGGTATAGAATGTCCGTTCACGGTCTCAACTTCATAACCGAACGCTTTCATCTTGTCTTCGATAGAAAGAAGATTCATAATATCTGAAGTGGGACCATCCAACTGATACTGGTTGCGGTCAATAATAACTGTCACATTATTCAAGCCAAAGTTAGTGATAGCCATTAAAGCTTCCCAAACAATTCCCTCATCCATCTCGCCATCACCCAGAATCACATAGATTCTATTGTTCAAGCCTTTATCCTTACAAGCTTTGGCAACTCCAACCGCATACGAAATGCCAAGACCAAGGCTACCACCAGAGAACTCAATACCCTTCTCTAAATTGCGGTGGGGATGACCGTGAAACCGTGTTCCATCTGTTTCAAAGGTCGCCAGATCTTCTTCTGTCATCAGGCCCTTTTGCCATAAAGCGGTATAGAGAGCTAACACACCGTGACCTTTACTCAAAATGATTCTGTCTCTCTTTTCCTCTGCCATGGAAGGAATACTGGCCACTTCATAGAGACAAGCCATCAACTCCATAGCAGAGAAACCGCCCCCGATATGCGCACCAAAACTGGTGCTCAGCGCCATATCAAGAGCCTTGAGCTTCATCTCAAGGACATTCTGTTTGATCCTTGCTTCTTCCATAAAGGTTTAATTCTGTATGCTTAAAGGTGGAAACGAAATTTGTAACCCCCTCCATCTATGCGAATAGTTTCTGAAGAGATATATGAGGATTTATCGCTTCCCAAGAACACACACAGTTGAGCAATCTCTCCAGGTTTACCTGCTCTATGAAGCGAAGTCTTGCGGATAAGTTCCTCAATAACGTGAGTCTCCATTTCATCCAACATTTTAGTATCAATAATACCCGGTGCAATAGCATTAACCCGGATCCCAAAGTCGCCCCATTCGTAAGCCATTTTCTTTGTGGCACATATTAGGGCTGCTTTACTTGCGCCATATTCAAGCTGAGAAAGATCGCCATCAATACCTGCAATACTTGCTATGTTTATAATGCTTCCTCTCTTCTGTCTCATCATTACTTTAAAAGTAAGTTGAGCCATTTGCACAGCAGCAAAGAAATTGACCTGCATCACGCGGTGCATATCCTTCAAAGAGGTTATCAGAATCAATCTGCTTGGACTGGTTACTCCTGCCCCATTAACTAAGATGTCGATAGGCAGTTTCTCGGAGGTTATCTCGCGCATTCCGCGTTTGATATCCTCTTCGTCTTCAAGATTAATATGAACTACTTTAATCCACACGTCACATCGCTTGGCAAGTGCCTCCATATCAGCAAGGAAAGCATCGTCATCGCGATGTACAACCGCCCATACATTGCAACCAGCCTCTGCATATGCCTCTACAACGGCACGGCAGATACCTGTGCGAGCACCTGTAACGATGGCATTTTTATTCTCTAGATCTTTCATCAACCAAGTTCAATGGGTTCTAAGCTTATAATTCTATCCGTAAACACATGGGCAGAGCCCCAAGAAAGACCCGAACCAAAACCACACATAACCAACTCATTCTCTCTTGCAGAAAGCTGTTCACGAATCTTAGACGTCATGGTGATAGGAATAGTACAGGAACTGGTATTACCATAGTAGGTCATACTATACGGCACCTGCTCTGGCGCCAATTTTAGTTTGTGTCGTATCTTCTCGTCAATCATCTTATTGGCCTGATGAATCAGAAGAAAGTCGATCTGGGTAAGGTCAAACTCGAAATGTTCACAAAGGCCTTTAATACATTGTCCCGGTCGGGTAATGGCAAATGAGAACACGCTCATGCCGTCCATGGCGCATTGAGTAGCGTTACGCTCTACACCTTCTTCATACTTCTTATATTTGAGGGATTCCTCAGTAGTCATATTGCGGACACCCATCTCACGACAAATTATAGCTTCCCAACCACTGCCATCTCCACCCAGATTAAATTGCATCGGATGCTTAGCTTTAGGGTTATACTCCAATAATGTGGCAGAACCGGCATCGCCATGCAATGACCAAACCGTCTTATCTAAATGGGATTGATTCTTGCTTGTCATCTCACCCACACAAAGCAATGCTCGTTTAATCTGGCCGCTTTGCATCATCATTCCTGCGACTGATAGACCATATACATAGCCTGAGCAGGCAAATGGCAAGTCAAGTGCCACACATTCTGTGCGAAGCCCCAGTTTATCTTGCAGGATATTTGACGTATTTGGACAAATGTAAAAGTCACGTGATGTGCTGACAAACATTATTAAGTCAATCGACTCACGTTCCCAGCCAGACTCTGCCAGCAACTTCTCTGATGCAGCTTGACAAAGATCAGACAGGGTCATCTCTGCCGGAGCCACATGCGAACTCACAACGCCTGTCACATTGGTAAAGTTATCAGCCTCGACCTCAGTAAAGTAAGGCATTTTCTTAGCAACCTTAACCTGTTTGGGCACACAGGTAGCTATGCCTTTAATCTCTACGTTCTTTACTTGTAAGAATGCCATAGGATCTATCGGATGGAATACCCTCCATCTATGATTAAATTGGTCCCGGTCACCCAGGAAGACGCATCCGACAACAGGTAAATCATTGCCCAAGCGATCTCCTCAGGTTTTCCATATCTTCCAAGCGGATAATTCATTTTGTCTTTCTCCAGCTGCTCTTCGGAGATGGTCCCGTTGGATAGGATTCCTGTATCCACCATCCCGGGACAGACAGCATTCACGCGGATACCTTTTTTGGACAACTCGAGGGCAGCACAGGCGACAAATGCACTGACTGCACCTTTGCTGGCCGTATACATACCATTCCCGACCGTAGTCCGTCCCAGAGCCGCAAGAGAACTTGTAAACACAACGGACGAACCGGCCGCAAGTTTCTTCTTCTTCAACAACAGCCTCAGCAACAGGACCGGCGCCACCGTATTGACACTCAGGATATCCTTGAATGACTGCTCATCAATGAACTGAAGGGGTAAAATCTTGGTAAAACCGGCATTGTTGATCACACCGTGAAGGACGGGGAGATCCGCGACCAGGCCTGCAATCTCTTCTGCATTGTCCAGATCGCAAGGGAGCACCAAATGCCCTTCTCCGGAAAGCATTTCCAGGCTTTCCTGCAAACGATCCCTGTTCCGGGCGGTAAGCACCACCCTGGCCCCGGCCTTCGAGCACTCAACAGCCGCCGCCCGGCCGATGCCGGACGAAGCGCCCGTAACCAGGATTGTCTTGCCGGATAAAGAAAAAGGAGATACCATCGGATCCATTAAACGCGACTGCAGACAATGTTGTAAAGATCCTCCACGGTCACGGCAGAACGCATGTCGTCGCCCTTCAGGACCACATCATATTCTTCATCAATCATCGCAATGATAGACAAAGCAATCAAGGACGAATACTCCTCGAGATCGTGAAAGGCCGTATCGGGACGGATCTCGGATGGATCCGTCTCATCGAACTGCTCCGCAAAATTCTTGATAAAATCGTTTAAATCCATATAAATTACTGTTTCTTCTTAAACAATCGTGACAGTTTATCCCGTTTTTTGTAATATGCTTCTTTCTGCAAGACATATTCCTGATTGAAAACATCTTCCTGCCCGGGGCTCAAAACATAGCCCCAAAACAAATTGAAGTCAATCGCCCGCTTATTGTCCCGCATGATGTGGCTGACTACACGGTCCAAGCCCAATTCACCGAAAACAAAATCCAGGAGGCAAAGACTGCTGCGGAAAGAATAATCGGAATTCAGGAAATCATCATCATAGATGAAAATCCCGGGCTCGCCTTCTTTCTTGTCATAATCAATACTCCGGATATTGATCAGCCCGATCTCACGTCCTTCCGCCTCGATGATAAAATAGTAGTCAGTATTGCCGGAAGATATCTTCCGGAACCAGTTCTCCTGCATCTCCGGCGTGATCTCATCACGAAACTCCATATACTTCTGGATTTTCGGATCGTTCCGCCACCGGCGGACCATCTCGATCTTATCGTGAGTCAACTGCTTCAGCGTGACGCCGTAATCCTGCAGTACAATCATATCCTGTTCTTGTAGAAATCCTTTATCTGTTCCGCGCAGAGGCTATATACATCCTCACCCTGGTACCGCTTGTACCAGTCCGCTGTCAAGGTCACGCACTGCCGGGCGTCCAGCCGGGGCCTCCAGCCCAAGCGGGTCTTCGCCTTGTTGATATCCAGCATCAGGAGTTTCGCCTCATGCCATGCCGTGGGATCGGAAACATCTTTCAACTCTCCATATCCGAATCTGTCCACCATCGCGGAAGCCATCTCCCAGACCGTCAAGACGGAATCCGGCTCAGGCCCAAAGTTCCAACCTTCGCAATACCCGGTCGGGTCCTTCCACATCTTCTGTGCAAGAAGCATATAGCCACTGAGCGGCTCCAGAACATGCTGCCAGGGGCGAACGGACCTGGGACTGCGAATTTCAATCGGTTTTCCGGCCTCCAGCGCACGGACACAATCCGGGATGATGCGGTCCTTCGCCCAGTCGCCTCCGCCAATCACGTTGCCGGCACGGACACTGGCCAGGCTCATATGGTGCTTGGTACCGTAATCCGCAGGATTGAAATAACTCCGCCGCCACGATTGGATAGCAATCTCGCAGGCACCCTTGCTGGAAGAATAGGGATCATATCCCCCGAACGGGTCATCTTCCTTGTAGCCGGTCAACTGTTCTTTGTTCTCGTAGCACTTGTCCGTCGTGATCATCACGCCGACCCGGACACTGTCCGTCGCCCGGATGGCTTCCATCACATGGATGGTACCCATCACGTTCGTCTCGTAGGTCTCGACCGGAATCTCATAGCTCAGGCGCACCAGCGGCTGGGCGGCCAGATGGAAAACAATCTCCGGGCGGTACGTGGCGAAGATCTCTTTTATCTTCTCCCCGTCCCGGATATCGGCACGGATATCGGCCAGTATCTTCTCCCCGATGCCGGAGAGCACGAAATTATCTTTTTCCGAATAAGGATCCAACCCGATACCAACCACTTCCGCCCCCATTTCGTGAAGCCAGATCGAGAGCCAGCTTCCCTTGAAACCGGTATGGCCGGTCACAAGGACGCGTTTGCCCTTATAGAAATCGTTGAATGCCGTTTCCATTATTCCCAATCGTCTGTCAAAACGTTTTCCTGCGGAACGCCCAGTTCGATAAGTTTATTCTTGAAAATCTTGATCATCACCGGCGGACCGGAAATGAAATAATTGCTGTCATTCCCGTTCTCGTCATGGATTCTGGCAATATCTATCACTCCATCCTTATTCTCGAAAAAGACAGTGATGCGGGCATTGTCGTTCTTAATCGCAGCAAGTTCTTTCTGGTAAATGAAATAGTCCTCGTTCTTGTATCCCAGATAGATTCTCGGATTGACATAGTCCCGAAAAGACTCGTGCGTGAACAAGGACAGGAACGGGGTGACTCCCGTACCTCCGGCGATGAATACCGTATTCTCCTTGCTGTGCGGCTGTGTGAAAAGCTCCCCGAACGGCAGCTTCAACCAGACCTCGCGGCCCGGCTTCAGCACCCGTTCCATCTCCTGGGTGAAGGCTCCCTTGACTGCATACGTGATACGGATTACCTCCTCCGCAGGGTCGCTCTGCATCGAGAAACAGCGGGATTCCGGCCATTGGCCGATGCCATCATAGTCTTCATCGACAGCGATGTGCAGGAACTGCCCCGGATCGTATTTGTACGGACGCTCCAGGGACTTGAATTCCACGGTATAAATCCCGGAGAAAGGGTTCTTGACCGAGACAACCTCGGAAAGATACTTTCTGGCCAACATATCAGAACTGCTTAACGAATTCGTCGAGCTTGCCTTCTACATATTGGAACATTTCATCCGTGAGCCCGGGATAGGTACCCAGGAAGAACGTATTGTTCATGATGTAGTCCGTCTGTTTCAAGTGATCTGCAATCCGCCAGTTCTTTCCGATGTAGGCAGGTTGCTTGGTCATGTTGCCGGCAAAGAGGTTGCGGGTTTCGATGAGGTTCTGGTTGAGATACCTGGTCAAGTCGTCCCGCGTGAAAGGACATCCCTCCTTGAGTGTGACGATAAAGGCGAACCAGGAAGGATCCGCGCCTTCCGTCGGTTCCGGCGTGATGAAAAACTGAGGGTACTTGTTGAAGATCCGCTTCCATTCTTTGAAGTGAGCCTTGCGGCTCACGCAGAAGTCCGGAAGCTTGTCGATCTGGGCAGCACCGATGGCAGCCTGGATATCCGTCATCTTGAGGTTGTAGCCGATCTCGGAATAGACATATTTGTGATCGAATCCGAAAGGCAGTGTTCCGAACTGCTGGGAGAAGCGCTTACCGCAGGTGTTGTTGTCGCCTCCGGCGCAATAGCAGTCGCGGCCCCAATCGCGGAAAGCGCGTACGATACGGGCCAGTTGCGGGTCATTGGTACAGATGGCCCCGCCTTCTCCCGTCGTAATGTGATGAGCCGGATAGAAAGAGATGGTGGACAGGTGCCCGAAAGTTCCGGTCTTCCTGCCCTTATATTCCGATCCGAAGGCATCGCAGTTATCTTCGATCACCCAGAGATCATGCTCTTTGGCAAGAGCCATGATTGCATCGATATCGAACGGATTGCCCAGCGTATGGGCGAGGAAGATGCATTTCACCTTGGGTGTGATAGCCTTCTTCAGCATCTCGATGTCGATGTTGTAGGTAGGGATGCTCAGGTCCACGAACACCGGTACGAGGCCGTTCTGGATAATCGGCGTGACTGTAGCCGGGAAACCGGCTGCGACGGAAATCACTTCGTCGCCCGGCTTCAACCGACGGTCGCCGAGTTTTTCTGACGTGAGGGCCGAAAAGGCCAAGAGGTTGGCCGAAGAGCCGGAATTGGTGAGGAGTACGTGTTCTACGCCCAGGAACTCCGATATCTTGCTGGAAAACTCCTCGGAAAAACGACCTTCCGTAAGCCAGAAATCCAACGAAGCATTCACCGCATTCTGGAGTTCTTCCTCATCAAAAACCCGACCGGCATAGTTAACCTTGGTTTTGCCCGGGACAAACTCCTTGCTTGCAAACCGGGCCTTATAATAATCCGCCGTCAAGGCGGCAATTTGTTTTCTGATTTCTTTGTGATCTGCCATATTCAGTTTATTGCATTTCTATGTTCTAATCCCATTTTTTCCAAGGAGCTTTTCCCGCAGCAAGCAGTTTCTCCAGCATCTCCATCTCACGGCGGTTGTCCATACACTGCCAGAAGCCCCGATGCATATAGGACATCAGTTGCCCTTCAGAAGCGAGCCGCTCCAGGGGATCCCGCTCAAATACGGTCTTGTCGCCCTCCAGATAATCGAAAATCTCCGGATTGAGGACCATATAGCCGGCATTGATCGGAGCTCCGTCCGACAGGTTCTTTTCCCGGAAGGATTTTACTGCGTTATCTCCGCCAATATCCAGCACACCTTTCTGCTGCTCCAGGATGACGGCCGTCAGCGTAGCGATTTTTCCGTGGCTCTGATGAAACGCCACCAAATCCTGGATATTGACATCACAGACACCGTCGCCGTAAGTCATCAGGAAGGGTTCGTTCCCGACATAAGGCTGTATCCGTTTGATACGGCCGCCCGTCATCGTATGCAAGCCCGTGTCAATCACGGAAACCTTCCACGGTTCGCAATGATTGGCATGAACCGTCATCTCATTTTTCCCGTCACGAAAATCGAAGGTGACATCGCTGTTGCAAAGGAAATAATCCGCAAACCATTTCTTGATATATGCTTGCAGGTAGCCTGCACAAATGATGAAATCGTTATATCCATAATAGGAATACTCTTTCATGATGTGCCACAGGATTGGCTGCCCGCCAATCTCAATCATGGGCTTGGGCTTGAAAGCGGATTCTTCGGAGATGCGGGTTCCGAAACCGCCGGCAAGGATAACGACTTTCATGGCTTATTGGGTTAGATAATTTATCACTGTTTTCAGCGGCTCCAGCCAATACGGCACCTGCACGCAGAAAGCTTCTTTGATCTTCGTCTTGTCCAGCACCGAATAGGCCGGGCGCTTGACCTTGGACGGGAATTCATCGGAGTGGCAGGGTTGGATGTCGCAGGCAACATGCCCGGCAAGGGCCGCAATGGCCTTCGTGAAATCGTACCAGGAACACACACCTTCGTTGGAGTAGTGGTAGATGCCGGTGCGGGGGTAAGATTCTTCGCTTCGCTCAGAATGACAGGCACCGTCCGCTTGACATGTACCGCCCGTGTGACATTCATAATCCGCCAGGATCACGCCGATCGCTTCCGCCAGGTCACCGGCGTAAGTCGGCGTGCCGACTTGGTCGAAGACGACCTTCAGGGACGGCTTTTCGGCCGTCAGGCGGAGCATCGTCCGGACGAAATTCTTGCCGAATTCGCTGTACAGCCAGGCGGTGCGCAGGATGACATACTGGCAGCCTGAGGCATGGATGGCCTGCTCGCCGTGCAGTTTGGTCAGTCCGTACACGCCTGTCGGCGTCCCCGTCTGGTCCTCACGGCAGGGGGTATTGTAAGGATCGCCCCCGAACACATAGTCCGTGCTGATGTGCACCAGCAGACCACCGGTCTCTTTCATGGCCAGGGCCAGATTCTCCGGCGCCTTGGCATTCAGGAGTTCTGCGAGTTCATCGTTGTCTTCCGCCGCATCCACATTGGTATAAGCGGCACAATTGACGATCGCATCGATCCGCTCTTCGCGCACCACGGCACGGATGGCTTCCGGATCGGTGATGTCCAGCTTGCGCGTCGAAATGTCTACACCCTCGCCAGCCAGTTTGCGCAGCATCGCCACGGACTCCTCCGAAGCGTCGTTCACGTCCGTGAAAAGGAAACGGTTTCCGTCCTGCCGGGATGACAGGAGGCGCATCTCGTTGCCCAACTGGCCATTGGCACCTGTGATCAGGATATTCATATCTTGCTGTATTCAAACACCAGCGGAGTATCCGCCAGTTTGGCGCGGACACGGTCCTTTTCGCTCATGATCATCCGGTCCGCAGGAATCTGCCAGTCAATCCCGAGCGAGTCATCCAGCAACTGGATGCCGGAGTCCGCCTCGGGATGATAGAACTCATCACACTTGTACTGGAAAACCGCCTTTTCACTCAGCACGGCAAACCCGTGGGCAAATCCCTTGGAGATAAAGAACTGCCGATGATTCTCCCCGGACAGTTCCACGGCCACGTGCCGGCCGAAAGTCGGTGATCCCCGACGGATATCCACCGCCACGTCGAGTACCGAACCGGATACGCAACGTACCAGCTTGCTCTGGGTAAAAGGAGGATTCTGGTAGTGCAAACCCCGGACGACACCATAGCTGGACATGGATTCGTTGTCTTGCACGAAGTGTACCGTATGTCCCAGGATCGGACGCACCTGCTCATCGAAATCCCGCTGGGAAAAACTCTCGAAGAAGTACCCCCGCGCATCCTGGAAAATACGCGGTTCGATGATCAGCAACCCTTCAATCTCTGTCTTGATGACTTCCATTTACTTCGTTTTCTGTTTCTCGTCTTCAATCACCTTGAGCAGATACTGTCCGTACTGGTTCTTCAGCATCGGCTTCGCGAGCTCGCGCATCCGCTCCTCCGTGATCCAGCCCCGATGATAGGCAATCCCCTCGAGGCACGCGATCTTGAGCCCCTGGCGCTTCTCGATGACCTCCACGAAAATGGATGCCTCCGCGAGGGAATCGTGCGTGCCCGTATCCAGCCAGGCGAAGCCACGGCCCAGGGTCTGCACTTTCAAGTTCTTCTCCGCGAGGAATTCCTGGTTCACCGTCGTGATCTCCAGCTCGCCGCGGGCGGAAGGTTTGATGTGCTTGGCGACCTCGACCACCTTGTTCGGGTAGAAATACAGGCCGACCACGGCATAATTGCTCTTCGGCTCCTTCGGTTTCTCCTCGATGCTCAGGCAATTGCCTTCCCGGTCGAATTCGGCCACGCCGTACCGTTCCGGATCGTCCACCCAATAGCCGAACACCGTCGCCTTCCCGTCCTCCTCCGCGGCGCGCACCGCTTCCTTGAGGATGGGCGTGAAGCCACTGCCGTGGAAAATATTGTCTCCCAGCACGAGGCAGGCACAATCGTCACCGATAAACTCTTCGCCGATGATGAACGCCTGCGCCAGTCCGTCCGGACTCGGCTGCTCCGCATATTCGAAGCGCACCCCGTAATCCGAGCCGTCGCCCAGCAGGCGGCGGAATCCCGGCAGGTCCTGCGGCGTCGAGATGATCAGGATGTCCCGGATCCCGGCCAGCATCAATACGCTGATCGGGTAGTAAACCATCGGTTTGTCATAAATCGGCAGCAACTGCTTGCTGACACCCTTGGTGATCGGGTAGAGACGGGTGCCGGATCCACCGGCGAGGACGATGCCTTTCATGGGTTCAATTGATTTTTTCCAAAAAACTGGGATGGATATAACTGACAGCAACGACGGCGACTCCGGTCACGGAGACGATCAGTTTGCGGTCCTTTTTGATGCGTTTGATGTATCCTTCGGCGCCCTTGTACAGCCCCTCGATCACCCGGACCCGGTCGCCGGTGTGGTATTCCGGCGCATCCGCGCCGAAATATTTGACATTCCGGCCGGAATTGGCCGAGGTCACGAGGATGAAGGAGCGCATCTCCGTATCGGGGATGATGCCGGGACGGCGGGTTGCAGCTTCGGTGTAGAACATGAAGTCCTCCGGGTACTTCCGCTTGAAATCCTCCAGCCATTTTTCCCGGCAGCGGACAAACATCAGCGAAGGAATCAGCTGCTTCTCTTCATACGAAAGGCGCCCTTTGTCATACTGCTCCACCGTATGGAGCGGCACATAAGTCTCGACTCCCTCCGGGTCCATGAGGGACTTCAAGTATACGACACGGTTGTAGAAAACCTTCAGCGCATACCAGTGCAATTCGTCGTTTTTCTGGTCTTTGGGCATTTCTTTAACTCCCCGGTCCAGCGAAATGCGATAGCCCGGGTAAGAACCGGATTTGGCGGGCCGACCCCGCACGACAGGCACACTCCTATCCAAGAGCAGTCTCTGCAAATCCTCCTCCAAAACCTCTATCCAGAGGTCTTTGAAATTAAATACAAAGATAATCAAATATTGCAACTTCCCAAAAAGATTCCTTCTTCTCCTTAAAGGCTTTATTATTTCTCCCGAAAAAACTTATATTTGCAAACTATGCGTCGAATCAAAGCATTTTTCCTCCTTGCGGGCATCCTGCTGATAGCGGGGTGCGACGGTCTGGACAAGCCCTTCGAAGGCACCTACGACCAGGTATTCATCTACTATGGCCTGGGATACAACAACCTGAGCAACAACCTCAAGACCAACCTGGAGGAGCTGCAGACAGACGTCCTCCCCGGACTGTCCTACGACAAGGCCATCGTGGCTTTCTGCCACAACACGCTCAATGGCAGTTATACGCAGGAGAACCCGCCCTGCCTGATCCGGATTTTCCGCGGCAACGACGGCAAGCCCGTAATGGACACGCTGCACGTCTACAAAGATATCACACGGAGCGCCACCAAGGAGACGCTGCACACGGTCCTGGAAGATATCCACCAGCGATTCCCCGCACGCCGTTACGGCTTGCTCGTCTCATCGCACGGTTCCGGCTGGATCCCAGCCAATTATACCACCAGCAGCGAACGTTCCACCATCCGGACGGTCATCCGGAAGCCCGTTGTACCCTTCCCCGAGACCAAAGCCATCGGGAACCAATACGTCGGTTCCAGCAGCCGCGCAGAGTGGATTGAACTGACTGACTTCGCCAGCGCCATTCCGATGAAGATGGAATTCATCATCCTCGACACCTGCCTGTCCGGCTGCGTGGAAGTTGCCTACGAACTGAAGGATGTGTGCAATTATCTCGTCCTTTCACCGACCGAGATCCTCACCTCCGGCATGCGCTATGCGCATCTCTCCACCCAGCTTTTCCGCGGCGAAACGCCCGACTTGCTGCAGTTCTGCAAAGACTATTACGAATACTACAGCGAACAGACCGGGAACAGCCGTGCCGGCACCATCACCCTCGTGGACTGCTCTAAGGTAGATGCCTTGGCCGAGGCTTTCGCCGCCGTCGTCGAGGCGCGCCGGAGCGAACTGGACATCAACCTGGCCCATGTCGTGCAGCGCTATTACTATTCCAGCAGCGAACTCCGCTTCTACTACGATCTGAAGGACCTGGTCGACAAACTCTATCCTCCGGCAGCCGAAGCCGCCCGTTTCGAGGCTGCACTGGCAGACTGTGTCATATACCACGGAGAGACGCCCAGTTTCTTCGACCTGCTGCTCCAGCACTGCTGTGGCCTGTCGGTCTATATCCCCGATCCGCTCCGGACCCGGCTCAATGCCCATTACAAGACCCTCGCCTGGAACAAGCGCGTCCAGCTCGTCTTATAAGTAGTTTGTGAATATCAAGATATTGTTATATCTTTGCGCCCGCATTCGTAAAACCGCAAGGTTTTGGTGCAATGGGACTTGGGGAGATCCCAAGTTGAGTAACACATTTTAAGTATTTAGAAATGCAGCATTTTGAATTGAAAGGCCAGACCCGCAAGGTCGGCAACAAGGCCGTTCTGAAGGCCTTCCGCAAAGAAGGGCTCGTCCCGTGCAACCTCTACGGCCTCGGCATGGAGAACGTTCTCTTCACCGTCAGCGCCAAGGAGCTCAAGACGCTCACCGACACGCCGAAATCCTACATCGTGGACCTCGTCCTCGACGGTGGCAAGCCCCAGACCGCCATTCTCCATGAGATCCAGTGGCATCCCGTCACGGACAACTGCCTCCATGTCGATTTCCTCGCCGTGGGTACCGAGAAGCCCATCGCCATCAGCGTGCCCCTCGTGATCACCGGTCACGCCAAGGGTGTGCAGCAGGGTGGTAAGTTCTATCAGAACGCCCGCAGCCTGCGTGTCAGCGCCCTGATGAACGACCTTCCCGACGAGGTCACCGTGGACATCACCCCGCTCGGTCTTGACAAGCGCATCAAGGCTTCCGACATCCAGCTGAAGAACGTGACTGTCGTCTCTGACAAGGACACCATCATCTGCGGCGTCAAGACTACGCGCAATGTTACTGCGGCTGCTGCGGAGGAGTAAACCGGACCCCGCCGTGTCAGAAAAGTGTTATCTGGTGGTGGGACTCGGCAACATCGGTGCCGAATACGCCGCGACGAGACACAACATCGGCTTTATGATATTGGATGCCTGGGCTCAGGCATCCAATGTCGTTTTCGAATCCGGACGTTACGGCGACCAGGCCGTCGTCCACGACAAAGGCCGGGAGATCCATCTGCTCAAACCCTCGACCTATATGAATCTCAGCGGCAACGCCGTGCGCTACTGGCTGCAGAAGCTGGACATTCCCCAGGACCACCTGCTGGTCATCTGCGATGACCTCAACCTCCCGTTCGGGACCCTCCGCCTGCGCAAATCCGGAAGTGACGGCGGACACAACGGACTGAAGAACATCCAGGAAGTCCTGGAGAATTCCGATTGGGCGCGCCTGCGCATCGGCATCGGCCATGACTTTGCCCAGGGCGGCCAGATCGACTTCGTCCTGAGCGACTTCTCGGAAGAGCAGCGGCAGCAGATCGAGCTCATCGCGAAAAAAGTGACCGGAGGCGTCCGCACATGGTGCTTTGTCGGCATCGAACAGGCCATGAATCAGTTGAATACCCGGAAAAAACCGGTGGAAACTGAACAATAAAAAGCAATTTTTCCGGAAAATTTGCTTTTTTCTCTTTTCTTCGCTATCTTGCCGACAATAAACGATTTATATTATTAACACATCTGCACCATGAAAGAACTTGTAAAGAGTATCGAAGAGAAAATGGATCTCTTCAAGGCCAACGCCCAGGCTCAAGTTGTCAAAGGAAACAAAGCTGCCGGCGCCCGCGCACGCAAACTTGCCCTTGAGCTGATGAAAGACCTCAAGGAATTCCGCAAGGTTTCCGTAGATGAGGCAAAAAAATAATCTCAAAATATTTTGATTTTTTTTGCAACGTTCTGAAACCACCTTGCATCTATGTTGTAGGTTTAGGTTTTAGTACACGTCTAAAGGTCGGCGAGCCGCGAGGTTGCCGGCCTTTTGGTTTTCCGTTTTTCTTAGTATCTTAGTTTGCCCAAAACGAAGAGATGGTAACCGCTGCGATACTCCTGACCGTATTCCGGATGGTCGTTCTGCCTGTCCAGTTCGCCGACAGGCAGTTCGGGCAGTCGCAGCAGAGAATCGACCTGATGGTCGAAAAGGCGGAAGCCTATTTCAACCGGCAATACGCCGGACAGACCACCTTCAGTTTCGAAGTTGCTCCTATCATCACCCTGTCCCGGGAGGCGGCCTGGTATGGCGCCAACCAGGGCGACCGCCGGGATGTCCGTCTGCACGAAGCCGTCCGCGAGGCGGTGGAAAAGCAGCAGCCCCTCCTCAATTTCAGCCTTTACGACAACGATGCCGACGGCTTTGTGGACAACATCTGCCTGATAACCGCCGGACCGGGAGAGCAGGACAGCGGATCGGAGGATGATATCTGGCCACAGATGGACCGGCTCGCCGACCACGGAGGCAGCCTCCCGGCCGGCGACAAGAAGATTGACCGGTTCACTGCATCCCCGGAAGGTCATCTGGGTATCTTCTGCCACGAATTCGGCCACGTGCTCGGCTTGAAGGACCTCTATGATACGGACGGTGCCTTCAGCGGAGGACTGTCCTCCGAACTCTACGGGCTCTCCCTGATGGATGAAGGCTGCCGGGGGGAGAACCCGCCTGATTTCACGGCCATCGAATACGAATCGCTCGGACTGGGCCGCTGCGATACGCTGGAGATACGTCACTATGACCTGCCGCCGCTACAGAAAGGACGGACCTACCTCAAGGCCCTGACGGAGCAGAAAGACGAATTCTTCCTGTTTGGCAACGACAACGGACGCCTGTTCATCTACCACGTGGACCGGTCCGGGAATCCTGCCGGCGAGTCCACGCGCTACGGCACGGAACTGACTGCAGCGGAACGCTGGGAACTGGGCGCCGTCAACGACAATCCGGAGCATCCCTGCGCCATGCTGGTGCCGGCCGACCCGGCCGCCGGCCCTGCCGGCGGGCTCTCTTTTCCCCAGCCCGGCATCGCCCAGTTCGGCTCAGACTCCCCCGTCCCCTTCCGCTCCTGGCAAGGCACCACGTCCTCCCTCGCCCTCACCGGCATCAGTTCCCACCCAGACAAGAATATCTCCTTCGATGTCATCGAACCCATCCGCCTGACCGACCTGACGGTCTTCCAGGACGCAGCCATCCTCTGCTGGGAATTCTCCGAAAAACTCGGAGAAATCCAGGGGGCTGAGGTGACCTGGTCGGACGGAGAAGAAGAGTTCCGGCTGGCGCTCGGCCCCCAAAGCACCAGCTGCACCCTTGAGAACCTCCAGCCGAAGACCGGTTATGCCGTCACCGTCAGGATCACCACGGCGGACGGCACCAGTTTCTCCGCCAGCGACCGTTTCACGACCAAGATCTACCGGGAAGGCACCTATCCGTATATTTACCTCAACAATGTCCCGCGCAACCTGGACGGCAGTTTCCAGTCCGGTGCCAAGATCCCCCTGCGCGTGTTCAATGCGACGGATGTCCTGGACGTCCGCTGGAGCCTGGACGGTACCACTGTCAATCCGGGCCCGGACGGCCGCTATACCATCCACAAATCCGGAACGCTCAAAGCCGTCATCTACCATACGGACGGCAGTACCGAGACCCTCATCAAAGAAATCATCGTCCCATGATCCGACGTCACCCCCTTCTTCTGTTGTTGCCGCTTCTCCTCCTGCTACCGGTCTCCTGTTCGGACCAGCGGATGCGGAATGCATTCTGCGAGGACGAAGAGATCCGGCTCATGGTGGGCGGCGACATTCCGTTCGTCTATGATCCAGGCACCTGCCAGCTGGCCTTCAGCCGGGAGCTCCGGGAATTCCGGGCCCACACGGACAACATGTCGGACTTCTATGTGGTCACTTTCTCCGAAATCCCGTCCACGATCGGTCAGCGCGTGGCCGGAGACCTGATCTGGACAACCCGTACAGAGGTGTTGAGACGTAAAAATCTCACCCTCGAAGTCGTACGCATCGAGGGTGAGCAAGTCTGGCTCTGGAGCGAAACAGGCCGAATCGGCCTGACGATCCGGATCTTAGAATGACAGGGCGATCTGGATGAAGTCGTCTGCCTTGAGGGCAGCGCCGCCGATCAGTCCGCCGTCGATATCCTTCTGGGCGAAAAGTTCCTTGGCGTTGGAGGGCTTGCAGGATCCGCCATACAGGATTGTCACTTCTTCAGCGAGGGCATCACCGAACTTCTCGGCGAGGACCTTGCGGATGAAGGCATGGATCTCTTCCGCCTGCTCGGCCGTCGCGGTCTTGCCGGTGCCGATGGCCCAGACGGGCTCGTAGGCGATGACGATCTTCGCCATATCCTCAGCCGTGAACTGATAGAGAACGTTCTTGACCTGGGTGGCGCAGACTTCGAAATGCTTGCCGGCTTCCCGCTCGTCGAGGTTTTCACCCACGCAGAGGATGACACCGAGTCCGGCACCGAGGGCGAGCTTCACTTTCTCGACCAGCTTCTCGTCGGTCTCGCCATAGTACTGACGACGCTCGGAGTGACCCAGGATGGTCCACTGGCAGCCGACCGCCTTGAGCATGTCGACGGACACTTCGCCGGTGTAGGCTCCCTTCACATGGTCGGCACAGTTCTGGGCGGAGAGCTCCACCTTGGTACCCTCCAGCTGCTTGCCGCAGCAGCAAAGGTGCGTAAACGGAGGAGCGATGATCAGTCCGACACCCTCGGGGACTTCTGCGGCACGGGCCGCCACGGCTTTGGCAAGTTCGACACCATCCGGTTTGGTGGTATTCATTTTCCAGTTGCCTGCAACAATTTTCTTTCTCATAATATCAATAAATAAGTAATTATCGTCCGCTCGCTTTGCGTCCAGTCCGGCAGCCAGTTCCCCTGCAAAACCGTGGCCACCCGTGGCCTCGTGAACGGGGGGACCGCAAACGAAGTGCAGCGGTGGGATAGCGCGAAGCGCGTAGTTTTGCAGGGGAAGCTGGCTACCGACTGCAGAGCGTACAAATTTACTAAATTATAACTAAATTTGCAGACTAATAAGAGATGAATCGATGAAGAATTTTGTTGAAGAGCTGAAATGGCGCGGCATGATCCAGGACATCATGCCCGGAACGGAAGAGAAATTGATGGAAGGCCCGCAGGCCGCCTATGTCGGGATTGACCCCACGGCTGATTCCCTGCACATCGGGCACCTGGTGAGCGTGATGATACTCAAGCATTTCCAGCGCTGCGGCCACCGGCCGATCGCGCTGATCGGTGGAGCCACGGGCATGGTCGGCGACCCCTCGATGAAGTCCCAGGAGCGCAACCTGCTGGACGAGGAGACGCTTGCGCACAATGTGGCCGGAATCAAAGCCCAACTCAGCCGCTTCCTGGATTTCGAATCCGACGCCCCGAACCGGGCGGAGCTGGTCAACAACTATGACTGGATGAAGGACTATACCTTCATCAACTTCATCCGCGATATCGGCAAGCACATCACCGTCAACTACATGATGGCCAAGGACAGCGTGAAGAAGCGCCTGTCCCGCGAGTCTTCGGAAGGCATGTCCTTCACCGAATTCAGCTACCAGCTGATGCAGGGCTACGATTTCTACTGGCTGTGGAAAAACAAGGGCTGCGTGCTGCAGCTGGGCGGCAGCGACCAGTGGGGCAACATCACCACCGGCACGGAACTCATCCGCCGCATGGACGGCGGCGAAGCCTTCGCCCTCACCTGCCCGCTCATCAAGAAAGCCGACGGATCCAAATTCGGCAAGACCGAGAAAGGCAATATCTGGCTCGATCCGGAACGCACTTCCCCCTACCAGTTCTACCAGTTCTGGCTCAATGTCAGCGACGAAGACGCGGAGCGCTTCATCAAGATCTTCACCATGCTGGACCGCGGGACCATCGAAAGCGCCATCGCAGCACACCGGGAAGCTCCCGAGCGCCGCGAGCTCCAGCAGCTCCTCGCCCGCGAAGTGACCATCATGGTCCACGGAGAGCCGGAATACGACAATGCGGTCCGCGCTTCGAAGATGCTCTTCGGCAAATCTACATCTGAGGACCTGCGCCGCTTGGACGAGAAGACCTTTCTGGCCGTTTTCGACGGAGTACCGACCTTCGAAATCTGCCGTGAACTGCTGCCCGCCGGCATCCTCGATGCCCTTGCCGTCTATACGCAGATCTTCCCCTCCAAGGGCGAGGCCCGCAAGATGATCCAGCAGAACGGTTTCAGTCTCAACAAGGACAAACTCACCGACATCGCTTACCAGCTCTCGGAGAAGGACATCATCGACGGCAAGTACATCCTGGCCCAAAAGGGCAAGAAAGACTATTTCATCATCAAGATCAATGGATAAGCCCGCTTCTACGAGACAACTGAAAGTCGCGCGGGAACTGCAGCGCGACCTTGCCGAGATCATCCGGAGCAAGGGGATGGCGGCCTTCGGCGGGTGCATGGTCACCGTCAGCGAAGTCCGGATCAGTCCCGACCTGAGCATCGCGAAAGTTTTCGTGAGCATCTTCCCTTCGGACAAGGCGCCCGTCGTGATGCAGCTTCTCGAAGAAGAGAAGCGGACCCTGCGCGGGGAACTCGGCCGCAAGGTAGCCTCCCAGCTGCGCATCGTGCCGGAGTTGGACTTCTACCTGGATACGACGCTGGACTACGCCGAACACATCGAAGAACTGCTCAGGAAATAATTGAAGCCGGATCTTTATATCGCGCGCCGGTACCTGGTGGCGAGAAAGTCGCTGGGGGTCATCCACGTGATATCTACCATCAGCGCTGTCGGAATGGCCATCGGCTCCGCAGCGCTGATCCTCATCCTCTCCGTTTACAACGGTTTCGACCGGATCATCCGGGAGAACATCTCGGACCTCTCCCCCGATATCCTGGTCACACCCGCCCAAGGCAAGTATCTCGTCCCGGAAGGGACGGCTTTCGAGGCCCTGCTGGAGGATTCCCGCATCCTTCAGATTTCCAGCGTGCTGGAAGAAGAAGTGCTGCTCTCCTACGGGGGGCGGCAGGAACTGGCCCGGGCCAAGGGGGTGGACAGCGTTTACGAAGAAGAATCGCGCCTGGCGGAGCATACGGTCGAAGGGACATTCTCCCTGCACGACGGAGACCTCCCGCAGGCGGCGGTCGGCGCTTCCCTGGCCTATAAGATGGGCATCCGCCCCCGTTTCACGGATCCCCTGGTCCTGCACTATCCCCGGCGGGGCGCCCGCATCCCTCTGGCAGGTCCGGTCTCCGCACTGGGAAGCGTCAAATGCGCTCCCGCCTGCCTGTTCAGCATCAACGCGGACATCGACGAGCAGCTGGTCATCGTGCCGCTGGAGCAGATGCGTACGCTGCTCGGACTGGAGGACGAGGTCAGCGGCCTCGAACTTCGGGTGGACGGTCCGGTCAACAAGCGCCTGCTCCGCTCCCTGGAGGAATTGCTTGGCCCCGGTTTTCGGGTACAGGACCGCTTCCAGCAGAATCCCACCCTCTACAAGATGATGCGATACGAGAAACTGGCCATCTTCCTCATCCTCCTGTTCGTCGTCATCATCATCGCCACCAATATCCTGGGTTCCCTGTCCATGCTGACCATCCACAAACAGGAAGACATGCAGACCCTGCGGGCGCTCGGCGCCAATGAGAAGACCATCCGGCGCATATTCATCTGGGAAGGCAGCCTGATCTCGCTCTGCGGGCTCATGGCCGGGCTGGTGGCCGGGATCGCCCTGGTCTGGGTCCAGCAGCGTTTCGGCATTGTGAAAATGCCCGGAGGATTCTTCCTCCAGGCATATCCTGTGGTCCTTCAGGCCTGGGACGTGATCTGGGTCACGGCCGGCGTTGCCGCCATCGGCCTGGCCGTCTCCCTGCTCGCTGCACCCGGCCGCAAGGCGAAGGGCGCAGATTCTTCACTGCGTTCAGAATGACAGGAGCGCTCCCTTTCGGATCAGCATCCTTCCAGGGCCTGCCGTAAATCCTCGATAATATCGCGCGTGTCTTCGAGGCCGATGCTGAGCCGCATCAGGTCCGGATCGACGCCGGCTTCCCGCAACTGCTCGTCGCTCAGCTGGCGGTGGGTGTGGGATGCTGGGTGCAGGATGCAGGTGTAGCAGTCCGCGACATGGGTCTCGATCGTCACCAGGCGGAGATGGTCCATGAAACGATTGGCTGCTGCGCGGTCCCCCTTCAAGGCAAACGCCATCACGCCGCAGGAACCGTCAGGCAGGTATTTCTCCGCCAGGGCGTGGTCGGGATCGTCCGGCAGGTCCGGGAAGCATATCCATTTCACGGCCGGATGGCCGTGCAGGAACTCCGCCACCTGGCGGGCGGAACGGCAGATGTGTTCCATCCGGACCGCCAGCGTCTGGATGCCCAGGTTGAGATAGAAAGCATGCTGCGGGGACTGGATGGCCCCCAGGTCGCGCATCAGCTGGCTGGTGGCCTTGGTGATGTAGGCCAGCTTGCCGAATTTCCTGGTATAGGTGAGTCCGTGATAGGACGGATCCGGCGTGCAGAGACCGGGGAATTTGTCCGCCTGGGCCTCCCAATCGAAATTGCCGCTGTCCACGATCACCCCGCCCACCGTCGTGCCGTGGCCGTCCAGGTACTTGGTCGTAGAGTGCGTCACGATGTCGGCGCCGAATTCGAACGGGCGGCAGTGCACCGGGGTCGGGAAGGTATTGTCCACGATGAGCGGCACACCGTGGGCATGCGCGATACGCGCCAGGCGCTCGATGTCAAGCACCCGGACACCGGGATTGGTCAGCGACTCGCCGAAGACGAGCTTGGTGTTGGGCCGGAACGCCGCCTCAATCTCGGCATCGGAAGCATTCTGGTCAATGAAGGTCACCTGGATGCCCATCTTGGGGAAGGTCGTCCCGAAGAGGTTGTAGGTGCCGCCGTAGATGGCGGAGGTGGTGATCATGTGGTCCCCCGCCTCGCAGATATTGAAACAGGCGAAGAAATTGGCGGCCTGGCCGGAAGAAGTCAGCATCGCCGCCACGCCGCCTTCCAGGGCGGCGATCCGCGCTGCGACCCGGTCGTTCGTCGGGTTCTGCAGACGGGTATAGAAATAGCCGGACTCCTCGAGGTCGAAGAGCTTGCCCATCTCGTCGCTGGTGGTGTATTTGAAAGTCGTACTCTGGATGATCGGCATCTGCCGGGGTTCGCCGTTTGCCGGCTCATAACCGGCCTGGACGCAGAGCGTCCCGGGATGAAGGGTCTGTTTCATGTGCGTTAATCTAACCGTAGGGACAAATATAACTTATTTTTCTTACTTTTGTGCGCTATGGAAGAAGAGAAGAAACTGTATCCGTTCAAGTTCTGCGCGCTGCAGGACGACTACCCCTGGGGTTCCGAAGAATTCAAGCTGGCGGATCTCGGTTACCGGGATTCCCTGGTCCGTGAAGGCTGGCTGGCCGGCAACAGCATCGCCGAGCTGATGGACACCTACCTGGACCGCATCGTCGGAGACGACGTCTATGCCTGGTACGGCCGGCAGTTCCCGGTCTGCGTCCGGCACCTGCGCGTCAACGGACGGATGCCGCTCCGGGTCCATCCGGACGATGAGACGGCGGCGCAGCGCTATGATTTCCTGGGCAAGGAGAAGCTCTGGTACGTGCTGCGCGCCGGCAAGGGAGCCCGGCTGATCGCCGGCTTCCGCCAGGACACGGATGCCTCCGCCTTCTATGCGAAATGCCTGGACGGCAGCGTAGAAGACCTCCTCAACATCATCGCGCCGCACGCCGGCCAATGCCTGCGGATCCCGTCCGGCACACCGCATGCTGCCGCCGGTGACGTGGAGATCCTCGAGATTGCCGAGTCTTCCCCGATGGATTTCTGCCTGTGCTCCTGGGGCGAAGAAGTCCATCCGGACGAATTCGACCCCGCGCTCACCCTCGTGGACGCCCTGGATTTCATCCGCTACAAACGCTTCGAGGCAGAAACTCCCGCCGGCGAACGGATCGCCGACCTGCCGCAGTTCCGCGTGGACCGGCTGCGCCTGCCCGCCCCGGTCGTCATCGCACACGAGAGTGCCGCACCGTTCCTGCTCTATTCCTGCCTGCAGGGTGCCGTCTCCGTGCAGATTCCCCTGACGGGCGGCGGCCACGCCGACTTCCCCCTGCGCAGCGGCAAGACGATGCTCGTCCCTTCGGAATGTACGGAATTCCACCTCGTCCCGCTCGAGCGGGACACGCAGCTGCTGGAGACGACCGTCCTGCGTACGGAAACGGACCCCTACATCAATCCTGATGCGGAGCCCGTTCTGCCGGAAGACCTCTGACGGTCTCTATCTCATCTCTCTGAGCACCAGCTTGATCGCAGCAGTCGCCCCATCAAGTTTGGCATCGAGCGACAGGATGCACCTGCCGTCCTCGAACGTGTAGCTGGCCTTGCCGGTCTCGAAGGAGTAGCCCATATCATCTTCATTCCAGAGATACGTCAGGCTGTTTCCGGAGATAACGCAGGAACCCAGATCGATGTCGCCGTCGGCATAGACCAGGAGCAGCGAACCGGCAGCTGTCACGGAGACCGTATGGAGCGTATGTGAGGCCGGAATCTCATCCTCGATCACGTAGCCGTTCTTTCTGAAGAAGTCCGCAATGTCTTTGAAATTGCAGCCCGTGAATTCCACGCTGACAGTCGACCCGCTCGTGATGGACACACGGGTCTTGCTTACCATCCACGAACGGTAGATGTCACCGGTGGTCGTGGCCTTGGTCAATTTGGCTTTGACCGTCTCGGTCGTGCCGCCGATCGTGTAAGTCAGATCCACCTCTCCGGAGGCGGTGTTGGAAAATTGGAGGGTGCCGAAACTGCCCAGGGAATATACGTCACCGGAAACGGTATAAGTACCGGTGTAATACTTGAGAAGTTCCCCGACCGGACCGCCTTTGGTGCCGCCAGGCATGGCTGCGACATACAGTCCGCTCTCGGTCATTTCGACATACTGGAGGGTGCCGTTCTGGGGAACCAGCTGGCCGGCATACTGGACGAAACGGGGATTCTCGAGGGTGTTCTCCGAGGAAATGGGTTTGCCACAGGAAAGCAGAAGGGCCGCAAACGTCACGGCGAGGAATATTCTTTTCATAACCAAGTCTTTAGAAAAGTCTGACATAAAGATGGAGATTCAGCGTAGGCCAGAAACTCAAATATCTGGAGACATCGTCCAGGGCGGAAGTCAGCTCCCGCACGTCCTTCTCCGGGAACCGGACATCCGCAACCCGCCCGGTGATGCTCTCGCCGGAAGCCCAGAGGCTGGACTTGCCCTGGTACTGCGCCCCGAGATCGAAAGCGAACGTGACACGCTTGTCTGCCCGGACAGCCCGTCCGTAACCGATCCCGACATAGGGTTTGACCCCGAAGGAGTCCGAACCCAGTCCCGGAGCCCGCAACTCTGCCTTCATCTGGCCGTTCGTTGCCCTGACCAGATAGCCGTCGACCTCCAGGCCGACCGTGTTGTAGTCCGCCGGCATCCCGTCCATCGTTCCGCGGACATAGCGGGCATACCCGGCATAGGCACCGACCGTGAAATGGAAACCGCCCCGGCCGGGATAGATATTGAACAGCAAGCGGGCATCGCTCATCCCGAGATTGATTCTCAACGGACGCTTGGTCATCGGACTGGAGACGCTGGCCGGACTCTCCGGGATGGAAACGTCCTTGAGCGTGTATCCGATCAGGCCGAGGGCTGTCCCGTAACCGACCCGGAGCTGGACGTGACTGCCCAGCGGAGCGGCCAGCTCGAAACTGAGCCCGTCCGTGCCGCCTCCGACACCGAGTGCCAGGTGGTTGAAAACCTGCGCTCCGGCATTCACCGTCAGCGCAAGCGCGGTAAACAGGGAGAGAAGAAGAGACTTTTTCATAGTTGCAAGATAAGCATTTTCTCGCTCTTTTTGGGCCTTTATCCGGAGAAAATGCTGCATTAGCAGGATTATTTGCTTATTTTTGTGCCATTATGAAAGGTGTTTGCATTTTCCTGGCAGACGGGTTCGAAGATGTCGAAGCCCTCGCCACCAACGACGTCCTCCGCCGGGGCGGCGTCTCTACGGAACTGGTCGCCCTGACCGACGACCCCGTCATCGAATCCTCCCACGGCGTCCTGATGACCGCGGATACATTCCTGCCTGACCTGGATACCGACCATGCAGGTACGACGGACCAGGATGTGATGATCTTCCCGGGCGGGATGCCCGGATCCCGGAACCTCGCCGCCTGCACGCCGCTTATCAAGCTGATGAAGGAGCACTATGCTGCAGGAGGTTCGCTGGCCGCCATCTGCGCGGCTCCAGGCCTGGTCCTCAGCCAGTTGGACGACTGGCAGGGAAAGGAATTCACCTGCTTCGAAGGTTTCCAGGACGCGCTTCTGGCCAAGGGTGGCATCTATAAGCCGCAAGCAGCCGTCCGCGCCGGACGCATCATCACCGGCCGCTCCGCCGGCCATGCCGTCAGCTTCGGCCTGGAGATTCTGCGCGGACTCCAGGGCGACGAGGTTGCCGCCCAGGTCCGTCACGCCCTCTACCTCGACTAGGCGTATACTGATCTGGCAGGCAGCAGTTTACCCCCGACAGGCATTCTGCGAAAGCTTATTATTCTGCCTGTCGGGGGTAAATCTGCTGACGCCGATATTACTCTACTGTAACGGACTTGGCAAGATTCCGCGGCTGATCCACATTCCGCCCTTTGGCGATCGCGATGTGGTACGCCAGCAGCTGCAGCGGGATGATGGAGAGGATGGGCTCGAAGCACTCCTCCGTATCCGGAATCTCGAAATACCAGTCGGACAGCGCCTTGACATCCTGGTCGCCTTCGGTGATCACGCTGATGATACGGCCCTTGCGGGCCTTGACTTCCTGGATATTGCTCAGGATCTTCTCGTAATTGCCCCGGCGCGGAGCGATCACGACCACCGGCATCTCCTCATCGATCAGGGCGATCGGGCCATGCTTCATCTCGGCGGCAGGATATCCCTCCGCATGGATGTATGAGATCTCCTTCAGCTTGAGCGCTCCCTCCAGGGCGACCGGATAATTATATCCGCGGCCCAGATAGAGGAAATTATGGGCATAGGTAAACACCTTGGCCATATCGGCGATCTGTGCGTCATGCTCGAGAATCTTGGCGATCTTGTCCGGGATGGCCTGCAGTTCCTGCACCAGTTCGGCACGCCGCTTATTTTCGACGGTTCCCAGCTCCTCGGCAAGGCTCATGGCGATCAGGAACAGGGTCGTGACCTGGGCCGTGAAGGCCTTGGTCGAAGCGACACCGATTTCCGGGCCGATATGCGTATAACAGCCCGTATCCGTAGCACGGGCGATGGAAGAGCCTACCACGTTGCAGATACCGAAGAGGAAGGCCCCCGACTCGCGGGCCAGGTTGACCGCGGCCAGCGTGTCAGCCGTCTCGCCGGACTGGGAAATGGCGATGACGACATCCGTCGGGAAGATGACCGGACGGCGGTAGCGGAACTCGGAAGCATACTCCACCTCGACCGGCTTGCGTGTCAGCTCTTCGATCATGTATTTGCCGATCAGGCCGGCATGCCAGGAAGTACCGCAGGCGCAGATGACAATCCGCTTCGCATTCAGCAGACGCTCGCGGTTGTCGATCACGCCGGAGAGTTTGACCGTGCCGAGCTCCGGATGCAGGCGTCCGTTCATCGAAGCACGGAGCGTACGCGGCTGCTCGAAAATCTCCTTGAGCATGAAATGCGGAAAACCACCCTTCTCGATCTCGCTGAGGCTCATCTCCAACTCCCGGACTTCCGGCGTCTGCTCGACACTGCTCAGGTCCGTGATCCGGAGATCCTGGCCGCGCTGGATGAAAGCGATCTGCTCTTCGCCCAGGTAAACCACCCGGTTGGTATATTCGATGATCGGGGACGCGTCGGAGCCGACGAAATACTCATTCTCCCCCACACCGATGATCAGCGGGCTGCCCTTCCGGGCGGCAATGAGCTTGTCCGGTTCGTCCCGGTTCATGATCACGATGGCATAGGCGCCGACTACATGGCGCAGGGCCATCGGGACGGCCTCTTCCCAGCTCACCTTGCGGGAGTCCATCATATACTGGATCATCTGGATCACAACCTCCGTATCGGTCTGGCTCTGGAAATGATAACCTTTGCGGGTCAGCTCCGTCTTGAGCGCCTGGTAGTTCTCGATGATACCGTTGTGGATCAGGGCCAGATGGTGGTTCTCGGAATAATGCGGATGCGAATTGATGTCGCTCGGCTCGCCATGCGTCGCCCAACGGGTATGGGCAATGCCGGTGGTGCCGCTGACATCCTTGTCGGCTGCCAACCGCTCCAGATCCTTGACTTTGCCCTTGGTTTTATAGATGACAAGGTCCCTGTTCTCTCCGATCAGCGCGACACCGGCGCTGTCATATCCCCGGTACTCCAGCCGGGTCAGTCCCTTGATCAGAATCGGATAGGCCTGGCGCCCCCCGACATAACCGACGATTCCACACATATTGGATCAGTTTTGAAAAAACGGTCAAATATAACCGTTTTTATTCAAAATCCATCGCTTCCCGCAGATCATCAAGCTGCCGGCGGTCCCGTTTGGTCGGCCGTCCGGCTCCGTGGTCGCGCTGCAGGATGACCGTCTCCCGGGGCGCATGGAGTTTGGCCCGTTCGGACTCCGGGGTCAGGTCCTCCGCGAAATCGGGCACCAGCGGCGCTCCCATGCGGTTTTCCGTGACTTTCAAGACCTTGTAGGTAAAGAGTGCGGAACCTTTGCGGATCTCCAGCACGTCTCCGGCCTTGACGGCCTTGGAGGGCTTGGCATTGACGCCGCCCAGCTTCACTTTATTGCCGTTGCAGGCCTCCGAGGCATCGCTCCGGGTCTTGAATACCCGGATGGCCCACAGGTATTTGTCAATCCTGACGCTGTCCATAGGCTAACGACGGCTGGCAATGGAGATATAGTAAAAGAGCGTCGCCAGCGATCCGAGGGCACCGATGATATAGGTATAGGCCGCCCACTTGAGTGCATCGGCCACCATCGGTTTGGTAGAGGCATCCACGAGCCCGGCACCGTCCAGCCATGCGACGGCGCGCTGGCTGGCATTGATCTCCACAGGCAGGGTGACGAGGCTGAAGAAAGTGGTCAGCGCAAACAGGCCGATTGCAATCCAGAGCAGGCTCGGGAAAATATTGAAGAAAAGCACACCTGCCAGCAGCACCCACTGGACCGTATTGTTGGCAAAGGTCACCACCGGGACCATCGCGCTGCGAAGGCGCAGCGGAGCATACCCCTGCGCATGCTGGATGGCGTGGCCCGTCTCGTGGGCCGCCACGGCGCAGGCCGCAATGGAGGCCTTGTCGTAGACACCCTCGCTGAGATTGATCGTCTTCTCCTGCGGATTGTAATGGTCAGTCAGTTTGCCTTTGACAGACTCGACTGTCACGTCCGTGATGCCGTTCTGTGCGAGCATCAGGCGGGCGATGTCGGCTCCCGTCAGCCCCCGCGGAGAAGGTTCGTGGGAATACTTCTCAAACCTTCTGGTGAGAACCCGCTGGACGATGAACGAGGCCAGCATCACGAAAATCATGAGGATCCAAATACTCATCTCTTTCTGTTTTAAAGGTTTACGACATCTGTAAAGCTATTTTCCACATCAGGGATGTCCCGCACTTCCGGCGGGACATCCCTGACAGGAAAAACACTTGCCTACTTCTCGAAGAAGCGCTTATAAAGACCCAGGAATCCGGCACCGTGCCGGGCTTCGTCCTTGGCCATTTCGTGGACCGTGTCGTGGATGGCGTCATAACCCAGCGCCTTGGCACGCTTCGCGATGGCGAGCTTGCCCTCGCAGGCGCCGCACTCGGCTTCTGCACGCTTCTTGAGGTTGGTCTTGGTGTCCCAGACCACCTCACCCAGCAGTTCGGCGAACTTGGCGGCATGCTCGGCTTCCTCGAAAGCATAGCGGCGGAAGGCATCCGCCACTTCCGGGTAGCCTTCGCGCTCCGCCTGGCGGCTCATTGCAAGGTACATGCCCACTTCGGTGCACTCGCCGGTAAAGTGGTCGTGCAGGCCCTGCATGACTTCGGCATCCTCGACGACACCGTCTCCGAGATGGTGCTCACAGGCCCACTGGAGGCCTTCTTCCTTGATCTCGACAAACCTTTCGCCCTTGGCGTGGCACTGCGGGCACTCGGCAGGAGGATTCTCACCCTCATAGACATAGCCACAAACAAGACATCTGAATTTCTTTTTCATACGGATATTAGTATTGTGTCTCCGAAAGATACGATTCTTTTTCCGAATACGCAAGCAGCAGAATGATGTCAAAAGGCTAATCGTAGGAACCGGCCGGGTGTTTGGGATCATGGACGCACACGTCCCAGATCTTGCAGCAGAGGTCCTCCCCTTCCGGCCCCGAGACATAGAGCGTGACGACATAATGGGTACCGTCATTGGCATACTCGTGGACCGGATTCTGCTCCGTCGAGGTGGTGCCGTCACCGAAGTCCCATTTCCAGGATGTCACCTTGCCGTAGCTCTTGTCCGTGAACACGACGCGGCGCGTGTCAGGCACCACATAGTGGTCCCAGGCGGCTTCGACCGGGCGGCGGAAACGCGCCTCGAGCGGCATCAGGGTAAACAGCCGCTCCATCGATGCATTGCCGAACATGCGGTGGTGCTTGGAGAGATTCCAGAAGCCGTTGTTGCCGCGTCCTCCGTCATAGTCGATCACCGCCCAGCAGAGACCGATCTTCTTGCCCTCGTACAGACGGCTCTCTGCGGAATAGGCAGGGCCGTCGGGACTGGCATAGTCGAACGGGGTGATGTAGAACTCGAACTTGAGCGTACCCGCTTCGCCGTGCTTGAAATCATAGCTGTAGGCATAATTGGCATACGGAAGCTCCTTGAGCCACTGCTGGATGCCCCAAACCATCGTCCAGGCCTTGCCAGGGGTCGGCGGGGTCATGATGTGGTAGTTCTGCGCATGCACGTTCTGCAGGGCGAAAAAGGCGTCGGTGCGGCTGAGCACCTCGCTGTTGAGTCGGAATTCGTCCGTGTGGGGACCTCCCGACAGGTCGGCGTCCACGACGATCTCGAAGGTATCGTTGCGCAGCTGGAGCTGGTCGAAATCCCAGTAATCATCATAGGCTTCATAGTAGAAATAGAGACGGTTCAGGCCCTCGACCCAGCCCACCTTGACCTTGATGTCAAGGGTGGACTTGTCGATGCCCTTGTGCTTGCCGCTGTCGTCCCACATCTCTTCCATCGGTACGACATAACTCGCCGGGACGATGTCCCAGTCGGAGAACTCCCCGTCAATCCTCGGAATCTGGTTTTTCGGGAACTGGAACACCTGGAAACCCGGTTCCGTGACCTGCACGGTCAGGTCCAGCGGCTGCTGCGGGTACTGCGCGAAGCACAGCCCCGGCAGAGCCAGCAGCAAGATGGTAATCAATTTATTATGCATACTTCTGAATTCTGCTTGGTATAGCTTGTACAGCCAGCCGTCAGCCCCTCCCGAACCCGTAGCCACCCTCGGCTCGTAAGAGGGAGGGGCCCGCTGACGAAGTCAGTGGGAGGGGCCGCTGCTTGCAGCGGAGGTTCGGGAGGGGCTGACAGCTGGCTGCATAAATCATCTTTGTCAATACTTGTAGAGCTGGACTTTGATGAATTCCGGGGACGGACGGCCGAAGTCAAGACCCTGGCCGGAATAACCCTCCTCGATGGCAGGGAGGATGTCATAGCGGAGCTGGATCTCGTCGCCGTTGAGCCAGCGGCCGGGCACCCAGTTGCCGTCGGCATCGAAATCACCGTGAACGACCCTGGCGAGCCCCACGGTCTGGTTGCCCTCCTTGGGCTGGAACACAACCCGGATATTGGAGCCGAGGAAGGTGAAGTTATCGGCATCATCCTGGATCACAATGGCATATCCATGTGCATCAGGAGCATAAGTACCACCGGTACGCTGCGGAGCGCCACCGTTGCGGCGGCCGCTGGAGACCAGTTCGAACTGGATCTTGTAGTCGCCCATCACGACCTCGTCCTTGACACGGGTGGGGTTGAGTGCCTTGACCCAGGTGCCGTGGATGCGGCCCTCAGCCTGCGCGGCGAGGATCTCCTTGGAGAAGCAGCCGGCTTTCTTGTAGAACTGGGCGAACGTCTGGTTCTGCGGAGTCGTTGCGCCGCTTTCGAGACCAAACGGGCTATAACCGATGGCGCCCATCTCGCCGATGGCGAAAGCGGCGTTGGCCGCACCGCCCTGGCCGGCGTGGGATTCGGGGATGAAGACGGGATTGCCGCTGCGGGAATACATCCGCAGGATCGTGGGGAAGTCAGCCAGATAGATGTCCGGGCTGAGGATGTCGATGGCCGGAGCGCCGGCACGCCAGATGTCATGGTTCTGGGCCTGCGGACCGCCGGAAGGATAGTTGCCGGGGCGCTTGTCCTCAGGCTGGACGATCCAGGCGTTGACGAAGGTCGGGAGGTCATACTCGGCCTTTCCGGCCGCAGAGATCTTGTTCATGTAGGAAGCGTAGTTCCATGCCATGAAAATCTCATCGGTGCGGTCACCCTTGCCGAACACCTGCTCCCAGGTGCCGGAAGTCTTGCAACCGCTCTTCTTCCAGGCATCCATCGTTTCGGGCAGCAGGCTGTCCTTGTGGGTGGTCAGCCAGTCCATGAGCTCGGTGGGCACAGGGCCGGCGAATGCGGCATTGGCAGCCGGGCTGTAGTCGCGGGTGTAGCCGTGGAGGCCGACTTCATTCTCCATCTGGATCATGATCACGGTCTGCTCCGCGGCATCGATCTCCTTGATGTGCTTCATCATGGCGGCATAAGCCCTGCCGTCGGCTTCCGCCGTCGCCAGTCCGAGGGTGCTCAGGATCGGGAGTTTCTTGCCTTCCTTGGTCAGTGCAGGCGGATACTTGTCATTGTCTTTCTTGACCCAGACCGGGTGATAGGAGCTCATGCCGTTCTTCCAGCTGCCGAACCAGAGGATCGCGAGCTTGAGGTCATGGGCGCGGGCGGCCTTGATCATTTCGTCCACGACGGTGAAATCAAACTGCCCCTCCACGGGCTCGACCTGCTCCCAGGTCACGACGGCAAGGACGGTATTCATCCCGCCCTCCTTGAGGTTCGCCCAGAGCGGCTCCATGTAGGCCGGACTGGAGGCGGAGGAGTTGCGCAGCTCGCTGGCGAGTGCCAGGAAAGGCTCGCCCTTGACAATCAGCTGGGTCACGGGGCCCCGCTTCTCGAGATGGGGTTGCTGGAAAGTAGCGGCAGGAGAGGTCTGTTCCGTAGCGGGAGCGGACGTGCAGGCGGCGGCGATCAGGGCCGCACCCGCAAAAAGAAGAATTGATAATCGGTTCATTGGCTATCGGGTTATTAATAGATTTCGCAAGGTAAAGATAGCAAAATACCGCGTGTTTTCAAAGACCGGACACGGGCAGACGGCGCGCAATCCGGTCAAAAATGCGCTGCGGAACGGTCAATCCGCCCGGGACACCCCGAAAAGAAAGGCGCCCTACTCGAGCGCCTTTCCATTCAGATCCGTGATTTCATACTGCAGGATGCTGTGTTCGGTCACTTCGACCAGGTCCAGCTTGCACTTGTATTTGCGTCTCCATTTGCGGACGAACGAATTCCATCCGCGGGTCAGGTAGGCACCCAGGATAGGGCTTACCTTGACCGTCAAGGTCTTCTGTCCTTTCTCGACCAGGTCGGCGATCTTGCGCTCGATCTCTTCGTCGATGACCACGGTGGAAGTAATCCTGCCGGTTCCGTGGCACAGGGGACATTTTTCTGTGGTGTTGATCTCTGTCACGGGGCGGATCCGCTGGCGGGTGATCTGCATCAGGCCGAATTTGGTCAGGGGCAGCACGTTGTGCTTGGCCCTGTCGGAAGCCATCAGGTCCCGCATGTACTTGAACAGGTCGTTGCGGTGCTCGGGCTTCGCCATGTCGATGAAATCGACGATGACGATACCGCCCATATCGCGCAGACGCAGCTGGCGGGCAATCTCCTCGGCGGCGAGTTTGTTGACCTCGAAGGTATTCTCCTCCTGGTCCGTCGTCTTGGCCCGGATGCCGCTGTTGACATCGATCACGTTGAGCGCCTCGGTGGTCTCGATCACGAGATACGTGCCTTGCTTCATCGGTACCACCTTGCCGAAAGAGCTCTTGATCTGGCGGGTGACTTCGAAATGATCGAAGATCGGTTCACGCCCTTCGTAGAGCTTGACGATCTTCTCCTGTTCGGGAGAGATCAGGGAAATGTACTTGCGCGTCTCCTCGAACACCTTCCTGTCATTGACATGGATGTTGGAGAACGAATCGTTGAGCAGATCGCGCAAGACGGTCGTGGTCTTGGAGTACTCGGTGAAGAGGAGCTTCACCCCCTTGGATGCAGCCACCTTCTTCCAGGAGCCTTCCCACTTCTCGATCAGCAGCCGGAGTTCGGCAACGAGCAGGGCCGCCGTCTTGCCTTCCGCAGCCGTGCGGATGATGGCGCCGTAGTTTTTCGGAAGGATGCTCCTGACAAGGGTCTTGGAGGAGATTTTCTGGGAAACGCTCACCTTCTCGGCGAAGGGGAGCAATACAATGTTGCGTCCTGCCAATGAAATCTCCGCAGTCAACCGGGATCCTTTCGTCGATATCGGCTCTTTCGTGATTTGCGCGATGATCATCTGCCCGACCTTGAGATGGTCCTCGATGCGGCCTTCCTTTGCCAGGGCGGGCCCGATCCTCATCTCGGAATAGAGCTTGCCAAGGTCCCGGTTCGGGTTGCTTTCGCGCACGAACGTGTCGAAGGCCTTGAAATACAAGCCCAGGTCAAGGTAGTGGATGAACGCTTCCTTGCTGTCACCGATATCCACGAAAGCGGCATTCAGGGCGGGGAGCAGCTTCTTGACCTTGCCAAGGAAGACGTCTCCGACCGAAAAGCTCTGACCCTGGTTCGATTCCCGGTTCAGCTCACTCAGGCGATGATTCTCCAGCAGAGCGATCCGGACCTCGGCGGACGAGACGTCCACCACCAGGTCTTTTTCTGTTTTCGCGGTTTCCATTGTCATCATATAGAAGAAAAGCCCGCCGGATCTCCCGTCAGGCTTTCCTCGACTACTTCTTCTTGTGTCTGTTCATACGCAAGCGCTTCTTGCGCTTATGCGTGGACATCTTATGTCTCTTATGCTTCTTTCCGTTGGGCATATTATTGTGATTATTTGGTCTTTACAGCAGCGACGAAGGACTTGGAAGGCTTGAAAGCCGGAATGTCATGGGCCGGAATGGTCATAGTGGTCTGCTTGGTGATATTGCGGGCGGCCTTCTGGGCGCGGTGCTTGATAATGAAGCTGCCGAATCCGCGGAGATAGACCGGATTGCCCTTGATCAAGGATTCCTTGATGCTTTCCATGGTGGCCTCGACAACCGTCTGGACCGTCACCTTCTCGATACCGGTGGCCTTGGCCACTTCGTTCACGATTTCTGCTTTAGTCATTGCTTATATATTTTAAATTATAAATACTCAGCGGTTTTGGAGTGCAAAAATAGGCTTATTTTTTTATTATTCAAAATGATATTTGCAGTTTTTGGCAGTGGCACGGAGATTGACTATATTCGCATCCGGTTCATTATACCTTTTTTACTGACAATTTGGCAATAATATGAGACAAGATAAAGAATTCACCCTCCCCGCTGGCGCAGAAGTCAGCATCATTCCCGTTATGCAGGGAGAAGGCCTGATGAAGATCGACGAATCCGAACTGCCTGAGATCCTGCCCATCCTGGCCCTCCGCAACGCCGTCCTGTTCCCCGGTGCGGTCTTCCCCATCACGATCGGACGTGAGAAATCCGTTCGCCTGATCCAGGATGCGGAGCGGGAAGGCTTCTTCATCGGAGCCGTCCCGCAGAACGACGTGATGGTCGAGGAACCCCAGGAAGAGGACCTATGCCATTATGGCTCGGTCTGCAAGGTGCTCAAGACCCTGGAGATGCCGGACGGGACGATCACGGCCATCCTGCAGGCTTTCAAGCGCCTGTCACTGGATGCGGTACTGGGCTACGAGCCCTACATCACCGCCCGTGTGCACTACCTGCCGGACATCCTGTTCGACGATACCAACAGCACGGATATCAAGGCGATCGCCGAGTCCCTCAAGGACAAGGCCATCCACATCCTCCGGGCCAGCAACATCGGCACGCGGGAAACGATCGGGGCCCTCAAGGCCATCGATGATTTCCGCTTCCTGGTGAACTTCATCGCCACGACCATCGAAGTGGAGAACTTCGAATCCAAGATCCAGCTGCTCGAGTTCGACGACGTCAAGGTCCGCGCCCTCAAGCTCCTCTCCATCCTGGACGTGCAGATCGAGTTGATGAAGATCAAGCAGGAGATCAACCAGAAGGTCAAGAGCGAGATCGACCAGCAACAGCGCGAGTATTACCTCAACAACCAGCTCCGGACCATCCAGGAAGAGCTCGGTATGGACGACGCGGAAGAGTTCGACAAATTCCGCGAACGCGCAGCCAAGAAGAAATGGCCCAAGGAGATCGGCGAAGCCTTCAACAAGGAACTCGCCAAGCTCGAGAAATACAACCCCTCCTCCCCGGACTACAGCATCCAGTACAACTATCTGGAATTCATGCTCGACCTGCCCTGGGGCGAGATGAGCGAGGACAACCTGGACCTGAAGAACGCCCAGAAGGTGCTCGACCAGGACCACTATGGTCTCGATACGGTCAAGGACCGCATCATCGAGTACCTCGCCGTCCTCAAACTGAAAGGAAACATGAAGTCCCCGATCCTCTGCCTCTACGGCCCTCCGGGCGTGGGCAAGACCTCGCTCGGCAAATCCATCGCCCGTGCCCTCGGGCGCAAATACGTGCGCATCGCCCTGGGCGGCATGCACGACGAGGCCGAACTGCGCGGCCATCGCAAGACCTACGTGGGCGCCCTGCCGGGCCGCATCCTCAACGGCATCGCCCGGGCCGGCACCTCCAACCCGGTCATCGTGCTGGACGAGGTGGACAAGCTCGCCTCCGATTTCAAGGGCGACCCGTCTTCGGCCCTGCTGGAGGCGCTCGACCCGGAGCAGAATTCCACCTTCCATGACAACTACCTCGACCTGGACTACGACCTCAGCAATGTCCTGTTCATCACCACGGCCAACAGCACCGCCCCCATCCAGCCGGCACTGCTCGACCGCATGGAACTGATCAACGTGACCGGCTACCTGGCCGAGGAGAAAATGGAGATCGCGAAGAAGTTCCTCGTGCCCAAGCAGCTCGCCGAGCACGGCATCCCGAAGAGCGGACTCAAGATCGACAAGGCGGCCCTCACCGCCATCATCGACGAGTACACCCACGAATCTGGCGTACGCGGTCTGGAGAAGCAGATTGCCAAATTGGCACGCGTCACCGCCAAGAAGATCGCGATGGAACAGGAATACCCGCAGACCATCAAGAAAGAGCACCTCAAGGAATACCTCGGCCTGCCGACCAATTTCCACGACCTGCAGAAAGGCAACGAGGCCCCGGGCGTGGTGACCGGCCTGGCATGGACCCAGATGGGCGGCGAGATCCTCTTCGTCGAAAGTTCCGTCTCCAACGGCAAGGGCGTGATGTCGATGACCGGCAACCTGGGTGACGTGATGAAAGAGTCGGCGACCATCGCCTACCAGTACATCAAGGCCCATCCCGAGATCGCCAAGACCGATTCCGAGAAGTTCGCCGCCAAGGACATCCACGTCCACGTGCCGGAAGGGGCCACGCCGAAGGACGGCCCGTCCGCCGGCATCACGATGGTGAGCTCGATGGTCTCCGCCCTGCGCGGAGAGGCCGTGCGCCACGGCATCGCCATGACCGGCGAGATGACCCTGCGCGGACGCGTGCTGCCCGTCGGCGGCATCAAGGAGAAAATCCTGGCGGCCAAACGCGCCGGCGTGCACACCATCGTCATCTCCGAGGACAACCGCAAGGACATCGAAGACATCAAGGAGATCTACATCCGCGGTCTGGAATTCCACTACGTCAAGACCATCCAGGACGTCATCGACTTTATCTTCTGATCTAGCCGGCGGCAGCAGGCTCGCCCCCGAAGAGCAGAAAAAAGCTTTCGCAAAATGCTCTTCGGGGGCGACCTGCTACCCGTCCGGCTGGCAGTTATAGGAAATAAATGATTATCAATATGCTATGATTCTGCCCCGGGGAAGACACCCCAGGGCAGATCCGTATCTAATTCAATAACGGCGTGTTGCGAAAACAGCTACTCGTCGAGCTGCGATTCGAAGACTTCGTCCGGCTCGAAGAGACCGTCGCAGGACGGGTCGTAGGTATAGCCGCCGAGAGGATAGTCGAAGCCGTCTTCGCTGTCGGTGTAAAAGCGGATGGCGACGTCACTCATCCAGATGCCGGCATTATCGTCTTTGGCCTTGATGGCGTTCCAGTCGTCGACGATCATATGTTTGGCGGGCTTGAGATTGAAGCCGTCGAAGTCGTAGGCCTTCAGTTCGCGCAGACCCACTTCGTAGTCGAAGATCTTCCAGGCCGTGGCCATCCCGAGTTCGTCGAGTTCGGGATAGATGCGCACGTGGTGGTAATAGTTGGTCCGGGCTTCCTCTTCCTCCTCGGGGTCGATGATATCAAAGCCGCCGTCCTCAGCCACGACACTTTCCGGATTGAATCCCAACATCTTGACGATGGCGCGCATCTGGACGTCGTCCAGTGCGTCGAAGTCCTGGCGGACCAGGCGCTGGCCGTTCCAGCCATAGTCGACGTCGAGTGCCATGCCGGGATACGCCGCGTCGCTGCCCTCTTCCGCATAGAAGAGGTAGTCGACATCCAGCGTCACGGACAGCAGGCCGTCCTCGCCGGAGCCGAAGGTATAGCTGTAGTTGGGGCGCATGTATTCCCACTCGCCGCTGTCTTTCAGCGCATCGATGAGGTCTGCGGAGAGCAGGTCTTCCTTGTCCGGCGTGGGCAGGAGCCAGACTTCTTCCTTGGTCAGCTTGCCTTTCACGTAGTTGTAGGCGCCGCTCCGGTCGAAGCCGCACAGGCCGTCATAGCCGCCGTAAGCGGCCCAATAGGCCCGCCAGCCGCCATCCTTGAGAGGATAGCATTTGACGTTGACATAGCCGTAGAAGCCGGAGTCCATGCCCTCGACCATGTGGCCCTCGACATTGCCCGTGAAGAAGGTCGGGTCGAACGGCGGGACGTCCGCAGGGTCATAATCTTCGTAATCAATCGGCTGCGCGTATTGGCAGAAGTCCGGCAGGTCTTCTTTCGGGATGAGTTCAAAAATGGTTTTGGCGATGTAGTCATCGGCAGCTTCCGTCTGGCCGCCACCCTTGCAGGCAGTCAGCGCCAGGCCGGCACAGAACAGCGCCGCCAGGGCGAAAAGGGTGATTTTCTTCATGTTACAGATAGGATTTAGAACAGTTTCGGATGATTTTCCTCCAAGCCTTCGAGCACTCGCTCCATCACCGCCTGGCGGATCAGCGCCGAGCGCGAGGAGACCTTGAAACGTTTGCAATAGGTATCGATGGCCGCCAGCTCTTGCGCATTGAAGAGGACGGTCTTGCGGTGGATACGCCGCAGGGATGCCCGCTGCTTGTCCAGATAGGCGGGATCCACGTTAGCGAATTTCTTGCTTCTCTTCTTTCTTTTGGCCATAGAGGATATTGATGTAATGGATGATTTCCTGCAGGCTGTCCATCTCCAGCCGGCGTCCGAGGATCTCCCCGTCCTCCCAGACGACGAAAACCTTGGGGGTGGAGAACACGCCGTAGTCGAGGAGCAGGGTGGATTCGGATTTCGGATCCCAGAGATGGATCATCTTGACATATTTGTTATCCGTCTTCAAGGCTTTCCGGAAACTCCGGAAATCCCGCTTGTCCGTGTCCGTGTCGATGGCGTAGAAATTCAGCGGAAAGTCCACGTCCGCGAGCACGGCAGGCAGGGCATAGGTCTCCATGCGGCATTTGGAGCACTGCGGCGAATAGAAGAACAGCACGGCGGGCCTGCCTGCCGCCGGGATCGTCCGCTTCGTCCCGCAGGGGGTGCGGAGCGTCACCGGCGGAGCCTGCATGCCGAGCAGGGTCTTGCGGTTCTCGAGCGCGAAACGTTCGGCCTCGAAGAGCTCGAACTCGCTGCGCATCCGGACTTTGCCGGGTTCAATCCATTCGTCATAGACGTGCACGGCCACGGCTTCCTCGCCCATCAGGCGGCTGTAGCGGTAATGGTCGAAAACCGCAAGCGCCACATGCTGCCGGGTCAGCGAGTCGCGGCAGCTCCCGATCAGGGCATCAAATTCGGCATTCTTCGCTTCGATGCTTTCCCGCTCCAGCGTCGCGTAGAACTGCGTCAGGAGACTGTCCAGCCGCGCGAAGCGCGCAATTTCCCGATCCAGCGAATCGTTTACGGCGGCTTCTTCCTGCGGGGAATCCGGGGCTTCCTGGGCACGCAGCGCCAGGAGCGGAGAGGCCAGGATCAGCAGGAATATGAGCAGCCGGCGGATCATTGCACTTCGGGCAGGACGATCCCTTCGGGAAGGAACTGGCTGGTATCGCCGTGGTGGCGGAGCAGGTCGCGGACGGCGGAAGAGGAGATATGGGCGAACTCCTGCGCCGTCGGGATGATGATGGTCTCGATCTCGGGGGCCAGGCGGCGGTTGGCGTCCGCGATGGCCTTCTCGTTGTCGAAGTCCATCATATTGCGGATGCCGCGGACGATGTGCCGGATCCCCAACTGGCGGCAGATCTCGATGGTCAGGCAGTCATAGGACACGATGCGCACGCGGTCGGCCATGTCGGCGGTGGCCTGCCGGATGATATCCACTTTCTGTTCGTTCGTGAAGAAGCCGCGTTTGTCCTGGTTGATACCGACGGCGACAACGACCTCATCGAACATCGTCAGGGCGCGGCCGAGAATGTTGAGGTGCCCCGCGGTGAACGGATCGAAAGAGCCCGGGAATAAAGCGATTGTGTTCATAACAAACAAATATAGGCAAAAAATGTGTATATTTGGATGATGACAGTAAAAATCGAACCCTCCTGGCGCGAAGCGCTCCAATCTGAATTCGACCAGCCCTATTTCGCCGCCCTGGCGCAGCAGCTGCATGCGGAGAAGGCGGCGGGCAAGACCATCTTTCCTCCCGGCGGACAGATCTTCCGGGCCTTCGACCTCTGTCCGCTGGAGCGGACCCAGGTCGTCATCCTCGGCCAGGATCCCTATCACGGTTACGGCCAGGCGATGGGCCTGTGTTTCAGCGTCCCGCAGGGAGTCCCGGCCCCGCCTTCCCTCAAGAACATTTTCCGCGAGATCGAGACGGACCTGGGCGTACGGATGTCCGGCAGCCCGGACCTGACCCCCTGGGCCCGGCAGGGCGTATTGCTGCTCAATGCCGTGCTGACCGTCCGTGCCGGGGAACCGACCTCCCACAGCGGCATCGGTTGGCAGACCTTCACCGACGCCGTGATCCGGACGGTCTCCGACCGTCGCGAAGGCGTCGTCTTCCTGCTTTGGGGCAATTATGCCCGGAGCAAGGCACCGCTCATAGACGGCACACGCCACCTCGTACTCGAGGCGGCGCATCCTTCGCCGCTGGCCCGCGGCGCATTTTTCGGGTGCCGGCATTTCTCCCGCTGCAACGACTGGCTCGCAGCACACGGGCAGACGCCCATCGACTGGAAACTCTAGGCTCTGTTCCGCTGATTATGAGTCAGCGGCTAGCGCTTTCCCGGGACAAAGAGCCGGACCAGCAGGATGGCGGCGAGCAGGAGGAAGAGCAGCGTGCAGACGCGGCCGACGATGTCGCCATGGCGCACGAAGGCAGTCTGCGCGGAGTTGAGATTGACCTCTCCGGAGAGTGTCGCGGGCGTCCACCAGCCGGTCTCTTCCAGTATCTCGCCCCGCTGGTCGATCAAGCAGGAAATGCCCGTATTGCCGCAACGCGCGATATCGCGCCGCAGCTCGATCGCCCGCAGGCGGGCGAAATTGAGATGCTGCCGGTAGCCGGGGGTATCGCCCCACCAGGCGTCGTTGGTGATGATGGTCATCAGTTTTGCTCCGGCCTTGACATACTCCGTACAATACTCCCCATAGACGGATTCATAGCAGATCGCGCAGCCCAACGGGATGCGTTCCGGCCCGAAATGCATCAGCGAAGCGCTCTCCTGTCCCACGCAGCGGCCCATCAGGCCCGACACGCCCATCTTCTTGGAAAGCCAGTTGTCCAGCGGGACAAAGATCTTCGGGTACGGAGTCAACTCCGTGCCCACGACCAGCCGGCTCTTATGATACACTTCGACGGGCTCCGCCGACGTAACCATCAGGGCACTGTTGTGCGACAGGATCCAACCGTCACCGTACGGCCGCGCCAGGATATGGGGAGACGCGTGCGTCGTGTAAATATCATATGTACTGGCACCCAGCAGCATCTCGGCTCCCGGGTGTTCGGCCAGGAAGTTGCGGATGCTCTGCAGGGTCTTTGACGACTCCGGATGGTTCAGGAAGACATCGCCCGTGAAGGTCTCGGGGGCAAGCAGCAACACGGGCCCGGCAGGCCGGGAGGCAAGTGCCTGCCCAAATCCGTCCAGCAGGACGGCGGTCTGCTCAGCCTGCGTCATCGACTCGAACTTCTGGTAGGGATCGAAATTCGGCTGACCGATTACGACCTCCACAGTCCCTTCCGAACGCTCCTCATACGCGGACCAGATCAGTTTGGAGGTCACCACGGGCCCGGCGATGACGAGGATGATCCCGACGGAGGCACAGGCCCGTGCAAGCTTGTTCCAGCGCTGCCAGTACCCGTCCGAGACCGCTACCAGCAGGCCGAAGATGCCGAGGTTGGACAGCCATATCCAGAGGGAACCGCCCAAAATGCCGGTCCATTCATACCACTGGACCGTCCGGGTGCTCTGGGCGAATGCCCCGCCCAGGGTCAGCCAGGGCCAGGAGATATCCACCGAGAAATAGCGCCGCTCCCACGCGATCCACATCGCGGCCAGGAAGATATACGGCAGGACGCCCTGCATGCGCTTTTTCGCAAGGCGGAAAAGCAGCCACACCAGCAGCATCTGCGCTGTGTTGGCAAAGATGGCAAAGAGCCCGCCACCCACCGTGGCATTGCAGACCCAGAAGGTCGTGGCGGCGTTCCACGCCACGAAAGTCACCGCCGGATAAATCCAGGATGCGCGCAACTTGCACTGCTCCGCCATGGCATCCGCACACAGGAGCGGGACGAAAGCGACCAGCGAGAGCGCCCCGAGGTGCGGTACCAGCCAGGGCAGGCTCAGCAGCACCGCCGACAGGGCGGTGAGCAGCCAAATCATGATTTGCGGTTTTCTCATTCTTCCGGCATCTGACCGCAATACTTGCGCCATTTGTCCAGGAGGGCGGTCATATCCTCCGGAAGCACGGAATCAAACTGGAGCCATTGCCCCGTACGGGGATGCACGAATCCGAGCGTCCTGGCATGCAGGGCCTGCCGGGGGCAGATCTCGAAGCAATTGCGGATGAACTGCTTGTATTTGGCATAGATGGTCCCCTTGCGGATCTCACTGCCGCCGTAACGCTCGTCGTTGAAAATGGGGTGCCCCAGCTGGGACATGTGGACGCGGATCTGGTGGGTGCGGCCGGTCTCCAGCTTACATTCGACCAGGGTCACGAAGCCGAAACGTTCCAGAACCCGGTAATGCGTCACGGCCCGCTTGCCGTGATCCTCATCCTCCACCACCTTAAAGCGCAGGCGGTCGTTGGGATCGCGACCGATATACCCGTCGACCGTTCCCTCGTCGTCGCGCAGGTCACCCCAGACGATGGCGTTGTAGCGCCGTTCGATGCTGTGGTCGAAGAACTGCTTTGCAAGGTGCAGCTGCGCCTCGTCATTTTTGGCGATGGCGAGCAGGCCGCTCGTATCCTTGTCGATGCGGTGCACGAGGATCCCCATGCGCTCGTCGAGCGCGTCGCTGTCCTGGCTGATCCCCAGGTGGTGCGACAGGGCGTTGACCAGTGTCCCTTCATAATGTCCATGGCCCGGATGCACGACCATCCCCGCAGGTTTGTTGACCACCAGGACGTCATCGTCTTCATAGACGATATCCAGGGGAATGTCCTGGGGGATAATCTCCAGGCCACGGCGGCGGTAAGGCATCACGAAGCGGATGACATCCCCCGGCCGGACGATGTAATTGGCCTTGACGGTGGTCTCCCCCACCCGGACATAGCCTTCCTTGAAAGCCTGCTGGATCCGGTTGCGGGAAGTATCCTCCAGGTGAGCGGACATGTATTTGTCGATCCGCACGGGCGCCTGCCCCGGATCCACTTCCAGCCGGAAGTGCTCAAACATCTCCTGCGGCGCTTCCTGCATGGATCTACTTTCTGGAAGAAGCCTGGACGGGCAGTTTGGAAGGATCCGTGGTCAGGGACATCGTGATCTCGGAACCCATCCGGACCTTCTCGGAAGCCGCCGGACGCTGCTGGTACACGAAGGCGCTCACGGAGTCGGCATAGGTCTTGACCGTCTCGTCAAAATGCAGGCTGCCCACGTTGAGCGAGCTCTCCTGCGTCTGGTCTACGGCGTGCAGATACTGCTTGCCGATCAGTTTGGGAGCGAAAGTCATGTTGTCATTGGGACTGAGGCCCACCACCAGGTTGATGGTGGTGCCGCTGGCCAGGCGGGTGCCCGCCTTGATGTCCACGCCTCCGCGCTGCTGGCGCAGGACGTTGTTGGTCGCGATGTCCCGCACGTAAATCAGGCGCCCCAGCGTGAGCCCGGCACGGGCCAGTTCGGCCTTGGCCTGCCGCATCGAGAAACCGACCAGCGAAGGCATCGCAACTTCCTTGGGCACCGTGGTATTCGTCGTCAGACGCACCCGGCGGCCACGCTTGACATGGTCGCCAGCCTTCGGGGTCTGGAGATAGACAGCGCCCGGCCTGAGCCGCTTCACATAGACGGAGTCCGCGACCAGGACCCGCACGCCGGCCTTAGAAGCAGCCTGCCGCGCTTCGTCATAAGTCATGTTCGTGAAGTCCGGCACGACCAGCTCCTTGTTGTGCTGGGTAGCCAGCGCCAGCAGGGTATTCGCGAGAAGCACGAACAACGCGACGAGCGCGACCGCAAGCAGCACATTCTTGACAATCCAGTTGGTGAAAAAACCTTTGATATCCATGTGTCAGTTTCTAATAATCATCAAACCGCCCCGAACCACCAGGACGACAGCAAAAATGAAGACCAGCGAACCCGCCACCTTGCTCCCGAAACGGAGGGTTTTCCCTCCGACCCGCACATAGCGGCTCAGCAGGCGGCTGACCAGTGCCCAGTATACGGCTTCACCCAATCCGACGGCCGGGACCAGCGCCCAGATCGGGGTCCGGGCCGTGCCTGCTCCCAGGCTGAAAACGGTGAGGAGCGCCAGCATGGCCGCCAATGCTCCCGGATTCGACAGGGCTCCCGTGAACCCCTGCAGTACGCAAGTCCAGTCGGACAACTGCCGCTCGGATGCCGGCAGGTCCACGGAGACCTCGCGGTGAAACATCCAGATGCCCATCCCTCCCACGATGACCCCGCCCAAGACCATGAACAGTCCCTGGTGTTCCAGAACTGCAGCCTTGATGAGTTCCAGGGTCAGCAGCCCCAGGCTCGCATAGATCATATCCCCCGTCGCAGCCCCGAGTCCGACCATCAAACCTGCACGCCGGTTGTAGCACAAAGTCCCCTGCACCACCATCAGGAAGATGGGGCCGATGGGAAGGGCGGCGATGAAGCCGACCAGCCAGGCTTTGCAGATCTCCAACAGCATAATTCTTGCAAAGATAATAAATAAAAACAATGGCGGCGAACCCTTCTGACATTTTGGTTCGCCGCCATGTTGCATCCGGTCAGCGGAGCGGGGAGGTATCCTACATCATCGGAGGACGTCCGCCGCCCATCATGCCACCGCCCATGGGCATACCGCCGCCGCGGCCGCCGCGGCCGCCGCCGAAGCCGCCGCCCATCCGGCCTCGTCCCTGGCCACGGCCCATCGTGCCGAAGTTCCAGGAGAAGGACAGGATCACATAGCGGCCGAGCGTATTGCTCAGGGACTCGATGTGCTGCGAAGCCTGGTCCGTGACCGACAGGGCCCGGGACTGTCCGAGCAGGTCGGCGACATACAGGGAGATATTGGCGGAGCCGATCGACTTGGCGATCGTCATGTTGATGATCATCTGCGGATCGACCGGGCTGGTGTAACCATTGTACCAGCGATAGTTGGCATTGGCCGTCAGGGAGATGCCGGTCAGCAGCCAGTTCCAGGTCAGCTCGCCGGTGACGGCGTTGTTCCAGGTCTGGGAGTTGCGGGCCGCCTTGGTGGAATTGGCCACCGCATCACCCTTCTGGGTGTACCAGGTCTGGCTCATGTTGGTGCTGGCACCGATGGAAGCCTGCAGCGAGACGCCGCGGTAGGTCAGGCGGAGCCTCTCGTTGACGTTGAGGTTGTCGGTGTAGTTCTCCACGATGTGGGCCTTGTAGTAAGCCGGATCGTTGAACTGGTCGATGAACCAGTTCATCCAGGCATAGAAACCGCCGTCCGGATCCTTGTACTTGTCCATACTCACGCCCACACCTTCATAGGCAAAGGACTGGCGCCAGTTCACACCCGTGTTGTTGTTGATGGAGAAGGCGGAGTTCCGGCCAAGCGGGAAGTTGTTGAAGAAGTTCACGCCGGCGTTGCCCGTCACGGGAGCGTTGAACGGGATCGTATACTGCCCGCCGTCATTGCCCGTGATGACCACGTTGGAAATCTGGTTCTGCGTAAAACCGCCGTTGAAACGGATGTTGAAGGACGAGAAGTTCTCGCGGTTGCTGTAGCGGTACTCACCGTTGATGTTGTGCGTGAAGTACGGGGTCAGCGTCGGGTTACCGAAGGTGACGCGCAGCGGGTTGGTGTTGTCCGGCACCGGCATCAACTGCTGGGTGGACGGCTGGCTGGAGTTGCCCCGGTAGAAGAAGCGCAGGGTGGCGTTCTCGCTCAGGTCGAACATCATCATCACCTGCGGGGAGAAGTTCCAGCGGTTGTCTTCGTAGGTCTGGGGCTTGTTGGTCTTCGAGCTGGCATCATACACCGTGGTGCTGTTGAAGGTGTACTGCGGCATCGCGGTGAAACCGGCCTGGAGATGCATCCGGTCGTCCTGGTAGAGGACGTTGCCTCCGATCTCATGGCGACGGTTGAGGTTGACGATCTCGTTGGAGTACTGCGGATCGAGGATACCGCCCTTCAGCAGGTCATAGGTATTCTTCTCGGAGATGGACTTGCTCCAGTTGAAAGAGTAGTTGGCCTCCAGGTAGAAGTAGTTTCCGAGCGGCTCGGTGTAGGTCGCACGCGTGTTGACCGAATAGCTCTGCTGATCCTGCACGGCATTCTGCCTGACCTCGTTGGTCATCGTGTTGACCGTGCCGTCCGGCAGGGTGGTATAGTAGTTCGTCAGGTTGTTGTTCAACGCGTCCATCTTGTTGTCGGACAGGTTGAAGTTCGTGTTCACCGTGAGGGTACGGCCCGGAATGCCGAGACGCTGGCGGAACAGGAAGAAACCGCTGGTGCTGACATTCTTGTTGGTGCCGGAATTGTCGGTCTTGGAATCATTGACCGGATTGGTCGGGAACGTGCCCGTCGCACCCTGGTCCCGGTACGTCTCACTGGTGCTGCTCTGGGTATAGTTGCCGCCGCCGAAACGCACGCGCGGTTCGAAAACGATCGAGGTGTTGTCCGAGAACTTGTGCTCCAGACGGAGGCCGAAGTTATGGCCGTTGGAGTTGTTGATGTTCTGGCTGTTGCTGTTGACCATCTGGTTGACGCCGGACAGGTAGTTGATGGTAGAGGAACTCGACTCGGCAACGCTGTGGTTGTTGTTGTAGTTGTAGTTTCCGCCCAGTTCCATCCGCCCGTCAAAGAAGTCGGAAGCCGCATTGAGGCCTGCCATGTAAGAGGTGTTGATGCCGCCGGCACCGCCGAAGCCCATGCCGCCGCCCATCATGCCCATGCCCATGCCGCCACCGCCGCCCATCATGCCGCCCATCATGTTGCCGGAGAAGTTGGTGGAACCCTGGACATTGGCATTGTTGGCGTTGAGGATGAGGCTGACCTGCGTGTTGTCGCTGAAACGACCGAGGAAGGCGTTGCCGGAGAAGCGGTAATCGTTGAGCGGATTCTGCTTGCTGGGGATGTCATGGCCCGCACCGGCCGTCACACGGCCGACCAGGCCCTGCATCATGCCCGGCTGGACGGAGAGGTCGATGACCGTCTCCTCCTGTCCGTCGTCGATGCCGGTGAACTCAGCCTGCTCGGACTTCTTGCGGATAACCTTAAGCTTCTTGACGAGCTTGGCGGGAATGTTCTGGGAGGCAATCTGCGGATCATCCAGGAAGAAGGTCTTGCCCTGGACGGTGATCTTGCTCACGGACTGTCCGTTCACCGTGATCGTACCGTTGTCGGCGACCTCGATGCCCGGCATCTTCTTGAGCAGGTCCACCAGGTTGTCATTGTCCGTGGAGAGGAACGAGGAGGCGTTATACTCGATCGTATCTTTCTTGATGACGACCGGGTTGCCGATGGCGGAGACTTCCGCGGCATCAAGCTGTTCCTGGTCGACCTTCATCTTGATCTCACCCAGGTCGATGGTTTTCGATTCCATCTTGACCGAAGCTTCATAGGGCTCATAGCCCAGCAGTTCAGCCCGGATCGTGTAAGTGGCGTTGCGCACGGATTCGAGCGTGAACGCACCCTTGTCATCGGTAAGGGCATACTTGGCAGGTTTGGTCTGCCCGTCCCGGGTCAGGGATACGGTGGCAAAGCCTAAAGTCTCCCCCGTCGAATCATCGACCAGGACACCTTTGACGTTGTTCTGGGCAAACAAGCTGAAACCCAAGAACATTCCTGCTGAAAGCAGGAAAACTTTCGCAAAGTTCATACTACTACTTTTTAATGCGCTCCGGATTTGACACGACAAAACGCTCCCAACTTGTAGCTGCCTGCGCGGAGGCAAGTGGATTGCTTAATTGGTAGAAATGGCACATCGCTAAGGCGAGAGCGTCTGTAGCGTCGAGGTATTTACTATCAATTTTTATGCCAAGCGTACGCTGAACCATCAGGGAAACTTGCTCCTTGGAAGCCGCCCCGTTGCCGCAGATGGTCATTTTGGCTTTTCGCGGAGCGTATTCGAAAATGCGGGCCCCGCGCTCCAGTCCGGCGACCATCGCCGCCCCCTGCGCACGGCCCAGTTTCAGGATGACCTGGGCGTTCTTGCCATAGAAAGGAGATTCGACCGCCATGTCGTCCGGGTGATGGAGGTCGCACAGGGCACCCACCTTCTCGCGGATGATCTCCAATTTGTCGTAAGCGGAATCGACCTTGCGCAGATCCACGACCCCCATATCCACGAAATGGGGATGGCCGGCCGCATCGACGCGCACGATCCCGAAACCAAGAAGATTGGTTCCGGGATCGATGCCCAAAATGACTTTTTCCTTAGTCAATTTTATCAAAACCGGTATAAGGACGCAGGACCTCCGGGATGATGATTCCGTCCGGAGTCTGGTTGTCCTCGAGGAGGGCGGCCACAACACGCGGAAGAGCCAGGGAACTGCCGTTGAGCGTGTGCGCGAGCTGGGTCTTGCCCGCCTCGTCGCGGTAGCGCAGGTGCAGCCGGTTGGCCTGGTAGGTCTCGAAATTGGATACGGAGGAGATCTCCAGCCAGCGCTGCTGGGCGGCGGACCAAAGTTCGAAGTCGTAGGTAATGGCGGAAGTGAAACTCATATCACCGCCACAGAGCCGCAGGATCCGGTATTTGAGACCCAGTTTGTTCACGATGGATTCCACGTGGGCCACCATCGCATCGAGGGCAGCATAAGAATCCTCCGGCTTCTCCACACGCACGATCTCGACTTTGTCGAACTGATGCAGGCGGTTCAGGCCGCGCACATCCTTGCCGTAAGAGCCTGCCTCGCGGCGGAAACACGGCGTGTAAGCCGTCAGGCGCTGCGGGATCTCGTCTGCGCCGAGGATCACGTCACGGAAGATGTTGGTGACAGGCACTTCGGCCGTCGGGACCATGTAGAAATCATCGAGGTTGGCGTGGTACATCTGGCCTTCCTTGTCGGGGAGCTGGCCCGTACCGAAACCGGATGCGGCGTTGACCATCACGGGAGGTTCAACCTCCTTGTAGCCTGCCTCCGTATTGCAGTCCAGGAAGAAATTGATCAGCGCACGCTGAAGTTTGGCACCCTTGCCCTTATAGACCGGGAAGCCGGCACCGGTAATCTTGACACCCAGGTCGAAGTCGATGATGTCGTACTTTTTCGCGAGCTCCCAGTGCGGAAGCGCGCCCTCCGGCAGATGCACATCGGGACCGCCCATCTTGACCACCTCGTTGTCCTCGGCTCCCAAGCCGGGCTTGACCAGGTCGCACGGGGTATTGGGCATCAGCACGAGCTGGCGGTCCAGCTCGGCGGAAGCTTCGTCCATCCAGGCCAGCAATTCGCCGGAACGGGCCTTGAGCACCGCCACTTCAGCCTTGACGGCTTCAGCGGCATCCCGGAGTCCCTGCTTCATCAGGCCGCCGATCTCGGCCGCCTTCTGCTTCTGCTGTGCAAGCAGTGCGTCGCTCTCCGTCTGGAGACTGCGGCGGCGCGCATCGAGTTCGAGCACCTTGTCCACGATCGGCTGCGCGTCGAAATTCTTGATTTTCAATTTCGCGACGACGGCTTGCGGGTCATCGCGAAGCATCTTGAGTGTCAACATAGTTACTTTCTATTAAAAAGAACCCACACCTGTCTCGAAGTGTGGGTTCCTTGATCCATCTTTCTATCCCTCCGAGATTAGTTCTCAAACGGGACGACCGACACGTAGGATTTGTTCTCCCGCTTGCGGGTGAACTTCACCGTACCGTCAATGAGGGCATACAGCGTGTGGTCCTTGCCCATCCCGACATTACGGTCAGGATTGATGATATTGCCGGCTTTCACGACCTCGCCGCCGAATTTCTTGAGACCCAGGCGCTTGCTCTGCGACTCACGACCGTTCTTGGAACTGGATTGACCTTTTTTGTGTGCCATAACTCTTAAGCGATTTCGTTGATTTTGATCTTGGTAAGTTTCTGACGGTGACCATTCAGCTTCTGGAAGCCCTTGCGGCGGATCTTCTTGAAGACCAGCACTTTGTCAGCCTTTGCATCATCTTCGAGGACGGTGGCCTTGACCACGGCACCCTCTACATAGGGAGCGCCCACCTTGACAGCCGCGTCATCCGCGACAAGGAGGACCTTCTTGAACTCCACATCAGCACCCTTGGCATCGGCGAGCCGCTGCACAAAGATCTCGTTGCCAGCTTCAACCTTAAACTGCTGGCCTGCAATGTCTACGATTGCATACATAAGTAAAACTTGTTAAAAAGTTTCGGCCGTAAGCGTCTGCCTCAAGACAGCTCTTTATCAATGGCTTAGCGGTCATCAAATAGTTTTTGGGCTGCGAATTTACGCAAAATTCCCGTTTCTGCAAAATATTTTATTAATTTTGCTTGCTAACATCATTGTTACTAAATTTGCGATATGGAAAGCGCATTTCAGTACAACAAACCCGTCACAGGCAGGCAGTACCTCGGCCGGGCCAATGAAACCCGGATCTTTGCCAATCTGCTTGCCCAGGGAGAGAATGTCGTCATCTACGAAGCTCCCAAAACCGGGAGGAAATCCCTGGTCCAGCAGAGTTTCCTCCAGATGAAATCCTCGGGCCGGCAGTTCGTCCCCGTCCAGCTCTCCCTGCTGGACGTCCGAAGCCTGGCGGACCTCACCCTCCGGCTGGCCTCCAGCACGCTGCGCACCGCCGGGAGCAGTCCTGACGAATTCGCCCGCACAGCCGGGGAACTGCTGCAGGGGACGCACCTGGTATTTGACCGGGCAAGGTTCGATGCCTGCGGCGAGGTCCTGTCTCCCGCATGGGAACTGGACGACGAAGACCTGCGCGCCGCCTTTCTGCTTCCCTATCGGCTCGGAGCGCAGTCCGGCGTTTCGCGCGTCGTCGTGATCGACGAATTCCAGAATGTCATGCTCACGGAAGACGGCGACCGCGCCTGCCGCATCCTCGAGAATATCTTCAAGGCCCTGCCCGAAGAACTGTCCGGCCAGGCTTCCTATGTCTTCCTCGGCTCCCAGGTCAATGCGATGCATGAGATTTTCAGCATCAAGCGCTGGTTCTGGCGTCGCGTGGAGCGCATCCGGATCACCCCCATCGAAACCAAGGAGATCATGGACCACGTCGTCCGGGGTTTCCTGGCCACCGGCAAGGTGATCGACCGCGAACTCCTGCTGGGCGTGTGCAAACTGTTCCGGGACAACATCTGGTATATCAACCACTTCAGCGCCATCTGCGACTCCCTGACCCGCGGCTACATCATGGAACAGACCCTTACGGAGGCGCTCAACAGCATGCTTGCCATCCACGAACCGCGCTTCATCGCCACGATGAACGACCTGACCACCTTCCAGGTAAGCCTGCTGCGCGCCATCCTGGACGGGCATGTCCGTTTCAGCAGCGCCGAGGTCATCCGCCAGTACGCCCTCAATTCCTCGGCCAACGTCCGGCGCCTCAAGGACGCCCTTTGCAAAAAAGAGATCGTTACCTTCGACGAGGACGACAACCCCATCCTCCTGGATCCGCTCTTCGAGTACTGGGTACGCAAGTATTATTTCAACATGTCTTTCGCATGAAAAAAAGGATAGCTGTTCTGACCGGCGCCGGCGTCAGCGCCGAAAGTGGTCTGGGGACCTACCGGGACAACGGTGGTCTCTGGGACAATTACGACCCGATGGTGGTCGCCTCGGCCGAAGGCTGGGCCCGGGATCCCGGGCTCGTGCTCGACTTCTACAACATGCAGCGGGAGAAACTCCGCGAGGTCCAGCCCAACGAAGCCCACCGCCTCATCGCCGGGCTGGAAAAGGATTACCTGGTGGACGTGATTACCCAGAACGTGGACAATCTTCACGAACGGGCAGGCTCCACCCATGTCGTCCATCTGCATGGTGAAGCTACCAAAATCCGTCCGGAGAACACCTGCAACGATTACGACGGATTCTCGGAGAAATATGTCGTTGACATCGGCTATGATGCCGTGCATCTCGGTGACAAGGCCCCCAACGGCGCACAATACCGGCCGCACATCGTGTTTTTCGGCGAAGCCGTACCGAAGATTGAGCGCGCCGTGGAACTGGTCTCGCAAGCCGACATCGTGCTGATTGTCGGCACCTCCCTGCAGGTGTATCCGGCGGCAGGCCTGTACCGTTACGCCCGGGCCGACGCGCCTGTCTGGCTGATCGATCCTGCCGAGGTGCGTATTTTTGACAAAAGGGTCAAGCACATCAAAAAGGTGGCGACAGAAGGAATGAAAGAATTTGTTGGATTGTTAAAATAAATTGCTACCTTTGCATCCCCAAAGAAAAAGGAGGTGTAATAGCAATGATCATCGTACCCGTAAAAGAAGGCGAAAACATCGAGCGCGCGCTCAAGAAGTTCAAGCGTAAGTTCGAAAAGACCGGTGCCGTCCGCGAGATGCGCGCCCGCAAGAATTTCCAGAAACCGTCGGAGATTCGCCGCATTGCGAAGCAGAAGGCCATCTATGTCCAGCACCTGCGTCTGGAAGAGGAGTAAGCCCTGTACACCTTAAAATATAATAAGCGACCTACACCGGGTCGCTTATTTATTTGTACTATAATATTCGGAAGGAGACTTGCCGAAGAAGTCCTTGAAAGCAGAGGAGAAATAGGAGCCCGAGGAAAAGCCGGTCCGGGATGCAATCTCAGAGACCGGAATCTCATTTTGTAAAATCATCGTAGCAGCAAGTCGCATGCGATAGGCTTTGAGCAGGGACGAAGGGGAAACACCCAGGGAAGCCTGCAACTTACGATTGACATGGACCCGGGTCAGATTCAGCTTGCCGGCAATGTCCTCGACGGAGAGCTTGGAATCCGTGTAAGATGATTTTATGATATCGTAAACGTCTTTGACAAAAGAATCTTGCGGATTATCATCCAGATTATCAAGAAGTTTAAAATAATCATCTGAAGAAAGGGAGGAAGTAGAGGATGCGGAATTCGCACGGACGGAAGATGAACGGCGTACAGAAGGACGCTCTGGCGTAGTTATAGAATCAGTCTGTTCCGCAGAAAGGACAGGGGTCTCCGGGGCCGCAGGGACGATTTCTACAGGAATATCAGTTGGCTTGACAGGAGTTTCGGGAGCACGACGCCGGCGGAAATAAAAAACAAAACTGATACAAAAACCGGCAAGGACAGAAAGAATATAAAGTAACCAGGAAGCAGGCTTATGTCCGGACGGGTCAGGACCATCGGGCTCAGGGGCAACCCAGGGAGTCAGCGAAAAAGAACCGTCAAGCGAGGCGGCAACAACCCCACGGACACCACCAATATAGCAAACACGATTAGAGTCAACAGATGAGGAAAGGGGCAGAAAAGTCTCGTCAGAATAGAGCGTTTCAGATTTTGAAACATTAGAATTTGAAACATCAATCCAGCACAGGCCGCGTCCTGTCGCCACCAGAAGACGATTATGGGAGTCTTCCGCAAGGGAGACAATCCGACTGGAGGGCAGCATAGCATGCGTGTCAAAAAAGACCCACTTGCCCTCAGACAAATGATAAAGCCCCGCATCTGTTCCGGCCCAAAGCGTATTGTCAGACGAAAGCAGGATGGCGTTCGCAACTTCAGGAAGAAGCGGCAGAGCAGAAGGCTTCCCGTCAGATACCGAAACGACCGAACCACCGGCCCCGGCAATCAACAAAGAACCGTCAGCAGGAGAAATTAAGAAAAGCGCCGGCTTGCCAAGGTCCGTATATAAAGATAGAGACGTGCCATCCGGCAAACAGTATACAGCGCCGGTATCGAGAAGAAAATAAACACGATTACCCTGCGAAGACAACGAAACCACCGGGCCGGGGAGCCCTTTAAGAGAATGGAAGCCCTCTACAGAGGAATAACATGTGACAACACCATCGGCATTCAGAATAAACAATTCTCCCTCCGATGTAACGCACATTCCCTTGACATGATCAGAAGGCAGATGCCCGCTTTGTTGCGTATATCGGATTCTCCGCCCGTTTCTGCCGATCCGAAGCAATCCTTTCTCCGACATACCGATCCACAGCGAGCCGTCCGAGGGATTCCGAAGCACGGCGGAAGCGAATCCAAGACTTTCTCCGGTCACTGCTTCTGGATCCAAGGTGAGATATTCGATAGAAGAGGAGTCCGCTTCGTCAGCGAAAACAGGACTGGCGACAAAAAAAAGCGCCAAAGCACAACAGCAGAAAAAGGCCCCACAAGGGCCCCAGACGCATCTCAATGTATCAATTCCTAAATGTTTCAAATTCTCAACCGGCTCAAGAACGGACGAGACGGGGCGGCAGGAACTGCCGGCCGGGACAGAATCCCGGAAGCATCGGCAGAGGATGCCAGATCAGGAGAACGGGACATCAGCGCACTGGTGACAGGTGTCATGTCAGGGAGCGGTTCAATCTCGCGAACGACACGGAGGCCGGAGCCCGACTCCCACTGAATCGTCTCGTCAGTTGAGAATCTGCGGACAGTGACACGACGGAGCGACTTCATCTCATTGTCGATGAGATGCTGCCAGGTCCTGCCGCCATCCAACTTGCGAAGTCCATATTTCTTCGCTTCTTCAGACAGCGAGCTATCGAGGATGGGAAGGACATCGTCGCGGTCCTTACCCTGATAGCTGTCGCGGACATTGCGGGCAAAGCCATCCCAGTCTTCGCCCATCGGACGGATTGAGATCCGGGAAGCGGGTATGCCGAGACGCTTGGACAGAACGTCCTTGAACGCCTGGGCTCTACGGCGCGTCAGGGCATTGTTGCCGGAGACCGTACCTTCCGGAGAAGCGAAGCTCTCTACCAGCAGGGAATCTGCGCCGAGGTCACGAACCATCTCCTGGATCTGATCCCAAGCCGCAGCATTTTCCTTGCCGGACAGGTTCAGCGTATTGCTGCCGCGGGCGAAGAACAGGGACCGCTCCACCTTGGGAACTACGATCACATCTCCACCGGGCTCGACCGGCGTGGTCTCCGTCTGCTGCTTCTGGTCAGTCGGCAGCACCTGCGTGGTATCCGGCTCGCCGTCATAAACGAAATGCAGCTTCACGGTACGCAGATACGGGAAGCAGTAGTTGACCAGGTCATCCCATGCTTCACCTGTATAAAGATCATGAAGAAGTTCTTCGCGATTGGCCGCACCCGCCCGGACAATCTGCAGGGCTTCATCTTTGTATTCCTTCTTGGAACGTCTCAAATATGAGATGACACCGTCCCAGTCCTCCGCGACCTCCTCGACCTGCCAGACCGATGCAGGCAACGAAGGGTACCGGCTGGTGACATAATCAATCACCTCCTGGGCACGCCCGTGCGCATACTGCTTATTGAGATAGGTCGGACCATTCGGAGAAGATGCCGCGCGAAGTTCGATCCGGGTGATATGAGAAGCCTGGGGACCGCTCAGGATAGCATCGAGTTTGGCCAGATTGTCCGCGTTGGGACGGACGGCGGATTCAATGGCCGTCCGGCCGGAACGGAAGCGGAATGAGACATCGTCTCCGGAATCCGGTGCAGCTGCCACATCATAAAGGCCGACAAATGACAGAACGGCCGTGAACAGAAGGGATATGAAGGAACGATGACGCATTCAACTGAAAAATCATTCAAATATAACATTTTTTTAGAAAATACAACATGATTTTGATTCCTTATATTATGTAAAAAAGGAGGCGCCCTGTTTCCAGGCGCCTCCTTTCAAACGAATTTGCAGGTTTACTGCTCGTCAGGACCGTTGTTGCCATAGTCCGGCTGAGGGCCCTGCGGACCTGCCTGAGGACCATCCTGCGGCCCCGGCCCCTGAGGCCCCTGCTGTGCACCACCCTGGGCGGCACGGGCCATGTCCTCCGAAGCAGCATGCCAGGCAGCCTCAAGTGCAGAATTCGCACTGTCGATTGCATTGATGTCCTTGTTGTCGACCGCTTTCTTCAGCTCTTCGCAGGCGGTCTCAATGGCAGAGCGCTTGTCGGCCGGAATCTTGTCACCGTACTCCTTGAGGTTGCGCTGAGTCTGGAAGACCATGGCGTCAGCATTGTTCAGCTTGTCAGCACGCTCCTTCTCGGCACGGTCCGCAGCCTCGTTGGCCTTGGCCTCATCACGCATCCGCTGGATCTCAGCATCGCTCAGGCCACTGGAAGCCTCGATGCGGATATGCTGCTCCTTGCCGGTGGACTTGTCCTTCGCGGACACGCTCAGGATACCGTTGGTATCGATGTCGAAGGACACTTCAATCTGCGGAATCCCGCGCGGGGCCGGCGCGATGCCGTCCAGGTGGAAGATACCGATCTGCTTGTTGTCCTTGGCCATCGGCCGTTCGCCCTGCAGGACGCGGATCTCGACGGACGGCTGATTGTCGGCAGCCGTGGAGAAGACCTGCTCCTTGTGGACCGGGATGGTGGTATTGGATTCGATGAGCTTGGTCATCACGCCGCCGAGGGTCTCGATTCCGAGGGACAGCGGAGTCACGTCGAGCAGCAGGACATCCTTGACATCGCCGGCGAGCACACCGCCCTGGATGGCAGCGCCGATGGCGACCACCTCGTCAGGGTTCACGCTCTTGTTCGGCTCCTTGCCGAAGAAATCCTTGACCAGTTGCTGCACTTTCGGGATACGGGTGGAACCACCGACGAGGAGGACCTCGTCAATCTCGGAAGCACGCAGGTGAGCGTCCTCGAGTGCCTTGCGGCACGGCTCGATGCTCCGGCGGAAGAGGTCGTCGCACAGCGTCTCGAACTTGGCGCGGGTCAGCGTCTTGACGAGGTGCTTCGGCATGCCGTCCACAGCCGTGATGTACGGCAGGTTGATCTCGGCGCTGGTAGCGTTGGAGAGTTCGATCTTCGCCTTCTCGGCAGCTTCCTTGAGGCGCTGGAGGGCCATCGGGTCCTTCTTCAGGTCGATGCCGCCGTTGTCGGTTGCGAATTCACGGGCCAGCCATTCGATGATGGCCTGGTCGAAATCGTCACCGCCCAGGTGGGTGTCGCCGTTGGTAGACTTCACTTCGAACACGCCGTCACCCAGCTCCAGGATGGAGATATCGAAGGTACCGCCGCCCAGGTCATAGACTGCGACCTTCATATTCTTGTTCTTCTTGTCCAGACCGTAGGCCAGGGCAGCCGCCGTCGGCTCGTTGATGATACGCTTGACATCGAGACCGGCGATCTTGCCGGCTTCCTTGGTCGCCTGACGCTGCGAGTCGGAGAAGTAGGCCGGCACGGTGATGACCGCCTCGGTCACTTCCTGGCGAAGGTAGTCCTCAGCCGTCTTCTTCATCTTCTGAAGGATGATCGCGGAGATCTCCTGCGGAGAATAGAGCCGTCCGTTGATGTCCACGCGCGGCGTGTTGTTCTCACCGCGGGTGACCTTGTACGGTACACGGGCAATCTCCCTGTTCACCTGGTCATAGGTCTCGCCCATGAAACGCTTGATGGAGAAGATGGTGTTGTGAGGGTTGGTAATGGCCTGACGCTTAGCAGGATTGCCTACCTTGCGCTCGCCATTGTCGGTGAATGCCACGATAGACGGCGTGGTACGCGCGCCTTCGTCGTTGATGATCACGGTCGGCTGGTTGCCTTCCATAACGGACACGCACGAATTGGTGGTGCCGAGGTCGATTCCGATGATTTTTCCCATAATATTTGTCTTTTAAAATTTCACTTTCATCCGCCTGCCACTTCCGGCAGGCCGAACGGGTATCATCAAATCCTTTGCCAACGGCGAATCTGTGACAATTTGTCATTTTCCCGGGCTACCATAGTTTTTTCAATTTTATATTTATATATCGGAAACTCTGCTTTTAGTTCTACTGGTTTAACAAGTGTGACACTTCCCACTGACATGATTAGTATCGGGACGTATTCTTTTAATGAATGTAAATCCCTGACAACGGTGACCGTTCCCCTCAATACTCCTCCGGAAGAATACGTTCCCGGAAATTCGCATTGGTTCAATGGATGTGATGTACTCACGGCTATTTATGTCCCGGCAGGACGTGTTGATACATACAAAGCGGCAGGCGGCTGGTCGGACTACGCCGACAAGATCCAGGCGATTCCAGCCCCCTAGCTCCCTGCGCCACACCCGAAAAGACCGCCCCGAAAGAGGCGGTCTTTTTGCTGGCGGAGATACATACCTGGAAGCGACGGGAGCGCAGGGGAGCGGTCTTTTTGTCAGGCAAGGACAATGGCGGGGTCAATCTTGAGCCGGTGGGAGATGACGCGAGCCTGCTCGAAAGTTGGAAGCACCTTCCCGCCTAGAATAGCACAGAGCCGGGGTGCGGATATTCCAAGCATCAACGCAGCTTCCTTTTGGGTGATACCAAACTCTGTAATCCTCGCTGCCATCACTTCGGTCAGCGTAGGCGGGGTTATCGGAAAATGTTCCTTCTCATACTCCTCCACCAGAGCCGAAAGGAGGTCCAATTCCAGCAGACGGGGATCGTCCGATGGAGTCTGTTCGTCCGTCTCAAAGAACAAGGCATCAATACGAGCCATCATAGCCTTATACTGTTGTTCGCTTTTGATTTGTGCCATATCTATACTGTTCTTACATCTATTCTGTCGTACTCTTCATGTGTTCCGACAAAGCGGATATACACCAACTCGGGAGTAAACTTGACTGCAACGACCAATCGATAACGGTTTCCTTTTATATTGAACACGTAATGCTGGTTCCCGACATAGTCGACCGAATTGAAATCACGCTTCATATCTGCCAGCGTCTGCCAATGGGCATTGCAAGTCTTCACGTACCATTCACTTAATGGAATCCGGGTCTCTGGATGCTTCTCCCAGTAATCTCGCAGCGTCGCAATCGAAATCACTCTCATGATGCAAAAGTAAGAATTATAAAATTAATAACAAAATTATAAAATATATAATTATTCATTTATCTCCATATTCACTATCTTTGCGGTATGGAATACCGGGAACTTAGCCAAGCCGAGTTCGAGGATCTGCAGGGACGGATCCTCTACGAGGACAACCACCTGCTGGTGGTATGCAAGCGCGTGGGCGAGATCACGCAGGGAGACAAGACAGGGGACGAATGCCTGACGGAAGCGTACAAGGCCTTCATCGCACAGCGCGACGCCAAACCAGGCAAAGTCTTCCTCGGACTCCCCCACCGCCTCGACCGTCCCGTCAGCGGCGTCTGCCTGCTGGCCAAGACCTCCAAAGCCCTGGAACGCCTGACGGCTGCCTTCCGCGACGGCACGGTCCACAAGACCTACTGGGCCCTGTGCTGCGAGAAGCCCGTACCCGCTGAAGGACACCTGGAAGGGTGGCTGAACCGCAACGAGCAGCAGAACAAATCCTATATCGTAGCGGACGGCACCTCAGCCAGGCCGGCCCGCTACCCGGAAGCCAAACTGGCGAAACTCAACTACAAGTACCTCCGCAGCACCGACCGCTACCATCTCGTGGAGGTAGAGTTGCTGACCGGACGTCACCACCAGATCCGCTGCCAGCTGTCCCACCTGGGCTGCCCCATCAAGGGCGACCTCAAATATGGTGCACCCCGGTCCAATCCGGACGGAGGCATCTGCCTGCACGCTTGCAAGATCCATCTCATCCACCCGGTCCGGAAGGAAGAAATGGAGATCTGCGCGCCCGTTCCGACCAGCTGGAAAGGCATCAGCTGCGCTGACGTTCCATCAGCAGACGCTCTTTGAAGCTGGATGGCGTCTCCCCCATATTGAGCTTAAAAGCCATATTGAAGGTGACCGTCGAGTGGAAACCGGACATCATGGCGGCACTCGTCAGCCGCAGGTTGGGATCCTGCTGAAGCATTTCCACGCAATAACGGATACGATAGTAATTGACAAACTGGCTGAAATTCCGTCCGGAAAAGATATTGATGGTTTTCGACAGATACGTTTTGTTCGTATAGACGGCCGTAGACATGTCAGAAAGGTTGTATTTGGCGTCCAGGAAAGGACGCTTCTGCTCCATCAGCGAAACGACCCGCTGATAAACCCGGGACATCTTGGCCACGTCATCCGAACCGGCTCCAGCCTGGGGCGGAGCAGTTCGAAGATTCCCGCGGATCAACTCCTGGATCTCCTTTTCTTTCGCAGGGGCGATTAAAGCCGTCCGGCCATAAAGGACACGATACCATAGAAGCGCATAAAAGGAAAAAGCGAAGGCAGCATGCACCCATGCCACCCAGGCCGAAGCAGGCACGGCAAAGAAACAGCACACCAGGAAACAGAGCAAGACGGAGTAATACAAGCGGGCGTGGTTTTCGAGATTGTACCAAACGGCGATATGCCGGAACAGCGGACGAAGTTGGGCGTATCTCGCACACACGCGCACGCTCAAATAAAAAAGATACAGGAGAAGGATTCCGCAAAGGCGTACCGGGAGCGGCACACGCAGAACAGGGCCGAGACAAGTGACCACAGCAAGCACCAGGGAAAACCAAAACGAAAGAGAGCGTGACTCCTCGGACACAGGCAGCAAAAGCAACAAAGCTCCGCCCGAGAGGAAACCCGCAGACAAAGCCGCCGCCCAGCCGGAAGAATCCGGACGCAGGATCAAGTCAAAAACGGAGAAGAAAACGCAGAAAAAGGAGACTGCATAAACTGCATGGATTAAAGAAGAAGAACTCTTTTGTTTCATCTGTTTTCTTTTTCTGCAATAATACAAAAGAGCCCCCGTCCTGTAAAGAGTAGGACGGGGGTAAGAAGTAAAAATATTCGATTTTGATACAATTTTATTTTTTGATACCTGTTTTAAATTTATCAAAACCCTTGCCGTAGACCCCTGTGACCGAGGAAACGGAGATAAAAGCGTTGGGATCGATCGAATTGATGTATTTCAGGAAAACATTGAGATCCGTCTTGCGCGTGATGACCATGATCACCTCCGTATCCTGCTTGGTGTACCAGCCTTTTCCGTTCAGGACGGTCACGCCACGGTGCAAGTCAGACGTGATCGCATCGGCGATCACGGCCGATTTCTGGGAGAGCACGAAGATCTGTACAGACTGCCGGGAACCGGACAGATACAGGTCGAGGACCGTGCTTACAATCGTGATCAGGATGAAACCGTAGACTACCGTCGTGATCTTGTCCGGCCACGCCATCAAGGTCCCGTCCGGCTTGTAAGAAGGCACCAGCAGGGACGACAGGATGATGACCGCATCCAGGATCAGGATCATGCGTCCGGGCGAGACATTGCGGTATTTATTGATGATCAAGGCGATGATATCCGTACCGCCCGTGCTGCCGCCCTGCGAAATCGACATGCCGATGCCGACACCGACGATGATGCCGCCCATGATGGTGCACATCAGTTTCCCGTTGTCCAGGGCAAGCAATTGGATAATTTCCTGCGGGAAGAGCCCCTGGCCGACATTCAGGGCCACGGAAGTCAGCAGGATGGCATAAATGGATTTGGCACCGAAACTGCGTCCCAGGGTGAACAGGGCCGCCACAAGCAGCCCGGCATTGACGACAAAGTAGGTGTAACCGATCTTGATGACGCCTCCCGTGGCATATTGGATGATAGAGCCGAGACCGGTCACGCCACCGCCGATCATGTTGTTCGGGATCAGGAAGATGATCCACCCCATCACATACATCAATACACCTACGGTAATCAGGAAATACTCCTTGACGCCGGTCCAGAAATTCTTTTGGAGTTTAGCCATTATGAGTCTTTTTTCTTTTTCAGTTTAACGCCGGTCTTGATCTCCTCGAAGCCCTCTCCATAGACGTTATGGGTGGGAGAGATCGACATGAATGCCTTGGGATCCAGTTCCTTGATCACCCGGGACAGTTCCGACAGCTGGGCCTGGTTGATCAGGATCAGCAGGACGTTCTTTTCGGACTTGGTGAACCAGCCCTGGGCTTTGAGGATCGTCACGCCGCGGTCCATCTTGAAAATGATGTGATCGGCGATCTGGTCGTATTTCTCCGAGAACACCAGCAGCTGGTACGAGCTGCGCTTGCCTCCGACGACCAGGTCGATGACCATCGAGAAGATGACCACTTCTTCCAGACCGTAGCACATGTCAGAGAAATTCTTCTCCGGCAGGGCGAGCAACAGACCGCAGATCACGACATCCGACACCAGGAAGACCGTGCTCAGAGACACTGGATAGTACTTGTTGACCATCAGGGCGATGATGTCCGTCCCGCCCGTACTGCCCCCGTAGCGAAGGACAAGGCCCAGTCCGACCGCTTCGAAGAGGCCTGCCACGATCGGAATCAGTACCCGTTCTTCCATATAGAAGAAAGAGCCCGGCACAGCATGCAAGGCCACCATCTTGCCGATCAGCTCCATAGCCAGGGAGGATACGACGATGCAATAGATGGTCTTGAAGCCGAATCCGATCCCCATGGCAATCACGGCGACGATGATCAGGAGCGCATTGATGGCGATATAGGAATACTGCGCCTGGATCAAGCCGCCCGTCGCATACTGGATGATGGTACAGAGACCCATCATTCCGCCCGCCGACATCCCGTTGGGGATCATGAAGCACTCCCAGGCCATGGCGAAGATGAAGCAGGCCAGGGTCAGCACCAGATATTCCCAGACAAGCTGGAGTCGCTTATTCCGTGTCATTTCACGACGATGTTGATAATCCTGCCGGGAACGACCACCACCTTGGCGATCGACTTGTCACCCACCCATTTGGCGGTCTGCTCCATCGCGCGGACGGCCGTCTCGACTTCTGCAGGGGAAGCGCTCTTGGGCAGGTCCACGGTGAAACGCATCTTGCCGTTGAACTGGACAGGATAAGTCACGCTGTCCTCCACCGTGTACGCGGCGACATATTCCGGGAACTTGGCTCCCGTGATGCTCTCCTCATGTCCGAGCAGGTGCCAGAGTTCTTCGGAAATATGCGGGGCAAACGGGGACAGCAGCACGCAGAGCGGCTCCAGGATCTCCCGCTTGTGACAATTCATCGCAGAGAGGTCATTGACGGCGATCATGAAGGCGCTGATGGTCGTATTGAACGAGAAATTCTCAATGTCTTCCTGCTCCTTGCCGATCAGCTTGTGCAGGGCCTTGAGCTCCTCGGCCGTCGCCTTCCCGTCCGTCACGATGAAGCCATCGCGGTCGGTGTAGAGACGCCAGAACTTCTTGAGGAATCGGGCCACGCCGTCAATGCCCTTGGTATCCCAGGGCTTGCTCTGCTCCAGGGGGCCCAGGAACATCTCGTAGAGGCGGAGGGTATCAGCTCCATAGGTATCGCAGATGTCGTCCGGATTGACGACATTGTACATCGACTTGCTCATCTTCTCGACAGCCCAGCCGCAGATGTATTCCCCGTCTTCGAGGATGAATTCCGCATCCGCGAAATCAGGACGCCAGCGGCGGAAGCCCTCGAGGTCCAGGCGGTCGTTCCGCACGAGGTTGATATCCACGTGGATCTCCGTGGTCTCATACTGGTCCTTGAGTCCGAGGGAGACGAAGGTATTGGTCCCCACGATGCGGTACACGAAGTTGGAGCGGCCCTGGATCATGCCCTGGTTGATCAGCTTGCGGAAAGGCTCATCCTCGCAGACATAGCCGAGGTCGTAGAGGACCTTGTTCCAGAAGCGGGAATAGATCAAGTGCCCCGTCGCATGCTCCGTGCCGCCGATGTACAGGTCCACATTGCGCCAGTACGTGTCCGCATCGCGACTCACGAGCGCCTGGTCGTTGTGCGGATCCATGTAGCGGAGATAGTAGGCGCTGGATCCGGCGAATCCCGGCATGGTGCTCTTCTCCAGCGGCCAGCCCTTCCAGGTCCAGTCCTTGGCGCGTGCGAGAGGCGGTTCGCCGTCCGGGGACGGCTTGAACGAACTGATCTCCGGGAGGCGGAGCGGCAGTTCACCGTGCGGCAGGGGTGTCGGGATGCCATGCTTGTAATAGATGGGGAACGGCTCACCCCAGTAACGCTGGCGCGAGAAAATAGCGTCGCGCAGGCGATAGTTGGTCTTGCGGCGACCCAATCCGTGCGCTTCGACATAATCCTTGGCGGCTTCGATGGCCTGCTTCACCGTCATCCCGTTCAGGAATCCGGAATTGCACATCACGCCGTCCTTGGCGTCAAAACTCTCTTCGGACACATCGCAGCCCTCGATCAGCGGGATGATCGGCAGGCCGTATTTCTTCGCGAACACATAGTCCCGGCTGTCGTGGGCGGGCACCGCCATGATGGCGCCGGTCCCATAGCCGGCCAGTACGTACTCGGAAATCCAGATGGGCACTTTTTCGCCCGTGACAGGATTGATACCGTATGCGCCGGAGAATACGCCCGTAACCGTCCGCGTCTCCGCGATACGCTCGCGCTCCGTCTTTTTCTTGACATATTTGAGATACTCATCCACTTCGGCCTTGCGGTCAGCCGCCGTCAGCAGCGGCACCAGCTCGCTCTCCGGAGCCAGGACCATGAAGGTCACGCCGTAGATCGTGTCCGCACGCGTAGTGAAAATCGTGATCGGCATCTCGCGGCCGTCGCACAGGGTGTTGAAGACCATCTCCGTGCCTTCGGAACGGCCGATCCAGTTGCGCTGCATCTCCTTGAGCGAATCCGTCCAGTCCAGGTTCTCCAACGAATCCAGCAGGCGGCCCGCATAGGCGGACACGCGCAATTGCCACTGCGTCATCTTCTTCTGCTCCACCGGGAAGCCGCCGCGGACGCTCAGTCCGTCCTTGACTTCATCGTTGGCGAGCACGGTCCCGAGACCTTCGCACCAGTTGACGGAAGTTTCGCCCTGGTAAGCAATGCGGTAGCCCATCAGGATATCGGATTTCTCTTTCTCCGATGCGGCAGCCCACTGCTTCGGCGTCACGTCGCCGTAGCCCGTGGTCTCGAACTTGCGCACCAGCTCCTCGATCGGACGCGCCTTGCCCAGTTCCGGATCATACCAGCTGCTGAACATCTGCAGGAAAGCCCACTGCGTCCACTTATAGTAGGCCGGATCGCAGGTACGCACCTCGCGGTCCCAGTCATAGGAGAAGCCGATCCGGTCCAGCTGCTCGCGGTAGCGGGCCACATTCTTGTCCGTCGTCACCTCCGGATGCTGTCCGGTCTGGATGGCATATTGCTCGGCCGGCAGGCCGAATGCATCATAGCCCATCGGATGCAGGACATTGAAGCCCTTGAGGCGCTTGTAACGCGAGAAGATGTCACTGGCGATATAGCCCAGCGGATGTCCCACGTGCAGTCCGGCGCCGGACGGATACGGGAACATGTCCAGTACGTAATACTTGGGTTTGGAGGGGTCTTCGACCACCCGGAATGTCTTGTTGGCCGCCCACCAGGCCTGCCATTTGCTTTCAATCGATTTGAAATCGTAGTCCATTGCTATCGTTTTTTCCTTTTTTCCAATCTGAATTCCACATACAGCGACAGGGCCGCCTTCACTTTCTTCCCGCGCAGGATGCCGGGCTTCCAGTCCGGCGAGGCGCTGATCACGCGGACAGCCTCCGCGTCCAGCCGGGGATCCAGGCTGCGGGTCACCCGCACATCCTGCACCTTGCCTTTTTCGTTGATGACGAAATCGACCTGGACGCGACCCTGCACACCTTCCTCCACCGCCGATTCCGGATAGCGGAGATAGGTGTACACCCACTTGCTGAGGAAGTCGGCCGGATTGTCGGAGCGGAAGAAGCGCGGACGGACATCGCAGTCATAGAACGAGACCACATCCGGGTCCAGTCCGTCACGCCGTTCGTCCTTGTCGTTTTCCTTGCGGAACTCCGGCGCGCGGCCGTTGACCAGGGCAAGCGTGAAGTTATAGAGATATTCCAGCTCGCGCTCCATCCCGTCGTATTCGAGAATAGAGGCGGTATCGCGCTCGGAGTTGTATTCCGGGTACATCCCGGTCGTAAACAGGACGGCAGGAATCTCCCGGTCGTAGAAAATCCGGTGGTCGGAGGATACCGGTTCCAGCGAGACCGTCTCCGGCCGGACCGGCTGGAGCGTATTGTTGACAGCTTCCAGCAGGTGGTTCAAGTCCGGATTCGAGGCCGTGTAGGCATAGAACCCGTTCGAACCGGTCCCGAGCATGTCCAGGTTGATCATCGCATCGATCCGGTCCGCTCCGGCGAAAGAGCGGTTCAGGAAGTACCAGGCACCGGCACCGGACTGGAGGGAAGACCCGAAGGCGGCAATGATGACGGAGCGCTTGAGCAGCACGCTGTTGGTGGACAGCATCCGGGCCAGCTGCGTGAGGACGGCGAGCCCGGAGGCATTGCCGTTCGCCCCGTAGAAGATTCTCTCCCGGCGCTCCCCGTCGACCGTATAGTCCAAGCGGCCGAGGTTGTCCAGCCGCGCGCCGATCACGATATAGCGGGAGCGGAGGGTCGGGTCATAACCCGGAATATAAGCAATCACATTGCGGGAGGTCAGCGTGTCGCCGCTGGCCTGCTTCATGCCGAAACGCTCTCCGTCAGCCCCGCTGAGCATTTCCAGCCCATAGGAGGCGAAAACCTCCGAGAGATAGGCCGCTGCCTCATACTCCCCTTCAGAGCCGGCTGCGCGGCCTTCGAGGGCCGCGGAGGCCAGGAATCCGACCTGCTCCTTCATGGCCATCACGGCTTCGCTGTCGGTCAGCGAAGAATACGTGGGACGGAACTGGCCGCTGGCGGCCAGGGTGCACAGCAGGAACGGCAGGCAGAACAGGATCCTCTTCATGCGTTATTCGTTGTTGAGAATCCAGGCATCCAGGGGGCAGAACGCCTCCGAACGGAGCTTTTTCAAAGAAGCATAGACTTCTGACAGGCTGTTGGAAGGGCAGATCGCGACCGAGGTGAAACCGTTCTTGAACGGGATCATGGTCGCGGGATATCCGGCCTTTTCCGCCTTGGCGGCCTGCCGCTGGGCATTCTCCGGGTAGCCGAATGAGCCGATCATCACATAGTAGCGGTACGGGAGATTGTACTTCCCGCTCGTACCCAGCTGCTTGGTGGAGATGAGGGTCTCATTGTCATTGCGCAGGGAATCCAGGGTAGCCAGGGAGTCGGAGACCTGCTTCTGTACGATTTGGAGGGAATCCAGCTGCCGCTGGTGCTCCTCCGCCTCCCGCTCGATCTGCAACCGCTTGGCTTCGATGTCCTGCGACGTGGGACGGCCGGCCAGCTGGCGGAAGAAATCGCATCCTCCCAGCAGGCAGACCGAGGCGGCGAGCGCCATGATTACAATTGCTTTTCTCATAATTATCTTACAAAAATACAAAAAGTCTTATATTTGCACAATTCTATGAGACAGACCCGCCTGATATCCCTCGTGCTACCGCTCCTGATCTGCCTGAGCCTTGGAGCCCAACCGCGATTCTGCTATTCCTGTTTCACCGATCAATATCAAATCCCGTTCCCGAAAGCCCTCCGGAACGCGCCCGACACGGTCAGTGTCATCATCATCGGGGACGTGATGATGCATGCCAAGCAGCTGGAGCGCGACCACCATCCCTTCCTGGAGCGGATCGCCCCGGCGCTGCGGGCGGCCGACTTCGCCGTCGCCAATCTGGAGTTCCCGCTCGGCGGGGAGCCCTACGCCGGCTATCCGGTCTTTTCCACGCCGGACTACTACGCCTGGTATGCGGGGGATGACTGCGGCATCGACGTGTTCCTGACCGGCAACAACCATGTCCTCGACCGGGGGTCCCGGGGACTGCAGCGCACCCTCGATGTCTATGGGCAGATCCGCGACTCGCTCGGCGTCCTCCAGACGGGAGCGGCCCGGAACCCGGAAGAGCTGGACGACACCTACCCGCTTCTCCTCTTCAAGCACGGAATCCGCATCGCGCTGGTCAATTTCACCTACGGGACCAATTCCGGAAGGGATTCGACTTGGCCGAGAATCAACTACATGCGCAAGGAAGAAATCTCCGCGGCCATCCGCCGCGCCCGCGACCGGGGCGCCGATTTCGTGATTGCCCTGCCCCACTGGGGCACGGAATACCACCTGCAGCACGACGCCAGCCAGCAGGGCTGGGCGGAGTGGCTCGTCAGCGAGGGCGTGGACGCCATCGTGGGTTCGCACCCGCATGTCGTCCAGGACACGACCCACATCCAGGGCGTACCGGTCATCTATTCCCTCGGCAACGCCATATCCAACATGAGCATCATCAATTCGCGCCTGGGTCTCGCCGCCACGCTCCGCTTCGTCCATGACCCTGTCAGCGGGAGATACGGCATGCTGGAGCCGGAGCTCCGCTTTCTGTGGTGCACCCTGCCCGAACGCCTGCTGCCCGACAGTTATGCCAGCCTGTTTGTAAAAGAGTGGGCCAACCGTCGGGACGATTGGCTCACTCCAGAAGATTTCGATGAGATGATCTCGACCTGGCAGCGCGTCAAGGAGACGTGCGGGATCGAGGATTGACCGGCTACTCGCTGGCCGCGGCGGTGTACTTGTCGTACTTGGCCTGATACTCTTCGCCCTCGCTGCGGAAGCGGAAGCAGGCGTTCTTGAGGTACTCGGCGATGCTGCGCTTGACCTCCGGGTCGCTGGACAGCTCGAAGCCCTTCTCGAACGGCTCGATGCAGCCCTTGAGCGCCTTCTCGAACTCACCCATGAGGGCCATGTACTTGGCGTCGTTCATCTCCTGGGAAGCCTTGTCCTGGAGATCCACGGCCATGTCATAAAGCTGGATGCCCTTGCCGATATAGCCCCACTCGTAGTTCGGGTTGACCTGGCAGGCCTTGTCGTAAGCGGCAAGCGCTTCCTGGTCCTGCTTGAGCTGCTTGCGGGCGTTGCCCTCGACATAGTACAGGGAGGCATTGTTCGGCTCGGCAGCCTGCGCTTTCTTGAAGAGGTCGAAGAGCTGCTCGGCGTTCTCGCCGCTGGAGATGTAGTAGTTGATCAGGCCGATCAGCAGGCTCTCGCTCTCCGGGAATTTCGCAGTACCTTCCTCCAGGTACTTCTTGGCAGCAGCCTTGTCGCCCAGACGGTCGGCGATGTCAGCCAGTTTGGCATAGGTCTCGCCCTTGTTGAGGTAGCCGAGCTTCAGGCACTGCTCGAAGGAACCCTTGGCGCGGTCGAACTGCTGGGCAGCCCAGGCGGTATGGCCGGCGTTGTAGATGGCGTTGGTGTCGATCTGGCTCAGCGGAGCGGTGCCGGCAGCCTTGGCAGCTTTCTCAAAGAGGACGGAAGCGTCGGCATACTTGCCCATCGTGTAGGCGTTGTAAGCCTCATCCGTGTACTTGGTGTTGATGGTCTCCAGGGCAGTGGCGATCTCCTTGGTCTTCTGGCCCTTCGGATCCAGTTCCGCGGCCTTGGCATAAGCCTCGACAGCCTTGTCCAGGGCGTTCTCCACCACCGGCTGGGTCACCTCGATGACGGCGAGCTGGCCGGCCTGGTTGAAGTAGTAGTTCTTGTTGGCATAGGTCTGCTTGAGCATCGGCTCGCCACCCACCTCGACCTGGGTCTCGGACGTCGGGCGCTCACCGGCGGAAAGGACCTGCAGTTCCTGTGCGGACATGCCCACCCAGACATTGCCGGCCGGAGCGTTGTACGCATCCATCAGGGCCTGGCCATACTTGAGCCACGTGGCGGTCTTGGTGTTCTGCTTCGCATTTTCCGTAGCGGCAAAAGCCTTCTCGACAGCGGACTTGGCCGCTGCGATGCTCTTGTTCTGCGCCTGTGCATTCACTGCGAACATGGAGGCAGCGATTGCGATGATTGCAAAAATCTTTTTCATTGGGTTATTTGTAAATAGTTAAAATTAAATCAATTATGCGGTTTCTTCCGCTTCAGTAGTTTCCTCCGGGATCTCCTCCTCCGCCTTGGCGACAGGCGACACGGCGGCGATGGCATCTCCTTCCCGGATGTTGATCAGTCTCACACCCTGGGTGGCCCTGCCGGCTACCCGGATGTCGGATACGGCCATCCTGATGGTCAGGCCGGATTTGGTAATAATCATCAGATCATTGTCCTCCGTCACGCTCTTGATTGCAACAAGCGGGCCAGTTTTGTCGGTGATGTTGATCGTCTTCACGCCCTTGGCTCCGCGGGAGGTCAGGCGGTACTCCTGCGGATCGGAGCGTTTTCCATAACCGTTCTCGCTGACTACCAGGATGGTATGGGCAGAAGCATCCTCCGCCTGCGGGTTGCAGGAGTTGGCGCCGATCACCTCGTCGTCATCCTCGATGCTGATACCGCGCACACCGGAGGAATTGCGCCCAAGCGAGCGGACTTCGTCCTCCTTGAAGCGGCAGCAGCGGCCGTTCCGGGCAGCGATCATGATCTCATGTCCGCCATCGGTCAGCAACGCGTCGAGCAGTTCGTCTCCCTCGCGGATGTTGATGGCGATAATGCCCTTGTTGCGGCTCCGCTTGTTGGAGTACTCCGTCAGGTTGGTCTTCTTGATGACGCCGCGCTTGGTGATCAGCGTCACGAAATGGTTGTCCGTGTACGCGGGATCTTCGATCGAGCGGGCGTTGAGGTAGGTCTTGATCCGGTCCTCCGGGTCGATGGAGAGCAGGTTCTGGACTGCCCGGCCCTTGGAGGTCCGGGAGCCTTCCGGCAATTCATATACCTTGAGGCGGTAGCACATGCCCTTGTCCGTGAAGAAGAGCATCGTGGAATGCATGTTAGCCACGTAGATATGCTCGATGAAGTCCTCGTCGCGCGTCGCGCTGGCTTTCTTGCCTACGCCGCCGCGGGCCTGGGTGCGGAACTCGGTCAGCGGGGTGCGCTTGATATAGCCGAGATGGGAGATCGTGATCACGACATCCTCGTCGGCATAGAAGTCTTCCGGATTGAATTCGTCCTCGGACAGGGTGATCTCGGTGCGGCGGGGATCGCCGTAGCGGGCCTTGAGCTCCTCGGTCTCGCGCTTGACGATGGCGAGCTGCTCGTAGTCGCTGGCGAGGATCTCGCGGCAGCGGGCGATGAAGCGCTCGAGTTCGTCGTACTCGGCCTGGAGCTTCTCGCGCTCGAGTCCGGTGAGCTGGCGCAGGCGCATCTCCACGATCGCCGTGGCCTGGACGTCATCGAAACCGAAGGCGGACATGATGCCGGCCTTGGCTTCGTCGGCACTGCGGGAGGCGCGGATGATCGCGATGATCTCGTCGATCACGTCGATTGCCTTGAGCAGGCCTTCGAGGATGTGGGCGCGGCGGAGTGCCTTGTCCAGGTCGAAGCGGGTCCGGCGGACCACCACCTCGTGCCGGAAGTCCACGAAAGTCTTCAGCATGTCCTTGAGGGACAGCGTACGCGGACGTCCGCCTACCAGGGCTACGTTGTTGATGGAGAAGCTGCTCTGCAGCGCCGTGTATTTGAACAGGGTATTGAGGACCACGTTGGCGTTGGCTTCCTTCTTGACGACGAATTCGATGCGGATGCCTTCGCGGTTGGTCAGCTCGCGGATATCCGAGATGCCTTCGATTTTCTTCTCATGCACCATCTCGCTGATGCGGGACAGCATGTCGGCCTTGTTGACCATGTAGGGGACCTCGGTCACGACGATGGTCTCGCGGCCGTTCTCGCCCTCCTCGATCTCGGTCTTGGCGCGGATCACCACGCGGCCGCGGCCGGTATTGTAGGCATCGATGATGCCCTGGCGGCCCATGATGATGCCTCCGGTCGGGAAGTCCGGGCCCTGGATGTACTGCATCAGGCCCTCGGTCGTGATCTCCGGATCATCGATATAGGCGCAGATCGCATCGCACACCTCGCCGAGGTTGTGCGGCGCCATGTTCGTGGCCATACCGACGGCGATGCCGGAGGAGCCGTTGAGCAGCAGCAGGGGGAACTTCGTCGGCAGCACGGTCGGCTCCTGCAGGGAGTCGTCGAAATTGAGCGTCATGTCGACGGTATCCTTGTCGAGATCGGCGAGGACGTCCTCCGTCATCTTTTCCAATTTGGCTTCCGTATATCGCATGGCGGCCACGGGGTCGCCGTCCATCGAGCCGAAGTTGCCCTGACCGTAGACCAGGGGATACCGCTGGTTCCAAGGCTGTGCCAGGCGGGCCATGGCATCGTATACGCTGGAGTCACCGTGCGGGTGGAACTTGCCGAGCACCTCGCCCACGATACGGGCGGATTTCTTGGTCTGTCCGCCATAGTTCAAGCCCAGTCCGTCCATGCCGAAAAGGACCCTCCGCTGTACGGGCTTCAGGCCGTCCCGGGCATCCGGGAGGGCACGCGAAACAATCACGGACATCGAATAGTCGATGTACGCGGTACGCATCTCATGGTCGATTTCAACCGGTTCGATTATCCCTGTCACTGACTCCTGGATTTCTTCAGGATTCTTAACCTCACTATCCATAAAAACACAATATTCTTAAACACGCAAATTTAACATAAAAATCCGATTTATTTGCTATTTTTGTCCATATTTCAGCACGATGAAGATCAAGTTCTCGCAGGAGCTGCTCACCATCCTCGGATACGCCCGGGATGAGGCCATGCGCACCGGCTGCTACGGCATCGGGGCCGACCACATCGTGCTCGGGCTCCTGCGCCACCGGGACAACAATGCCTGCCGGGCCCTGGCGGCCTGCGGCGTCGGCCTCGAAGATTTCAAGGAAGCCATCGACGCGCGCGTTTTCTCCGACCAGGCCGTCCCCTGGCACGACCAGGCGCTGGTCCGCCCGACCCGGGCAGCCGCGGCCCTGCTGAGCGCTTCCGCCTACGAAGCGCTCAAGCATGACCAGTTCGAGATCCTCTCCTCCCACTTCCTGCTGGCCCTGCTCCGTTCCGAGAACAATGCCGCCGTGGAGTATCTCCACGACAAAGGCCTCCGCTACGATGCCGTTTATGCGCTGATGCGCGAGCACCTTTTCGTCCTGCCCCGCAGCGGGCAGGAGCCCGTCCTCCCGAAAATCGAAGACCTCCTGGGACCGCTGGGCGAACAGCTTACGCACCTCTACGGTGAAGCCCGGGACAAAATCAATTACTACAGCTGATGAAACGATTGCTGATCCCCCTCCTGCTAGCACTCCTGCTGCCGCTTTCCGCACTCCGGGCCCAGACGGCTCCGAAAACCGCACCGACCCCGGACAAGACCCTCTGCTTCGCGCACCGCGACACCTGCGACCTGTGGCTGGACTACTATGCCGCGGCGCCGGGCAGCGGCCCTTGTGCCGACTCGCTGCGCAAGCCGGTCGTCATCCACATTTTCGGCGGAGCCTTCGCCATGGGCAGCAGGAATCAGCCGGCAGACCGCGTCTGGTACCGCCGGCTCGCCGATGAAGGCTACCACGTCGTAGCCATTGATTACCGACTGGGAATGAAGGGGGTACGGGTGTCCGGCCTGTCCGGGCTCCCCATGCTGCGGAATGCCATCCAGATGGCGGTCGACGACCTGCTCAGTGCGACGAACTACCTGATTGACCACGCAGAAGCCCTGGCCATCGACATCGACCGCATCGTGGTCAGTGGCTCTTCCGCCGGTGCGATGACGGCCCTCCAGGCCGAATGGGAGATCTGCAACGGGATGGAGCCCGCCAGGGTCCTGCCGGATTGGTTCAATTTCGCCGGCATCATGGCCTTCTCCGGCGCGATCTTCTCCACGGAAGGAGCCATCCGCTTCCCGCAGAAGCCCTGCCCGGTCCTGCTGTTCCACGGCACTGCCGACCGCATTGTCCCTTACGGACAGATCTCCCTGCCGGGCAAGCAGTTCGCCGGCGGTGACGGCCTGGCGAAAAAGTTCAAGGACATCGACGCCAACTTCCAGATCTACCGCTTCCGCGACGCCGGCCACGAGATTGCCGCCACCATGCCGCACAATCTCCCCGAGGAGCTGCGCTTCCTCGAAATGAACGTAATCCGGGGCATCCACCGGCCGCTCGACGCACTCGTCCTGGACACGAGCATCCCCACGCCCGACTGGGCCAAAGCCACCGCCCGGGATCTGTATAAGTAAGTCAGGCAGCCCCCTCCACAGGCACGTCCGCTTTGTTTACCAGGCACGTCTCCCCTGTTTCCGGGAGAAATCCACAAAACCAGTCCTTTGCGCTAGTCAAATTGCACTTCTCCCGGAAAAAACTACCGCTGAAGACCGGTTCAGGCAAGAGAAATCCAGCAGCACGGCCTTAAAAGCCGATTTGCTGGATTTCTTTTTTCCCAGGGAGAAATCTTGCGACAGTGCCGATTTCTCCCTATCTTGTGACCAAATCGATAAACATGAAAAACTTCTATCACATTTGTTTTACCTCCCATCGGGAGGCTCCTTTCCGCCAGGAGGAAGACCTCGGGATTTTGTTCAATTGCATGGCCCTGGCAGCATTCAGCACCGGAACCGACATCCTTGTCGATACTACCATGTCCACCCATCAGCACGCGGCTGTCTTTTGCGAGACGCCCGGCGCCTGGGTGCGTTCGTCCCGTTGTGCATATACCCGATATTTCAACAGGAAATATTCGCGCACGGGGCCTCTGGGTGATCCTGGATATTTCGCATTGCGCCTGGATGGTTTCCGTCACATGGAGATTGCCCTTTCGTACATTCTCCGGAATCCACTTCATCACGGACAGGCTGCGACTCCTTTCGGAACCGTCCACAGCACGATTCACGAACTGTTTTCCAAGGATTTCTGCAGACCTGAACCGGGCAGTCTAATTAGCAACAGGTCCCTGATCCAATCGTTTTTACCGCGCCGGGCCGAGTTTCCGGACTGCTATCAGATGAATGCCAGCGGCATTTTCACGCGCGGATCCGTGGAGCAGATTCGTCAGGCAGAAGTTTTTTTTGTCACGCCGCGCAATTTCCTTTACGACATGAACCGTCTGAGCAAGGAAGACTGGCTGATGATCCAGGACGAAGACCAGAGCGCAGCAGAAAGGATCACGTTGGGCACGATGGAACCCATGTCCGGCGCGGAAGATGTTGCCAGGATGTTGGTCAACGAGAGCGGGAGAAACACCCAGAACGGACGTTACTCTGACCTGGACGTGTGCGCCATAATCGACAACGAGTTCCTTCCGAAATACAAGAAGGCCTCCGTTTACCAATTGCCCGAGTCTCAAAAAGACCTCATTGCACGGGAACTCAATGCAGACCGTAAAGTATCCAAAAAGCAGATCAATCGCTGTCTGTATTTTTATGATAAGCTTTGATTCGGAATCATCCGGGCAGGAAGCACTAGTCTCCGAGAAGCACGGAGGCGTAGCGGCGGCCCAGTTCCAACTGGGCATCCCGGGTGAAATGCAGGTTGTCCGGATTCGTTTCCAGATTCTCGGAACTCACGCAGAAGGCATGAGGGATCACCTCACCCACCCGGATGATTTCACGGTTGAAGAAAGAAGCATTGGGATGCCGGGGCTGGATCTGTCCGGCAATGAAGGGAATCTCCTCTCCGACACCCAGATCCGTTCGTAAAGCAGAGACAAAACCGGCAAGCTGCTGCAAGTAGACGGCTGCTTTTTCAGGATCAGAATTGCTTTCCCCCTGATGCCAGAGGATTGCCTTGAGCGGACCGTACCGCATCGCCTGGCGGGCACGCCGGACTGCCTCGTTGTAGAATTGCGGCATCTCCCGTCCCCGGTTCTGTGCATCTTCACTCCGCGAGTCGGCATAATGGCCGCAGGTCGCATCGGGCAGCCACTGTTCCAGTGCTGACCCGCCACGGGCATTGACTACCAGCAGTACGCGACGTCCGGTACGCGCATGCACCGTCTCGGCAAAGCTGTGCGCCAGGCTCATCCCCTGAAGGTGCATGGCTTTCCGGATGGTACTGTACTGGTTCAAGGGTTCCAGGGCAGGGACAGGCTGTCCCTCCTCATTCAAAAGATAGACTCCATCAAGCGCAGAAAGCGTATCTGACGGCTCAAAGATGCCGCGCCCGGCCATATTGGACTGGCCGATCAGCAGATAGACATCGTACCGGGGGCTGCATGCACAGAGGCAGACCCACGCGGCGACAAACAGCAAGATTTGTTTCATTATGGCAAAGATAATACTTCTTTTGCACGTATTCGCATCTGGGAAAAGGTCGGAGAAATCCAGATAAACAGTGCTTCACGCATTCTAATTGCACTTCTCCCGGGGCATAGGGCCTCTGAAGACGGTTTCAGGCAAGAGAAATCCAGCAGCACGGCCTTAAAAAGCCGATTTGCTGGATTTCTCTTTTCCCAAAGGCGGAAGGCGGAATCGGAGCTTGCGACGCAGGGGGTCTGGGGGGAACGCCCCCCAGTAATAGGCCGCAGGCGCAACGCCTGTTTAGACTTTCCTGAAGGCTAAACAGGCGTTATGGCCTCCGAACCCGAAGGAATCGGACAGGCCAAGCGTCAGATCGGCCTTGACGGCGACGTTGGGCGTATAATCCAGGTCGCACTCCGGATCCGGAGCATCCAGATGGACGGTCGGAGGGATGATGCCTTCCTGCAGCGCCAGGACGGTCGCAACGGCTTCGACGGCGCCGGTCGCGCCGAACATGTGGCCGTGCATCGACTTGGTGCTGCTGATGTGGCACTTGTAGGCGAAATCCCCGAAAGCGACCTTGTAGGCCTTGGTCTCGGCGATGTCGTTGAGGACGGTCCCCGTGCCGTGCGCATTGATATAGATATTGTCCTTGGCCGGGTCGAAGCCGGACTGCTCCAAGGCAATCCGGATGCACTCGGCCTGGGTGACGGCGTCCGGACGCGGTGCCGTGGCGTGATAGGCGTCGCAGGTGCTGCCATAACCCGTCACTTCGGCATAGATGTGTGCGCCGCGGGCCTTGGCGTGCTCCATTTCTTCCAGGATCAGGATGGCGGAGCCGTCTGCCATGACGAAGCCGCTGCGGTTGGCGTTGAACGGCAGGGAGGCATATTGCGGATCCTCCGCCCGGGTCAGGGCCTTGGCATTGGCAAAGCCGGCGATGCCGATCGGGATGGTGCAGTGGTCGGTGCCTCCGGCAATGACCGCATCGGTGTAGCCGTGGCGGATGGCGCGGAAGGCTTCGCCGATGGAGTGGGTCGAGGTGGCGCAGGCCGTGACGATATCGATGCAGGAGCCTTGCGCGCCGTATTTAATGGCAATCTGGCCGCCGGCCATGTCACTGATCATCGTCGGGACAAAGTTGGGGGAAATCCACTGTCCGGAGGGATCTTCGAAGAATTTCTCCAGCTCCCGCTGGATGGTCTGGAAACCGCCGATGCCGGAGCCGACATAAGTGGCCAACCGCGCCGGGTCGATATTCTCCCCGGACACAAGCCCGGAATCCTGCATCGCCTGGTAGGCGGAAGCCATCGCGAAGATGGTAAAAGGATCCTGCTTGCGGATGAAAGGTTTGTCCATCCCGTATTCCTCGGGATTGAAATTCCGGATCATGCCGCCGATCTTGACGGCGAGATTGTCAGTCGGGTATTCGGTGATATAGTCGATTCCGCAGACGCCGTTCTTCAGGTTGTCCCAGAAAGTCTTGACGTCGTTGCCGATGCAGGAGAGGACCCCCAGCCCGGTCACAACCACTCTTCTATCCATAAGTTTCATTTTTTAACGGCGCAAAGGTAGTAAATATTTCTTATATTTGTGGTTCGACCCAATAGATGTCAGGATGCTCAAGCTCAACGACCCGCTGCCCCGCTACCTGCTGGAGAACCGGCAGATCTGGACGACCGTAGTTTATACGGCGCTGTTCTCGCTGGTTTTCATCCTGGTGAGCGTGCCTTTCTCGAACAATGCCTGGTTCGCACTGGGCGCCAGCCAGGCGTTCTTCTACACCATCATTTTCATCCTGGTCGCGGCATCCGTAGTGATCGTCAGCCGCATGCTGCTGTCCCGCTGCCGGGGATTGCAGCATTTCACCCTGCTTCATTTTATCCTCTGGGTGATCGCCGAGGTCGTGCTCGTGAGCCTGCTCTACACATTCTTCACCTACGAGGGCGTAAGGCTGGGCATCATCACGCCGGAGGCCTGGGACGGCGCAGCCGTTTTCCTCGGCGCCGTCGTCTATTCCGCGGTGTGCCTGTGCGTCCCCTATTTCATCCTGTCGCTGCATTTCGCCCTGCAGGACAAAGACAACACGATCCGCCTGATGAACTACGGCAACGTGGTCAGCGACACGCCCGCAGTCCCGTACAACGACAACCGCATCACCCTGTTCGACAACAACGGCGTGCTCAAGTTCTCCATCAGTTCGGACAACCTGTATTTCATCGAATCGGACGACAATTATATCAAGGCCTGGTATATGGACAGCGCCGGCGAGATGAAGCAGTACATGCTGCGCTGCCGCCTCAAGACGGTGGAGGACAGCTTCGCGGACAGCGAACTGGTCCGCTGCCACCGCAAATACATCGTCAACATCCGCAAGGTCTCGATCCTGAAGTCCGAGAAAGAAGGCTACAAGATCGATTTCGACATTGATTCTCTCGACTCGATCCCCATTTCGAAAACCTACGAACAGGCCGTGCTGGCCCGTTTCAATTCCCGATAGACTATGTGGCAAAGAATACAAACCCTGTATCTTCTGCTGGCGACAGGCCTCGTCGCCGCCCTTTTCTTCTGCACCAAGGCAGAAGGCATTTTCTTTACTGAATACTGGCCGTACCTGGTCCTGCTGATCATCACCGGCTTCCTGCAGGTGATGGCCCTGACGACCTGGAAGCACCGGATTTTCCAGATGCGCACGTCCACCCTCTCCGCCATCATCCTGATCGCCTTCCAGGGTTGGCTGGTCTATGACTTCATCTCGACGCACAATACGCCCGTCTTCCACATCACGGCCGTTTTCCCGATTGTCGCCGCCATCCTGGATTTCCTGGCTGCCCGGAGCATCCTGGCGGACGAGATGCTGGTGCGCAGCGCCGACCGCCTCCGTGCGGCCAAACGTCCCCGAAAGAAATAATAACCCGTAAATACCACATCATTATGAGAATCCCCGAATCTGAACTGATCATCAACGGCGATGGTTCTGCGTTTCACCTGCACATCCGTCCGGAGCAGCTGGCGGACAACGTGATCCTCGTGGGCGATCCCGGCCGGGTCGCCATGGTCAAATCCTATTTCTCCTCCATCGAAGCGGAGGGCAATTCCCGCGAATTCTTCTGGGCTACGGGCCTGTACGGCGGCAAGCGGCTCACGGTCTTGTCCACCGGCATCGGCACGGACAACATCGACATCGTGATGACCGAACTGGATGCCCTTGCCAACGTCGATTTCGAGACCCGCGAAGTCAAGCCGGAGCACCGTACGCTGAATATCCTGCGCATCGGCACCTGCGGCGCCATCCAGCCGGAGATTCCGCTGGGTGCATTCATCTTCTCGCACATCTCCGTCGGTTGCGACGGCCTGCTCAACTGGTATGAGAACCGGGACAGCATCGCGCTCCTGGATTTCGAAGAGGCCTTCAAGGAGCATGTGCACTGGGACCGGCACCTGCCGGATCCGTACTTCGTGCGCGCCAGCGACAAGCTGATCCGCAAGTTCGAAGACTGCACCGTCAAGGGCATGACCATCTCCGCCTGCGGTTTCTATGGTCCGCAGGGCCGCGTGGTGCGCCAGGGTCTGGCAATGCCCAACATGCTCGAGGATTTTGAGTCCTTCGAGTTCAAGGGTTACAAGATCACCAACTTCGAGATGGAAGGCTCGGCCCTCGCCGGTATGGCCGCCAAGCTCGGCCACAACGCCGGCACGGTCTGCTGCGCCATCGCGCACCGTTACCTCAAGGATGCCAACACGGACTACAAGCCCCGCGTGGCAGAACTGGTCGAACTCGCGCTCAAGAAACTGACCGAGTAATTCTCCGGATCGTAGAAAAAAGGAATCCAGCCATGCGGCATTGAAAAACCGCATGGCTGGATTCCTTTTCGCGCAACCCTTAGTTGATGACGTCAGGGTCAGGTTCTACGTAAACCGGACGGATGGGGAATCCGTTCATGCGCTCGTACATGAGCATTTTCGCCTCACTCGAGCTGAAGGTGAGTGCAGCAGCGTTGAACGGTTCGCCGGTGCTGAGGTCGGAAGTCCAATAACGCCCGTGGGTACCGGCAGATTCCCGCATGGTGAGATATCCGTAACCCGCAGCGGGAAGGAAGATGCTGTTGTTGTTGCCTTCCTCGCGGCTCTTCACCAGATAGCCCGTCTTGCCGCCGACGGTCGTCCAGGTCCAGGAGCACTGCGCGAGGAGCGCCTCCATCTCCACGCTCGTAGGCGTATGCCAGCCGCCGCCCAGCGCACGTGCGGGGTCATCCGCGGTGTCGAGCACAATCTTGCCGTCCGGACCGCCGGAACCGTCCCAGTCGGAAGCCTTGTCCCGCGGGCAATACTTGGTCAATTTGGTCATACCGCCGTTCGCCCACTTGTACGTAGGCCAGGAGTAATTCGACTTGGTATCGGTCTCGCCCCAGGCAAACATCTTTCCGTAGTCCTCCGGTTTGGCCGCGCCGATATTGCACTCGGCGACATAGAGTTTGTACACGGCACCGGGATAACCCGTGACCCGCACACCGAGATCGATGGCCGAGGAAGGGGCCTTGGGTCCCTGCTTCACCGTGACGACGGGTGAAGCAGTGGCACTGGTGCTCTTGGTTTTCACCTGCGGCACGAAGGAGATATGTCCTTCACGGACTTTCTCCACGTCGTTGGCGGCGACGTCAAAGATCAGGACACGGGCCGTCAATGCTTTCGTATCCCGTTGCTTGATCCACTTCTGCGCCGAAGACTCGACGACGACCTCGTAGGGGATGTTTGCCTGGACTTCAACCTGGAAGGATCCCCCGACGGAGGAGATCTCGAAATGGTCCTGCAGCAGGATGATGCCATAGTTCTCCGCCTGAACGACGGATACGGTCTGCCGCACATCTTCTGCGACGATGGTCACCGTCGCCCGGCGGGTGTCATAAGTCGTATTGGGCTCACACTGGATCGTAACCGTCACGGGCTGGTCGGAAGCGGTCCCGGACGAAGGGGAAACGCTGATCCAGGAATCCGAACTGTTCACAGACCAGTCGCGGTTCGCCACAAAAGAAATGCTGGCACCGGTCCCGGCGGCATTGATCTCGACGAGGTCCGTGCCGGAAAGGGTAATCTGGGGCGCCGTGACACAGGAAGCCATCCCCAGCATGAGCAGGATGACCGCGGAAAGGCAAATAATGATCTTTTTCATGGCAGTATGGTTATCAGTTTATGGTCGCTTATCACTCCCCGGCCTCTTTCAGGCGCTCGGCGTTCTCCGCGATCTGCAGCTGGTCGATGCACTCCTGGATATCCCCGTCCATGAAGACGGGTAGGTTGTACATGGACCAGTTGATGCGGTGGTCCGTGACCCGTCCCTGGGGATAATTGTAGGTGCGGATCTTAGCCGAGCGGTCACCCGTGGAGACCATGGTCTTGCGCTTGGCGGCGATGCCGTCGAGGTATTTCTGGTGTTCGAGGTTGTACAGGCGCGTCCGGAGCTCCTCGAAGGCGCGGTCCTTGTTCTTGAGCTGGGAACGCTCCTCCTGGCACTGCACCACGAGACCCGAAGGGATATGGGTCAGACGCACGGCAGAATAGGTCGTATTGACCCCCTGGCCGCCGGGACCGGAAGCGCAGAAGAGGTCGAGCCTGATGTCATCCCAGCTCAGGTCCACGTCGAACTCACCCGCCTCGGGGAAAACCGCCACCGAAGCGGCCGAGGTCTGGATACGGCCCTGTGTCTCGGTCTGCGGCACGCGCTGGACGCGGTGCACGCCGGATTCGTATTTCATCACGCCATAGACGCCGTCATTGCCGGAGAGCTTGAAAACGATCTGCTTGTAGCCTCCGGAGGTGCCGGGGGCCTGGTCCGTGACTTCAAGCTTCCAGCCGCGGCGCTCCGCGAAATGCTGGTACATCCGGAAAAGGTCGCCGGCGAAAATCGCCGCCTCGTCGCCGCCGGTGCCGCCACGGATCTCGACCATCGCGTTCTTGCCGTCGTCGGGGTCGGCCGGGATGAGCAGCAGGCGGATGTTCTGCTCCATCTCGGGAATCTTGGGCTCGATCTCCGCGATCTCCATCCGGGCCATCTCGCGGAGCTCCTCGTCCTTCTCGTTGACAAGGATATCCTTGGCGGCCGACAGGTCGGCCATCATCTTTTCATACTCCTTGCCGGCCTTGATGATCGGCTCCAGTTCTTTGTAATCCTTGTTGAGCTGGACGTATTTCTTCATGTCCGCCATCGCCTCGGGGCTCGAAAGCTGCTCCTGGAGCGACTGGAATTTCCCTTCGAGGGAAAGGACTTTGTCGAGTAAGGTACTATTGTCTGCCATCTTCTGTCAAATCTTCTTGATGTAGCAGCGGCGGCGCATGAACGGCTCGTGCTCGTAGCTGTTCCAGATGTTGACCGCGCTGTTGGATTCTATCTGCGGATTGGAAATGGCCCAGCGGTTGCCGATCTTGAGGGCCTTGTCCGCCATCTCTTCATAATATACGGCGGAAATGCCCTTGTTCTGCCACCGGGGCGACACGCCGTTGACCATCAGGTCCGTGATCTCATAGTTACGCATCGCCCGCCAGAGATGCCACCAGCCGAAGGGGAAAAGCCGGCCTTTTGCTTTCCGGAGCGCCTCCGAAATGCTCGGGAACGAAATCCCGAAGCCGACGATCTCCTCGTGCTCGTCCAGCAGCAGACCGCAGGCCTTGTCCGAGATGAACGGCATCACGGCAGCCGCTTCCTCGTCGATCTCCTCGTCCGTAAGCGGGATGTAATTCATCACCGACCCGGCGAAACTCTCGTTGTACACCCGGAAGAACTTCCGGACCTGTTCCTTGTCCCGCTTGAGCTTGGCGATGCTTCCGAAATGCAGGTTGTAGCGTTCCTTGACCAGCTTGGACACGCGGCGGGCCTTGTCGGGGACGCCGTGGTTCGCCACCATCTTGTATTGGATCCAGTCGCATTCCTTGCCGTAGCCGAGTTGCTGGACAAAATCGTTGTAATACGGGAAGTTGTACAGGCAGTTGAACGGGGGGACGTTCTCATAACCCTCGATCAGCATGCCCTGCTTGCCGAAAGTGTTGTAATAGAGGGGACCGTGGATCTCGTCCATCCCCTGTTCCCGGGCCCAGTCCTCCGCCGTACCCAGCAACAGACGCGCCACCTCGAAGTCCTTGATGCAGTCGAACCAGCCGAATCGGGCACGCTTCCGGCCATAGAGTTCGTTGTACCGGGGATTGACCATCGCACTGATGCGTCCGACCACCCGCTCGCCGTCCACGGCCAGCCACAACTTGTGAAGGCAATACTTCAGCGGCGCGACACTGGTCAGCGAACGGACCTGGTCGCTGTGCAGCGCGGGCACATATTGGGCACAATCCTTATAAAGCTCGTCCGGGAACTGGATGAACTGCATCAGTTCCTTGTGATTCTGGACTTCCTTTATCTTGTAATCAGGCATTTCGGCGCAATTTGGAAAGGATTGTAAAGATAGGTATTTCCCGGGATAATTAAAAATCAGGCCCGTCCGGGACTCAGATGCTCAAGTTATGCCAGTGCGGTCCGAAACGCTCGAAAGCGGCGCGGTCGAGCATTTCCCGGTCATCCGGGTGCGCGATGCTGATCATCAGTTTGGCGCGCTCCTGCAGGCTCTTGCCGTAGAGGCAGACGGCACCGTATTCCGTCACGATCCAGTGCGCGTCCGCGCGGGGCGTCACGACGCCGGCGCCGGGCTTGAGTTCGGCAACGATCTTGTTCTGCCCTTTGAGGGTCCGGGAGGCAAAGGCGGTGATGCTCTTGCCCCCTTCCGACATCTTGGCGCCCTTGACGAACTCAAGCTGTCCGCCGGTGCCGCTGAAGATGCGCGTGCCGATCGAGTCGGCACTGATCTGGCCGGTCAGGTCCACTTCCGTGGCGGAGTTGATGGCCTTCATGCGGGGGTTCCGGGAGATGACCCAGGGGTCGTTGACATACTTGATGTCGCGCATCAGCACCTGCGGGTTGTGGTCGATGAAGGAGTAAACCTCCTGGGAACCAAGCAGGAAGGAAGCCACGACCTTGCCGGTGTCGATCTTCTTGTTGGAACCGTCGATGACGCCCGCCTTGATCAGGCGGAGCAGGCCGTCGGCGAACATCTCGGTATGCAGGCCGAGGTGCTTGTGGCCGCCCAGCTGGGCCGCAAGGGCGTTCGGCAGGGCGCCGATGCCCATCTGGATGCAGTCCCCGTCCTCCACGAGCGCCGCGCAATTCTTGCCGATGAGGACCTCGGTCGGGGTCGGTTCGGCGAAATTGGCCGTCACCAGCGGGGTGTCATCCTGGACGAGGTAGTCGAATTTCTCCAAGGGGATCAGGTCGCCATAGGCGAAGGGAACGTGGGGATTGACCACGCCGATCACGACCTTCGCGCTCTCGATGGCCGCCACGGAGCAGTCCACGGACGTGCCCAGCGAGACACGCCCCTGCTCGTCGGGCAGGGATACGTTCACCAGGGCCGCCCCGAGGGGGATGAAACCCTCGCGGTAGAGCTTCTGGCTCTCGCCCAGGTGCACGGGCAGGTAGTCGGCGTAGCCGGCATTGACGTTGGCCCGGACGTTGGGACCGACGAAGAAGCCCTGCTCGAAGAAAATCCCTTCGTAACGCGGCTCACTGTAGGGCGCGGGACCTTCCGTGTGGAAATGATGGAAATGCAGGTCCCGGACGTCTCCGGCGTCCGCCCGGCGGCACAGGGCCTGGATCAGGATGTGCGGAACACTGGCGACGCTGCTCAGATGGACGTGGCAATGGGAAGGGATGTGGCTGACCGCCTCGTCGGCGGATACGAAGTTCAGGGGCTTCATCTCGATTATTATTGTTATTTTTGTGATGCAAATGTAGCAAATATTTCCATGCATACCAAAGAAGAGAAGCTCGCAGCCTTCGGCCGGCTGCTGGATACGATGGACGCCCTGCGCGAGAAGTGCCCCTGGAATGCCGCCCAGACCCTGGAGACCATCCGCCCGATGACGGAAGAGGAGGTGTACGAACTCAGCGATGCCATCCTGAAGGGGGACCGTCCCGGAACGGCCAAGGAGATAGGAGACCTGCTGTATCACCTGGTTTTCTACGCCCGCATCGGGCAGGAGGAAGGCAGCTTCGACATCGCCGACTGCCTGGACAAGGTGGTGGACAAGATGGTCTTCCGCCACCCGCACGTCTTTGGTCCGGAAGCCGGGAAACCGACTTCCGCCAAGGAGATCGCCGACACCTGGGAACTCGTCAAGGCCAAGGAGAAAGACGGCAACAAGACGGTCCTGTCCGGCATCCCGGATGCCATGCCGGCCATCCTCAAGGCTCTCTCGATGCAGGAGAAGGCCCGCGGATGCGGCTTCGACTGGGAGCAGAAAGAAGATGTCTGGGACAAGGTGCACGAAGAGCTGGGCGAAGCCCGGGAGGCCTGCTCCGAGCAGGATCCGCGCCACATGGAGGAAGAATTCGGCGACCTGCTCTTCGCGGTCATCAATGCCGCCCGCCTCTACGGGGTGGATCCGGAAGCGGCCCTGAGCGGCACCTGCAGCAAGTTCCGCCGCCGCTTCACCTACCTGGAGGAACAGACCCTCAAGAAGGGACGCAAGCTCACGGACATGACCCTCGCCGAGATGGACGCCATCTGGGACGAAGGGAAAGCGAAAGGATTATAGGAGACCCGCCCGCCGGCCGAACTCGATGATCATGTCGGCGCAGCCGTCGATGCCCAGCAGGGAGGAGTCGAGGCAGAGGTCGTAGTTGGAGGCGACACCCCAGTCCCCGAGCGTAAAGAAATTGTAGTAGTCCCGGCGCGCCTTCTCCTTCTTCAGGATATATTTTTCCGCCTCCTCCGCGCTCATCGCCGTCCGCTCCATCACGCGGCCGACGCGGTCCGCCAGCGGCGCGCAGATGAAGACGTCCAGGCACTCCATGTCACGCAGCACATAGTCCGAAGCGCGTCCCAGGAAGATCGCGCTCCCCTGCTCTGCAATGTCGCGGATGGCCTTGCTCTGGTACTTGAAAAGCTCCGTCTCATCAATGCCCGACGGGGCATAGACGCCGGCCCGGTTCAGGCCGAACAGGCTGCCGAAGCGCCAGATCCGCCGGCGCTCGTCGCTTTTTTTGAAGAAAGCCGGGCTGAACCCGCTCTCTTCCGCCGCTTTCTGGAGGAGTTCATGGTCGTAGACGGGGATGTCCAGGCGCTCTGCCAGCGCCGCCGCGACTCCCTTGCCTCCGGCACCGAACTGCCGGCCGATGTTGATGAGGACCTTCTTTTCCATAGGACGCTATGATTGGATGGTACTGCCGAGGATGGCGGGATTCTCGCCGTCCTTGAGCCGGTCGAACTTGCGGAACAACTGCACGATCAGGATGGCCGAGATGACGACGTTCAGGGTATCGGAAATCGGGAAACTGATCCAGACACCCGTCTCCTGCAGCCACAGCGGCAGGGTGTAAATGAGCGGAAGCAGGAACAGCAGCTGGCGGGAAAGGGACAGGAAGATGGATTTGCGGACCATCCCCAGACACTGGAAGAAATTGCCCGTCACCATGCCGAAACCCACCAGGGCGAAGCCGGAATTCATGACGCGCAGCCCGTGGGCCGCCATATCCACGAGTACCGGATCGTTGGTGAACAGGCTCACCGCCTGGCGCGGGATCAGCTCCGACATCAGGAAGCACAGGGTCGTCACGAGCATCTCCCACTTCGCGGTCAGGATAAAGACTTCCTTGACCCGGCGATACTGCCGCGCCCCGTAATTGTATCCCGCGATGGGTTGCAGCCCCTGGTTGAAACCCATGCAAACCATGACGAAGAGCATGGTCAGGCGGTTCACGATACCGTAGGAGCCGATGGCGAGGTCGCCGCCGTATTTACCCAGCTGCTGGTTGATGAACAGGGCTACCATCGAAGCCGCCACATTCATCAGGAAAGGCCCCACGCCGATGGCCAGCGACTGCCTGGCGATGCGCCAGTCCAGCTGGAACACCGGACGGGTGAAATGCAGCAGGCGGGATTTGTCCGAGAAGAAGTAGAAGGTATAGACCATCGCCATCATCTGGCAGAGGATGGTGGCCAGCGCGGCGCCCTGGATGCCCATCCCGAGCACGAAGATGAAAATCGGGTCCAGGACGGCGTTGGAGATGACCGTGAACAGGGTCAGGTTCATCGCCACCCGGGGGTGTCCGGAGGAGCGGATCAGGCCGTTGAATCCGAAATACAGGTGCGTGAACGCATTGCCCAGCAGGATGATGAACATGTAGCGGTGGGCGAAGGGCAGCGTGTTGTCACTGGCGCCGAAGAAGCGCAGGATCGGATCCAGGAAGGCCAGGGTCACCACCGAAAAGAGGATACTGATGATAATGTTGAGTGTCAGCACGTTGGAGAGAACCTTCTGGGCTGCCTCATAGTTCTTCTGTCCCAGCAGCACGGAGATGAGCGTCATGGCGCCCACGCCGACCAGCGTGCCCATCGCGGCGGAAAGGTTCATCAGCGGAAAGGTGACCGCCAGGCCGCTGATGGCCGCCGAACCGACGCCGGGGATATGGCCGATGTAGATACTGTCGACCATGTTGTACAAAGACGCCGCCGTCTGGGCAATGATGCCCGGGACGGCGTACTGCCTGAGCAGGGTGCCGATCTTTCGGGTCCCGAGTTCCGTCGGGGCCGCACCTGGAAGTGCCGCCATACCGCGCTAGGATTTGTTCACGACCTCGATGTCAAAGCGCAGCGGGCCGTAGCCCGGGATGGTCGATCCGGATCCGGAAGTACCATATCCCAGCGTCGAATAGAACACCGAGACGCCCTTCGCATACGGGCCCATCTTCAGGATAGCCTCCTTGAATCCGTCAATCACGGAAGAGGATCCCATCTTGACGGTCAGCTCGTCGTTCTCACCCTTGGAAATGGTGACGGAAGACGGCGCATAAGTCCGGGAAGCGGAATAGACGCCGTAGAATTTGGCGGTATCCTTGATGTTGGTATCGAAGATCGTCCCGTTCAGCAGGCGGCCGACGTAGTTGATATAGATCGTCGTATCGGACGTGAACCTTTTCCCGTCCATGGGTGCCTTGGATTCGAAATAGTAAAAACCGTATTGGAGCGAATCCAGCACCGTCTTGCCCGGGAAATGCTTGGAGACATAACGACCGACCGAATCCGTCTCCCACTTCTTGATGTCGGAGATCACCTCGCAGAGCTTGACTTCATAGATGGACGGGTCACCGCCGGAGACATTCTTCAGGTACTCTTCTTCCGTCTTGTAACGGCTGGAGGTCTGCAGCCACCCGGGGACGATGAAACGCTTGATGCCTCCGACCCGCATCGTGGAAAGGGCATCATCGAGACCGGCGGAAATGATGTTCTCTCCCCGGGCCCACACGACGGGACCATAGTAGTCATTGACCGAGTATTTTCCCAGTTGCTTGCTGAGCTCCTCGGAGGTCGTGGTGTTGACGCTGCCCGACAGGTCCCCGACGACATATTCGACCCGGACATAGGGGCTGGTCTCGGCACTGCCCGCCTGGGTACCGGATCCCGGTATCTCCTCCAGGGTATAGACGCCCAGCGCCGTCCGCGGGGCATCCGGATAGTTCACGTGGATCCAGGATTCGAAATACAGCTTCGCCGAGTCGTTCTGCCCGGCGACCGGGGCTTTGGCACAACCGTACACGACCAACGCCGCCAGTGCCAGATATAGGGAGGTTCTCTTCATACGTATCATTCGGTTTCGGACGGCGCAGGATTCCGCATAAATCGTGCCGTCGTGGTTTCAATATAAGCCGCCGCCGCTTCCGGCGAAGGGATGTCCTGCGGGAAAAACAGTTTGCCGCCTGCCGCCCGCTCGTGGCCGCCGCCGTGGAAGGCCGCCGAGGCCAGCCGGTTGGCGGAGACGCCCTCCTTGGAGCGGATCGACACCCGGAAATGGTTCTCCGCCTCCTTCAGGAGCAGGCTCATGCGCACCCGCCCGATGCCGAGCGGGAGGTTGACGAAGCCCTCGGTCTCCCCTTCCTGCAGGGAGAAGCGGTCCAGGAAAGCCTTGTCCAGGACGACATAAGCCACGCCTTCGGGCGTGATGACCAGCCGCTCCGCGAGGCAGGCCCCCATGGCGCGGAAGCGGTTCTCGCTATAGCGCTGGTAGAGCTTGTCCAGGAGGGCATCCCGGTCCACGCCGGCCGCCAGCAGTTCGGAAGCCATGCGCAAAGTGGACGGAAAGACCGAATTGGCGAAATTGTTGGTGTCCGTGGTCATGCCGGCCAGCAGGGGTGTGAGGACCTGCAGGGGGAGGCGCTCCGCGGCGCCGACACCCGGCAGGGCCAGGAGCACCTGGTACAGCAGTTCGCTCGCCGAAGAGATCTCCGTCTCGCTGAAGACGAGGTCGAAGGCCTCCCGGTCCGGGTGCAGATGGTGATCGATCAGGACTTTGGGGGCACGGCTGGCGCGCAGCGGCGCGTCCAGCCCTTCCGCCCGCGTGAAGGCGTTGAGATCCAGACAGACTACCAGGTCACTGGCTTCCAGCCAGGTCAGCGCGGCTTCCCGGTCCCGGGAAGCGTCCAGCACGCCGTCCGCCGGCAGCAGGAAATCGAGGCTCGCGGAGGCCGGATCCGGCAGCAACAGCCGGGCTTCGACACCCCGGCACCGCCGGAAATATTCCAGCAGCGCCACACCGCTCCCAACCGCATCCCCGTCAGGATGCGTGTGCACGACGATGCAGACCTGCTTCGCCGTCGCGAAAAAGGTCTCCAGACGCTCGATATCAGCACAAAGGGACACAGGCATACTACCAAAAATCTTCCGCAAATTTAATAAGAATATTGCATTTGATAAATCATTTTCATAACTTTGTGGGACTTTGGAAATCAAATAAACTAACCATAAAATGAACAAAGCAGTTAAGATTATCATTGAAGTTATCCTCCTCGCAGCTATCTGCGGTTTGGTGTATCTGCTCTACAGCAACATCATGAAGCCGGTCAACTTCAACAGGGAGAAGGACAGCCGCCAGGCCGTCGCCGTCCAGCGCCTCAAGGACATCCGCACCCTCCAGGTCGCCTACAAGTCCGTCACGGGCAAGTTCAACTCCTCTGTCGACTCCCTGAAGCAGTTCTATGAGAACGGCCAGATGGAGATCGTGATGCAGATCGGTTCCATGGACGACTCCCTCGCCGTGATCAACACCGAGGCTATCAAGAAAGCCAACAAGAAGCTCAAACCCGAGCAGCTGACCGCCAAGCTCCAGGAAGCCTACGAGGCCGGACAGAAGGTCGTGTTCTCCACCGTCACCAAGGTTCCGGTGCGTGACACCCTCTTCAACGGCCGTCCGGACTTCAGCATCGACTCGCTCAAGTACATCCCGTTCTCCGGCAAGGAGCCCGTCCAGATGGAAGCTACCACCAAGATGGTGTCCGGCGTGCCCGTGCCCCTCTTCGAAGCCCGCGTCCCCTGGAAGTCCCTCCTCAAGGGCATGGACAGGCAGCTCATCATCAACCTGAATGCTGAGAGCCGCGACCTCAACCGCTACGAAGGCCTGCAGGTTGGTTCCATCACCGCCCCGAACAACAACGCAGGTAACTGGGAGTAGTGTTCACCCTTGTCCCTTCCCAGTTTTTCGATCCTGCGTCAGCGCATGAAGCACTGGCTGAAGTGGCGGATCTGAAGGAAGGGCAGGTTGTCGGATACCTCGACATACCTCATTACGACGCTGTCCTCGTCTATGCACAAGACGGGGACAGTGTCGTTGATACTCCGGAGATCTACAAGATCCTCATGCACTTGCCCGCCTGCCCGGAGTACAACAAGATCCTCTGCAGCCGCGTGGGAGACCGGCTCTATCTGGGCGTCGCCCAGGGCAAGAGCCTGCTGCTCGCCAACAGTTTCCCGGCGGCGGATTTCACCACGGCTCAGTATTACATCTTCCTGTCCCTGAACTCCCTGCAGCTCAATCCCGAGTTCTCGACCATCTGCTGGATGACAGAGCTCGACGCCGGGGAGGAGATGTCCCTGTACCGTTATTTCAAGTCCGTCGTCCGGCTATGAGGATTATCGGAGGGCGGCTCAAGGGCAAACCCATCCAGCCCCCAATGGGCTACGGAGCACGGCCTACCACGGATTTCGCCCGGGAAGGCCTTTTCAATGTCCTGAACAACGAATATGAATTCGAGGACCTGCAAGTCCTCGATCTCTTCGGGGGCACGGGAGCCATCTCCTTCGAGTTCGCCTCCCGCGGAGCGGCCCGCGTCTACAGCATCGAGATGAACCGGGAGCATGCCGCTTTCATCCGCCGCGAGGCCGCCCGCCTGGGCCTGGACAACGTCACGGCCGTCCATGCCAACGTCTTCGACTTCCTGCCGATCTGCCGGGAGAAGTTCGACCTCATCTTCGCAGATCCCCCCTATGCGCTCGAAGGGCTGGAGACCATCCCGGACAAGGTTCTGTCGCGCGACCTGCTCCACCCGGGCTGTTATTTCATACTGGAGCACGGAGACGAGCATTCGTTCCGGGACCATCCCTTGTTCAAGAAAGAGAAGATCTACGGACGCGTGCATTTCAGTTTCTTTGAAAAATAACGGACCGGTTTGCAACAATCCGGTCCGTTTTTCGTTATATAGACGGAAAGCATCCAGAGATGACACGACAAGAGATCACGCAATTCTACGGAGAACACCACCGGCGCCTGTACAACATCGCATGGCGGATTCTCCGGGATTCGGACGAAGCGGAGGAGGTGATGCAGGATACCATCCTCAAGTTCGTCTCCGCGGAGCGGGATTTCTCCTCGGATGCGCAGGTCTCCGCCTGGCTCGCCCGCACCTGCATCCGCGGCGCCATCGACACGCTCCGCAAGCGGCAGCGCAGGGATGCTTTCCTGGAGGATTACGCGCTCACGGAGGACAGTTCCTCCGAAGCGTTATCCACCGGCACCGAAGACCTGTCCGCCACCTTATCCGGCGAATCCCTGGTTCTCAACCGGGTAAAGGATGCACTGGACAGCCTTCCGGACCCCTACCGGCTGATCCTGAACCTCGTCCTGCTCGAAGGCCTGGACTACGAGGAGATCGCCGCCCTGACCGGCAGGAAAGAGACGACCCTCCGCTCGCTCTACTCCCGCGGACGCGCCAAACTGGCTGAATTATTGAAAAAGTAACAAGATATGATAGATTTTGAAACATATATCCGCGCACATGCCGCAGATTTCGACACGCAGGAACCCGCCCCCGGACACGAAGAGCGCTTCCTCGCCCGGCTGGACGTCACGCCGCTTCCGGCAGCCGCGCCCGTCTCCGGCGGATCGCCCCGCACACGCCTCTCGTCCTTCTTTCGCCGGCTCCGGCCGGCGGATCTCCTCCGCCACCCGGCCACCTGGGCCTGCGCGCTGGCTGCGTGCCTCGCCGTCCTTCTGATCCTGCGCCCGGGCGATCCGTTCCGGCGCGCGGGCAATGACCCCGCCGCCATCTACCTGGCCTACATGGACCAGGTCGCGGAAATCTACGGCCAGCTCCCGCCCGAAGCCGGAAGCGACCGGGACCTCACGTTGCAGGAAATGACGGAAGAAACGGATCCCCTCTTCACGCAGCTCCCCGACGAACTCTCCCCTCGGCAGCGGGCCCGCATCCTCAAGGAATATTACGGCGAACTGCTCGCCGGTGCCAGAAAACTGAATAATTATTGATACCATGAAAAGATTGTACACCCTGCTCGCAGCAGCCCTGATGGCTGCACTGCCCCTCTCCGCCGTCCAGGCCGCATCCGATCCGGCCGGCGCCAAGAAAGAGACCAAGGAATACCGCCTCACCGGCTTCAACGCCATCAAGGTCTCCAGCATCTATTCCGTCGATCTCAGCCGTTCAGGCAAGTATTCCGTCACGGTGGAAGCCCCGGACTACATCATGCCATTCCTTGAAGTCCATGTCTCCGACAATACCTTGTGCCTGGAGATGAAAGACATGCCGCGCGACATCCGGCTCAGGATGGAAACGTCCCGGCTCAAGGAAGTGCGCGCCACCGTCACGATGCCCACCCTGACCGGACTTGAGATGTCCGGAGCGTCCACCCTCAACGCCGGTGACGCCATCTTCCCGGGCGGCAAGGAGTTCGAGCTCAAGATGAGCGGCGCCACCCATCTCAAGGGACTGAATGTCGAAGCCCGCCAGGCCGAGATCCGGTGCAGCGGAGCCAGCAACATCGACCTGAAAGGCAGCTTCACCACCGTCGAGGCAGAACTGTCCGGAGCCGTGAAAGGCAGCCTGGACACCGGTATCAAGCCCGGCACGGTGGGTGAAATCGATCTGGAATTGTCCGGTGCCGCCAAACTTACCCTCAACGCCCAGGTCCGGAAGATGGACATCGAAGCCAACGGCGCCGTCAACCTCGAATGGAAAGGCTCCGCTGATGAGCTGAAACTCTCCGGTACCGGCGCGGCCAAGATCAATGCCGCGAACACCCCGGCCGGCCAGGCAAAAGTCTCGCTCTCCGGTGCCGCCCACGCCATGATCAACGTCGAGAAGGAAATGGAAATCAAGCTCTCCGGAGCCGCCTCCTGCCACTACAAAGCCGGGCCGAACTTCCGCATCACCGGCCAGAGCATCTCCCGCGGCGCCTCACTGACGCAGCTCTAGGAGTCCCCACACGATATAAGACAAATGTCCGGAGAATCAGCAAGATTCTCCGGACATTTGTTTCAGGCTCGGCGTGTGGACGGTTCCGAACTACCGATGCAGGAACGCATCCAGGATAGGCTGCAGGCTGTTGAGGTCCGGGACGAGGACCTGGCGCGCCTTGGAGCCCTCCTGCGGGCCGACGATGCCGGCCGCTTCGAGCTGGTCCATCACGCGGCCCGCCTTGGCATAGCCCATGCCCAGCTTGCGCTGGAGGTCGGAAGTTGAGCCGCGCTGGCTGAGGACCACCATCTTGGCGGCTTCCTCGAAACGCTCGTCCACCTTGCTCATATCGACCATGCCGCCGCCTTCGCCGCCCTCCGGAGATGCCTCCTCGGGAGATGGCAGATAGTAAGGCGTGTTGTAGCAGCGGCCGTAGCCGGTCTGGCTGCCGATGAATTCCGTGACCGCGTCGATCTCCTTGCCGTCGATGAAGCCGCACTGGATGCGCTCGGACTCGATCCCGGCGGAGAAGAGCATGTCGCCGCGACCGATGAGCTTCTCCGCGCCGGGAGCGTCCAAAATGGTCGTCGAGTCCACACGGGAAGCCACGCGGAAGGCGATACGCATCGGGAAGTTGCTCTTGATGATACCTGAGATCACGTCCACGGACGGCCGCTGGGTCGCGAGGATTACATGCAGGCCGGCCGCACGGCCCTTCTGGGCGAGACGGATGATGGAGTTGGTGATGCTCCGGCTGGCGGCGCGCGCCTCCGGGGCGGCGCCCGTGGTCATCGTCAGGTCGGCATACTCATCGACCACCACGACGATGAAGGGCAGGAAACGGTGTCCCTTGTCCGGACGCAGCTTGCGTTCTTTGTATTTCTCGTTGTAGAGGGTGATCTTGTTGACACCGGCCTTGCTGAGCAGCTCGTAGCGGTCGTCCATCTCCGTGCACAGCGAGCGGAGGATCTTCTCCGCATCCTTGGGCTTTTTGACAATGGCGCTGTTCCGCTCATCCTCCTCGTCGGCGGCATCCGGCAGTACGGCCAGATAGTGCTTGAGCAGCTGCGCATAGGCAGAGAATTCGACCATCTTGGGATCGATGAAGACGAACTTCAGCTCGGACGGATGCTTGCTGTAGAGCAGCGAGGACACGATGACGTTGAGTCCGACGGACTTGCCCTGCTTCGTCGCACCGGCGACGAGCAGGTGCGGCGCATCTGCCAGGTCGAAGACGCGGACCTTCTGGGTGATCGTATAGCCGATGGCGACCGGCAGGTCGGCCTTGCTGTTGCGGAAGGCGTCGTCGTTGAGCAGCGCCTTCAGCGGCACGATGGAGGAGTAGTCGTTGGCGACTTCGATGCCGACGGAGTCGGACAGGGTCACGACGCGTACACCTTTCGCATTGAGCGAGAGGGCGATGTCCTCCTGGAGTTTCTTGATGTCAGCAATCTTCACGCCGGGGGCGGGATAGACCTTGTAGAGGGTCACGGTCGGGCCCACGATGGCCTTGACATCCGTGACCTGGATCTTGTAGTTGGCCAGCGCCGCGCGGATCTTGTTGTTGTTGCGCGTGAGCTCCTCCGTAGAGACCTCGTGGCGGCCGCTGGCATAGCTCTCCAGCAGGTCCAGCGACGGGAATTTGTATTTTGGCAAACCGTCCGGCGGATCCAGGCGGTTGTCAATGGGCTGGAGGTCTTCGACGTTTTCGGCTTCCAGGCCTTCGTCGTCGGTGATGATCGTGAAGCTCCCTTCTTCGGACTTCTCCCCGGTCGGCTCCCCGGTCTCCGGCTCCTCCTTCCGGACGGTAACGACCGGCTTGTCCGGCTCCGTGACAGGGTCGCCCTGGGTGTCGTCCGGCAGGAACAGGTCGCTGCCCAGGTCAGGCTCCGGCTCTTCGGGAAGGTCGGTCTCCGCAACGGCAGGAATCTCCGGGGCGTCAGGCTCCGGGTTTTCCGGCGAGTCTTTCGGCTGCCCGATCGTCGAGAACCAGTGGTTGAAGCGCTTGGAAGCGAAGAACAGGAATGCGGCGATGAGGATGACGACGAACAGGCCGGTGACGACCGGCCCGAAGAGGTTCTCCGCCCAGCCGATCACGGCCGAGCCGCAACGTCCGCCGAGTCCGCCGCCGAACAGGGTATCCAGGCCGGCCAGCTTACCGATAAAGGCCAGCGGCAGGGAGGAGATGAAGGCGCCGAACAACGCGATGAGCGAGGTCTTCAGCAGGGATTTGGGCCAGTCGCGCGCCAGCAGACGGATGGACACGGCGGCCAGGATGAGCAGCAGGGAGAAGCTCCCCAGACCGAACAGGTTGCAAACCAGCAGGTAACCGGTCTTGAAACCGAGCTTGCCGGCGGCATTGCCAACGGCCCGGTCCGCCTGCATCGCATCCGGATCGCCGAGCAGGCTCATGTCCTCCCGCCAGTGGAAGAGGTAGGAAAATGTCGCGATGAAGATGAAGAGGGTCAGCGCGGCGACACAGAGTCCCGCGATCCGGACCGCCGAGGCCCGCTCTTCTTCATCCCAGGATTTCCAGATTCTCATTTTTTCTTGAAGGGACGCTTGTAGTTCTTTTTGGAGCGATTCCGCTGGCCGCCCGGCTGGCCGACGTTGATGCCCATGCCGGGACGCGAGAAGTTGGCGTCGCCCGCGATCTTGCTGAGGCTGATCCCCTCGGGGATCCGGAGCCTGTAGTCGGAAAGCTTCTCGATGTCGGCGAAGATGGTCTCGTCCGCGACGCTGTCCTTGTTCCAGATCAGGTACTGCTGGCGCATGTAGATGGCCAGCGCACGGATCATCTCGGTCTTGACTTCACCGTCCGGCTGCTCACAGAGCAGGTTGATGATGCTCTCGATGTTGCGTCCGTAGTGGAAGGCCTTGATCCGGGTCCCCTTCATCGGGATGGGGACGGGGTTCGTGGCAAACTCCTCGGCGACCGGGCAGGGATAGGGAGAATCCACGTCCAGGTCATAGCCGGCAATCATATAGAGATGGTCCCAGAGCTTCTGCTCGAAGTTGTCCTGGGTATGCACCTGCGGGTTGAGCAGCTCCATCACCTTGACCACGGCGCGGGCCTGTTCGGTGCGCTTGGCCTTGTCGGGAATCTCTTTCAGCTGCTCGACCATCTTGAGGACGTTGCGGCCGTATTCGGGCATCGCAAGCCGTTCGCGGGCGGTGTTGTAATCCAGGGTATGGGAGATTTCGTTTCGATCCATAGTCTTCAAAAGAATGATGAATGGCAAAGATAATGATTTTCGCGGGAAATCCCATTAACGCGCCCGCGCCGCGAAGCCTTCGGACATCCAGGTCCCGTCATCCATGATGAGATAGCCCTCGATGTCCGGCCGGGACTCGATCAGGGCACGCGCCGGATCCGGGCCGATGACCATGCAGGCGGTCGCCAGGGCGTCGGCCTCCGCCCCCGTCGGGGCGACGATGGTCGCGCTCAGCAGGCCGTGCGTGACCGGATAGCCGGTCCGGGGGTCGATGGTGTGCGCGTATTTCTTGCCGTCCTTGATATAGAATTTCCGGTAGTTTCCGGACGTGACGATGCCGTAGGCGCCGCCGTCGGACTGCCAGATGCCCCGGATGTCCCGGCCGGGCGTGTCGTTGTCATCCGTGGGATTATCCACCCCGATGGTCCAGCCCTTGCCGGAAGGGTTGACCCCTTCGCAGAAGATCTCCCCGATGTCCACCAGCATATTGGTGACGCCCAGCGAATGGAGGTATCCGGCGACCACATCACAGGTGTATCCCTGGGCGATTGCATTGAAATTCAGGACTTTTTCTTCTTTGCAGGCGGCCAGGGCGGCGGCGACGCGGTCGGGATCCGGCAGGCTGTCGGAAGTGAAGCCGAAACCCCAGATGTCGAACAGCGGAGCAGCGGTGACGTCAAAGGCACCGCCGGTCTCGGCCTTGTAGCGCTCCGAAAGCTCGCGGACCTCGCGGAAATAGCGGTCCGGCTCGATGGCCTCGCCGGCATTGTAGCGGGTCAGCAGGGAGTTCTTGTTGTATCCCGACAGGCTGAAGTCGATGCCGGTGAGCAGGGAGTCGATGGTGGCTCCGATGGTCTCCGCGGGGGTACTGATCCCCTTCAGGTCAGCCTTGACGGTATAGGTGCCCCCCTGGGCGTAGCCGGTGAAAACGGCATAGCTCCCCTGGCGGCATCCGGCCAGGAAGCAGAGGGAGAGCAGAAACGGGAAAAAAAGTTTGCGGTACATGAGTTCGGCAAAGTATTTGCACAAAGTTAGCGGTTTTTCGCGCAAAATTGCGCATATTTGCAAATTGTAACAGCAGAAAGTATGAAGATGTACAGATGGTTGGTCCCGGCGGCCCTGTTGCTTGGCTTCGCGCTGACGACCGGCTGCAAAAAGGAAGAAGATGAGAGTTCGGAGGCCCTGGACGGGAGTCTCCGCCTGTCGCTTCCCGAGTATGTCGAACCGGGCTATACCAAGACCTTCATGGTCGATACGATGATGACGGTCACCCGTTCGGACCACGGGACGATCGGATATCGTTTCGTCGATCCGGATACCGGCGTCCCCGATACGCTGGTCACTGCCGACGGCGTGATCAAGAAGCACCACTATACGTTTACGGCCGCCAACAAGACGGCGAGCCAGACCTTGTCATTCGAGGCTTTTACGCCGGCTGACTCTCCCTATTACGGGACCACCGCCAAGGCTCCTTTCACCATCGTGCGCCCCGGTGTGGGCAGCGGTGCTTCCATTTCCAATTTCGATACGAAAGATTCCATGCTGCCCGCCGTGGATCCCCGGGACGGACGTTCCTATTACTGGACCACCGTGGGAGGTGCGGTCTGGATGCGCCAGAACCTGGCGTGGACGGGGGCCGGCAAGCCCTTCCACCTGTGCGATGCGATGACGGACGTCTTCGGCCGTTTCTACACCTGGGAGGAAGCGCAGACCGCCTGCCCGGAGGGCTGGCATCTGCCCTCCGATGCGGAGTGGACTTCCATGATGACGGGCGCCCAGCCCGGCAAGGACCTCCCCGGCCTCGCCGGCCGGGTGATGGCGGATCTCTATTTCAACGGGACCAAGATGTGGGAGTACTGGCGCGAGGTGCCCATCACGGACGAGTTCCGGCTCTCCGTGATGCCCGTGGGCTACGCCACCCTCGGCGAGGGCGAGTACTACTTCGACGGCCTCTATACCTATGCCGCCTTCTGGACGGCTGACGAGGAGGACGGACTGGGCGTGTGCCGCTACATTTTCCACAACAAGGATATCGTCTATCGCGGCAAGATGTCCAAGACGGAATTCGCCGCCTCCGTGCGCTGCATCATCGACTAGAGGGCAGCCACCGTCGTCAGAAAGGAAATCAAGACCTGGCCGAGCATGTCGGCCAGGTTTTTTATGCCCGCCGGGCAGCCCGGAAGCAGCGCGGGCAGGGAGCACACCACGAAAGCCTCCGTCAGCGGCAGGGCGCCGAGGTTGGTCAGCAGGAAGTAACGGGGGAATTGGCGGAAATGCACCCAGACGAGCGGAGCCGTGAAAACCTGGCAGGAGAGGGTGAGGGCGACGGCGCTCCAGATCCGCCGCACCGGATCTACCCGCAGCCCCCGGGGATACCAGCCGTCCAGCCACGGGAATACCAGCAAGATGCCCAGCATGGCGAGGTAGGAGAGCTGGAACCCGAGGCTGCGGACGACGCCGGGCGAGACGGCCAGCTGGATGGTCAGTGCCGCGCAGAAGATATTGATCGGACGGCGCTTCCGCCCAGGGAACAGCCGGGACGCCTCATACAGGCAGATGAACAGGAAGGCGCGAACCAGCGAGGGCGGCGCGCCCGTCATCGCCAGGTAGCATGCAGACGCGCCAATCCCGGCGGCGCTGCGTAGCAGCAGGGCGGCCGGACTCCGGCCCAGCACCGACAGGCCCTTCTGCAGGATTCCGTAGAGGATGCCCAGGTGCAGGCCCGACAGGGCAAGCAGGTGGGAAGCGCCGGCGGCACGGAAAGCAGCGACCGTCCCGCGGTCCAACCCTTCCCGCTCCCCGGCGAGCAGCGCCTTGAGCAGTGCGGTCGTGCTCTCGTGGGGAAAGGAGGCGCCGTCGATGGCGCCCGTCAGGGCGGAAAGGGCTTTCCGGGCCAGGGCCGCCTGCCCCGGAGGCGCAAAAGCGAGCGCGGCGTTGGCCGAGCAGGACAGGCCCAGCAGGAAAAAGAGTCCGGCCAGCGCCGGAACCTGCCCGCCGGGACGGCAGGCCAGGCACAGCAGGGCCGTCGCACCGAGGCAGGCACCTCCGGCGACGAACCAAAGCGCATCGCTCCCGGGCGGCCACAGGGCCGCCGTCACCACTCCTGCTGAAAAAGGGATTGAAATCGCCACGATATCTTTCCGCACGACCATTTCAATCGAATTTTTGCCAAAATACGCATTATTTCTTAAATTTGCATGATTGAGAATTCATAACCAAGTACAAAATATGATCATCCTTGTTATCAATTGCGGAAGTTCTTCTGTGAAGTACCAGTTGCTCGACATGAAGAACGACGACGTCTATGACCTGCTGGCCAAGGGCCTGGTCGAGAAGATCGGACTGCCCGACGGCTGCCTCACCCACAAACCGACCGGCAAGGAGCCCTTCACGGTGACCCAGCCCATCCCCGACCACAAGGTCGGCATGAAGCTCGTGCTCGACGCGCTCGTCGATCCGGAGCACGGCGTGCTTTCCAGCTTCGACGACATCGAGGCGGTCGGCCACCGCATCGTGCAGGGTGCGGATTTCTTCTCCGGGAGCACCCTGGTCGATGAAGACGTGCTCAAGAAGATCCGCATCTGCTGTGACTTCGCCCCGCTGCACAACCCCGCCCACCTGCTCGGCATCGATGCCATTTCCCACGTCCTTCCGGAAGTTCCGCAGGTCGTGACCTTCGACACGGCCTTCCACCAGACGATGGAGCCGTATGCCTATATGTATGCCCTGCCGTACGAATATTATGAGAAGTACCGCGTCCGCCGCTACGGCGCCCACGGCACCTCCCACCAGTTCGTCTCCCAGCGCGGCGCCAAGCTGGCCGGGCTGGATCTCGAGCATTCCAAGATCATCACCTGCCACCTCGGCAACGGCAGCTCCGTGACAGCGATCCAGAACGGCAAGGTCGTGGACACTTCGATGGGCTTCACCCCGCTCGAGGGTATGATCATGGGTACCCGCTGCGGCAATATCGACGCCAACATCGTCCCGTACATCATGAAGAAGGAGAACCTCACTCCAGACGAGATGACCACGGTGATGAACAAGAAGAGCGGTTTCCTCGGCCTGTCCGGCAAGAGCTCCGACCTCCGCGACATGGATGCCGCCGCCAAGGCCGGCGACGCCCGCGCCAAGATCGCCCTCAAGAAGCTCACCTACGACACCATCAAGAACGTGGGTGCCTACATCGCCGAGATGAACGGCGTGGACCTGATCGTCTTCACCGCCGGCATCGGCGAGAACAATCCCCGCCTGCGCCGCCGCGTCTGCGAGAACCTCTCCTACATGGGCGTCAAGATCGACGCCGACGTCAATGACAGCGCCCGCAGCACCGAAACCATCATCTCCGCCCCCGACTCCACGGTCAAGGTGGCCCTCATCCCGACCAACGAAGAGCTGGTGATCGCCCGCGACACGATGCACATTGTCTCCGAACTCGAAAACTAAAGCTAATACCCACAATATGTCCCTGATAGATCAGATCGTAGCGCGTGCCAAATCCAACCGGCAGCGCATCGTGCTCCCGGAATCCTTCGAGGAGCGCACCATCACGGCGGCCGACCGCGCCCTGGCGGACGGCCTCGCCGACATCATCCTCATTGGCAACCGCGAGAAAGTCCTCGCCTATGCCGCCGAACTCGGTCTCAAGCACATCGACCAGGCAACCATCGTCGATCCCGAGACCAGCGAGAAGACCGAAGAGTATGCCCAGCTGCTCTTCCAGCTCCGCCAGAAGAAGGGCATGACCATCGAACTGGCCCGCAAGACGGTCCTCGATCCCCTCTACTTCGGCTGCCTCATCATCAAGAGCGGCGATGCCGACGGCCAGATCAGCGGGGCCCTCTCCACCACCGGCGAGACCCTCCGTCCGGCCCTGCAGATCATCAAGTGCTCGCCCGGCATCACCTGCGTGAGCGGCGCCATGCTGATGATCACCCAGACCCCGCAGTACGGCGAGAACGGCGTACTGGTGATCGGCGACGTGGCCGTGACTCCGGCTCCGGACGCCAACCAGCTGGCCCAGATTGCCGTCTGCACGGCACAGACCGCCAAGAGCGTGGCCGGATTCGAGGATCCGCGCGTGGCGATGCTCTCCTTCTCCACCAAGGGTTCCGCCAAGCATGAGGTCGTGGACAAGGTGGTCGAGGCGCTGGCGCTCGCGAAGGAGCTCGCACCCGATCTCAAGATCGACGGTGAACTCCAGGCGGATGCCGCCCTGGTCCCTTCCGTCGGCAAGAAGAAGGCCCCCGGCTCCGAGATCGCCGGCAACGCCAATGTCCTCGTATTCCCGAACCTCGAGGTCGGCAACATCGCCTACAAACTGGTGCAGCGTCTCGGCAATGCCGATGCCATCGGCCCCATCCTCCAGGGTATCGCCCGTCCGGTCAACGACCTGAGCCGCGGCTGCTCCGTGGATGACGTCTACAAGATGATCGCCATCACCGCCTGCCAGGCGATGGACGCAAAATAAGTCCGCTTCCGCCTGCATGTCTGCCGCCCACTTGTCATTCTGAGCGACAGCGAAGAATTTCCCGCCTCCCGTGCTGTACGGGAGGCGATTTTTTTTGTTACATTTCAACCAACTCCGTGTTAATAAGATAGACGGCACGGAAAATGCTGAATGGCAGCTGCGATGGCAAAAGACTTTCTGGTAGAGGCGTTCGTGAGACTTCGGCAGAAGCTGAAGGCGGCGTCCGGGAGGATACTTCCGGACGCGGACGGCGCGGAGGATATCCTGCAGGACAGCTTCGTGCGGCTCTGGCGGCGCCAGTATCCGCTGCGCTCGGAGCAGGAGGCCGAAGCCCTGCTCGCGCGAACGGTCCGCAATGCCAGTCTCAATGAGCGCCGTCGAAAAAGGGCATTTCCGTTGGAAACGGACATTGCGGACGATCCTCCGGACATCGAAGACAAGGAAGCAGCCTATGCCGCCATGCGCCGGAAGATAGAGTCGGAACTCACAGCTACCCAACGATATATACTGGAAGAGAAAGAATACGGCGGGCGGACCCTGGAGGACATAGCCAAAGAATTGGGCATGGAGAGCGCCGCAGTGAGGATGCAACTTTCCCGCGCCCGAAAAACCCTTAGAAATGCACTGGAAGATGACAGATAAAGAGAAATACACAGCCTTGATGCAGCGCTACTGGGAGGCCGGAACCACTCCGGACGAGGAGCGGGACCTGGCCCGGTACGTCGCAGGGGTGGACGATCCCGATTTCGAAGCACTCCGGGGCGTACTCGGGTACCTTTCCCTGGGCAGGAAGCAAAAGCAGCACCGGGTGCGGGCCTACCGCTTGTATTCCTGGGCCGCCGCAGCTGCCGCCCTGGTTGTCTTTGTCTCCGTCGGCCTCGCCACCCGCATCGGCGGACACGGGACCGCCCGCGACCTGTGCATCCGTTATTCGTACGGCGAGCCGACCACGGACAGCGAGCAGATCATGGCGTCCGTGGATGCTTCGCTGTCCGACTTTTTTGCAGGCGATACGCCTGCTGAGACGAACCTCATTGAAATGTTCCGGCGATGAAGAAAAAGATTCTCCTGTGTATCCTGGCGCTGCTCCTGTTCAGCGGAGCAGCCCTGGCCCAACGGGGGCTGAACTGCCGCCCCGTGTTCGAGGGCAAGGTCGTCCCCGAAAAGCAGATGGTCGTCACGGAAGTCCGCGGCGGGGGTATGAATACCTACAAGCTGGATTACTACCGGGGCGTCCGCTTCCAGGTGGATGAGAAGACGGCCCTGGAGGTGGCTGCGCTGGTCCGGGCCGATGCCGCGTCGGCGGAATCGGCGGAGACGGAGATGGTGGGAGACCTCCTGACCTATGCCCTGATCCAGCCGACTCCGAAAGGCAAGACGCGCCGCTACCTCTGCTACCAGGCCCGTCCGGCAGGCCCCGCCTGGGTTATCACCATCCTATACCTGGAGGGCCGCGCCACCCTCGAGGACCTTCGTTCCATGTTTGAAAAGCAATAGTCCCAGCCTATGAAACACCTGATAACTACCCTTTTGTCCATCATAATCCTGCTGCCTGCGGCTGCGCAGGAAGTCGACACGACTTCTACCGTTGTAGGGAAAAAACTGGACTTTGATTCACCGAATTTCATGATCGAGGACTATTTCGAGTCAGTCAAGGCGCACCTGTCCGCAGAGGGGCGGAAAGAATGGAGGCCGGAATTCAGTTTGAGGACCAACGCCTTTTTTTATAATAGTTCGCTGGATTTGACGGGCGGCATCCGGACCAGTCCGAACAAAGTGTTCGGGCTGGGCGTGGGCTATGCCGAGACCTTCTATGACGCAAATCCTGCATCAGCGTACAGGATGAATCTCTTTCTCTATCACCGTCACTATATCCCGTTGGACAGGAAGCGTCGCTTCTCCTTGTACAGCGATCTGATAGGAGGTTGCTCATACACGTACAAAGTCACCGGGAACATCCAGAACGACATACCGAAAGCCGGTATTTGGAAAGGCTATTTCATGTGGGAGCCGGGCCTGTCGGTTCGTTTGTGGGGCAAATCCAACATTTTCCTGGGCCCCAGCATCGGCATCAGTCGAAATAGGATATTGGGACTACACCTTGGTTTGGCAATTTAAAGAATTGAATATGAAAAAGATCCTGTTTTCAACGATGGCAGTCATAGCCTGTTTTTCGGCCACTGCTCAGCGGTCCGATACCACCTCGACCGTGATTGGGAAGAAACTGAATTTTGAAGCGCCGCTGTTCGGCGTGACGGTGAAGAATGTCAAGCCGACCTGGTCGCTCGTGGTCTTCGGGGAGGTGAACCTGGGATACAGCTATGCACTGAATGTCCCGGGAAAGACCCATATCGAACAAGGAACCACGGGAACCGGCGACATAGTTGAATATGCCGATTATGCTGTCAAGTTGCATTCCGGCGGAATCAGCGGGGACCTCTCCCTGCTGGAGCTGCGCCTGCGCCCGTGGCGGGACGGAAATCTGTTTTTCTGCGGACTGAACCTGGGCTTCGAAAGCCATTCACTGCCCTCGGGCTACTTGTTCAACAAGGACAATGAGCCCGTCCTGGTCCGTATGACAAATGTTGCCTTGGCCAGTTATAAAGAGCGTATGCTTTCCCTTGAGATTGGATACGTCCGGGAAATGGGAGACTGGTCCTTCGGCCTGCAGTTGCTTCCGGGAATCGGTCATTCCTTATACCGCAACAACTATGATTCGATGGGCGCCTATATGGGAGGAGAAGAAGGTATTGACTTGCATAGGGGAGGGAAATTCCCTCATCGCCGGGATGATGCCATCGGACAGCTGGGCCTTCGTTTTGGAGCGAGGGCTGACGTGTGGTACCGCGCCTTCGGCGCCTTCGTGTCCGTCCGCCCCGCCCACACAGGCTACAACGGCGGCGGCCCGGAGTACACGACCATCAGCGCCGGGCTCTCGATCCGGTATTAATCATCCTTGTTTTTCTTGAGAAAGTCATTATCTTTGCATTGAGATAGTGACGCCGACGAGATTCGGCCTTGTTTTTAGTCAAACTATGGAGAGCGCCATTCCTGCGAAGGCGTGGCGCTCTTTTCTTTTTTAAAGCGGACGATGTACTCTACCCGACAGGGTCCCCACACACTATCTCAAACATAATGACTAACAACAAAATGATCCTCGTTGGCATCATTGTACAAGGTGCATGTGTCAAACGTGTTCGCGTCCACGCCTTCAAGCGTGTCCGAAACGGTAAAACAGAATTTGTGAAGGCTCACTGGCGCTATTATCGGCGTTAGCGAAAGCCTTGACCGGTTCTCGTAACTGGTGCTTCTCCGTTCGTCCGTCTTAGGGGTTCTGCCCCGGAAGCCATCCGCCAGGGTGGCTTCTTTACAGTTACCTGCCGCTCCCGCGCGAACGGACGGCGGGGTGCAGACAGGCAGGCGGGAGAGATCCTTCGCTGACGCTCAGGATGACAGGCTGTTAGGAACTCGGCTGCTAGTATTCCGAGGTGGGGATGATGATCTGGTAGGTCTTGGCGGCCTTGTTGGTCAGCTTGTCGCTGCGCAGCCAGAGGTTGGCTTCCTTGAGGAAGAAGTAGGTGGTGCCGTGCTCGATGGCAAAGTCCGTCAGGCTGGGAATGGCCTCGCTGACCGTGACCGTCTCTTTGGGCTCCAGGTAAGGGTAGCTGTCGGTCACCTGGAAGCCGAACTCCTCCGGATTCTCGAAGAAATACTTGGCCGTCAGGATGCGGAACATGTAGCGGGAAGTCTCCGTGGGCAGGAAGAGATCCATGGCCTTCTTCTGCTTCTGGTCCGTCAGACGCTTGGAGATACCGCCCTGGCCGGCATTGTAGCTGGCCGCGACCGTCATCCAGTCGCCGTATTTCGCGTACGCTTCCTTCAGGTACTTGCACGCCGCGACGGTCGCTTTCTCGATGTTGTAGCGCTCGTCCACCTCGTCCGCCACCTCCAGGCCATAGCCGCGCCCGGTGGCTTTCATGAACTGCCACAGGCCGGCCGCCCCGGCCGTGGACACGGCCTTGGGATCAAGGTTGCTCTCAATGGCCATCAGGTACTTGAGATCCTCGGGGACGCCGTTCTTCTGCAGGATGGGGACCACCTGGCGGAAAATGCGCTCCGCGCGCTTGAGCATCAGGATCGAATTGGTGTGGCTGTAGGTAAAGGCGATCAGTTCGCGGTCCATGCGCTCATAGAGGTCCGGGCGGTCGAAACGGTAGGTCTGCCCCGCAAATTCAACGAAGGCGGGCACGCGCGGAGCCGGGAAATGGAGCGCTGGATCTTCGGTATTCTCCTGGAAATAGGAAACTTGCGCACATGCAGGGACGGGCGCTGCCAGGCAGCAGGCCAAAAGGAAAAAGACTAACGGTTTGTTCATGGTGACAAATATGCAAAAAATCCTGTATCTCCGCAAATCAGCGGAGATCCGTCACGACCCACGACGCATCCAGGGCGGCGGTATCGAAGCGGAAATCTGAAAGGTCCTCCTGCAAGGGCAGGTAACTGACATCGGTGATTTTCAATTCGGACAGGGACTCCTGCCAGGCGACCAGCTCTTCGAGTCCCTCGGCGTCCTCGATATAGACTTCCCGGGACTCGGGATCCACGGTCCAGCGGGTCATGCCGTCGTTGTAGATCTTCATGCCGTTGCCCTCGGCCCGGTAGCAGGGAGCCTGGATGGTCAGCACACCCGTCAGGTGCACCGGCGTATCCTGGGTGAACACGCAGTCATAATGCAGCGTGACCCGGTTCGCGTGCAGACGCGACGCGATGTCGGAGATCTGCCGCTCCTGTGCCGCAAGGGCAAACGGCAGCAGCAGAGCCAACAAGGGGAGAAGCCATTTTTTCATCATACCTCAATCGCTTGAAAAAATAATGCCAGAGCCCGGCGCTCAGGCCGGGACGGTCCGGTCTTCTTCGACATACCAGATCCAGGCGCCCGTCACCTCATAGCCCAGGGCGCGGTAGAGGCGCGCGTAACGGCGGAGCTGGTAGCGGTAACGCTCCTCTTCGTGCCCGAATTTATAATCGATGACGGTCACCTCCCGTCCGCGCAGGATCACGCGGTCGGGACGGTGCTCCGAGCCGTCGGCATCGAAAAGAGCCCGCTCGTTGTACACCTGCATGTCCTCCTCCAGGGCAGCCGGGAACCACTCCGGATGTGCGGCGATCCGGCCGCGCAGCAGCGCACGGGCGCTGTCGCCTTCCGCCGCGTTCAAGCGGCCGTCCAGCACGGCGGCGGCCACGGCGGCGTCCAGGTCCTCCGGCGTGCGGACTCCCGACAGGATGTCGTGCAGCACGATGCCGCGCAGGCGCGGCGAAGCCCCGGGGCCGACGGTCCCGTCTTCGCCGAAGAAATCGGCGGCATCCTGCGAAGGGGCCAGGCGCCCGTCCAGGGCGAAAGACGGATACGCCGCCGGGAAATCCATTTCCGCCGGGGCATCCTTGCGCTCCATGCGGGTGAAATCGTAGCGGGTTCCAGCCAGGTGCTCCTCCTGGCCGCCGAGGAAGGCATAGAGGATCTCGGAGAAATTGCCGAACTCCGGCGCCTTCCCCTTCTGCACGGCTTCCCGCACCTTCTTCGAAGGCTGTTTCGCGATGACATGCAAGCATTTACCCGCCCGGGTGAACGCCACATAGAAGAGATTGATGTTGTCCACCAGCTGCTGGTGCCGCTCGTGCTCCACCGCCCCGTCGAACAGGCTCGTCTCGGCCTGGCTGCCCAGATCGACCGGGTAGATCCCGCCGACCTCCTCCCCGAACGGGGTGTGGTCCGTCTCCAGACGGCTCCAGTGCACGCCGTGCTTGTAGAGCTCCACCTTGTCGGCGTAGGGGAAGATCACATACGGGAACTCCAGGCCCTTGGCCTTGTGGATGGTCAGGATGCGCACGGAGGAAGCATTCTCCGGCGAGCCGATGTAGATGTCTTTTTCCTCCCAGTGGCGGAGGTAGTAGCGGAGGTTGTTGCCGTTGGTCTGCACCCAGCCCTGGAGGTCATCCATGAAGGCCTGGATGAAGAGCACTTGTCCCTCGAAGGACTGCGGGTCCCAGGCGCGCATCTCGCGCAGCAGTTCCTCGCAGAAGTCCACAAGGGAATGATACTCCTGCGGGAAAGCCAGGTTCATCGTGTCCGCCAGGAAGCGCCCGATCCGGTCGTCCGGGTTCTCATAGCAGCTCAGCAGCGACACCAGGCGCCGCACCACGGGCGAGGACTTGAGCAGGAGCGAATCGTCGGAGATCACCGGGATCCCCGCCCCGATCAGGAAAGACGCCAGGGCAGCCCCCTCCTTCTTGTTGCGCACCAGCACGGCGATGTCGCCCCACTCTGCACCGCTGTCGCGGGCCGTCCGCACCGACTCCAGCACGGCTTCCGGCTGCTCGTCCGTGAAACTGACCTGCACCGAGCCGTCCTGCTCCTCGTGGCGCTTCGGCGTCTGCCGGACGTCGGCATAGATATCCGACAGGCCGGTCTGCGCGGCGGCATATCCGAAGAAGCGGTTGTTGAAATCGATGACGACGCGGGTACTGCGCCAGTTGCCCTGCATCGGCTCCACCTCCGCCCCCGGGAAGGTCTTCCCCACCTCGCTGCCCAGCAGTTCCCAGTCAGAGTCACGGAAGCGGTAGATACTCTGCTTGACGTCACCCACGATCAGGTTGTGCCCGCCCTTGGACTCGCTCTCCCGCAGCAGCGGCAGGAAATTGTCCCACTGGATATGGGAGGTGTCCTGGAACTCGTCAAGCAGGAAGTGCTCGAAGCGCACGCCCAGTTTCTCGTACACGAACGGCGCGTCGGACCCGGCGATGATGTCGCGCAGGAGCGTGTTGGACTCGTCCAGGCACATCACGTTCTTCTCGGCAAGCAACGCGTCGAACTCCCGGTAGAATTCCCCCGCGAGACCGAGCTGGAAGATGAGTTTGTCCAGGATCCGGGCCGTGCAGTAGATGCGGTACGGCTCCCCGAAGAGATCCTCCAGGCCGGGCGTGGCACGGATCAGTTTCTTCTTGTTTTTCGGGCTGACCGGCTCCCCCGGGACCACGGGGAAGCCCAGCGCCGCGACCCGGGACTCGAAGTCCTTGATCCTGGCACGGCAGTCCTCCCGGATCCGGCCCAGCCGCTCCTTGCTGAAAGCCTCGCTGCCGGAGATGCCGTAGCGCTCCGCCAGTTCGCGGAACTCGTCGTTCCCCAGCAGGCGGCCCGTCTCCAGCAGGCCTTCGTCCACGGTATATCTGCGTCCGCTCTCCAGGGTAGTCTGCAGGCTGTCCCGGATCCAGAGCAGCAGTTCGCGGCTGTCCTCGGTCAGCGAATCCAAGATGCGGTCCATCGTCTCGGCGATCAGCGAGTCCTTGTCCAGCTCGATCTGGTAGTCGGCGAACTGGCCGATCTCGCGCGAGAAAGCCTTCAGCGCCTGCTGGAAGAACTTGTCGATGGTGCTGACGGAGAAGGCGCCATAATCGTGCAGCAGGTCCGTCAGCAGGGCCTTCGCCCGGGGGTCGGTCTCCGCCAGGACCGCCAGGTCCTTGAGAATGCGGTTCTTCATCTCGGCCGTGGCCTTGTTGGTAAAGGTCACGGCTAGAATGTGCCGGTAGGGATGCGGCTCGCGGCTCGACAGCAGCAGGTCGATATAGGTCTTGGACAGCCGGTAGGTCTTGCCCGATCCGGCGCTGGCTTTGAGGATCTTCATCGGCCGCAGATGTTTTTGAAATCACACCACTTGCAGGTATTCGCGTCCTCCGTACGCCGGAAGGGTACGGACGGGTCGGCGATCTCGGCGAGCAGTCCGCGGAGGCGCTCCTCCATCAGCTCGACGAAACGTCCGCCCACCGCCACATGTTCCACCCCCTGGACGAACAGGCGCGAGGGCTGGTAGACAGAATTGACGATCCGGCAACCCAGCGTAACGGGGCTGCCCGAGATGAAGCGGTCGTAGAGGTAAAGTTGGAGGGCGATCTTGGGACGCCTGGCATTGTCCGGGCCGAACAGCGCCTCCACCACGGCATCGGCATTCTCTTCCGTGATGCGAAAATCCTCGTCCGTGACCTTGCCGGTCTTGTAGTCGACCACCCGCACTTCCCCGGGGCTGACGCTGTCCAGCCGGTCGATGTAGCCCACGAAATTGAAACCGTCGATGCCGGCCGTCCGCTTCAGCTCCGTGCCGAGCATCCGGAATCCGTCTGCCCTGCGGACGTCGAGCAGTTCGATATCCCGCTCGACCGTCTTGCGCACATAGCGCCCGATCAGGTCTTCGAAGATGATGTTGCGGCCGGTGATTTCGTCGCTGTTCAGCGTTTCCAGCATGTGACGGCGGACGGTCTGCCGGATGCGGCCGTCCTTCAGGAGCGACTGCAGATACCCGCGCGGGACGGTCCATTCCCGGGCCTGCGGATCCCCGGCGGGGCCGTAAAGTTCCTGCATCGCCAGGTGGAAGACATTGCCGATGTCGTTGGCTTCCAGCGACTCGGATACCTCCTCCTGCTCCTTGAGGCCGCAGACGGAGGCGTAGTAGAATTTCGCCGGGCAGGCGAGGTAGTTCTGCAGGGCGGAGGCGGAGAGGTACTTTTCCCGGAGGGTACGGACGTGTTCTTCCGTCTTCGGGACCGCTTCCGCGGAGTCATTGCTTCCGATCTCCGCGCGCAGGACATAACGCTCCAGCGGAGCGCCGAAATGCAGGGCGAGCTGCTTGATGTAGCGGCTCTCCTCCCCGCTCCGCACGCCTTCCGTGCGGGTGTCGCAGAGCAGCCAGACCTGCTTCGAGCGCCGGATCATCCGGTAGAAATAGTACGCCCAGACCGCATCCTGGAACTCATAGGTAGGCAGGCCGAAGCCGCGGCGGAGCTCCGCCGGCACGAACGAGGCCGCCACATTGCGGCGCGGGAAGACGCCCTCGTTGCAGCTCAGCACGATGAGATTGTCGAAATCCAGGGCACGCGTCTCCAGCGGTCCCATGATCTGCAGGCCTTTGAGCGGTTCGCCCCGGAAAGGCACCGCCGCCGCGCCCAGCAGCTTGCCCAGCAGGCGGAAATAGGTCGCCGGGAGGACAGGCAGGCTGCAGTCGCGCAGCCGCCCCACGGCGAGGTAGTATTCGCGGACGAAATCGAGCTCCAGGGCCATCCCGGGCAGGTCCCGCAGCTGATCGCCCAGATACGAAAGCAAGCCGAGCTGGTAATCCGCAAGCGCGCGGACGGCGGACGCATCCCGTTCCCCGGGGGCTTTGACCACCGGCTGGAAGATCCGGTCAAACAGCGGAATCCCGTTCAGCTTCTCCTGCGGGATATAGTACTGCCGCTCCTTGCGCACGGCATCGGCCAGGGCCAGCCCCTCCGGTCCGGCAAGCTGCTTGAAAATGCTGTTGGAAAAGATGCTCCACACCTGCCGGTGATAAAACATCCACCGGCCGTCCTTCCCGCGCAGGTGCATCTGCAGGGCGGCCACGTCGTCCATCAGCGCGCTCAGGGCACTGCCCGACATCGGGTAGCCCATCGTCACGTTAATGTCCCGGATCTCCTCCGGAACCGAATTCAGCACCGGGATCAGGAGATTCTCGTCCGGCAGGACGACGGCGGTCTCGATGCCGCCGGCGCCGAGCTCCTCCAGGATGGCGGGAAGCTGTTTGGCCTGCCCGACGCCCGAGGGAACGCCCAGCACGCGGATCCGCGGCGCCGGAAGCCCTTCCGGATCCGGTTCGAAAGCCTGCGGGAACTCCAGCACGTTCTGCGACAGGAAGAGCGAGGATTTGTTGTGCGGATCGCTGATCCAGCCCTTGCCGTAGTCCCAGCAGAACTCGGCCAGATGCGCGTCGCGCAGGCGGCGCATCAGGCGTTTCTCGCACTCGTTCAAGGCATTGTGCCCGACGAAGACATATTTGCGGACTTCCGGGAATCGCGCCGCGAGTACATCCGCGGCAGGCTCCGCTTTCAGACGCTCCGCCAAGCTGCGGTACACCTGCCCTTCGCAGGACATCCCCTTCTCGCGCAGGTACGCATTGAAACGCTTGTACAGCGGGAGCAGGATGTCCCAGATGCGCCGGAACGCCTCTTTGTACCTGCCTCCGGTCCGGAAATGCGAGAGGAACTGGCGGATGGCTTCCACCTGCCCCGCTTCGAGGTATTCGAAATCATCCTGCAGGGCGCGGAAATCGGCGATGTTGGTGAAGAGCCGCTCCGGGTCCACCAGGTATTTGTCCACGTCTCCGAAATCCGAGAGCAACACACCGCCCCAGAAGATGAAGTCGTCCAACTCTTCCGCCCGGCCCCCGGAAGCCTCATAGAGCGGCTTGTAGCACTCGTAGAGCGCAAGCAGCAGATGCACCGGGTCGGTCGGGTGCTTCACGCCCGCGCACGCATAGAAAAAGTCGTTCATCGTGAACAACTCCGGAGCACGCATCGGACGGCTGCCCCGGGCCACGCACTGGCCGAGGTACTTGCGGAAAAACACGGCCGCGCGCCGGTTCGGAACGATGAAGCAGAGCCGCTCTACGTCCCCTTCCGCATAATAATGCCGCGCGACCTGGTCGAGGAAAGGGGTCATGCCTTACTCTTCCCCCAGGAACATGGGATCCCAGGCAGGGAGCAGGATGGGCTTCTGGTCGAGCATCTTCAGCACGTCGGCGGGGACGAACTGCTTCTCCACCACGAGGCGGAACATGTATTCATCGAACCACTCGTCGGTCATGATGATGTTGCCCTGGTAGCCCGAGGACGCGCCCCAGCTGTTCTCCACCATCCATTTCTGCGGCTTGCCGCCCTGGAGGTCCACCGCGATGAGGGTCATCGCGTGGGAGGAGCCGCTGGCGTGGGTCATCACGCGCTGGCGCTTGTCCATCGACAGGTCCACGCCCAGCAGGGACTCGTAGTCGAAATTGTTCAGGTCGGCCACGCCCTTGGCCCGGTCGAGGAACTTGCCCACGTCGCAGGAGAAATACATCGCCTTGTTCGCCTTGATGGAGGCGATGGCCATCTCCTTGATGCGCTCGACGGGAAGGTTGACATAGAGCCAGTTCTGGCCGTCGTAGAGGTGGCGGTCGTACTGGATCTCATAGACCTTGCCGTATTCGCGGCAGGGGTCGTTCATCAGCATCACGTAGTTGTGCTCCAGGTCATAGCCGAGCAGTTCCTGGTAGAAGGCCTTCGGGGTATAGGTCCGGCCCTTCCAGGTGAATTCTGCCGGCGGCTCGCCGAGGCAGAGGGCCAGGACATGATAGACATCTTTCAGCATCGCGACCTTCTGCTGCTGCAGGTAGGCCGGGAGATCCTTGGCCTTGACGCCGGCGGGCGTCTGCCGGAGCTGCAGCCCGTCGCGGCGCAGCAGGGTCTTGAGCTGGGTGGCCATGGCGGAGGTGCTATTGGCCGAGAGGGTCTCGGGCATCGCGTCCGCCGGGACGACACCGTATTTCATCACCAGGTTCGCCACGCCGGTGAAGGTGCCGCCGTCGCTGATCGGGTTGCTGAACAGCCAGTCCACCTCGCGGTCGTCGAAGGGCTTGTCCCGCGTGTCGATGACGGCCTGCAGGAAGAGGTTGGCCTTCTCGAGCTGGTCGTAGAAGAAATTGTAATTCTGCGAGAAGCGGAAGTCCCCGAGATTGTGCTTCTCCGAAGCCGCGGCGCGCAGCACGTTCAGCCCGGTGAAGAGCCAGCAGCGGCCGGAGGACTTCTGGTCGGTGATGCCCCAGGTCTTGACGCGGTCGGTGAACTGGGTGTCGATCATCCCGGCATTCTCCGCATTGGCGGCCAGAACCGTGATGGAAGCGGCATTGAGGGCGTTGCGGATCGCTTTGTCAGCAGGCGTTCCGGCATAGCCTCCCCGGATCTCGGTAAGCATCTCCAGGGTGATGCTGCCCGTCTGCTGGGCGGCTGCGGCGAGGCCGAAAAGGGCCACGACAAGGATAGAAATGGTCTTCTTCATATTTGGTTATCAGTTATTTACGAAGGATTACCCGCTCGATGCGGCGGGGCACCGAGGTCAGGATCTCGTAGGGGATGGTCCCCAGGATGGCGGCGAGCTCCCCGACCGTCGGGTCCTCGCCGAAAATGGTCACGGTGTCACCGACCTGCACGGGGATGCCCGTGACATCGATCATGCACATGTCCATGCAGATGTTGCCGATGGTGGGAGCCCGGTGGCCATTGACATTGAACGAGGCGACCCCGCAGCCGAAGTGGCGGTCCAGCCCGTCGGCATAGCCGACCGGAATGGTGGCGATGACGGTGCCTTCCGGCGCCACATGGCCGTGACGGCCGTAGCCGATCGTACCGTCTTCCGGACCCAGGGTCTTGACTTGCAATACTTTGACTTTCAACGAAGCGACCGGCGCCAAGTGCACGTCAGGCAGGGCGCTGATCCCGTAGATACCGATGCCCAGGCGCACCATGTCGTGCTGGTACTGGGGGAAGCGCTCGATGCCGGCGGAGTTCAGGACGTGCCACATCGGCTTGTAACCGAGGGCTTCGGTGACCGTCCCGGCATTGGCCTCGAACATCGCGATCTGCCCCAGGGTAAAGGCGTCTTCGGCCGGATCCTCGGCGGCAGCAAGGTGGGAATAAATGGACTTGACCCGCACCTCGGGATGCTCCCGGAGGAAGTCCAGCAGGGCCGGCAGTTCCGCCGTCATGAAGCCCAGGCGGTGCATGCCCGTGTCAAGTTTGATATGGATGGGGAAATCCCGGATCCCGCGGCTGCGCAGCTCCGCGCACAGGGCCTCCAGGGTGTAGAGGTTCGGGATGCCCGGCTCCAGGCGGTACTCGATCATCTCCGGGAAGAAATCGGTCCCGGAGGTCAGGACCAGGATCGGCAGGGAGATACCGCTGCGGCGCAGTTCGACCCCCTCCAGCGGAAGTGCGACGGCCAGGTAGTCCGCCCCTTCCTGCTGCATCATCGTGGCGAATTCCACGGCTCCGTGTCCGTAGGCGTTGGCCTTGACAAGCACGAGCAGTTTCGTGGAAGGCTTCAGCCGCCCGCGGAAATAGCGGTAGTTGCTCCTGCAGGCAGGCAGGCGCAGCTCGAGACGCGAAAAATCGTTTTCCCCTTTCGACATACCAATTTACAAATATACGAATTTTTCGGGCAAGGTCGCATATTGCCGTTTTTTCCCTATCTTTGTAAGAGAAGATAACCCACCTGCCATGATCCGACTCCCAGACAATACCCCCTTCGGGGAATACACCGTCCAGCGCTTCATCAAGGAAGGCCTGTACAACGACAGCTATCTCGTCAAGAACGCCGACGGCGAGCCCTTCTTCATGAAATTCTTCGACCTGACCCGCATGCCCTCCAAGATGATAACGGCCGGGCAGGTCACGGAAATCGTGTTCTGCAGCAACCTGGACCACCCCAATATCATCCAGCATGTCGGGCACGGCTCGGGCAAGATCAACGGCAAGGATTTCCAGTACCTCCTCGCCCGTTTCTTCAACGGGAAACTCCTGTCGGAAGTACTGCGCGAAGGGCGCACCTTCACCGCCCCGGAAGCCAAGGCCATCATCATCCCCATCCTCAAGGGTATCACCTACCTGCATGATGAGAAGGGCCTGAACCACAATGACCTCACGCCCCGCAACATCCTGCTGGAGTCCCAAGAAGACGGCAGCGTAACGCCCAAGATCATCGACCTGGGCCACACCGCCCCCGACGTGACGGATGCCGTCCCCTTCCCCCTGGAAGACCTCAATGTACTGTACGTGGCCCCGGAGGCGCTGACCGGGACTTTCACCGGCAAGAGTGACGTTTTCGCCGTGTCGGCGATCCTCTACACCCTGCTCTACGGCCGCGCGCCCTGGCATTGTCCCATCTCGCTGCGCGATTCTTTTTACTCGAAGAAAATCAGCGTCGGCCACGCCCGCGAGGCCGCGCTGTCCTTCCCCCGGGGCACCCTCGCCGACCCGGAGATGGAGGCCATCCTGCAAGCGGGACTGGATCTCGATCCGAGCCGGCGGCCGGACGCTTCCGTGCTGCTGGACGTCCTGTCGGAGAATTTCACGCCGGACAGCGTGTCCGTCACGCGGGAGCAGGCCGCTCCGCCGCGGAAGAAACCCGCCGAGCCTGCCGACGGAACCGGCAAGCCGGAGGAAAAGCAGGAGCCCCGGGAGGACCAGGTCCGGCTGGCCGCCCGCATCAACAAGACCGGCGAGGGAGGCTTCGCCGACGTGGCCGGGATGGACGGGCTCAAACAGGAGCTGCTCAACCGCGTGATCTGGGTCCTGCGGGACCGCAAGAAGGCCGCCGCGTACCGGCTGCTGCCCCCCAACGGCATGCTGCTCTACGGGCCTCCGGGCTGCGGCAAGACCTTCTTCGCCAAGAAATTCGCCGAGGAGTCGGGCTTCAACTACTACCTCGTCAACGGCTCCGACCTGGGCAGCACCTATATCCACGGTACCCAGGGCAAGATCGCCGACCTGTTCAAGAAAGCCGAGGAGAACGCTCCGTCCGTGATCTGCTTCGACGAATTCGACTCCTTCGTCCCCGCCCGCGGTTCGGACTCGGCCCGCAACCGCGCCGAAGAAGTCAATGAATTCCTCTCGCAGCTGAACAACTGCGCCGAACGCGGCATCTTCGTGATCGGCACCACCAACCGCCTGGACATGATCGATCCGGCCGTCCTCCGCAAGGGGCGCATGGACCTCAAATACGAGATCCCCGCACCGGACCCCGAGACGCGCGCGGCCATCTTCAAGCTGCACCTCAAGGGCCGGCCGCTGTCCGACGACATCGACATCAAGCGCCTGGCGGCCCTGACCGACAACTACGCTTCGTCCGATATCGCCTTCATCGTCAACGAATCGGCGATGGTGGCGGCACTCGCCGACGAGCCCCTCTCCCAGCGCATCCTGGAGGACTCCATCAAAGCCAATCCTTCCTCACTTGCCGCCGTTGTCAAACGGCCCAAAATCGGTTTCGACAATTAAACTTCCCAGCCTATGTCCAAGACTGAATTCGAAAAATACGCCACCCTGGGCCGCGGGATCAACCCGATGACCCTGCATGCCTACCGCACGGCCGTTGACGATTACATCAACCCGACCATCATCGAGGAGCGCCCGCTCAACGTGGCGTCGATGGATGTGTTCAGCCGCCTGATGATGGACCGCATCATCTTCCTCGGTGTCGGGATCGACGACGACGTCGCCAACATCATCCTGGCCCAGCTGCTCTTCCTCTCGTCCACGGATGCGTCCCGGGACATCTCCCTCTACATCAACAGCCCGGGCGGACAGGTGTCCAGCGGCCTGGCCATCTATGACACCATGCAGCTGGTGCGGCCCGACGTGGCCACGATCTGCACGGGCATGGCGGCCTCGATGGCTTCGGTCCTGCTCTGCGCCGGTGCGCACGGCAAGCGCTCCGCCCTCCCGCACGCCCGCGTGCTGATCCACCAGCCGATGGGCGGTGCGCACGGACAGGCATCCGACATCCTGATCGCCGCCAAGGAGATCGAGAAGACCCGCAGCGAGCTGATCTCCCTGATCGCCTCGCACAGCGGCCAGGCCTACGACAAGGTCTTCGCCGATGCCGACCGGGACTACTGGATGAATTCCGAAGAAGCCCTGGCCTACGGGATGATCGACAAGATCCTGACCCGGTCGGACAAGTAGTTCTTTGCTCCCGGGTTCGGAGCAAAGCGACCGAGGGGGTCTGGGGATTCTTCCCCCAATGGATAAACAGAAAAAAGATGCCGGGACCATTTGGTTCCGGCATCTTTTTCCGATCGACTGGATATCCTACCAGCGATCCTCGGAGGAGACGGTCAGCTTCTTACGACCGTGCGCACGACGGGATGCGAGAACCCGGCGGCCGTTCGGCGTACTCATGCGCTCGCGGAAACCGTGCTTGTTGACACGTTTGCGGTTGGAGGGTTGAAAAGTCCTTTTCATATCTTCGATTTTTAGTTTTCAAATTTTGGGAGGGCAAAGGTAATCTTTTCCGATTTCAATTACAAATTTTTCTGCAAAATATTCATCTTTCAGCCATTCATCGATCCGCCAGCAGCGGATCCGGCCGGGATCCACACGGCATTTCCGGACCAGGTCGGAGATCTCCGCGTTGACGTCGCCCCCCTTCAGATAGAGGATGCTGCGGCGGAATTTGCCCTTGACCCAAGGATAGAAATTGTCCAGCGACGTGACCGCACGGGAGACCACCCAGTCGAAGGGACCCGCGAGCGACTCCGCCCGGGCATTGACGCAAGTGACGTTCTGCAGTCCGAGGCCTTCGGCGACCGCCTGCGCCACCCGGACTTTCTTGCCGATGGAGTCGCAGAGGGTGAAATGCGCCCGGGGAAATACGTCTGCCAGCGGGATGCCGGGGAAGCCGCCGCCGGTTCCCAGATCAAGGATCCGGGGACCCTCTCCCTCCACCCCCTGCACCCCCTCAAGGGGCATAGCCGGATGTTCGCTCACGCGAACCGGCGCCCACGCACGATACTCGGCTGGGTAATACCGGCGCAAATATTCGGCAATGGCCAGCGAGTGGAGGATGTGGTGCTCGTAGAGCGCGTCGATGTCCTTGCGGGACACGACGTTGATGCGCTCGTTCCACTCGCGGTATAGCGCCGTCATCGGGGCGTATTGTGCAGCTGTTTTAGGTATCATCTGATATTCAAGGACTTACTTCCGGACAACGGAACAATCTCGTCATGCTTATGCTTAATTGGTTTGAACAAAGATATTCAAAAAAAGCAAAATAATCCCTATGTTTGTATAAACCATTTTGACCGATATGAACAAGTTCCTTTGGGCCGGCCTGTTGCTGGCCGCTTCCCTGGCCCCCGCTACCGCGCAGCAGAAATACGAAGTTGACGGGATCGACATGACCCGCGTCGAATATGAGCAATTCCGCGAACCCGCCCGGGCGTTCCGCGGCGTGCGCTTCATCGCGCTGCCGCTCGACCGCGCCACCGAAGCGTCCATGCGCGAAGCGGTCGAACGCGACTTCCTGACGGACAAATGGGGCACTTTCGTGCTGATCGCCGGGGGCGGCAGCACCGAAGGCCTGTCCGAAGATTATCTGAAATTCTCCGGCCGCAAGCCGAAGACGGAAGGGACCGCGTACCTGAGCGAGAACTATTTCAAGCTCTACCGCGCCGCCATCGAAAAGGGCCTGGAACTCGGTTTCAAATGCTCCACGCTTTATGACGAATGGGAGTATCCGAGCGGCATGGTGGAAGGCCTCTTCTACACCCGTTACCCGCAGGACTGCGCCAAGAGCCTTGAGATGGAGGAGCAGGACGTCAGCGGGCGGGCGCAGACAGTCGTCCTCGAGATGCCGGAACAAGGCATCTATGTGGGTGCCGTGGCCATGAACCTGGACACCTACGAGCGGCGCGACGTCAGCCGGAATTTCCGGGACGGCAAGCTGCGCTGCAAGGTCCCGGCCGGCCGCTGGAAGGTGATGCTTTTCTGGCTGGATCCGGCCTTCGCCCCGCGCTCCAGCAAAGGAGGTTTCGTGGACTACCTGGACCGCGACGCCGTCGCCAAGTACATTGACATGAGTTTCGGCGCCTACTATGCGCACCTGAGCGAATTCTTCGGGACCGTCATCGAACGCACCTTCTACGACGAGCCCACGATGATGCTCAACAACGGCCGGATGTGGACGCCGCGCTTCAACGAAGGATTCCAGGCCCGATACGGCTACGACCCGATGACCCTCTACCCTGCCCTGTGGTACGACATCGGACCCGGGACCGCCTCCGCCCGTAACGCCCTGTTCGGCTACCGCGCGGACCTGTTTGCCGAGAACTACATCGGCCAGGTGGCGCAGTGGTGCCACGCACACGGGATCAAGAGCGGCGGACACCTCGACCAGGAGGAAACGCGCAACCCGGTCGGTCCCAACGGCGACCTGATGAAAGCCTTCAAATACCAGGACATCCCCGCCACGGACGACATCTACTACCCGGGCCGATCGAACGTGGGCTACAAGATCGTCTCCTCGTCGGCTTTCAACTGGGACAAGCCGGAGATGTTCACGGAGACCTTCGCCGCCTACAGCCGTCCGCAGTACGCGGCACTCACCCCGGAAAACTATTGGCGCGTGTCGCTGGACCAGCTGACCATGGGCACCAACATCCAGATCGAGTTCGAGCAGAAGATCGACGGCATCGACCGCTTCCTGGGACGCGGCGGCTACATGCTCCGCGGCGGGCGCCACGTCGCCGACGTGGCGGTGCTCTACCCCATCGCCTCCCTCCAGGCGGCCTACAGTTTCCCGTCCAAGGCCCAGAACGGCCACTACTACGCCTACATGGGCGGCATCGTCCCGCCGGAAACGGACTACATGGACGTGGGCGAAAGCCTCTTCCGCGGCCTGCGGGTGGACTACACCTACCTCCACCCGGAAGTCCTCGCGGAGAAATGCACCGTCGAGGGCCGCGAACTCCGCCTGAACAATGAGAACAACTGGGAGCAGTACAAGGTGCTCGTCCTGCCCGGCGGCGAGGTCCTTTCCGCCGACGCGGCGGCGAAGATCCTCGCCTTCTACCGCGCCGGCGGCTCCGTGATCGCGACCAGCAAGCTCCCGAAATACGCCGCCGAGGCCGGCCGGGACCAGGAGGTGCGCGACATGGTCTATGAGGTCTTCGGGATGTCGGACATCAAGCCCATGACCTGCAGCGTGCGCCACGCCCGCTACCGCTTCCTCAATATTTTCACCAAACGCAATGAAGCCGGCGGCAGCGGCTGGTTCATCGCCAAACCCTACACCTCCGCCCTGGAGGAGATCCTGGCGGACATCCTGCCCCAGCGGGACATCGAGCTCGGACTGGATCCGGACTACTATGTCCGCATGGACCATGACTACGCCGGCGCCGTCACCTACATCCACAAGGTCCGGGGCGGCAAGGACATCTACTTCATCGCCAACTCCACCGACAACCCGGTCAGCCTGCAGGTCTCCCTGCGCGGCGCGAAGAAGCAGGTCGAACTCTGGGACCCGCAAACCGGGGAGCGGAGCCTGCCTGCAGAGTTCCTCATCAGTGACACGGATGACGTCCGTCCGCGGGGCTCCGCCAGGCCCCGCCTGGACCCGGCGACGCAGTTCCCGCTGGACCTCCCCGCCCGCAGCGGCATGTTCGTCGTGACGGAATAATTTTTTATATTTGCAACATGTTGCCGTTGCAGATACAGAATCCCATCAAGGAGGAGGAGCTCGTCAGCCGGGCGGATTCCGCCCGCGCCGCCTTCCAGCAGTTCACCGAGATGCTGGCCGCAGACCCCGGCACCGCCCTGCAGAACCTGGGCCGCCAGGCCCTGCAGTTCGGTCTCAAGCTGCTGGCAGCCATCCTCATCTATATCGTGGGTGCCTGGCTGATCCGCCGGATCAAGCGGGCGATGGGCCGTGCCTTCGAGCGCAAGAAGACCGACAAGGCGATGGCGACTTTCATCTCCAGTTTCGTCTCCATCGCCCTGACCATCCTGCTGATCGTCGTGGTGATCGGCACGCTCGGAGTCAACACCTCCTCGCTCGCCGCCCTGCTGGCCGCGGGCGGCCTGGCCGTCGGCATGGCACTCAGCGGCACGCTGCAGAATTTCGCCGGAGGCCTGATGATCATGGCCTTCAAGCCCTTCAAGGCAGGCGACTACATCGAGGCGCTGGGCTATGCCGGCTTCGTCACGGAAGTTACCATCGTGGGCACGCACCTCACCACCATCGACAACCGAAAGGTGATCCTGCCCAACGGCGCCCTGTCCGGTGGCAACATCGTCAACTACAGCAGCTTCCCGCTGCGTCGCATCGACCTGCCCGTCAGCGTCGAATACGGCACCGACGCGGCAGCCTGCAAGGAGAAGATCCTGGAGATCATCCGGGAGGACGAACGCATCCTGGACGCCGGTACGCCCGGTGCCGCCGACCCCTTCGTCGCCCTGCAGAAACTCGGCGACAGCTCCGTGAACTTCATCGTGCGCGTCTGGGTGAAGGGCGTCAACTACTGGCCGGTGAGCTTCGACCTCAACGAGCGCATCTACACCGAACTGCCGCAGGCCGGAATCAAATTCCCGTTCCCGCAGCTCGACGTACACGTGCATCCCGGAAACGATTAGGCCCGGACGTGTAACTTTTTTTGCTTCCTTCCGTCTATATGATAGAAGATATGGCTCCGGAAGAATTCTCACGCACATTCCTGCCGTTCAAAGGTGAACTTTACCGCATAGCCCGCAGGCTGCTCGCTTCAGAAGAAGCAGCGGCAGATGCCGTGCAGGACGTTTACCTCAAACTGTGGGACAGCCGGGACAGGCTGGACGCCGTCCGAAACCCGAAGGCCTGGAGCGCCACGATGATGCGGAACCTGTGCATCGACCGGCTGCGCGCCGCGACGCCCCCCGCAGCCGGCAATCCCGATCCGGAAACCCCGGAGCCGGAAACGGAGAGCGGACCGACGGAGCGGCAGGAACGGGCGCTGGCGGCCATCCGGCGCCTGACCCCGCAGGAGCGGGAACTGGTCCGTCTGCGGCTGATTGAAGGGTGCAGCTATGAGGAGATCGCCCAGCGCAAGGGGCAGTCGGAAGTCGCCCTGCGCGTGGCTTTCCACCGCTTGAAGAACAAACTGAAACGAATGATATGAAAGAAGCTATGAACGAAGAATACCGCCTGCCCGACGGCCTGGACAAGGCCGCGGAAGACGCCATCCTGGCGGCCGTCCTGGCCGAAAAAGGGCCGGACTGCCTGGACCCGGAACCGCGCCGCCGGAGCCCCCGCCGCTGGATCTGGGCCGCCGTGCCCGCTGCGGCGCTGGCTTCGCTGGCCGCCGTGCTCCTCACAGGCCAGCCCCGGCCGCTCCCGCCAGAGGTGTCATCGACATACGCCGAAATAGAACGCATTTTCGACAGCTTCTCCGAAGCTATGCGGAACGGCTATGATTCTTTCTCCATTCCCAATGATGATCTGGCACCAAATCCGAAGATATGAAACGCTTGCTTCTTTTGGCCGCCGCCCTGCTGCTGTCGGCCGTCAGCTATGGACAGACCACCCTCACCGAGGAAGAATGGAACAGTATTTCACCTGAGGTCAGGGACAAACTCGACAAGATGATCGTGGAACTCATAGGACAGGCTGCTAAAAAGACCGCTATCCAGAGAGAAAATGGCCATCTGATGGTAGAGGACGGCAAGTATTATTACTACGAGCCGGAAGGCAGCGTCTTCATCCAGACAGCCCGCGACCGGCAGGCACCGCCGGAAGGGAACTATGTCTTCAGCCGCTGGAGCGATATGACGGACGTCAACTCCACTTACGTCTCCCCTGAATTGTTCCGGATGACCAAGAAACTGCCCAAACTCAACATCCGGAATCGACAGATTGACTTATCTCCCATCGTCACAGAGCTCAAAGGAGTCTATCTGCTGGATTTCGCCCGCTACCGCAAAGGAGACGTCAATGTCCGGTACTGCCGCAATACCACAGAGGATGGCCTGCGAAAGGATATCCGCGATTTCCTGGACAAAGGGCACTACGTCACGCTGATGGATATGCGCCAGAACGGTCAGTACACCCGCCTGTATGTCGCCACCGACGGTGAGACAGTCTCGGGATTCGTACTGGTCGAACTTGATGACTCCTTCGATTACGGTCGTTTCATCTGCCTGGAAGGCCGTATCCCGCAAAAAAAATTTGATAAACTTATCAGACAATCGCTGCAATGAGAAAAACACTCCTGGCCCTCGTCTTTATCCTATTCGCCGCCGGAGCCCTCCACGCCCAGGTCGTGGTCATGGACTACGACATGTTCCAAAGCAACCGCAACATCCGCGTCCGGCTCTCCGTCCAGGATGCGAAATCCGCGGAGCCGCTGCCCTTCGCCACGGTCTATCTCAACCCCCAGGGAGACACCACCATCACCCACTTCGCCCTGTCCGACCAGAAGGGCGCCGTGGAGATCCCGGACGTGCCCGTGGGCCGCTACCGGCTGAACGTGGAGATGATCGGCTACACGCCGTTCGCCAAGGACTACAACTTCCGCAATTACACGGAGGACCTCGGCGTGATCAAACTTGAGGAGAACCCCGAAATCATCGACGCCGCATCCATCACGGCGGTGGGCAACGCCATCGAGGTCCGGCAGGACACGCTGATCTACAACGCGGCGGCCTTCCACGTGGGAGACAACGCGATGCTGGAAGAACTGATCAAGAAGATGCCGGGCATGGAGGTCGGCGAAGACGGCACGGTCAAGGTGAACGGGGAGCCCGTGGACGAGATCACCGTGGGCGGCAAGACTTTCTTCTTCAATGACCCTTCGGCCGCCCTGAAGAACCTCCCGGCCAAGATCGTGGACAAGATCCAGGTCATCGACCGGGAGAACAAGGAGGCTGCGTTCTCGGGCGTCGCCGCTGAGGACAGCCGCGAGAAGGTGATGGACCTGCAGCTCAAGGAAGAATACAAGCAGGGCTGGTTCGGCAACGCCAAACTGGCCGGCGGCTACCGCCAGGGCCGCGTGGATGAGGGTCTCAGCGACGACCGGCACGCCCTCTGGGGCGGCAACCTCCTGCTCAGCGGCTACAACGAGACCGACCAGCTGACCCTGCTGGCGAACGGGCAGAACGCCACCGACCCCGGAAGCGGCGGCAGTGTATTCGTGGCCGTGTCGGCGGACGACCTGGACGACGTGGACCTCGGGTCCCTGCGCGGCGGACTCTCCACTTCCGCCATGGCGGGCGCCAACCTCAACTCCGACCGGATCAAGGGGATGGAATCCACCGCCAGCGTCAGCTACAATTTCTCCGACCGGGTATCGGGCCAGCGGACCAGGCGCCAGTCGGCGCTGGTGGGCGAGAGCCCGCTGTTCACGGACGGACGCACGGAAGGAACCAGCCGCACCCACCGGGTCGGCGTCAATTTCGAGATGGAGAAGAAGGATACGAAGAAATACAACTTCGTGTTCACGCCCTCGTTCCGCTTCAGCGGCGGCAGTTCGTCATCCCATAACCGCTCCGCCACGACGGACGCGCAGGGGGCGGAACTCAACGGCACGGACGCTTTCAAGTCCGCCGATTCTCGCAGTTTCCAGGCCAATGGACGCATTTCCGGCGGCATCAAGGACATCGGCAAGGAACGGCGCAGCATGACCCTGACCTTCAACTACAATTTCTCCCAGAACCAGGGCACCAGCCTGGAACGCTCGCAGACCCGCTACGGGACGGACGTCACCCCACGCGACCTGCATTACGACAACGCCGGCGGCGGTCGCATGGTTTCCAGCACCCTGAGCTACCTGGAGCCCTTCGGGAAAAACTGGGGCGTCTCGGCCCAGTTCTCCCCGATGTGGCAGCAGCGCAGCAGCGGCAAGGCCGCCTTCAACCAGGACGGCAGCGCCAACGACTACTATTCGTCATCTTCCCGTAGCGACTACCTCCTGCTCCGCGAACGCCTGCAGATGCAGTGGCGCAAGGAGAGCAACCAGTTCTACTTCGGCCTGCAGCACGACCAGACCCGCAACGAGGTCCGCTCCCGCTCGCTCGGGAAAGATACCGAGTCCGGCATCGGGGAGTGGATGCACGACTGGTCGCCGTACGTCAATTTCCGTTATTCCAGCAAGCAGGGACACAGCCTCTCCGCCCGGTATGAAGGCAGCTCCAGCCAGGTGTCCGGCAGCCGGATCCTGCCCGTGCTGGACATTTCCGACCCGCTTCACATCTCGACCGGCAACGTTTATCTCCGGCCCACCTTCAGGCATTACGCCTATCTGGACTGGAGCTACAACAACCGGGAGACCCTCTCCTACATCAGCGTGGACCTCAGCTGGTCGATGACCCAGCGGGGCATCCAGACGGCCTCGTGGTTCGACGCGGACGGCATCCGTTATTCCGTGCCCGTCAACACCCGGCGGCCGTCCAGCACCTGGAGCGGCTACCTCGTCTGGCGCCAGCCGGTCGGGCAGAAAAAGCGCCTGACCTTCCAGGCGGGCGTCCAGGGCGGTCTCTCCAGAGGCACCGGCTACCAGGCCACTTCCCGGCGGGCCGGGATGGACTTGCTGACCTTCGACTACAATGCCTTCATGGCGGATTTCTGGGGAGACGCCTCCGGCAGCCGCTTCTATGACGGACAGAGCGGTTTCGCCGAGAGCCGGACGGACCAGATCTTCCTGGAAGCACAAGTGGGCGCCACCTACCGGCTGGACCGCTTCTCCGCGTCTTTCATCTCCGTATTCGAAAACGAGCGCAGCCGGTACAGCCTGGACGCTTCCGCCAACACGGATTACTGGCGATTCATCCAGAACCTGGATTTGCTGTACGAAACCCCGCACGGCTGGGAGTTCAAGACGGAAGCGACGTATTATGCTTTCCGGGGCTACACGGCCGGGTTCAACGACCCGTACTTCATCTGGAACTTTTCCGTCAGCAAGAACATCAAGGCCTTCACCCTGAGCCTGGGCGTCTCCGACCTGCTGAACCAGCAGCGCTCCCAGCAGCGCTCGGTCAGTGCGGAGTATGTCGAAGACAGCATCTACCTCGTGATGGGCCGCTATGCGATGTTCTCCGTGAAGTGGAACTTCGGCAAGATGAACCCCGCCAAGAACGCCCGCGTCCAAAGCGCGATGTACAATATGCTGTAGTGTAGGTTTTCTCGGCAATTATGCTTAACTTGCAAGGACTTTTGCCGCAAACCAATACAACTATCGCATAATGAGACACCCGTTTTTCCTTATTGCCGCTGCTTGCGCCCTGCTGGCAGGCGTGTGTGCCTGCACCCCGAAGCAGCCCGTCGATGAACCTGTCGTCCAGAACGACTCCAACACCCCCCTGCACCTGCTGCAGCCTGATTACAACATCCCTTACGGCGTTCCCGCCAAGGAAGATGTCAAGGCCGACCTGGACCGCATCCTCAAGTTCGTGGATGCCGAGACACCCTGGCAGCCGGGCGAGGACGGGGAGATCCCCCGCGGCGCTTTCCGTCTGACCAGCTACGAATGGGGCGTGACCTATTCGGCGATGCTCGCGGCTGCGGCCGCCACCGGCGACAAGGCCTACACCGACTATGTCTATAACCGCCATGCCCTGCTTGCCGCGCAAGCGGAAGAATACCGCGCCAGCGGCGGCAAGCCGGCCCACAAGCTCAGCGTCGTGATGACGCCGCACGCGCTCGACGACTGCGGCGCCGTCTGCGTGTCGATGATCAAGGACCAGGTCGCCCATCCCGAGCTTCAGCTCCGCCCGCTGATCGACCTCTATGCCGACTATATCATGAACAAGGAGTTCCGTCTGCAGGACGGCACGCTCGCCCGCAACCGGCCGCAGCTGAACACCGTCTGGCTGGACGACATGTTCATGGGCATCCCCGCCCTCGCCTGGTACGGCAAGCTCACCGGCGACAAGAAGTATTTCGACGAGGCCGTCCGGCAGATCCGCCTCTTCAAGGAGAAGATGTGGGTCCCGGAGAAGAACCTCTTCCGCCACGGCTGGGTCGAGGCGATGGACGAGCATCCCGCTTTCCACTGGGGCCGCGCCAACGGCTGGGCCATCCTGACGATGTGCGACGTGCTGGACGCGCTGCCGGAGAACCATCCGGGCCGCGCCGAGGTGCTCGACCTCTACCGCAAGCACGTGAAGGGCTTGGCCGCCCTGCAGAGCAGCGAAGGTTTCTGGCACCAGCTGCTGGACCGCAACGATTCCTACCTGGAGTCCTCCGCCACCGCCATCTACGCGTACTGCTTCGCCCACGGCATCTGCGAGGGCTGGATCCATCCGCTCGAGTACGGTCCCGCCACCCTGCTGGCCTGGGACGCCATCTCGACCGTCATCGACGAGAAAGGCATGGTGAACGGCACCTGCGTCGGCACCGGCATGGCCTTTGACCCGGCGTTCTACTACTACCGCCCGGTCAGCCCGTATGCCGCGCACGCCTACGGTCCGGCCATCTTCGCAGGCGCCGAGGTGATCCGCCTGCTGGACCAGTACCATCCGCGCATGAACGACAGCGCGATCCAGTTCTACTACGAGGACTATTCCGACAAGGGTCCCATCTTCTCCATCGGTAAATAGCTTATGAAGAGAATGCTCATCCTGTGCCTTGCCCTGCTTCTGGCAGGGCAAGCGCTTTTCGCCCAGGGACACGCATGGGAAGGCATCCACCGCGTGCCGCTCGCCGAAGCGGCCAGGCAGTTCGACAATCCGCCCGCCGAGTTCGCCAGCCATGTGATCTGGGGCTGGGAGGGTCCGATGGACCTCGAGACCATCCGCCACGACCTGGACTCCATCAAGACCAAGGGCTTCCGCGCCGTTATCTTCGAAGCCGGCTACCGGCTTCCGTACGAATATCTCTCCGACCAGTGGTTCGAAGGCATCCGCACCGGGGTGATGGAGGCCAAGGCCCGCGGCTTGAAAGTCTGGCTCATCGACGAAGGCAAATACCCCAGCGGCTTCGCCGGGGGCAAATTCACCCGCGAGCGGCCTGACCTGCGCATGAAGGCCGTCGTCGCCGTGGACACCCTCCACGTGGAGCGCGCCGCGGTCCTGCGCGACGTTCCCGTGTCGCCGAAGGCGCTGAGCGCCGTGGCCGTGAGCCGCTCCGGCGCACCCAACCGCACGGTGGAGATCCACGACGGCAAGATCAGCTTCACCGCCGGCCTGGACGAGTGGGATATCGTGTTTGCCGGGACGGACTACCGCACCGGGCAGACCCGTGCGGTCAACAACCCCACCGGCGGCAAGGACACCTCCAACTCCATCTGCGACTACCTCAGCCCCGAAGCGGTCCGGCAGTTCATCGACTGGACCCACGAGCAGTACAAGAAGTATCTCGGCGAGGAGTTCGGCAAGACGCTGCTCGGCTTCCGCGGAGACGAGCCGGACTTCGCCTATACCCCCTGGACCCCGAAGATGGTCGAGGAGTTCAAGGCCCGCAAGGGCTACGACCCCACCCCCTGGCTCGCCAGCCTGCTGACGCGCACGCAGACCGTGCGCGAGCGCCGTTTCCGGGCCGACTACTGGGACGTGTGGTCCGAGCTCTTCGCCACCAACTTCTTCCAGCAGCAAGCCGAATGGTGCGAGGCGAACGGGCTCGCGCACATCACCCACCTCAACAACGACCACAACATGCCCGTGTGCATCCGGGCCGAGGGCAATTTCTTCCGCGACCTCAGCCGCGTGCAGGTGCCCGGCGTGGACGCCATCTGGAACCAGATCTGGCCGGAGACGGTCAACGACTATCCCAAGTTCGCCTCCTCCGTCAGCCACGCTTACGGCAAGCCCCGCGCCTTCAGCGAGAGTTTCGCCGCCTACAATACCCCGCCCACCATCCCTACGGCCAAATACGCGGTGGACTATCAGGTGGTGCGCGGTATCAATTTCTTCGAATTCATGTTCTGGATGGCCGGATCGGAACGCCCCAACTGGATGACCGACCCGGGGATGAAGGGCCTGAACGACTACACCAACCGCGCCACCTACCTGATGGCCCTCGGTGAGCCGGGCGCCCGTGTGGCGGTGTATTATCCTACCATGACCTTCTGGCTCAACGACCAGTCGGTCAACCCGGACCTCGTCCAGATGGCGCAGCTCCTGCTCAAGCATCAGTACGACTTCGACTGGCTGGATGACGACGCCTTCAAGGAAGCCCTTACCGTCAGCGGCGGCACGCTCGTGAACCGCAGCGGCCAGCGCTACCAGACCCTCATCATCCCGTCTTCCGACGTCCTTTCCGAAGAGGCCTTCGCGGTGATCAGTGATTTCGCCCGCACGGGCGGGAAAGTACTCTTCTGGGGACGCAAGCCCACGATGCTCGCGGGCCGCAGCTTCCTGGATCCCAAGCCCTTGCCCGACACCCCGGACTGGCTCGAAGAGCCGTCCGTCAGCTGGACCGGCAACCTCGTTGCAGCGATGCCGGACGTGCCCGAGATGAGCATCCTGCCGGGACCGGTGGACTACAGGATGCGTGATCCCCGGCGCCAGGGTCCGGTGGAAGAGCCGGCCACCTATGCCGTGCGCTACACCCGCCGCGTGATGCCGGACGGCGTGGTCTATTTCCTTTTCAACGAAGGGGAAAAGGATGCTGCCTTCGAGGCTGAATTCGATGCTGCCGGCATCGTCAGGGAATGGGATGCCGCGACGGGCACCATCCGCACCCTCCCGGCAGAGACCGTGGACGGCAAGGTCCGCCTGGGCCTCAGCTTGAAGAAATGGGAGAGCAAGATCATCTCCATCGAGCGTTAGCTTCGGCCAGCTTCTCCGGGCTGCCGATGTCGATCAGGTGCAGGTCCGGGGCCACGATGCCCCGGATCGTCCCGGCGGCGCACTGCTGCAGATAGAAGTCGATGATGGAGAATTTCTCCGGCCAGGAGGCCATCTTCTCAAAGACGGCGTCGGAGACGACGTGGATGCCGCAGAAGGAGTAGCGGCGGTAGTTCGCCGGATCGAAGTCCGGCAGGTACGGGCTCTTGACCTCGCCCGTGCGCACGTTCGTCCAGCCGACGAGCCGCATCTGCTCGTCGAAGAGCAGGTAGCGGTCGGCGGGGGCGTCGATCAGCAGCAGGGTGGCGAGGGTCGAAGGATCGTCCTGCTCCAGGAACCAGCGCATGTCCAGGTCGCTGAGGATGTCCACGTTGTGCACGAGGAAGCGGCCTTCCGGCGAGGCGAGCAGCGGGGCCGCATGCCGGATGCCTCCCCCCGTCTCCAGCGGCTCGCGCACTTCGTGCGAAATGGATACCTGCACGCCGAAATCCTTGGACGCGAGGAAGTTTTCGATTTGCGAAGCGAAATGATGGACGTTCACGACGATCGGCCCGAAGCCCGCGTCGCGCAGCTTGCACAGCACGCGCTCCAGCATCGGCACGCCCGCCACGGGGACGAGCGCCTTGGGCATCGTGTCCGTCAGGGGGCGGAGCCGGGTACCCAGGCCGGCGGCGAAAATCAGCGCTTTCATAAGGCCACGGTCATTCCGGGCAGGATCGTCCGCCCGTCCCATTCCCCGGCAAGCCGCTGCAGGACTTCCGTCAGGTAAGGATAGCGCACGAAAGGCTTGTCCGTCAACTCGCGGAAGCAGCCCAGCACCGTCGGGATGCAGTCGATAAAGAGCTGCTTGCGCTCCACCAGCCCGCGGAAGCCGTAGGCCCCCGTCTCCTGCAGCAGGCGCACCAGCGTGATCAGCCGGTAGCGGCGGTAGAAGGCGTCCTCGTCCACCGGACGGAAGGCATCCAGCGCGCGCAGGTAGGCCGTCTCCAGCTCGCGGCGCAGCGCCGCGCTGAAATGCGTCCCCGCGTTCCACAGGAACGACGCGAGGTCGTACTCCACCGGGCCCCGGCGACCGCCCTGGAAATCGATAAAGCAGGGTTCGCCGTCCTTGATCATGATGTTGCGCGCCTGGAAGTCGCGGTACATGAAAGTGTCCCCCTCGAAATCGAGAGCATCCTCCCGCAGTCTGTCGAAATCGTCCTGCAGGCGGATCTCGTTGAACTCCAGGCCGGTCAGCTTCAGGAAATCATATTTGAAATAATTCAGGTCGAAGTCCACCATCCGGGCGTTGAACTCCCGGTCGGGGAAGCAGACGCTCCAGTCAAACCCCGCTCCCACCTTGAACTGCACGGCGGGCAGCAGGCTGACCGTATCGTGCAGCCAGTCCAGCTGCTCCTGCGAGAAACTGCCGTCGGCGAGCGCCGGCTTCAGGAGCTCGAAGAGCTGGCCTTCGCCCAGGTCCTCCTGGAGATAGGCCATGCCGTCCTCCGACACGGCGTACACTGCCGGGGCGTGGAGGCCGTGGGCACAGAACTGCGCATCCAGGGCTAGGAAGGCCCGGTTCTCGGCCGGGTTGGTGCCGATGCAGCCGATGACCGTCCCGCCGGGGCCGGACATCCTGTAGTATTTGCGGGCGCTGCCCGACAGGGGCAGCAGATCGCATCGGTCCGCATTTTCGCCGAACCAGCCGCGGTACAGAGAGCTGAGTATTTCCATACTCACAAAAGTAAAAAAACGGCCCGATTATTCCAAGTCCGTTCCTTACTTCATCCCCTCCGAAATGATCTTTTCGAAGCGCTCCCGAGGGAACTTGCCCTCAATGCAGATGAACTGTCCGCCGTTGTGATAATGGTCATCCATCCGGACCAGCGCAAAGCCGGTCACCACGTTATCTTTGGCCTTTAGATAAAGCTGCATGTAGCCGTGTTCGTCCCGTTTCTGCAACAACGGCTCGTATTTCCCAGCTTTCAGGACTTCGTCAATGTCCGCACAAAGCGGGAGGGTGGAATATCCCGGGGCGATTTCCAACTTGTAGAGTCCGTCCATGTTTATAATCAGCGGGGAGAAATCGACGTTCTTGTTCAACCGGACCTCCGGCATTTTCTCCATCATCCTGAGCATGGCGGAAGAGATGTAAGTGCCCGTTACCCCACTCTTTCCGGACCATCTGGCGAAAAGGGAAGGCAGGTCCGGCTTCTGAAGGACCTCGTCGCGACTATGGAATAATTCGCTGATTTTCTTGCCATTAAGCGCCCACGTGTGGCCGATTCCGTTCTCATCCTCCCAGGAGATGGACCGGATTGGCTTGCCTCCGACCGGCCGGACTACGAGGTAATACCCTTTCATGGAAGGACTGTCCGGTTCGACATAGAAACCAAGGATTTCATCCCTATTGGCGTGGATCGTCGTTTCACAGCGGAAGTCCGTAACCGCCTTTCCATCCACGTCGATGATCTTGAGGGTCTTGAATTCCTGCATCGTCAGAACCCAGTCATCGCGGTCCGCACGCGCCGAAGGAATCAGCGTACAGAGGAAGCAGAAGAGTAAAAGGAGCCGTTTCATATTCAAAGGTTTTCTTGGATTTCTGCAAAGGGTTGACCGAGTTCGGAGAAAGCCGTTGCCGCATCGGCGGAGCCTGTTTGCAGGGCTTCTCCGAACAGGGCAAACGCCTGCGTCAATTCTGCATACGCGAGCTTGGGGTCGGTGAAGGTGTCTTTCGGCTGCGGCGAGCGGCGGTTCAGCAGCAGGACGGCGGCCAGCGCGGCCAGCGCCGTCGCCGGCACGAGCCCCCGGAGCCAGAGGTATTTGCGGCGCACGGACTCATGCCGGTGTCCGTCCAGGGACGCCATCCCGCCGGCGTCCAGCCTGGCGGCACAGGCGATATCCCGCAGCCGCGTCCGCATTTCTTCGGGGACAACGGTCTGCGGATCGGTCATCATCCGCTTCAGGTCGTCGAGGCTGAGCCTTTCTATTTCTTCGGGTGTCATATCTTCTTTTTCAATTGTTGTTTGATTCGATGAAAAGTGACGCGGAGCGCGTTCTCCGAGAGGCCCGTCTCCCGGGAAATCTCCGCATAGGAAAGGTCCTCGACCAGGCGCAGGTGAAGCAACTCCCGGCTTCTGGCCGGCAAGGACCGGACGGCGGACAGGGTCTGTTCCAGACGTCCACTCTGCTCCGGCGGGACCTCGTCCGGAAGTTCTTCGCCCGCCCGGACCGCCCGCTGCGCACCTTTGGTCCGCAGCCGGTCGATACAAAGATTCCGCAGCACGACCAGACACCAGGCCTCGGGGTTGTCCACCCGGTCCAGGCCGTCAAGATTGTTCCAAATCTTGACATACAGGTCCTGGACTGCATCCTCCGCCTCCTCCCGCTTGCCAAGCAGCCGGAAAGCGACCCGATACAAGCCGTCTCCCAGCGGGAGGTACACGCGTATGAATTCTTCGGGTGTCATCTGCCCTTTAGACGGAACCATTCTTGAAATATTACAGCCTCGCTGGCAAAAATAACATTTTTCCGCCAGGCTTCAGGAAGGGGAATGGTCCCGAAAAACGGAGTTGTCGGGGCTAGGATGCATTGTTTTTGAGAATCCCCCAAAAGTCGTTATCTTTGTTGATTGTGAATTTGTTCTCGCGCATAGCTTTTCCCATTGCCGTGACGGCCGTCGTCGCTGCCGGGTCCTTCGATTTCGGTCGGATGGACGGAGATTCCCGGTCTCTGCCGGGAATGACGCAGGGTCCCGTCAAGGACACCGTGACCTACCCGGTGGCGGGGTACAAGCTGCGCAGGACCCTCTCGCTGGAGGAGATCACCGTGCAGGATACGTCGGCCACCGAACCCGTGGACACGATGGACGTCACCATCGACACCGTCGTGCGCATCAGCCCGCGGGATTCCTTCAAGGCCCTGCTCGACACCTCGCTGTGGAGCCAGCTCGACTCCCTCTACCTCGCCGACTCCCTGGCCAGGGCCAAGGCCGCTTTCGAGGCCTGGTACGCCGGCCTCCCTCCGAAGGAGCGCCGCCAATACGACATGGAGCAGCGCACGCAGCTCAAGATGGCCCAGATGGACTCCCTTCGCAAGGTCAAGGAGGAGCGGCAGAACGTCCGCGACAGCATCGTGGAGACCACGCCGCGCATCCTCGAGACCTACGCCCTGCCCGATTCGCTCTACTACAAGCGGTTTGTGGCCTGGACGCTCGATCCCGACTTCGGCAAGCTGTCCCCCTATGTGCCGGACACCACCTTCAACTACCATTTCCACGACTATCCCTTCCACCGGGCCGATGTCAACGCCACCTGGCTGGGTGTCGCCGGCTCCCCGGTACAATACTACAACTGGTTCCTGCGCCGCAGCGGCGAAGGCGTGGAGTTCTACGACGCGCAGGAGTCCTGGAGCTTCTCGCACCGGACCCTGCCGAACTACAACACCAAGGTCCCCTACACCGAACTCGGCTACTTCGGCACCCTCTTCTCCAACCGGGACAAGGAGTCCGACAACCTCCACATCTTCACGACCCAGAACATCACCCCGGCCCTGAACTTCGCCCTCAGTTTCGACCGTTTCGGCGGCGGGGGCATCCTGGAGAGCGAGGAGACCATCAACAAGACCTCCACGATCCGGCTCAACTACCTCGGCAAGCGCTACACCGCCCACGCCGGCTATATCCGCAACCTGGTCTCCCGCAAGGAAAACGGCGGCATCGCGGACATCAGCTGGATCCGGGACACGACGGTGGACGCCCGCGATATCAAGGTCAACCTCTCCGGGGCCAAATCCAAGATCGTCAAGAACACCTTCTTCCTCGACCAGCAGCTCCGCATCCCCTTTACCTTCATCAACAAGCTCAAGGCGCGGCGGGACACCAGCTACCACTTCAACGCCGACAGCCTCGACCGTGACATCACGACCACCTTCATCGGCCACAGCAGCGAATTCTCCACCTATACCCGCGAATACACGGACCAGATCACCGGCAGCCCGGGCACGGAATTCTACGACCTGTTCCGCTACGGCAACGCCAGCGCCGACTCCATGCGCGTGATGAAACTTGACAACAAGCTCTACATCCGCCTCCAGCCCTGGTCCAGCGAAGCCGTGGTCTCCAAGCTGGACATCGGCATCGGAGACTATCTCAAGCAATATTTCGACAGCACTACGGTCCGGCCGACCAAGCACACGGAGAACTCCGTCTATCTGTATGCCGGCGCCGAAGGACAGCTGCGGAACAACGCCTTCTGGAACGCCAAGGCCCGCTATGTCCTGCTCGGACACGACTTCGCCGATTTCAACGTCGAGGCCAACGCCGAGTTCCGCTTCTACCCGTTCCGGCGGGCACGCAAGAGCCCGGTCAGCCTCTCCGCCCATTTCGAGACCGCGCTCGAGCGGCCGACCTACTACCAGCAGCACCTCAACCTCAACCATTTCAGCTGGGACAACGACTTCGCAAAAGTCTCCACGACCCGCCTGCAGGGCCGGCTGGACATCCCGTACTGGAAACTCTCGGCGGAAGTGGGCTATGCCCTGCTGGGCAACAACCTCTACTACGACAACCGTGGCATCATCCGCCAGAATACCGGCGCGATGAGCGTCCTGTCCGCCAGCCTCCGCAAGGAGTTCGTGCTGGGCCCCCTGCACCTGGACAACCGGGCGCTCTTCCAGGTCTCCTCCAACCCGGCGGTCGTACCTGTCCCGGCCGTGGCGCTCAACCTCCGCTACTACATCCAGTTCGTCGTGCAGCGCAACGAGCAGAACCAGAACGTGATGGTCATGCAGATCGGCGGCGACGCCTACTGCAACACCCGATGGTACTCCCCGGCGTGGAATCCGAACCTGGGCGTCTTCTACAACCAGAACGAACTGACCTACCGCAACGGCCCCTTCTTCGATATCTTCGTCAACGTGCAGTGGAAGCGCGCCTGCGTCTTCGTCAAATACCAGAATGCAGGAGGCGGCTGGCCGATGCGCAAGCTGGACTACTTCAGCGCGGACCGCTACATCGTGACGTCCGGCGGCATGGACGGCCTCAAGTTCGGCGTCTTCTGGCCCTTCTACACCCAACCGACCGGCCGGCGCCGCTAAGCCCATGCAGAGAAGAGATACACCCGCGATCATCGCCCTGACCCTCACCGTCCTGCTGCTCCTCGCTACGGGACTGGCTGCCTTGTTCGGCCCCCGGCCGGAAGCATCTCGCGACAAACCCGCACACATCCGCGCCATCCTCGAGCTCGCTCCGCTCGCGGACACCTCCAAGGCCCTGATGATCGGGTACCACTATGAGCTGGTCCAGCGCTTCGCCAAGGCCAACGGCCAGCGCGTCTCCATCGCCCTGACCGGGCGCGACCGCAGCTACCTGGATTCGCTGCGTGCCGGCGCCGTGGACCTCGTAGTTGTCCCCTGGGACGACAGCTTCGCCGCGGACAGCCTGCTTGTCTCCCGCCCCGTGGACAGCCTCAGCGTCTGGCTGATGCGCGAGGATGACCACGCCGGGATGCAGGAACTCAACGACTGGATCGACCGCTGGCACGCCTCGGAAGAATTTCCGGTGCGCCGGGAGCTCTACCTCAAGCGCTACAACGCCTTCCGCAGCGGGCCGCGCGCCCAGCTCAGCCCCTACGACAGCCTCATCCGCGCCCACGCCGACACCCTCGGCTGGGACTGGCGCCTGCTGGCCGCCCTGATCTACTCGGAGTCCCGCTTCCACATCGAGGCGCGCTCGAAGCGCGGCGCCGCCGGGCTGATGCAGATGATGCCCGAGACGGCCGCCCGTTATGGCGTGACCGACCCGCTGGACCCGGAAATGAACATCGCCGCCGGGGCGCAGTCGCTCGGCAACCTCATCAAGCGCTACTACAAGATCGGAGACGACATGACCGAGCGCTACCAATACGCCCTGGCCGCCTACAATGCCGGCATCGGACGCATCGACGACTGCATCAGCCTGGCCCGCCACCTGGGCGTGGATCCCGGCTGCTGGTCCAACATCGTCGACCGGGTCCTGCCCCTGATGTCGGACGAAGCGGTCATGGAGACGGGAGCCGTCAAAATAGGCCCCTTCAATGGGGAAGAGATGGGGCGCAACGTGGAAAGCGTCATTGCGGTGTACAACCGCTTTTGCCAGATCTGCCCTTGAGCAGGCGGGCCACCCACGGATCCGTCAGGCGCATCATCCAGCCGGGCAGGAAAGCCAGCAGGATCGTACCGAGACCGATCACGATGCCTTCCGTCCGCGCCAGCAGGACATCCGCCAGACCGGTGTAGGCGCCGTGTCCGAAAGGATTGGCGAAAAACACCCAGGCCAGCGCCGCGGCGATCACCACCGTCAGCGAATCCATCACGATCTTCACCCCGGAGAAAGACTTCTTGAATACCTGCGAGATGGCACCCACCGTCATCTCCGCGGAGAGCATCCAGGCATTCGCCGCCACTTCGATGCTGACGCCGAAAGCCGTCACCAGGGCAGCGAGCACCGTCAGGAAGACCCGGAAGGCGAAGGTCTCGGGATGCAGCCAGCCCAGGGCCCACAGGCAACCGTCAATGAGATAGCCGAAGATCGCGGAGGCCGGGATCTGCATCAGGTACTTAGCCTTGAAGTCCTTGCGCAGCAGGGCATACTGGATGATCAGGTAGGTCATGTTGACCAGCAGGGTGAAAGTCCCAACCGACAGCACGGGCCACTTGAGGTTCAGCACATAGGCGGGGCATGACAGCGGCGCCGTCCCGAGGTTGGATATGATCGACAACGCAACACCCAGCGCCACGAACACCAACCCTACGGTAGCGATGCCGTAGCGGACGAGGATATCTTTTATTCTTGCATACCTGTTCATATTTGCAAAGATCGTTTTTTTTTCTATTTTTGTGTTTATAATCCACTATTATTACACATTCTTATGACTAAAAGGAAATCTTTACTTGTATCCTTTCTGTCATCAATTCTTTTGTTGACCACAATCTGGCTCGCTAAAGCAGAAATTCGAGGTTTTTTTCTTTCGTGCGGACTACATTATGTAGAAGTTGAATCTGGTATGGATCCAGAGTATTACGTTGCAATGTACGATTTAGGAAACACCACTTCAAATTCCAAATGGGAATGAATAAACCATCGGCTGTTTTATTCCTTTGTCTCTTTTTTCTTATATCAGAGGCCCTGTGTCCTGCTCAAGATGCCTTGAGGGCGGGTTATTTGTTTTATTTCAAAATGGATTCCACCCGCACGGGAAAAGCATATCGGCTAGCGCCAGACATGATCTTGGATTTTGACGGCACAAAAGCAGTTTTTTATGATCAGGTCAACTTCACGAAAGACTCTCTTCGGCAGTATGCTTTTGACCGATCCGGTAAGATAAACGATGATGTATCTTATGCACAAATTACCGATTTGGCCGGTGATGGTTTTTTATACCATTGGACAATCTTCCACGACTATGTGCAAGGGCACGTCACCCATTGGTACCGATATATCAATTTGAATGTAAAAGGTGACGGGACTGTTCCCGTCCCGCAATGGGAACTGCTTAAAGAAGAACAGATTATATTAGGGTACAACTGCAAACGAGCCCGGTCCCGGTTTATGGGAAGGGACTGGTATGTGTGGTACACCGAGGATATTCCTGCCAGCGCCGGTCCGTGGCTCCTTCGAGGCTTGCCGGGACTCATCATCGCAGCCATCGACAGCAACAAGTATTTTTATTTCAAGATGCGCTACATTGAGGAGATCAACGAGAGCCGATTTGATTATTACTCCCCTCTTCTCGAAAAGATATCCAAGAATGGAAGCAATCGCTTATATAGTCATTCCTTGCAGGATGCCGACCGGATGGTTGCCAATCTGTGGCAGAACGTCACTTTGTATGACAACCTGACCGGGGCCCACACGGCTGACGGGTATTTTATCGATAAAAATGGCATAAGACACAATACGCCCAAAAACAGGCCCTATATTCCTATTATCCCAGAGAAATACTGGAAGGAAGATGTTTCCGGACGATGAAAATCCCTTTTCATATCCGGTCAGCAGCTATCCTGCTATGCCATCTCCTTCTCCTGCAGCAAGGCATTTCCATGGCCCAGGAGATATGGACCATCGAAGGGCAGGTTCTCTCTGATCTTACGAGCCGTCCTTTACCGGGGGTGTTCGTGACCGCTTTTCATGGCGAGAAGACCTGTGCTTCGGTATATACCGATGAAAACGGCTGTTTTTCATTGAAATGCACCCGTCCGGTCACGGCAGTCAGCGCTACTTTGCTGGGCTATAAAATCACTCGTTTGGAAGTGGCGTCTGGATCAAAGCGCATTGAATTGCGACTTACACCTGCGAAGTTGCAGCTTCAGGCAGCTCAAGTCTCGGAACGTGCCGTCCAGGAACACGGAGACACATTGTCCTACATAGCCCAATCATTCTCCGATGGGACGGAGCGTGTACTGGGCGAATTGTTGCAAAAGCTTCCAGGAATCTCCATCAACCCTTCTTCGGGCACTATCTATCATAACGGTCGTCCCATCAGCAAATTCTACGTTGAGGGTATGGACTTGATGGGCAACCGCTACGGCGTAGTCACCCAGAATCTTTCCTCCGACCAGATTGCTCGCGTGGAAATCTTTCGGAGACACCAGCCAATCCGGGCACTGCAAAGCATTGACCGTCCTGACCAAAGCGCCATTAACATCATCCTCAAGGAAAGTGAACGGAATGTCTGGTCCCTCGGATTGAACGGGTTGCTTGGTGCACCCCCGGTGCCGCTATTCAGTGCCCAGGCCATGCTGACCCGTTTCGCGAAATCCTCCCAAGATCTCTTTTTGATAAAAGGCAACAATATCGGAAACGACATCCTACGCGAACTTCAGGAGCAGCAGTACTTTGGCAAAGCCCGCTGGTTCGTGGTGGACACGCAGAACGCCGATGCGGACTTCGCCACGGAACTGCGACCGGGCAGGACGGAACTGCCCCTGCCGCAACGTTACTGGTACGACAACCTATCGGGACTCGCTTCCCTCAACCACCTATCGAAAACAGGCCCGGACAGCCAGGTCAAGCTAAGCCTTAACGGCGCCGCAGAGCGTTTCCGTGAGACGTCCCTGACCCGGGAGGAAATCCGGCTTGACGGCGCAGAGGTCTTCTCGATCGAGGAGCAGCGCTCCCTGTCTGACCTCCGCTACTATGCCGATCTGTCCGCTTCCTTTGAGCATAACGGTGCAGAAAGATTCTTCTCGGAAGAGTTTAAGGCCGCCGGCCAGTGGCGGGATGCTCTGTCTTCCCTGTCGACTGACAATTCCTACTCCCAGCAATACAGCCTCCCGTCCTTCAAACTGGAGAACCAACTGCGGCTCACGACGCGCCGCCGGGAAAGCCGTGCCTTAACCTTCACCTCCGACACCAAGTTCGTCCGGAACGCCCACCAGGCGAAATACAAGACAGCCTCGTACCAGGCAGACCAGGAGCTTACCGAGCGTGTTTTCCGCTCCGAGAATGCGGCCGGGCTGGACTTCCGCACAGGTGCGCTGCGATGGAACGGTACAGCAGGGTTGGATCTCACCTACAACAGCACTTGCGCCAGCCTGTCCGGACTCTCCGGGCAAGGCATTCCGCAAACCCGGCAGGAATTCGGCGTGTTCAGTGCCCAGCCGCACCTGAGCCTGCGTAGCAGCTTCTATCTGGGCGCGAGCCAATGGACGGCATCCCTGCCAGCCGCCCTGTCCCTGATTGCCGTCCGGGGGCAGTTACTGTGCGTTCCGGTTTATTCCCCTTCCCTCACAGTCGCCTTGCGGCTCAGTCCTTCCTGGGATATCAGCACTTCGGCATCATTCGCACAATCCCATTCTGCACCGGAATCGCTGATGGATGCTTTCATCATGCAGGACTGGCGCACGCTCGCCCAAAGGGACAGCCTGCGGCGCAGCAGACGCATTTCCACCTCCGCGCAAATCCGCTATTCGGACAACTCTAACATGTTCTTCGCTTCCCTCGCGGGACAATATGCCCGTCTGGGCAGGAACCGCGTTTCCGCCCACCTGTATTCCGAACAGCTGACTTTGCGGAGTTTCTTGCCCGTCGTGCTCGCCTCCGACAGCTATTCCGTTACGGGCAAGCTGTCCAAATACTTCGGAGCCAGCGTATTTGTCGCCGAACTGTCCAGTGGCGCTCTCTGGACTGATTCAGATGAATACTTGCAGGGCCGGGCGGTCCACTATCAAGATTTCTCACTCACCAGCGAACTTTCCTTGCGCTTCCATCCAGTGCAATGGCTAGCCGCCAGCCTCAATGGGGTCCACACGTTGACCGACATCCGGGGAGAGGTACCCGTCCGCGCCCGGACTATCCAGCTCAAAGGCGAAATCACCCTCCGCCCTGTCCAAAAGCTCAGCCTCAATATCTTGGGCTACGGGCTCTGGCAGCAGGTCCCCGGCGCACAGATTTCCAACACGCCCCTGCTGGATGCATCCGCGCTTTGGGAATTCGAGCGGTTTGAGATTGTGCTCACATGCCGCAACTTGCTCGGCTGCCAGGAATTCATCCGCGAAAGCTTCAATGCCTGGCATAGCATCTCTACCATCTCCCGCCTGTGCGGACGGCAGTTCCTGTTGAGTGTGCGCGCATCGCTGTAGGATCGGCGTTTCTTTTCACGGAAGCAGGGGCAGATATTGCAGAAAAACCATATCTTTGTAGATTGGTTTGAACATTAATTCCAATCTTATAAGATGAAAAAGTTTTTTGCTATCATGATTCCTGTGATGATGCTGGCGGCCTGCCAGCCCAAGGAAACGAAAGCGCCGGTCCTGGATCCGACCGACATGGATCTCAGCGTAAAGCCCGGTGAGGATTTCTACCGCTATGCCAACGGCGGCTGGATGAAGAAGAACCCCCTCAAGGCCGAATACGCCCGTTTCGGTTCGTTCGACGTGCTGCGTGAGCAGAACGAGGAGAACCTCAACGCCCTGTTCGCCGAGATGACGGAGATGAACCCGGAGCCCGGCACGATCGACCAGAAGATCGTGGACCTGTACAAGCAGGGACTCGACTCCACCCGTCTCAACGCAGAGGGTGCCGCCCCGGTCAAGAAATACCTCGACGAGCTATACGCCGTCCCTGACAAGAAGGCCCTCGCGGCCTATCTCGGCAAGCTCAACCTCGTCGGCGAAGGCGGCTTCTTCGGAGGCGGCGTCGAGGCCGACCTGATGGACAGCAACAACCAGATCTTCTACCTGGGCCAGGGCGGACTCGGTATGCGCGACCGCGACTACTACGTGGACCCGGCCAACGCCGAACTGCGCAAGGGCTATGAGGCGATGCTCGCCAAGCTCTTCGCCCTCGCCGGCCTGGACAATCCCGAAAAGCGCGCCGCCAACGCCGCCGGGATCGAGGACAAGCTCGCCGCTTTCTCCTGGTCCAGCGTGCAGAACCGCGATATCCCCAAGCTCTACAACCCGATGAGCTCCAAGCAGATCTACAAGGCCTATCCGGGCTTTGACTTCCAGGGCTTCGCCCAGGCGATGGGTCTCCCCGAGATGGACAAGGTCATCGTGGAGCAGCCTTCCTACTTCCAGGGCTTCAGCAAGCTCTTCAAGGCCACCAGCCTGGACGCCATCAAGGACTACCTGGCCGGGCAGCTGCTCAGCAGTGCCGCCGGCAGCCTGTCCGACGATTTCTATGCCGCCTCCTTCGACTTCTTCAGCACGCAGATGAGCGGCGTGACCGAGCAGAAGCCGCGCTGGAAGCGCGCGATGAGCGTGCCCAACAGCATCCTCGGCGAGGCCGTCGGCCAGATGTATGTCGCCAAGTTCTTCCCCGAGTCCTCCAAGCAGCAGATGCTGGAGCTCGTCAAGAACCTGCAGGTCGCCCTGGGCGAGCACATCGACGCGCTCGACTGGATGTCCGACGCCACCAAGGCCAAGGCCCGCGAGAAGCTCTCCACCTTTATGGTCAAGATCGGCTATCCCGACAAGTGGAAGGACTACAGCTCCCTGCAGGTGGATCCGCAGCTGAGCTACTATGAGAATCTCCGCGCCGCCAGTGCCTGGTACGTGCAGGACAACCTCTCCAAACTCGGCAAACCGACGGATCCGACCGAGTGGGGCATGACCCCGCAGACGGTCAACGCCTACTACAACCCGACCACCAACGAGATCTGCTTCCCGGCCGGCATCCTGCAGCCGCCGTTCTTCAACCCGGAGGCTGACGACGCGGTCAATTACGGCGCCATCGGCGTGGTGATCGGCCACGAGATGACCCACGGCTTTGACGACCAGGGCAGCCTGTTCGACAAGGACGGCAATATGGTCAACTGGTGGACCGAAGAGGACCGTGCCGCTTTCGTGGAGAAGACCCAGGCGCTCGTCGAGCAGTTCAACCAGGTAGAGGTCCTGCCGGGCGTCAAGGCCAAGGGTGAACTCACCCTCGGTGAGAACATCGCAGACCAGGGTGGCCTGAGCGTGGCCTGGTCAGCCCTGCACAACGCCCTCGGCGGACAGGAGCCCGCGCCGATCGACGGCTTCACCGCCGCGCAGCGCTTCTTCCTCGGCTACGCCCGCGTCTGGGCGCAGAACATCACCGATGAGGAGAAGGCCCGCCTGACCAACCTCGACCCGCACTCGCTGGGCAACAACCGTGTCAACGTGACCCTGCGCAACTTCGGCGAGTTCTTCGATGCTTTCGGCATCCAGGAAGGCGACCCGATGTGGCGTCCGGAGTCCGAGCGCGTCCATATCTGGTAATCCGATGCAGGCGGAAGGCTTTCTCGCCGGGCGTCTGCACGTCAAAGAGAAGATGGCTATCGTCGCGATAGCCATCTCTTTCTTCGTGATCATCGTGGCCGTCGCCATTTCCGGCGGGTTCCGCCGGGAGATCCGGGGCGGCGTGTCCGCGGTCACGGGCGACGTCCTGTTGACGAATGCTTCCGCCGACCTGTCCGGCAGTTCCGATCCCGTCCGCACCGCTCCCTCCTACCTGGCGCAGCTGGAAGCGGTGGACGGTGTGGAACGGATCGAGCCGGTCATCTACCAGCCCGGCATCCTCAAGATCGGGGACGACATCCACGGTGCACTTTTCAAGGGCACGCAGGCCGACACCATCCCGCTCGGCGTCCGGCTGCCCGCCACGCTGGCGGACCGTCTCGGACTCGCGCCCGGGGACGACCTGACCGCCTGGTTCATCGGGGAGAAAGTCAAGATCCGTAAATGGCACATCCTCTCCCTGTACGACAGTGCTATGGACACCGAAGAAGGGCTGCTGCTCTATGTCCCCATCGGGGACCTGCGGCGCCTCAACGAATGGGAGAGCGACCAGGCGTCGCTGCTCGAGGTGAGCGTCGCGCCGCGCTTCCGCGCTCGCAAGGCCCTCCAGCGGATCACCGACGAGCTGGGCTGGCGCGCCAACCTGGGCGCACGGGAAGATGAAGACCCGTTGCGCGCGGTCGCGGCCACGGAGCGCTTCTCCCAACTGTTCGACTGGCTGGAACTAATCGATTTCAACGTTTACGCCATCCTGCTGCTGATGACCGTCGTGGCAGGCTTCAACATGATCTCCGGCCTGCTGATCCTGCTCTTCCGGCACGTCTCCACGATCGGCACCCTCAAGACCCTCGGGATGGGTGACCGGGCCATTGCCCGGGTATTCCTGCGGGTCGGCGCCCGGACGGTCGCCATCGGCATGGCCATCGGCAATGCAGCCGCCCTGCTGTTCTGCCTGGTCCAGGGCACCACGCACTGGATCAAACTCAACCCGGAGAGCTATTTCGTCTCCTTCGTGCCGGTCCACGTGGACCTGCCGGCCATCCTGCTGGCGGATGCCGCCGCCTTTGCCGGCATCCTGCTCCTGCTGCTGATCCCGACGCTGTTCATCTCCCGCGTCGATCCGGCAAAGACCGTAAAAGCTGAATAAGGCGGCGGAGTCTTCCACCATCGCCGGCCTGACCGGCGAATCTATCGGATTATTTGTTACCTTTGTTTGAATAATGACAAAAATGATGAAAAGACTATTTCTTCTTCTGACAGCCTTCGTCCTTGTCGCGACGGGCTGCAAGGGCGGCAACCAGGGCAGCGCCGCCAATCAGGACAAGCAGCCGGCGGAGACAGCCGAGGCAGCCGCTGCGGCCACCAAGGCCGACGCCGGCGACGCGTTTAGCTTCGACGAGCTCTTCCGCATCCTCTCCATCTTCGGGGACAACATCCTGTCGGAGAAATTCGCTTCGCAGAGCTTCAAGGACGGCATCAAGGACGACCTGAAAGAGAACTACTCCAACTACCTTGAGTTTGTCGGTCCGTGCAACTACCTGGCCCATACGCTGTTCGACGGCGACTGCTACGACGGTTTCGAGATGGCCTGCTACCGCTACAAGGCTGACGGCCACGTGCTTGTACTGCTCTCCGAGAACGGCGGCTGCGACGTCTCTTCCATCAAGTATATCCGCGCCTATGAATACAATCCGGAGACCAACGACGCCCGTGAGATCGAGCTTCCTTTCAATCCCCCGACGGGCCGGGATGATTTCGAGGACAAGGTCCGCCTGGCAGGCGCCGATGTCGCTTCCCTGCGCAATGCGATGCAAGCCGGGCTGTATAATTATCAGTACCGGGCCGACGGCGTGAAGGTCGTCCTCAATGATCCGATGGATTTCGAGGAACAAGTCTATCATGGCGACCTGGCCGTGGACTATCTGTGGAACGGCTCCGAATTCGTGCGCAACGGGGATTACCGCTATGCCTGCATCCACCAGGACGGCTTCGCCAACATCATGCTGGGTGAGCCGGTGCCCGACTTCTATTTCGATTATGACCCGCTGGGCTACGGCGTCAATTATTCCCAGGGCGGCGACCTCTGGCTGATCAACCTCGGCGAGGAGGAGACCCTCCAGGTGCAGATGGAAAACAAGAAAGTGTATTCCATCGAGACCTGGTCCCCGAGATATTGCGTGGCCAGCTACGCCTACGAACCCGCAGCCGGGCAGATCCAGCCCCGCGTAGGGGCGCGCATCAACGACTGCATCGATTTCGACAACGATTCCCTGGTGATCAAGATGCTGATGGACGGCACCGTGCAGATCGAAATCCCCATCTGGAACAGCACGATCGCCTTCCGTACGACGGCTGACTCCCTCGTGAAGCCGGTCGAGCCTTCTTTCAACGGCCCCCAGATCCTCGAAAACGCGAAATTCAAACCCGACGCCAGGATCACATCCATCTACCTCTGGCGGGAATAATCCGCGCTAGACCTTCGCTTCGCGGAAAACCTCCTGGATCGAAGGATAGGTGTTCTTGAGATAGGGCGGCAGGCTGGATCGCGCCACCCAGGCGGCCCGTGTGATGTCTTCTTCACGCTGCGGGGTCAGGTTGACGGGATCCGTGTAGAGCATGTCGTACCACCAGGTGTGTTTGAGGTGCCAGATGCCCCCGCGCAGGTAGCAGTGGTCCGTCACGCAGATCAGGTCCCGGAGCTCCAGCTGGTCCACCCCGGTCTCTTCCTGCACTTCGCGCAGGGCGGTCAGCTTGATGTCCTCCCCTGCCTCCCGGTGCCCTTTGGGCAGGTCCCAGAGGCCATTCCGCTGGATGAGCAGATAGTCCCCGCGCCGGTTGGACACCAGTCCGCCCGCGGCATCCACCTCGCGGAATTCGGCGCAGACGCGCCGGTACATCCAGGCGGTGTTGTCCGTGGGGATGTAGATGCGCGAGAGCGACTCGGAGGCCTTGAACATCGCCACGAGGGTGTGGATGTTGATACTCTCGCCGAAGTGGAACTCCACGGCATTGGGATCGGCCAGCGCCTGTTCGTCCGGACTGCAGATGATGATGCAGCGTTTCTCGAAATATATTTTGTGCATCAGAATTTTGCCTATCTTTGCAATTGATACAAAGGTAATGATATTTTTCGACTATGACAGCACACTATACCAGCAAGCACGGCCAGGTGGCCAAACGGCCTGAGGAGCTCTATATGGCCTTCACCGATCTGCGCAATTTCGCGCAGATGGTCCCGCAGGGCCAGGTCCAGGCCGAGATCCAGGCGGATTTCGACACCCTCTCCGTCGTGGTGCAGGGCTTCAGGATCGGTGTCCGCGTCGATGACCGGGAGCCCTATCGCCTGATCCGGCTGGGCAGTACCGAGTCTCCGGTGGAGTTCGTGGCGGTGCTGCATTTCGACGTGTCTGCCATCCCGGGACGGACCGATTTCTGGATCGACCTGGATGCGAATCTCAATTTCATGATGAAGACGATGCTGGGCGGCAAGCTCCAGCAGATGCTCGACAAGATGGTGGACGGCCTCGTGGATGCTTCCGAGGGCCGGATGCCGCAGATGCCGGACGCGTTCCGCCCATGATGGACGAGGCTTCCGTCTCGGTCCGCCTCCACCCATTCAAGGGACTGGCGGGTCCCGAGGGCGCTCCCGTGCCCTGGTCTTCTTACGGCCGCATCCTCCCGACGCGGCCCAATTTCACCCTTGACCCGCTCTGGCACGCCGGCTGCTACTATGTCCAGGACTCTTCCGCGATGTTCGTCGGCTACCTCTTCAGAAAACTCCTTTCCGCTTCGCAAGGAGCTTTACGGGTTCTGGATTTATGCGCGGCGCCGGGTGGGAAGACGACGGATCTGGCGGCGTCGCTGCGCGAGGCGGTCGGGGACGGGTTCCTGCTGGTGGCGAACGAGGTGATGAAGGCACGCGCGGCGGTGCTGGACGACAACGTGGCGCGCTGGGGCGATCCGAATGTGGTCGTCACGAGCGTGGACCCGGCGGCGTTCGCGCGGCTGGAAGGCTTTTTCGACATCATCGTCGCCGACGTACCTTGCAGTGGCGAGGGGATGTTCCGCAAGGACCCCCGGGCGCGCGAGGAGTGGAGCCCCGCGGTCGTGGAACTGTGCGCCGCACGGCAGCGCCGCATCCTCGCGGACGTCTGGCCTGCCCTGCGCGAGGGAGGATTCCTCCTCTACAGCACCTGCACCTACGAGACGGCGGAGAATGACGACAACCTCGCCTGGGCTGCGGAGTCGCTCGGCGGCAGGATCCTGCCGCCGGAGGATGTCTTCGGCGGATACGGCGTCCGCCGCACCCCGCACGGGCACCTGCTCGAAGCCGGCGTCGTGCCCGGCGAAGGGCAATGGGCTGGCGTGTTGCGGAAAACCGCCCCGCAGCGCCCCGCAGCACACGCGGACCTGGCCGCCCTGCATCCGCTCCGGTCCGGCGTCCGCAAGGGCGAGGCGAAGGGAAAGGATTTCGTACCGGATCCCGACTATGCTTTGAGCATAATATTTGATAGCAAGGACTATCCGGCCGTGGACGTGGACCGGCAGACGGCCCTGCGCTTCCTCCACCGGGATGCGCTCGTGCTGTCGCAGGCCGCCCCCGGCTACAATGTAATCACCTATTTGGGCCACCCGCTGGGGTTTGTCAAGAACATCGGCTCCCGATGCAACAACCTCCTGCCGAAAGCCCGCCGGATTTTGATGAACGTATGAAAATGAAAAGACTGATCCTGCTGACCGTCTCGGTTCTCTTCAGCGCGGCAGCGTTCGCGCAGGACTTCACCGCAGAAGAATTCCTGGCCCGCTACGAACGGCTCGTGCGCAACGTCGGCTACGCCGGCGTCGGGGTGGAGACCCTGCTGGACCGCTGGGAGGAAGCCTATCCGGACGATATGAATGTCCCCGTGGCCCGGTTCAATTATTATTTCTCCAAAGCCGAGAAGACGGAGATGGTCGCCAGACCCGGCCAGAAGCGCTTCATGGGCAATCCCCCGGCCATGACCCTGAAGGACCCCGAAGGGCAGGACGTGCCCTATTTCGAAGAGAATTTCTACGATGATGAACTCTTCGGCGAGGCCATGCACGTGCTGGACCAGCAGATCGCCGCGCATCCCGATGAGCTCCGCTTCCGCTACCTCAAGATCTCGGCGCTGCTCTCTTACGAGAAGGAGCACCCGGACATGGCCGCCTCCGAACTGAAGAAGTTGATCCAGCTCCAGTCTTCCAGCCATCCGGCCTGGACCCTGGACGGTACGGCCGCTGACGAGGAGATCTTCCAGCAGGGAGTTGGAGAATACTGCTATATGTTTTTCCAGATCGCCAGTCCGGACGGCTACGAGTATTTCCGCGACATCTCCGAGCGGATGAACAAACTCTACCCGAAGAATCCCGTCTTCATCGACAACATCGGCTCCTACTGGCAGGTGGCGATGGGCAACGACAAGCAGGCCGTCAAGTACTACAAGAAAGCGCTCAAGCTCGACCCGGACGACTATGCGGCCAAGCGCAACCTGCAGATCATCGAGAAGAAAAAACAATCTTCAAAAAAGAAGTAATACGTCGGCGACGGAGTCTTCCAGACGGGCGGACGGAAATTATTTTTCGGACAGGTTTGCCGAAAAACCAATTTCCGCTCCGCTTTCCGTCGCCGACGCTGAAACTTTTTTCTATACTTCTCCGTATAAGAAAAGCATTGGCATTTCCGAACGTATGAAACTCTCTCAATTCGATTTCGAACTCCCGCAGGAGAAAATCGCCACGGAACTGATGCCCGAAGTCGACGGGCACGTCCAGTGGCGGGATGAATGCAAACTGATGGTCCTGCACAAGGACACCGGTGAGATCGAGCACCGCCAGTTCAAGGACATCATCGAGTATTTCGGCAAGCGCGACCGCTTCGTGTTCAACGACACCAAGGTCTTCCCGGCCAAGCTCTTCGGCAAGAAGGAGAAGACCGGTGCGGACATCATGGTGTTCCTGCTGCGCGAGCTCAACCGCGAGCAGCGCCTCTGGGACGTGATCGTGGACCCCGCCCGCAAGATCCGCATCGGCAACAAGCTCTACTTCGGCGACGACGAGAGCATGGTGGCCGAGGTCATCGACAACACGACGTCCCGCGGCCGCACCCTGCGTTTCCTGTACGACGGTCCGTACGACGAGTTCAAGGCGGCCCTCTTCGCCCTCGGGCAGACGCCCGTCCCCGAGTGGGTCAAGCAGACCCCGACGGCCCGCGACGCCGAGGAGTTCCAGACCATCTTCGCCACCCACGAAGGCGCCGTCTCCGCTCCGGCGGCCGGCCTGCATTTCAGCCGGGAGCTGCTCAACCGCATGATCCTCCACGACATCGACAAGACCTTCATCACCGTCCACATGGGCATCGGGCATTTCCGTACCGTGGACGTCGAGGACCTCTCCAAGCACCGCATGGACGGGGAACGCATCATCATCAGCGAGCAGGCTGCGGAGGAGATCAACCGGACCAAGCGCAGCGGGCACAAGATCTGCGCCGTGGGCGTGACCGTGATCCGGGCCCTGGAGACCTACGTCACCACGGACCATGAGGTACGGGCCAACGACACCTGGACCAACAAATTCATCTTCCCGCCCTACGAGTTCTCCATCCCGGACGCCATCGTGTCCAACTTCCACCTTCCGCAGTCGACCATGCTGATGTCCGTCGCCGCGTTCGGCGGATATGAGAAGGTGATGAACGCCTACCAGAGCGCCCTGGACAACAACTACCGCTTCGGCCCGTACGGCGATGCGCTGCTGATCGTATAGCTCTTCCCGGCCGGAACGGCAACTGTCCCCCGAAAGCTGAAAAATCCCCACCCGGGAAAAGCTTTCGGGGGACAGTTGCGTTCCGGACCTCTGGAAAAAACCAAATTTGTTTTATATTTGTACCAGAACTTAAACGATGAAAAATGGACAAAGACCTTTCTCCCCTGGTGTGCGCCCTCGCGCTCAACACCCTGTTCGGCAACGAGCCGAAGTTTTCCCACCACCTCATCGACACACTCGGCTCCGCCGAGGCGGTTTTTGCGCTTTCCGCACAGGAGCGCCTGGAGCTGTTCGGGCCCTATAACCCCCGCGCCGCGCAGATCGGTCCGGCGATCCTGGAGGACGCGCAGGCCGAATTCGAGCGCCTCTCCGGGCGCGGGATCCAATTTCTCAGCATCTTCGACAAAGGCTATCCGGAGGCGCTCCGGGAGTGTCCCGACGCGCCGCTGCTGCTCTATGTGCGCAGCACGACGCCGGCCGCGGAAATCTTCGACGGCCGCCCTGCCGTCGCCATCGTCGGGACGCGGGACCAAAGCCTCTACGGACGGGAATGCTGCCAGCGCATCGTACGCGCCCTGGGCGAAGCGCCGGCCCGTCCGCTGATCGTCAGCGGGCTCGCGCTCGGGGTGGACATCACCGCACAAGCCGCCGCACTCGACTGCGGCCTGCCCACGGTCGGCGTCAGTCCGGTAGGCGTCGAGGACGTGTATCCGAGGCGGCATACGGCCTTCGTGGAGCGCATGGCCGCGACCCCGGGCTGCGCCCTGGTCACGGACTACCCGCCCGGGACGGCACCGGTGGCCTATACTTTCCTGCGACGCAACCGCATCATCGCCGGGCTTGCCGGGGCCACGGTCCTCGTCGAATCCCGGATCAAAGGCGGCGGGATGATCACCGCACGGATGGCCGCCGACTATGGGCGCGACGTGTTCGCCGTCCCGGGACGCATCGACGATGTGCGCTCCCAGGGCTGCAACCAGCTGCTCAAGGAGCAGGTCGCAGCCCCCGTCGCCACGCCCGAGGCCCTGCCGGTCGCACTCGGACTGGGCCGCCGGCGCCTGACCCGGCAGGCCGGACTTGCCGATGCCGTCCGCGTACGCTTTTCTCCGGCGCTTCCGCCGGAGGATGTGGAGACGCTGGTCGGGATCGCCTCCCTGATCCGGGAGCGGCGCGGCATCTGCTTCGACGAGCTGTGCCGGGAGACCCGGCTCGACTACGCCCGGACCGCCCGGGCGGCCGGACTGCTGGAGGAAGAAGGTTTTATCCACATCGATCTGCTCCAACGGTGCTCCATTAACGTTAAAAATTGTTAACTTTGTACTTATGGAGTTCATCGACACGCATACCCATACCTACGACGAAGCTTTCGACGGGTGCGAGGACGAGATTATCGCGCGTGCCCTGGCCGCCGGGGTTTCCGTCCAGCTGCAGGCCGACGTGGATTCGCGGGAGCGGGAGCGGATGTTCGCGCTCGTGGAGCGCCATCCGGGTGTGCTGCGGCCGATGCTCGGGCTCTACCCAGGCTCCGTGGACAAGGACTGGCGGCGCGAGATCGACGCGCTGGAAGCCTGGCGCGGACGGGGGATCGTCGCCGTCGGCGAGATCGGGCTCGACTACCACTACGGTGCGGACACCAAAGAGGAGCAGAAGGAGGCGTTCCGCGTCCAGCTGGAGCTCGCCGCCGCCTGGGACCTGCCCGTCAACATCCACCTGCGGGAGGCCACGGAGGACTTTTTCGCCATCCTGCGCGACTGCCGGCACCTCCCCCTGCGGGGCAATCTCCACGCTTTCAGCGGCAGCGCTGAGACCTTCGACCGCCTGCGGCGCCTCGGCGGGGACTGGTACGTGGGCATCGGCGGCGTGGTGACCTTCAAGAAAGCCTCCATCGGCGAAGACATCAAGCGCATCCCGCTGGACCGCATCCTGCTGGAGACCGACGCCCCCTACCTGACCCCCGTGCCGCACCGCGGCGAGCGTAACGAGAGCGCCTACATCCCCCTCATCGCCGCTTTCGTCGCCCGGCAGAAAGGCATCAGCCTCGAAGAAGTCGCCGCCGCGACCACTGCCAACGCCAAAAGATTGTTTTCGATATGAAGCTGAGTTTCAAATTGTTCCCGGAAAAAACAAGCCAAACGGCCGTCCTGCTGATTTACACGGGCGGCACCATCGGGATGAAGGAAGACCCCGGAGACGGAGCCCTCAGGCCCTTCGACTTCAGCGGGATCCTTGAAGAGGTGCCCGAGCTGCGGAAGTTCGCGATGAAGATCGACTCCTACACCTTCAACCCGCTCATCGACTCCTCGGACGTCGAACCTTCGCTCTGGCAGGCCCTCGCACGCCTGATCCGGGAACGTTACGACGACTATAACGGCTTCGTCATCCTGCACGGCACCGACACGATGGCCTACAGTGCCTCCGCACTGAGCTTCATGCTGGAGAATCTCGGCAAGCCCGTCATCTTCACCGGCAGCCAGCTCCCGATCGGACGGCCGCGCACCGACGGCAAGGAAAACCTGATCTCCGCCGTCGAGATCGCCACGGCGAAGGACTCCCACGGCCACCCGATGGTACCCGAGGTCTGCATCTGTTTCGACTCCCAGCTGCTGCGGGGCAACCGCAGCGTCAAGGTCAACGCCACCGGCTTCGACGCCTTCAAGTCCCCCAACTATCCGCTGCTCGCCACGGCCGGCATCAACATCAAGTACAACAACAGCTTCATCCACTACGGCTACGACCGGCGCAAGGGCGTCTCCATCCACACCGACCTGGATACGCGGGTGTCCGTGCTCAAGCTGCATCCCGGCATCACCGAACAGGCGGTCCGGGACATCCTGCTCGGGGACGGCTCGCGCGCCGTCATCCTGGAGACCTACGGAGCCGGCAACGCCCCCTGCCGCCCCTGGTTCCTGGCCCTGGTCCGGGAAGCCGCTTCGCGCGGGAAAATCCTGCTCAATGTCACCCAGTGCCTGAGCGGCGACGTCAACATGGACATCTATGCCACCGGCAAGGCGCTTAAGGACGCCGGGGTCATCTCCGGACACGACATCACGACCGAGAGCGCGCTCGGCAAACTTTTTTACCTGATGGGGGAACACGCAGACAATGAGAAAGTCAAAGCCCTGTTGGAGAAAAACCTGAAGGGGGAAATCTCAAAATAAGTATTGAAAATTGAATTTTTTTTGCTAAATTGCACCGATTTTAGATATTTAGCAAGCATATAATTATCACAACTAATACATTATTAAATTCATTATGAAAAAAGTTTTCATGTTTTTGGCAGGTTTGGGCTCTATGGCCTTCACTGCAACCAGCGCATTCGCCCAGGAAGAGATGAGCGCAGCCGATCTCCTCAGCGGCAGCGAGCAGCCTCTCAACCAGGCGCTCAAGCAGAAATTCATCGAAGGTGGTCCGGCCTTCATGTCCCTGATCATCATCTGCTTGATCATCGGTCTCGCCCTGGCTATCGAGCGTATTCTCTATCTCTCCTTCTCCAAGATCAACACCAAGAAGCTGGTCGAGAAGGTTGAGGCTGCCCTCAACGAAGGCGGTATCGAGAAGGCCAAGGAAGTTTGCCGCAACACCCGCGGTCCCGTCGCCAGCATCTTCTACCAGGGTCTGCTTCGCTACGACCAGGGCCTTGATGTTGTCGAGAAGACCATCGTCTCCTACGGTTCCGTGCAGCAGAGCCAGCTGGAGAGCGGCTTGAGCTGGATCTCCCTGTTCATCGCCATCGCCCCGTCCCTCGGATTCCTCGGTACGGTTATCGGTATGATCAACGCCTTCGACGCCATCCAGGCTGCGGGTGATATCTCCCCGAACGTTGTTGCCGGTGGTATGAAGGTCGCCCTTATCACGACGGTCGGCGGTCTCATCGTCGCCATGATCCTCCAGGTCTTCTACAACTACATCCTCGCGAAGATCGAGTCCATCACCATCGACATGGAAGACTCCTCCATCAGCCTGATCGACGTGCTGACCAAATACGGCCAGAAGAAATAATTCAACCCCGGTTTAAAAGACTGAATAATGAAACTCAACAAAATATTCAAGTGGGGCATGGTGGTGCTGATCCTGATCAGTCTCGCTATCCTGGTATGGGGCTTCACGGCAGGCTTCGCAGAAGGTAACGTCGCGAAACAGCCGACGAACGTCCTGCTCACCTGGGCAGCGATTATGATCGGCATCGCTCTCTTCTGCTGGATTGTGATCGGCCTGATCATCAGCGTCGCGAACAACCCGAAGTCCCTTGTCAGAATGGGTATCGTGGTTGTCGGCATCGCTGCGGTCGTCCTGATCGCCTTCCTGCTTGCCAAGGGCACTCCGCTCCCCAACCCGACGGTCACCGCTACGCCTGGCGACCTCAAACTTACTGATACCATCTTGAACCTCACGCTCTTTGCCGGTGTCGGCGCCATCCTGGCCATCATCGTCGGCGAGATCCGTCTGGCTATCGCTAACAAGAAGTAACTATGGCTAAGAAAACACCAGCAATCAATTCGAGTTCTACGGCCGATATCGCCTTCCTGTTGTTGTGCTACTTCCTGATGACCACAACGATGGGTTCGCACTTCGGACTTTCCCGTCGTCTCCCCCCGATGCCTGATCCCAATCAGAAGGTCGAGGACCAGAAGGTCAATCGCCGCAACATCATCGTGGTGAAGATCAACTCTGCCGATAGGATTCTTGCCGGTTCCGATGCCATAGATGTCTCTCAGCTTAAAGACAAGATCAAAGAATTCATCAGCAACCCTGCCAACGACCCGAACCTTCCTGAGAAGGAGGTGAAGGAGATCGAGGGCTACAGCAAAGGCACTTACCCCGTGTCGAAGGGTGTGATCTCCCTGCAGAACGACCGCGGTACGAGCTACCAGGCGTACATTGCCGTCCAGAACGAACTGGTCAAGGCCGTCAACGAACTTCGTGACGAGTTCTCCCAGCGCGAATTCGGCAAGAACTACACCCAGCTCAACGAGGACCAGCAGAAGATCGTCCGTGACTGTATCCCGCAGAACATCTCCGAGGCTGAGCCTAAGGATGTCGGCAAAAGAAGATAATAGGAGAAAAGATTATGTCAAGATTTAAAAAAGGCGACAAGAAGGAGATGCCCGGGATCACCTCGAGCTCCCTCTCCGATATCGTGTTCATGCTCCTATTCTTCTTCATGGTGACCACGCAGATGCGTGACACCGAGCAGAAGGTCAAAATCACCACGCCGGAAGCTTCCGAAGTCGTCAAGCTGGAGCGCAAGGACCTCAACTCTTACATCAACATCGGTTCCCCGACCCTGCAATATCAGGCCCAGTACGGTACCGATGCCCGTATCCAGTTGAACGACGCCTTCCGCACCACGGACGATATCCGCGACTTCATCGCCGCCGAGCGTGACGCCCTTAGCGAGAATGACCGCCAGCTCATGACCGTGTCTATCAAGGCTGACCAGGATGTTAGAATGGGTATCGTGACCGATGTTAAGCAGGAGCTCAGACGTTGCTCCGCGCTTAAGATCATGTACTCCGCAAGGAAACCTGCCAAATAATCTGAGGCAGTATTGAATACGAGCAGCCCCCTTCAACGAGGGCTGCTTTTTTAAAAGCATCAATCGAAAATGAAGGAAATACTTCGCACCAAGGTGAAGGACCTGCTCCGGATGGAAGCAGGTCAGGAGGTGCTGGCCAAAGGTTGGGTCAGGACCAAGAGAGGGAACAAAGAAATCGCGTTCATCGCACTCAACGACGGCTCCACGATCAAGAACGTCCAGATCGTCGTGGACAAGAATGCAGAGACGGAGCCGGTGCTCGCCCAGATCAGCACGGGCGCCTGCATCGGCGTCCTGGGCAATCTGGTCGAGTCCGTGGGCAGCGGCCAGGCCGTCGAGATCCACGCCACGGAGATCACCGTCTATGGCACCTGCGATCCCGTGCGCTATCCGCTGCAAAAGAAGGATACGTCTTTCGAGTACCTGCGGACCGTCGCCCACCTTCGTCCCAGGACGAACACCTTCGGCGCCATCTACCGCCTGCGCAGCCAGATGGCTTTCGCCATCCATGAGTATTTCCACAGCAAGGGCTTCGTGTACGTCCACACGCCGCTCATCACCGCCTCGGACGCCGAAGGCGCCGGCCAGATGTTCCAGGTCACGACGCTCGACCTGGAGAACGTCCCCAAAGACAAGAAAGGCCGCATCGACTACGCCAAGGACTTCTTCGGCAAGCAGACCAGCCTCACCGTCAGCGGCCAGCTCGAAGGGGAACTCGGCGCCACGGCGCTCGGCGAGATCTACACCTTCGGCCCGACCTTCCGCGCCGAGAATTCCAACACCCCGCGACACCTCGCGGAGTTCTGGATGATCGAGCCGGAGATGGCGTTCTACGACATCAAGGACAACATGGACCTGGCCGAGGACTTCATTAAGCACCTCGTCTCCTACGCCCTGGAGCACTGCATGGACGATATCCAGTTCCTGAACGACCGCTACGACCCGGAACTGGTCGAGCGCCTGCGCAGCGTCATCGGCACGGAGTTCGTGCGCCTCGAATACACCGAGGGCATCCGCATCCTCGAGGAAGCCGCAAAGAACGGCGTCCAGTTCGAGTATCCGGTCGCCTGGGGCATCGACCTGCAGAGCGAGCACGAACGCTACCTGGTGGAGAAGCATTTCGGCAAGCCGGTCATCCTCACGGGTTACCCCAAGGACATCAAGGCCTTCTACATGAAGCAGAACGAAGACGGCAAGACCGTCCGCGCCATGGATGTCCTCTTCCCGAAGATCGGCGAGATCATCGGCGGTTCCGAGCGTGAGGCTGACCTGGCAAAGCTTGAGAAGCGCATCGACGAACTGCACATGAGCCGCAAGAACCTCGAGTGGTACATCGACACCCGCCGCTTCGGCAGCTGCCCGCACAGCGGCTTCGGACTGGGCTTCGAGCGTCTGCTCCTCTTCATCACCGGCATGTCCAACATCCGGGATGTGATTCCTTTCCCCCGTACTCCTAAAAACGCCGAGTTCTGACGAACTCGACGTTCCGTCATCATTCGATCACCCCTCCTCCCGTCCTCCCCTAACCGTAGGGGAGGATGATAATAAGGAAGAAAAAAGGAAGCAATATGCTAGTAATCGGTATCGCCGGCGGATCCGGATCCGGCAAAACCACAGTCGTCAAGGCCATCACGCGAGAGCTCAACGCCAAGCGGGTGGTTGTCATCCCCCAGGATTCCTACTACAAGGACTCCAGCGACCTCTCCGACGAGGAGAAGCGCGTACACAATTTCGATCACCCGGATGCGATTGACTGGGAACTGCTCTGTGAGCAGCTTGCCGAATTGAAGCGCGGCAAGACCATCCAGCAGCCGGTCTATTCCTACATCTCCTGCTCCCGCTCCAAGACAGAGACGGTGACCGTGGAGCCGGCCGACGTCATCATCATCGAGGGGATCCTGATCTTTACCTGCGAAGCGCTTCGCAAGCAGATGGATATCAAGATCTTCGTGGATGCCGACGACGACGACCGCCTGATGCGCGTCATGGCACGCGACATCAGCGAGCGCGGAAAGGACGTCCACTGGGTCATTGAGCGCTACTCCCGTACGGTCAAGCCGATGTATCTCCAGTTCATCGAGCCGAGCAAGCGCTACGCCGACATCATCATCCCGCAGGGAGGGCACAACAAGGTGGCCATCGACGTGATCAAGGCCACCATCGAGAAGGCCCTGGCCAAGAAACAGTAAGGCCCCGTGCGCCGGCTCTCCAGCGAAGACAAGGCAGGCATCTACACCACCGTGATCGTCCATCTCGCGGTGGTGATTGTCTTGTTGCTGGCAGGGCTGGACTATTCGATCAAGAAAGAAAACAGCTTCGTACTGGACTTCTCGGGCTACGAGGAGAAAGAGCGCCTGCAGCAGGAAGTGGAGAAACTCCAGAAGGAAGCCGAACTCAAGGAGAGCATCGCCCAGAAATTGGAGCAGGAGCTGGGCCGTACTTCCGAGATCCGCGGCGTGGCCGTGGACCGCGGTGCGCTCAAGGATGACCGCGGCACGGATGCTGAAAAGCTCTACGAAGACGCCAGAAGGCTCCAGGAGGAGCTCTCCAAGGGCTACGAGGTACCGGAGGACGACGTAGCCGATCCAGGCCCTGTAGCGCCTCCGAAAAAAGAAGAAAAGAAGCAGGAGGATGCTCCGGTCTATTCCGGCCCTTCGGTCGTTTCTTATTATCTCGAAGGGCGGAAGGCCAGCCACCTCCCCATCCCGGCCTACCGCTGCCTGGGCGGCGGTCAGGTCACCGTCCTAATCACCGTCAATCCCTCCGGCGCCGTCATCGCCGCCAAGGTAGACGACGCCGTCTCCTCCAAGGACGGCTGCCTGCGGAACTTCGCCATCCGCGCCGCCCGCCTGTCCAAATTCTCCGCCAAAGTTGATGCCGCCCCCAAGCAGCAGGGCAACATCGTCTACGAATTCATTGCCCAATAATACCGCCGCACCATAAGTTCACGTATTTGTGGTTATTGTGTTGGGAAAAAACGTGGTGTATTAAATCATAGATTATCAATCGATAACAAAAACACGGGCACTCAAAAACAGTACCCTTGTTTTTGTAAGTTATTGATCTTCTAATTATTTGAACACTACGCATTGATGCGCCGCAGGGACCGGGTTGTGCCCGTTCGGAAAAAACGTCCGCCCGGGCACACCCGATCCCTTCGCGGCTATCCACTCATAGCGGCGGTCGTCCCCTCGCACCCTACGCACGGCCCCCGTCCGCACAGGCTAACGTGCGCAGGCCCACGCTCTCCTTCCCAGCGCCCGCCGCAGCAAAATGTACCAACATAAATGAATCATTATCAACACAAACTGTAAACACGGGTGTAGTTTTCAGCAACCCGTGTTTTCATTTGTTAGTGATAATCAGCGAATTCGATTACCACGGCGCACAACAGAGTTAAGGGGGAAGGAGTGGCGTAGTAGATCAAATAACTAACTATCAACCGATTGCAAAAACACGGGTACCCAAAACAAGTACCCGTGTTTTCATTTGTCTTTGATAATCAACGAATTCGTTTATCACGGACATGTATCGTCCTGAAAAAAGTTTACCAAAAAAAGGTAAAAAAGAATGGAAGCAAGAAGCTGCCGGGCGATGCAGCGAGCCCAAGCAAAGATGCTGCGCG